>PHBD01000054.1 GCA_002841865.1 Deltaproteobacteria bacterium HGW-Deltaproteobacteria-19
GGAGGGCCATGATCTCGGCGATTCTGCGGCGCACCGCCTCTCCGTCTCCCGCCTGCAGGCGGAACCGGGCGCTCGTGATGACGGCACCCGGGGGCAGGTCGAGGTTCCGGTAGGCAAAGGCCAGATCCGCCCTTGCCGCGTCCCGGAAACATCCGTTTTCGTCGAGCAGTCCGACGCTATCCACCACGTCCTTCATCTCCCGCCCGAAGGCTCCTGCATTCATCCGTACGGCACCGCCCACGCTTCCGGGGATTCCGGCGCTGAACTCCAGCCCCGTCAATCCCTCCCGGGCGGACAGGGCCACCAGTTCCGACAGGGCCGCCCCGGCCCCCGCTTCGATTTGTGCTCCCTCCCCGGCCTCCCGGACCAGCCGGACCTGCCGCAGGTTCTTGAGGGCCACCACGACCCCCCGGTAGCCCGCATCGGCGACGATCAGGTTCGTCCAGTTTCCCGCCGGGAACCAGGCGACTCCCCGCTCCCGGCACAGGGAAACGGTCCGGCCCAGGGCCTCCTCACCGGCCGGAAAGGCCAGGGCATCAGCCTTCCCGCCCACCCCCATGGAGGTGTACCGGGCGAGAGGCTCGTCGAAAAGGACCTCCCCGGCGGCAGCCGTCAGTTCGTCCCGGAGTCGGGCGTCCATCGCCTCCATTCCCTTTCCCGTCAGGGTGTCAGCCGCTTCAGGAGCGCCTCGCCGATTCTCCAGACCGTCCCCGCCCCTTGGGTGAACACGGTGTCACCCGGCCGGACGATCCGCGCCAGGTGCTCGACGATCTCCCCGAAATCCTTCATGTACGTGACATCCGGGTGGCCCTGCTCCCGGATGGCCTCACAGAGGGCCGCCGCGTGAACGCCCGGGATGGGCTTCTCGCTGGCCGCATAAATGTCCGTGACGATCAGGACGTCGGCATCGGGAAAGGCCGTCGTGAACTCGCTGAAGAGGCCCTGGGTCCGGCTGTACCGGTGGGGCTGGAACACGACGAGGAACCGACCTTTCCAGACGTGCCGCGCCGCCGCGAGGGTCTCCCGGATCTCCGTCGGGTGATGCCCGTAGTCGTCCACCACGGTGACGCCGCCCGCCACCCCCTTGACCTCCAGACGGCGGCCCACACCGCTGTACAGGGCCATCCCCGCCTTGAGGAGTTCCAAGTCCACGTCGAGCTCCCGCGCCACCGCGACGGTCGCCAGGGAGTTCAGGACGTTGAAGCGCCCCGGGACGTTCAGGGTCACGATGCCTTTGTCCTCTCCCCGGACGTGGAGCCGGTAGGTCGAGACGGAGCCCGCGAAGGACAGTTCGGAGGCCCGATAATCGGCACCTTCCCCGAGGCCGTAAGTGATCACGCGCCGGTGGATTCCCGGCAGGATCTCCCGGACGTTCCCGTCGTCTGAACAGAGCACCGTCGCCCCATAGAAGGGAACGATGTTGGCGAACTGGAGGAAGGCATCCTTGATTTCCTCCAGGTTCCGGTAGTGGTCCACATGCTCCAGCTCGATGTTCGTGATGACGGCAATGCAGGGCGACAGCTTCAGGAAGGACTTGTCGCTCTCGTCCGCCTCGGCGACGAGGATCTCCCCGTCTCCCATTTTCGCGTTGCTGCCGATGCTGGCCAGCTTCCCGCCGATCACCATGGTCGGATCCAGGCCGGCGTGGGCCAGGACGATGGAAATCATGGACGTGGTCGTGGTTTTTCCGTGGGTTCCCGAGACGGCGATGGAGAACTTCATTTTCAGGAGCTCCGCCAGCATCTCCGCCCGCGGGATCACGGGGACGCCCAGCCGGCGCGCCTCGACGACCTCCGGGTTGTCCGGCGCCACGGCCGTGGAGGTGACAACCACGTCGGCGTTCCCCACGTTGGCCGCGTCATGGCCGGAGAAAACCTCCGCCCCCAGGGAGGCCAGCCTGGACGTGATGTCCGAGGCAGCCGCGTCGGAGCCCCGCACGGCATATCCGAGATTCAGGAGCACCTCGGCGATGCCGCTCATCCCGATGCCGCCGATCCCCACGAAGTGGATCGTCCGGATCTTGCGGCGCATGCCGTCGACGCGCTTGGTGGTATCCATTCTTTCCTTCCTTCGGACCGCCCTTCAGGCGGTCGCCCTCTACGCTGCCGCCGTTCCCGGTTTCGCCAGGGAAAGCAGGGCATCCACGATATCCGCCGCCGCTCGGGGATTCCCCAGGGAGCGGGACCTCTCCTCCATCTTCCGGAGCCGCTCCGGCTCCTCGATGAACCGCCGGATCCTCTCCGCCAGGAGAGATCCCGTCAGTTCCTTCTCGGCCACCATGTCCGCCGCCCCCGCCTCCGCCAGCACCCGGGCGTTCCAGGTCTGGTGGTCCGCCACGGCGAATGGAAAGGGGATCAGGAGCGACGCCTTCCCGCTCACCGTAATCTCCGCGAGGGACGTAGCGCCGGCGCGGCACACCAGGAGGTCCGCCTCGTCATAGGCCCCGGACATGTCCATGATGAACGGGGTGACCTCGGCATCGAACCCCTGCTCCCGGTAGGCCGCCGCCATCCGCTCCGCGTCAGCCCCGCCTGTTTGATGAACGATCCGCAGCCGGTCCTTCAGGTCCCCGAGCAGGGGCAGGGCCTCTTCAACGGCCCGGTTGATCGCCCGCGCTCCCTGGCTCCCGCCGAAGACGAGAAGCCCGAACCGTTCGTCTCTCTTCTCCACCGCCGGCCTTTCCTTCAGGAAGGCCGACCGGACGGGGTTTCCGCACACGGTGACCTTGCGGGCGGGAAACTCCCCTGCGGACTCGCGGAAGGTGACGAACACCCGGTCGACGAACCGCCCCAGGATCTTGTTGGTCGCCCCCGGCAGGGCGTTCTGCTCCGCCACCGCCGTGGGAATCCCCTTCAGGGCCGCCGCCAGAACCGCCGGCCCCGAGGCGTAGCCTCCGACGCCGAGGACCACGTCGGGACGGAAGCTCCGGAGGATCGCTGCCGCCTGCAGCAGGCTCCGGGGGATCTTCAGGAGAGCCCCCAGGGAGCGGACCACTCCCCTTCCCTTGACGCCCTCCACGTCCAGCGTGGCCAGTTCGTAACCCATCGTCGGCAGCACCCGCTTTTCCAATCCCCGCTCCGTGCCCACGAACAGGACCCGGTGATCCCGGTCCCGCCGGAGGAATTCTTCCGCCACGGCAATGCCCGGAAAGAGGTGCCCCCCGGTGCCGCCGCCGGCAATCAGCATCTTCACGTCACGACTCGTACGAAGAAATGTTCAGGAGGATGCCCACCGCCACCATGCTCATGATGAGCGACGATCCTCCGTAACTCAAAAACGGCAGGGCCAGCCCCTTGAGGGGAATCAGGCCCATGACACCCGCAATGTTGATGAACGCCTCCAGGGCGATGATCATGGTAAGCCCCGCCGCCAGGAGCGTCCCGAACGGATCGGCGGCCCGGAAGGCGATGACGAAGCCCCGGAACACGAAAACGGTGAACAGCCCGATCACAAGGGCCACCCCGAGGAATCCGCTCTCTTCGGCGATGATCGCCAGGATAAAATCCGTATGCGGCTCCGGCAGGTAGAACAGCTTCTGCATGCTGTCGCCGATGCCGACGCCGAAGGGGCCGCCGGACCCGAAGGACAGGAGTGACTGGATGATCTGGAAGCCCGACTTCCCCGGATCCCGCCAGGGGTCCAGGAATGTCATCAGCCGCTCCATCCGGTAGCTCTTGCGCATCAGGAGCCACAGGGCCACCGGGGCAATGGCCGCCGCCAGGCCGGCCAGGTGCATGATCCGGGTCCCCGAGAGGTAGAACATCAGCATCATGATGAGGAAAATGATCGCCGAGGTCCCGAAATCCGGTTCCAGGATAATCAGGCCGATCAGGAAGCAGACCGTCACCATGGGGGTCAGGATGCCCTGCTTGAAGTCCTTCAACTGGGCCGCTTTCCGGGTAAGGTAGTGGGCCAGGAAGAGGACCACCGCCACCTTGGCCAGCTCGGTCACCTGGAAGTTGAAGAGCCCGAGCCGGAGCCATCGCGTCGCTCCGCCGGCACGGACGCCGGCGTGGGGTATCAGGAGCACCGCCAGCATGATCGCCGCCGCAATCAGGACCGGGTAGGCCAATTTCTTCAGTTTCTGGTAAGGAATCTTCGTCAGGAACACCATCAGCCCGAGCCCGAGGATCACGAAAAAGATCTGTTTCTTGAGGAAATACAGGCCGTCCTTGTATTTCTCCGCGGCCATGATCGAACTGGAGCTGTAGATCATGACCGTCCCCACCGTCACCAGGATGAGGGTCACGATCAGGAGCACAAGGTCCGGCCTTCCTTCCCTGGGCACCATGGTTCAAAGCTCCCCGACGATCTGCTGGAAATGCCGGCCCCGGTGCCGGTAGTCCGTATAGGCGTCAAAACTGGCGCATCCCGGCGACAGGAGGACCACATCCCCCGGCTCCGCCTCCTCATAGGCCCGCCGGACGGCATGCTCCAGGGGACCCGCATTCTCCGCGGGGACGATCCCGCCGAGAAATCCACCGATCCGCTCCGCCGCCTCGCCAAAGAGAATGAGGCGCTTTACCCGCTCCCGCACCGTCTCTTCCAGGCTGGCGAAATCCCCGTCCTTGTCGCGTCCCCCCATGAGGAGGATCACCGGCCGGGAGAAGGTCTCCAGGGCCCGCTGCACCGCCCCCGTATTGGTCCCTTTCGAGTCGTCGTAGTAGGAAACCCCTTTCTTCTCGCCGGCGAGCTCGATCCGGTGAGAGATGCCCCGGAACGTTCCGACCGCTGCGATGATCCCCTCCCGGGAACAACCGGCCACCCGGGCCGCCAGGACGGCGGCCATGACGTTCTCCACGTTGTGCCGCCCGGGGATCCGGATCATGTCCAGGGGATAGTCCTCTTCCGCACCGCCCGTCCGCAGGAGCATCCGGTCCCTCCGGAGAAAAACGCCTTCCTCCGGCTCGCCCATGGTGCTGAACTTGAGGACCGCCGCTGCAGGGGTCGTGAGGGGGGGCGACAGGTACGGATCGTCGGCGTTCAGAACGACCCGGTCCCCTTCCTTCTGATTTTCAAAGATCCGCTCTTTCGCCCGCCGGTAGGCCTCGAACGTTCCATGGTAGTCCACGTGGTCGGCGGTGACGTTCAGGATCAGGGAGACAAAGGGGCGGAACGTCTCGATGTACTGGAGTTGGAAGCTGCTCACCTCGACCACGGCGTAGCGGGCGTTTTCCCCCGCATCGGCGCAGTCGATGAGCGGCGTCCCGATGTTTCCCCCGACGAAGGCCTCGATCCCGTTCTCCCGGAAGATCTCGCCCAGCAGGGTTGTGACGGTGGTCTTCCCGTTGGTGCCAGTGACGGCGATCATCGGGATCCGGAGAAACCGCGCGGCCAGCTCGATCTCGCTGAAAACGGGCACTCCCTGCCGGAGGGCCGCCGAGAGCAACGCATCGGAGGGCGGAATTCCCGGGGAAGGGATGACCAGATCGATCCCCGGCAGCGACGACGGATCGTAGGGAACCCACCCGAACGCGCCGGTCCCCGCTCCGTTCGCCATCCACTCCTGAAAATCGGATTCGGGTCGGGTGTCCGTCACGGCCACCCGCGCGGACCGGCGGGCGAGAAACTGTGCCGCCGACTTCCCCGTCTTGCCGAGGCCGATCACCACCGCGCGCAGGGTGTTGTAGGTTTCCTCATTGGTGGCGATGCCGCGGATCAGTTCCACCAGCGGCATCAGCGGCGCCGGGTTCATGAAGTGAAAGCCCATGAACTTCTCAGGCCGGTCGGTGACCGACGCCAGCCGGGTGATCGAGATCGAGGAGGTGTTGGAGGTCAGCAGCGCGTGCGGCGCCAGATGCGGCACCACGCTTTCGAAGATCTTGCGCTTGATCTGCTCATTCTCGGTGGCGGCCTCGACCACCAGATCCGCTTGCGCGAAGCCTTCGGGGCCCGAGACGGTGCGGATGCGCGCCAGCGCGGCGGCCTTGTCGGCTTCGCTCATCTGCTCGCGCGCGATCTGGCGGTCCATGTTGACGCCGATCTGGGGCAGCGCCGCCTCCAGCGCCTTTTGCGACACATCGGTGATCAGCACATCGTAGCCCGCAAGCGAGAACACGTGCGCGATGCCGACGCCCATCTGCCCCGCCCCCACGACGCCGACGGTCCTGATCTCCATGGCCTGCGCTCTCCCCCGAAGAACCCGCGCGCGGGTCCGGTCATGTTGCAATGCGGCGCAAGCCTATGCGCGACGCGCGGTCGCGGCAAGCGCCGCCTCACGCGCGCCAGAACGCAGCCGTAAACAGGACAAAGATGCTCAAGACTTCCAGCCGCCCGATCAGCATGGTCAACGACAGCAGCCACTTGGCGTTGTCGGGCAGGCTGGCGAAGTTGCCCGACGGCCCGATGACATCGCCGAAACCGGGGCCGATGTTGGCCAGCGCCGTCGCGGCGCCGCTGATCGCCGTGGTCGCGTCCAGCCCCATCATCGCCAGCGCCACCGCCACGGTGGCCAGCGTCAGCGCGAAAAAATAGAACAGGCTCATCACCGACGACAGCACCGCATCATCTATCTTGCGGCCCTCGTAGCGTGGCGTGAAAACGCCGGACGGGCTGTGGATCGCGCGCACCTGCGCGCCCACCGCCGCGATCAGCACCTGGAACCGGAACACCTTGAGTGCGCAGGTCGCCGAGCCGGAGCAGCCGCCGACCAGCCCGATCATGAACAGCACCGCCACCGGCAGCGACCCCCACAGCGCGTAATCCTCGCTCGCAAAGCCGGTGCCGGTGAGCACGGACGCGGTGTTGAACAGGCTCTTGCGCAGCACCGTCTCGAAATCGCCGGTCATGTCCGCCATCCGCCAGGCGACGATCGCGGCGCTGGCGGCGAGCATCACGGCGAGAAACGCCCGCACCTGGCTGTCGCGAAACAGCGCGCCGTGCTGGCGGCTGACAAGCTGGACGAAGCGCGCCAGCGGCAGGCTCGCCAGCAGCATGAAGGCGGTGGCGACATATTCCGCCGGCGGCGAGAACGCGCCGAAAGACGCATCATAGTTGGCGAAGCCGCCGGTCGCGATCGTGGTCATGGCGTGGGCGAAGGCGTCGAACGCGCTCATGCCGGTCGCGCCATAGGCGAAGGCGCATAGCAGCGTCAGGATAAGGTAGACCCAGCTCACCGAAACCGCGATCTCGGATGCGCGGGGCAGAACCTTGCCCATGGTGTCGAAACTCTCCGTTTTGAAAAGCTGCATCCCGCCGACGCCCAGCGAGGGAAAGATCGCCAGCGCCACGACGATGATGCCGATGCCACCGAACCATTGCAGCATCGCCCGCCAGATCAGCACGCCCGGCGGCATGGCGTCGAGGCCGACGAATACCGTGGAGCCGGTGGTGGTGAGGCCGGACATCGCCTCGAAATACCCGTTGGTGAAACTCACTCCGGGCGCGCCGATCAGGAACGGCACGGCGGCGAACACCGGCGCGATCGCCCAGAGCGAGGTCGTCAGCATCAACGCCTGACGAATCGACAAGCCGCCGCGCGCACGGTCGGCGCAGGTCACGCCGAGCGCACCGCCGATGAACAGCGTCACCGTTCCTCCCACCGCGAAGGCGCGCCAGTTCGCCGACGCCGCCCACAGGTCAAGCGCGAGCGGGACCGCCATGGTCAGCCCGAGGACGCACAGCAACAAACCGATGTGATAGCCGACGGCGCGAAGGTCGCTCATGGGGCGCGACGCTTGCGGCGGGCGCTGGTTCTGTCAAGCGCTGGCGTCAGGCGGCGCGGTTGACCGGATTGCCGATCATGGCGAGGAACTCGCGCCGCGTGGCGGGGTCGTCGCGGAAAACGCCCAGCATGGTCGAGGTCACCATCGACACGCCGTGCTTGTGCACGCCGCGGGTGCTCATGCACTGGTGTTCCGCCTCCAGCACCACGGCGACGCCGCGCGGCTGCAGAACGTCCTGGATGGTTTTGGCGATCTGCGCGGTCATCTTCTCCTGCACCTGCAAGCGCTTCGCGAAACTGTCCACAACGCGGGCCAGCTTCGAGATCCCGACCACGCGATTGCTTGGCATATAGCCGACATGCGCGCGACCGATGATCGGCGCGAGGTGATGTTCGCAGTAGCTCTCGAAGCGGATGTCGCGCAGAATGACCATCTCGTCATAGCCCTCGACCTCCTCGAACACGCGCTGAAGATCGGCCTGCGGGTCTTCGCCATAGCCGCGAAACCACTCGCCATAAGCACGCGTCACGCGAGCGGGCGTGTCGCGCAAGCCCTCGCGCGCGGGGTCGTCGCCAGCCCAGCGCAGCAGCGTGCGCACCGCGGCCTCGGCCTCCTCCCGGGTAGGTCGGGCGAGCGCCGTCTCGATCTCGAGGGGCATTGCGGCGTCGTGAACGTTCATCGCGCGATCTCCGGCTGACGCGGCCGTACGCCGCTCTCTTTGCAACTAGGGCGGCGACGGCCTGTGAAAACCCCCGCGCGCGAAACGGTGGGCGGCGGGCCGGCGCCTTTGCGTGACAGCGGCGGCGCCACTGGCGAACACACCCTCGGGCGGCGTAAGGAAGCCTCGCCCCGTTTCGAAGGATGCGCGCCATGGCTCAACCGCCCAAGATTCCCCATCAACCCGACCGTCCCGCCGCGCGCGCCGCGGGACGACCGGCCGGACG
>PHBD01000083.1 GCA_002841865.1 Deltaproteobacteria bacterium HGW-Deltaproteobacteria-19
GGGATGGTGACCGTGGCGTCGGCGCCGCCCATGCCGGGCAGGCCGGCAGCGACGTTGTTGTAGACGATGGCACCGATGGCACCGGCATCCTGCGAGTTTTTGACCTTGAGCGTGAAATTGCAGGTGCCGCGCTGAATCAGCGCGATCTTGCCCGCCAATGCATCGGGATTGGCCGCAGCAACGCAGCCCAGATCACCACCGGCACCGTCATCAATGCGGGCAATTTCGCCCTCAAGCAAAAACGCGGTCGGCCCGAAGCTGGCCTGCTGCACCGTGAACTGGCCGGCACTGGTTTGCACGAAGGCGTCACCGGCATGGGTGAACACGAACTGTTGCATGCGCGGCGAGCGGCCATCGGGCGGCGTGCTCATGTTGGCATTGTTGGTGCCCGAGAAATCCTGCGCCTCGGCCTTGAGCGGATCGCTGTCGAAGCCGCCACGGCCAAAGTTGTTGGTCTGCGCATTGCCGGCCGCTTCATCAAAACCGACATCGTAGAACCAGTCATGCAGCCAGTTGTTGGTGTAGAACAACTGCACGATGGCAGCGCGCTGGTTGGTCGGATCGTTGGCGGCCTTGCTCGGGTCCAGCGTGTAGTTGAAGCCCTTGGTCTGCACACCACCCACAGTGAAGAAATTATTGACATCCGCCCGGAAATCCCCGGTTATGCGGAAGTAACCGTCCGGTGCCGCCAGATCGGCATAGGCATCGACATTGTTGCCGGAGGTTTCAGAGGCAATCGGCAACAGCCACGGATCGCCGGTGCTGATCGGGCCGCTTTCCAGCACGACCAGATTCGACGCCTTGAAGGTGGGCAAGAAGCCCGGTGCTGCCAGCGGATTGGGCTGGCCTTCCTTGCCCTGCGGGCCGTCCCACGGCACTCGCACGCCGCTCGTGTCGGCATGGACGCGATAAACGAACCGCTCATTTTCGGTGAAGTTCTTGCGGAACAGCATTTTCCCGGTCTTGGCCGACATCACGTAGCCATACATGTCCGAGCTGGAGCCACCACGCTCGCCAGCACTGATTTCGACGTAGTACGCCGGCTCCAGGGTGTTGCCCAGATCGAAATACACCGGCTTGCTGCGGATGAAATCGGTAAGCACATAGTCGCCCACCGCATCGGTTACCGGGTAGATCGAGTAATCACCC
>PHBD01000055.1 GCA_002841865.1 Deltaproteobacteria bacterium HGW-Deltaproteobacteria-19
TGCAGTTCTGGCATGCTGATTGCTTTTTTCATGGAAGAGGTGCAAGCTTTACGGCAGGAGTGTAACCGAAAGCACCGGGATCCGCCGCCGGGTCGTATCGATGACCGCTGCGGCGCCATGCGACAAAGGAGAAAATGAAATGACGTCAGATTGTGCGGCATCGGCTGTCGGGCAGAGCTCGAAGCGGAGGTTCTTCAGAACCGCTACCGGGCTGTTGGCTCTTTTTTCCGTTCTTGCATTGTCTGCATGCTATCACCAGGCACCCTATCGCGAGGCCTCGCAAGCCGCGCCGGAAAACATGGTGGCGAGCCAGAGGGCGCCCCTTACCCAGATATACTTTTACCCGAAAGCGGGCCAGACGGAGGAGCAGCAGTCCCGCGACCACTTCGAGTGCTACAACTGGGCGGTGAAGCAGACCGGATTCGACCCGGGCCGGTCGGCCATACCCCTGGAAAACCGCATCCAGGTGGTCCCGCTTCCCCCGCCCGGGTTCGAGACCGTCAGAATGGCCATTGCCGGGGCGGTTCTCGGAGCCCTGATCGGCGGACACAGGCATGCCGGGGGCGGAGCCCTGATCGGCGCGGCCGGGGGTGCCATCGCAGGGGCGATGTCCGACGTGGCCAGGCAGGAATCAGCCCGGCAGATGGAGGAGGCGTACGCCCGGCAGAATCAAGCACGGAATTCGCAACTTGTGGAACAGGAACTCCGTTTCCGGCGTGCCATGTCCGCCTGTCTCGAAGGACGCAGCTACACAGTTAAATAAGGGGCAGACTTTTTTCTGCCCTCACGTCCCCAGGTTGGAGGGAATCACTATGCCCAATATACGATTTACATATCGCGGAGTTACATTCTGGATGGCGGCAGCTGTTTTGTCCGGAATCCTGCTTTTTGCCTCTGTGCAGACGGCCTCGGCGCAACCACCGCCATCCCGCTGGCCCGGCCACCGGGAGTTCAGGGATATGCGTTATCACCACGACCGGATGTATCCCGCCCGGGGCCAGTACATCAGGGTCCTGCCGCCGCGCCACCGCATCGTCGTCTACGGCGGATCGAGCTACTACTTCTACGACGGCGCCTGGTATCGTCCGTCCGGTCCCAACTTCATGATCGTGGCGCCGCCGATCGGGCTGGTCGTTCCCTTTCTGCCCCCGTATTACACGACGGTCTGGGTGGGCCGTGTCCCGTACTACTATGCCAACGAGGTGTATTACACGCATCGGGGCGATGGTTACGTGATCGTGGCGCCGCCAAAGGAAGAAGCCAGCCAGGCGCCGCCGCCGGCGGATGAGATGTTCGTCTATCCCCGCCAGGGACAGAGCGAAAAGCAGCAGGCGGATGACCGCTTCGCCTGCCATCGCTGGGCCGTGAGCCAGACGGGGTTCGATCCGACACAGCCGCCGGGGGCAGCGTCCCAGACCCAGAAACGGAAGGACCGCGCCGACTACCAGCGGGCGATGGGCGCCTGTCTCGACGGCCGCGGGTACACCGTAAAATAAAAGCGAGAGGGGGACAGAGTTTGAAATCTGTCCCCCTCTCGCTTTTCATGAAATCAGATTTAGGTCCTACAGTTTGTCGATTCCCACTGCACAGGCCTTGTATTCGGCGGTCTGTGTGACCGGGTCGAATGCCGGATTCGTGATCCAGTTGGCGCAGGCCTCCCGGAAATGGAAGGCCATCCAGACCATGCCGGACGGAACCTGCTCCGTCACGTTGGCCCGAACATTCACCGCTCCTCTCCTGGACCGCACGCGAACCATCTCCCCATGGCGGATGTTCAGTCTATCCGCATCGTCCGGGCTGATGTCCGCCGTCTCTTCCCCCAGAAGGTCATTCAGGCCCTCACAGCGTCCTGTCTGGGTGCGCGTATGGTAATGATAAAGCCGCCTGCCGGTGCTGAGCACGAAAGGATACTCGCGGTCCGGCACTTCCGCCGGAGGCGTCCAGTCGACCGGAGATAAAACGCCGAGCCCGCAGGTGAAGCATCCGTCCGAGTGCAGGTACGTCGTCCCGCAACTGTCCTCGGTCGGAACCGGCCACTGCAGGCCGTCCCCCTCCAGGCGCACGTACTTGATGCCGGCCATGGACGGAGCGAGTTTGGACAGCTCGTTGTCCCAGATTTCCTGTGCACTGTCCGAGTTCCATGAGTGGCCGAACCGCCGGGCCAGTTCGCGGAAGATCCACCAGTTCGGCATGGCTGCACCGGGGGCAGCGCTGGCTGTGCGGACCCGGTTGACCCGGCGCTCGCTGCTCGAGAAGGTGCCGTCGTTCTCGCTCCAGGCCGCCGCGGGCAGGATCACGTGGGCGAACCGGGTCGTCTCGGTGGGGAAGATGTCCTGGCAGACCAGGAATTCCGCCGATTCGAGGCAGTGTTCCACGTGTCGGATATCGGGCTCCGTGTTGGCGAGATTCTCCCCGAAGACGTAGAAGGCCTTCACCTTTCCGTCCACAAGGCCGTCCATCATCTGGGGGATCATGAGGCCCGGCTTTGCCGGCAGGCCTTCCACGCCCCAGGCCTTTTCGAACTTCTCCCTGGCCTGGGGATTATCCACACGCTGGTACCCGGGGAAGACGTTGGGCAGGGCTCCCATGTCGCAGGCCCCCTGGACGTTGTTCTGCCCCCGCAGCGGATTCACGCCGCCGCACTCGAACCCGACGTTGCCCAGGAGCATCTGCAGGTTCGCGCAGGAAAGGACGTTATTCACCCCGCAGGTATGTTCCGTGATACCCAACGTATACATGAGCATGGCCGGCTTGACGGAGGCCAGGGTGCGGGCGATCTCGCGGATCAGGTCGGCGGAGATTCCGCTGATCTCCGCCGCACGCTCCGGCGGATACTCCATCACCTTTTCTTTCAGCTCATCAAAACCGGTCGTGCAGGAGTTCACATATTCCTTGTCATAGAGATCCTCGCTGATCAGGACGTTCATCAGTCCGTTCAGGAAGGCAATGTCCGAGCCGACCCGGATCGGGGCATGGATGCGCGCGAAATCGCACAGGGGCGTTCTTCTCGGGTCGACGACGATGAGTTGGGCACCTCCCGTGACGGCCTCCTTGACAAAAGTCGATGCAACGGGATGGGCCTCCGTCATGTTGGAACCGATGACAAACATCATCTTTGCCTTCGCGAAGTGGGCGAAGGAGTTCGTCATGGCACCGGAACCGAAAGATGTCGCCAGACCGGCGACGGTGGGGGCGTGTCAGGTTCGGGCGCAGTGATCGATGTTGTTTGTTTTGAACACCGCCCGGAAGAGTTTCTGCATCTGGTAGGAGTCTTCGTTAATGCTGCGGGCGCAACTGACGCCCGCGACGCTGTCCGGACCGTGCTTGGCGATGATCTCCTTGAGACGGTCGGCGACGAGGTCGAGCGCCTCGTCCCAGGAGGCCTCGCGGAAGCCCTCGCCCTCGCGGATGAGGGGCGTCGTGAGGCGTTCTTTCGAATAGATGAAGTCGTATCCGAAGCGCCCCTTGACGCAGAGCCGTCCGTGATTCGGCTCCGCCTCCTCCACTCCGGTCACCTTGGTGATCCGCCCGTTCCGGACGTGGAGCAACTGTTGGCAGCCGACGCCGCAGTAAGGGCAGGTGGTGCGGATTTTCTCCGTCTCCCAGGCACGGCCGAGCCCGGCGGCCTTTTTCTCCGTCAGCGCCCCGACGGGACAGACTTGCACGCACTGCCCGCACATCACGCATTCGCTCTCGTGATAGGGCATGTCCCCACCCGTGACGACCTTGCTCTTCGCGCCGCGATAGCCAAGACTGATCGCGCGGTTGACGACGATCTCGTTGCAGGCCTGGACACAGCGTCCGCAGAGGATGCACTTGCTGAAATCCCGGACAATGAACGGATTCTGGTCTTCCACGGTGTACTGCTCTTCGGAGCGGGAAAACTTCAGTTCCCTGATCCCGTAACGATAGGCCAAGTCCTGCAGGCGGCAGTTCCCGTTCGCCTCGCAGACCAGGCAATCGTGATGTCCGCTGGACAGAAGCAGTTCAACGACCAGTTTTCTCGCGCCGTGAACGCGATCGCTCTCGGTCAGGACCTCCATGCCCCGTGTCACCGGCGTCGAGCAGGACGCCATGAGGCTCCTTGCTCCCGCCACCTCGACGAGGCAGACCCGGCACGCCCCTGTGGGGGCATTCTGCTTCAGAAAGCAGAGGGTCGGAATCTCGACCCCGTTTTCCCGGGCCGCGTCCAGGATCGACTGGCCCGGCGTGAACGTTGCTTCTCTCCCATTCAAACTGAAAGTATTCATTCAGAACCTCCGTCACCGGAAAGGTGATATGTTATATTTAACTATAACTATGCCATATCTGACATATTTTTTCTCGTTCTTACAGGTTGTCCGGTGTGAAGTCAAGGAAGGGAAGCGGGATGAAAAGAGACGTGGCGTCAGGCCTGCGGAAGGGGGACGGATTTCATATCCGTCCCCCTTTTCTCCAAGCTTAATTTGTCACAGCACGGAGTGTCTTTTCGAAGGATGGATCATCCAGAATCCTTGTGACTGCCCGGTCCATCATGAGGTATGCGTTCTCCTCCAGCGCCTTTGCGTCCTTTCCGGCGGGAAGGGAAGGCATGACGATCCGGTATTCCAGGTAGCCGAGCTCGATCAGACCGGCACGGTAAAACACCACGGCGAAGACAAACTCCTCGGCGCTCAGGGACAGAATCGTGATCCGCATCTCCCCCATCCCCTTGACCGCCTCATAATCGTACACCTTCAGGCCCGCCGATTTGAGGGCCTTCTCGAAGCAGTACCAGGCATACGATTCGAGGGTGGGATAGCCGGTGTATGTCACGGTCTCCTTCGCCCCGTAATAGTAATTCATCCCCGAGTTCTCGGCCCGGCTCGTGAAGCTGGGCATGTAGATCGGCACCCCCTGGTACCGGCCGTAGGCCTGTGGATCGAACCGGGGCTTGTACCTGTTCTGGTCCAGGGAGACCGTCAGCGGTTCGGCATAGACCCATGAGACGGGCAGGCATGCCATGAGAACAATGAGAACAATCACTCCCGCTTTCACCACTCTTTTCATGAGATCACCTCCTGAGGGAAACGATGGAACGGGAAGCTTTAAATGTGTCTCCGTTTCCCGTCTGATCACTACTTTGAATTGCCCGTCAGTTGGAAAGACGCCCAGTAGAATGGATGAGGATGCTTTTTCCTGGCGTTTTGCTTGGCTGCCTCAACGCTTCGCCCTTTTCCGTCATCAAGAGCCGTCCATAGAAGTCCAGCATCAGGTCGCTCGTCGCCCGATCGTCCACTTTCCAGAGCGTGGAGACGATCGAGCCCGCCCCGGCATAGAGAAGGCCACAGGACCGATCAGTTTCCGGTAAAGGTCCTGTGAGCGGAGCATATGATCACGGGAAGCCGGATCGGTCAGTGCCGTCCTGAATTCCCGGACGTCCCTGTCCAGGTCGAGGGCACCCAGCCTTTTTTTTACCGCTATGCCGTCCCGCTTGCGGTTCAGGTTGGCCTGCGCGAATCCGAGTATTCCATTTATTTCGATCAGCTGTGAATGATAGAAGCCGTTCGACCGCTGACCGATCCTGTTCAGGAGGGCGGAAGCCTCCGAGACCGTCCTGACCGCCTTCTCGTATTCCCCCTGATCGAGGTATGCATAGCCGCGCATGATCCCCGGATAGGGGGAAAGGTTGGCGCCGTAGATCTCGACATCGCCGCCGGCGATTTTCCGCTCCATCAGGTCCACCGTTTTCAGCATGCGCTCGTAGTCCCTGATTTCATAGTAGGCGCCACCCAGCAGATACAGCTGAAACGAGGACACATCGGCTTTCGCGTCCAGGTCGCCCTGGAGAATCCGGATGGCCTCGTGATGTCGCTTCTTCTGCATGAGGGAACTGACTTCGATGTCCCTGCCCAGGGCGGTGCAGCCGCAGGTCAACAAAATCAAAAGGAACGACATGCCGATGGCAGTTCTTCTCATCGTTCCTCCTGTCGGGGTCGTTTGCCGGGGTCGGCCTGCCGGAAGAAAGGGGTTTTTACAGGACTTGAGCCCATACGAAAGAGAACACGCGGGGCACAATCCCCGCCAATGAACGGTCAGGCAGGTTCAGATATCTTGCCTCCATCTCCTCCGAGGCAAGATGCTCCACGATCCGGCAGCCCCGCTTCGCCAGAAAGGATTCTATCTCTCCGTCCTGCAGGGTAAAGCAGGTCGGCTCGCCGGGATAATTCGATTTCATGGAGTCCCTCAACTTCGTGACCCGGTCGTCCATCAATTTTTCGGGAGAATGGGATGCATAGTCAAAACAAACGGTGCTTCCCGGGAGTGAATCGTCTTTTATGGCCTTCAGCGTATGGCCCACGGCCTTCGCGGGTAGGTAATACGTGACTCCCTCCCAGACGAAGAGCGCTTCCCAGGCCGAATCGAACCCCGCTCGGCGCAACTTGCCGCCGAAGCTGCCGGTCCGGAAGTCGACGGGAACGAACGTCAGCTGCTCGGGTATGGGAATGCCCGCCCGGTTCAGCAATTCCTGCTTGTGCCGCTGGGTCTCAGGCATGTCCAGCTCGAAGATCCGGGTGTCTCCGATCAGGTCCCGGAAGCGGAAGGAGCGGCTGTCGTATCCGGCACCCAGGAATACGATCTGCGGGACGTTCCCGACCAGGGCAAGCTTTACGATGCTGTCGAAGTAGGCAGTCCGCGCAATCATGAACTCGTACATCCCCTGAGATACGGCATTCCGGATCACCCATCCCCGCAGCGCCGGATCCTGGAGGATGATCCTGCGGTCATCGGGCAGGAAGCATTCCGCGAGGGAATCGGGTCCCCGGATCCCTACTCTCCTGTCCACTGCCGCCATGGCCCTCAGGAAAGCCGTCCCCATCGCGGTATCTGAAGGCTGACGCTCAACGGTATTCCCGGCTGGATTCACTTCAACGCGCCTGGACATGATTTTTTATACATCTCCTTATGATGCGATTTTGACAGGATGACAGTCTCACATACTCTTTTACAGGGAAACCGGCGGGCAGACAACCTTTGCTTTACAAGGGAATATACCTATTTATCCTCTACATCCCCGTGGGGCCGGACTTCCGGTCATGATCCCGCACCCGTTCCTCCAGCAAAAAAAGGCAGGGCCATATCCGGCCCTGCCCTCGCCGCTTTGCTGGCATGCGCCACGGATCGCCCTCCAGGAGAAGCGCCGCAGATTACGCCCCGCAAAAAACAGTCTACCAGCCCCGCATCATGCCGGGCCCATGGCCTCGCCAGCCCCACCCCCCCATTCCTCCACCGCCGACCTGCAGGGCGTGCTCGAACATGGCGAGGTGATACCGCGTCTGAATCAGAAGATTGTTGAGAACGCCCGCTGAATCACGGTCTTCGGCGTTTTTGACCAGCCATTCGTAGCGCGGGATCAGGTCACGTTCCATTTTAACGCACAGCTCATAGGCTTCCGTGAGCGTCTTTGTGTTTGTCAAGGCCGCCGGCTTGCCCTCCGCCGGGAGGCCGTAGGCGGCAAAGAGCCGTTCGATGGTCATGACGTGGTCCTGCTCCTGCGGGATCACCATTCTGTAAGGCATATAGGTGTTGTATTTATCCGCATCCAGTGAGTACTGTTCCAAGGAAAGCCTTTCCAGCACCAGGATCTCCTTCAGCTTTCCGACCCATTCCTTGCTCTTGGGGACTGGCAGTTTCTGGGGCACATAACCCCACGTTCCATACCCCATCCCCCCCCCGGGACCCATTCCGTAGCCCGGCCCCATACCACGTCCCATCCAGGGTCCGCCGTCCTGATCCCCATACCCCGGCCCGTAGCCGTAAGGCGGTTGGGACATCGCCGGCCATGCCAGGAGCATCGCAACGAAAATCACCCCGATCAGCATCAGATTTCTCTTCATGTCGGCCTCCTCATTCATCTCATTTCGACCATTTCTCAGGCGTCTACTCGGACAGTTCCTTTTTCATCCGGTCAAACTCGTCCTGGGTCAGTTCACCCCTGGCATAACGCTTTTTCAGGATATCCAGGGGAGTCTCTCCGGCGCCCCCTGTGCCTCCCTTTCCCTTGGCGTTCCGAATCAGCAGGTAGATCAGCACGCCGATGACGACGATGAACAGAATCCACATAACCCCTCCTCCATACCCGTAATACATCATGTGTCCCCAGCCGCCTCCCGGACCATAAGGATAATCGCGGGCGCAGGCCGCCAGGGAAGCCAGAAAGAACAAGAGAATCGGCAAACGTATCGTGTGCATGGGCTCCTCCTCTATTGAACGGCGTCAAAGACCCTCTTCAATTTTTCCTCGATGAACGCGGCAACCGGTTATGGTGAAGGGCCAATCCCTCCCCACCGTGCTCGTTCTGTTTATAGTAATCATC
>PHBD01000084.1 GCA_002841865.1 Deltaproteobacteria bacterium HGW-Deltaproteobacteria-19
CGCGGTAGGCGGCTTGTCAGCCAGGGTGATGACCTTGGCGCTGGCCAGGCCGCTGGTTGCCGCGGCAATGCCGGTGTCGCGTGCGGCAAAGCCTGCTGCCCGCCACGGCCCGCGTGCTGCAGCAGCAGCGATATGGCGCACGAAGCGCTGCCCGGAAAACTCGCGCTGCGCGGCGAGCCGAGAGTTGGGCAGTGCCAAGCCGTGATCGGCGCAGGTTTCGTGTACCGCCGGGCAACCCAGTTCGATGACCTCCAGCCCCGCTGATGCTTCCAGCGCCCGGTGACGGATCTGCGGTGGTTGCAGTACGCAATCGCCGGCATGCAGCACGAACGGTGGCCCTTGGTCTTCATAGACCACGCGCACCCAGCCGGCCTTGCAGAAAATCATCTGGAAGCGCACGCGGTGGTAATGCACGTAATCAGGTACTTCGCCGCCATCGGGGATGCGGATGTGCGAGGCAATGAATCGGCCACCGAGCCGCCCCGGGATCAGGTCGCGGTAGTGCATGCCGGCACGGCCGATGTTCCAGTCATCGCCCGCACCATTTCGGGTGATGATGAATGCCTGCTCGCCGTGCGGAACATGCAGCTCGGGTTCGCCATCGCACAGTTCCACACGCACGCCGCACGGGCTGATGAGTTGCTCCGGGGGTTCACTGGCAAGCGCCGCGCGATCACAGTCCAGTTGCATGCAAATGTGGTTTTGCGCTGGTACCGCCGCCGGCTCTGCGTACAGGCGCAGGCGCATGCCATGGCCCGACAGCAGCGCAACGCGTGGCGCATCGGCGGGAATGATTTGCTCGACGACAAAGCCCAGCCGCTCGGTGAAGAAGCGCAGTGATGCATCCAGATCAGGGCAGGGCAAGCACAGCGCCGCGCTGTGAATGCGATTGCCGAGCTGGTTATCCGTGCTGCTGTTCATACCGGGTTTTCCGTGGTTGCGCAAAGGTTGCCCTGAAAATCAATCATTCGCTGTTGCCGCGCACTTGCTCGCGCCAGAGGCTTGGTGTGGTGCCGGCCCAGCGGCGAAAGGTGCGCGAAAAATTGGAGGTGTCGCGATAACCCAGGCGCTCGGCGATGCGCTCGATCGACGCATCGCTGTG
>PHBD01000085.1 GCA_002841865.1 Deltaproteobacteria bacterium HGW-Deltaproteobacteria-19
ATGCAGCATGACGTTGAGGTCAAAGCCGAAGGCGCCCAGATCGACGGGGTTGGTCGTCGAGGTGTTGACGCCCCTGATTTTTTCGTTGATCATCTGCTGCGCGCGGGGGCCCAGTTCGGGAAGTTCGAGCCCTGCGGCAACGGCCAGGTCGGCAAATAATACCGAAACGCCGCCGCCCGCGCCCAGAAACCCGACGCGCCTGCCACCCGGGAGTTTTTTTGCGGTGCCCAGCATCGCCAGGTTCATCAGTTGATCAAAGTCGTCCACCAAAAGGCCCCCATGCTGCCGCACGGCCGCGGACCAGATTGCGTAGTTGCTGGCCATGGCGCCCGTGTGACTGGCCGCCGCTTTTGAACCCTGCTCTGTTCTGCCGCCCTTGAGGATAAGCACGGGCTTTCTGGCCGTCGTCCTCTTGAGTGTTTTGAGGAATCCGGCGACATTCTTGATGTCTTCAACATAGCAGGCGATCAGGCGGATCCTGTCGTCGTCCGCCAGGTACGCCAGGTAGTCCTCCAACCGCAGGTCGATCTGGTTTCCGTAAGAGACGACTTTGTTGAGCCAGATATGACGGGTCGTGGCCAGGGCTATAAAGCTAGACGTAATGCCGCCGGACTGCCCCAGGAAGGCGATGGCGCCCGGCTCTTCCTGCTCGTGTAAAAGTTTGAAGGACAGCTTCGATTCGAAGCACTGCACGCCGATGCAGTTGGGGCCGATGATGCGGAGATGGCCCTTGCGGGCCTCCCGGACCATGTCTTTCTCCATTTGCAGATTGCCCGTTTCGCCGAATCCCGAGGTGAAGAAATGGATAAACTTGATGCCCTTGCGCACTGCCGCCCTGATGATGTCGATGGACTGCTCGACCGGAGCGGCCACCAGGGCGTAATCGACCGGCTCCGGAAGGTCGTCGATCGACGGATAGGCCTTGATGCCCGCCACTTCGGGGCGGCGGGGGTTGACGGGATAAAGTTTCCCGGCATAGCCGTTCATCTGCTGGATCTGAAAATAGGGCACTTTCCCTCCGCCCAGGTTGTCCGACGCGCCGATGACGGCTATACTTTTGGGATAAAATAATGCATCAAGATTCATTGCCTTCCTCCTT
>PHBD01000056.1 GCA_002841865.1 Deltaproteobacteria bacterium HGW-Deltaproteobacteria-19
GGCGCGGGGGCTGCCACGGGGGCTTCCGCCGTCGCGGACGTTTTTTCCCGCGATCCGTCGTCGACGGTCCGTCAGGCTGGAGGGATGGGAAAAAAGTCCCAATTGCTCCTCTGGAAACCCCCGGTCGCGCCCCCGCGAACGTCGGTCCGGGAGGGGGGCTTCCCGGAGCGCGAATAGCGGCTTTTTCGGGGTACCCTGCCGTCGCAGCGCAGCGCCCGCAAAGTCGTCTGTTTGAGCGCCGTCCGGCGCGAGTTATGACTTTGCAGCGGAGCGAGACGTTGCAGGGTCGAAAAAACTCTTCTGAGCGCGAGGGAAGTCCCTCTCCCGTTCAGGAGCACGCCCCCGTGGCTGCCCCCGCACCGCAACAAAATCAGCGGGGAGACGGCTGAAGAATGTGATCCCTGTCCGCGGAGACCATCCATGACCGACCCTTTCCGGACACAGCGAAACCGATTCTGGCGGTGGAGAAACGACCGGAGACGCACCCGGGAGCAGGAGGAATACGAGGACCGTTTTCGACGCCTGGGCCTCGCGATCCCCGATGAGGCGGATCTCCGCGGCATCTTCAAGGCCCGTTTCCCCGGCCTGCAGTCGAAGGCCGGAGGCGCCCTTCACATTCTCGCCGTCTACCGCAATTTCAATTGGGAAGACGAGGCCCTGACGCCGTCCCTGGAAACCTTCGGGATGGTACACCGCTACGACTGGTCCGGCCGATTCGACGCCGAAGGCGGCGAATGGCACGGTGGGATGAAAGCAGCCATGAACCGGGACCTCCTTGCCTGGATCAGGGAAAGGGCGGAAGCGGGCGAGGCCGATGCAATCTTCTTTTACCTCTCGGGCGAACAGGTTTACCCGGAGACGATGGAGGCCATCTCCCATCTCGGCATCCCCACGGTCAACCTGGCCCTCAACGACAAGGAGGGCTTCGTCGGCCGCGTCCGGGACGGCCGGGCCGAGGGCAACCGCGACATCTGTCGCTGGATCAACCTCTCTTGGACCAGCACCGGAGACGCCGTGATCAAGTACTGTGTCGAAGGGGGACGGCCGATCTACCTGCCCGAGGGGGCGAATCCCACCATTCACAGACCGTACGATGTGGGAAGGACCATCGACGTCTCCTTCGTCGGCCAGCACTACGGGAACCGGCCCGCCGTGATCGATCACCTGTGCCGCCGGGGCATCGCCGTGGAGGCCTTCGGTCCCGGCTGGCCCGCAGGGCCGCTGCCCGTGGAAGACATGGTGAAGCTCTACTCGCGGAGCCGGATCAACCTGGGCTTCGGCGGCGTCGAGGGCCACACGGACACGTTCTGCCTGAAGGGACGGGACTTCGAGATCCCCATGAGCGGCGGGTTGTACCTGACGGAAGACCACCCGGAGCTGGCCCGGGCCTACGAGATCGGACAGGAGATCGTCACCTGGCGAAACCCGGAGGACCTGGCGGAAAAGATCTTTCATCTCCTGGCCCACCCGGCGGAGGCGGAGGAAATCCGCCAGCGGGGCTATGAGCGGGCCCGCCGGGACCACACCTGGGAGCGGCGGCTGGAAAAGGTCTTCGGGATCCTGGGCGTCATCGAAGAAGAGGAGGACAAAAAAGCATGAAATCGTTCCGCATCCTCGCGGTTTTGATCTCGGCGCTGATGCTCCTGCCCGGTGCCGTAAAGGCCGACGGCGAAATGCAGTATGCCGATCTCGGCGAATGCCCCCTGGAAGGAGGACAGACGATCCGGGACTGCCGGGTGGGATTCCGCACCTTCGGCGCCCTGAACGCGGAGAAATCCAACGCGGTCCTGTTCGCGACCTGGCTGTCCGGGACGACCGGGGACCTTGCCGCACTTGGATACATCGGCCCCGGGAAAATGGCGGACAGCTCGAAATATTTCATCATCGCCGTGGACGCCTTCGGCAACGGCGTATCTTCCTCGCCGTCCAACAGCAAGGGCCAGCCGGGAGAAACGTTCCCCCGCTTCTCGGTCCGGGATCTCGTGGAGGTTCAGCACCGACTTGTCACCCGTCACCTTGGACTGCCCCGCCTGCAAGGTGTGATGGGCATTTCAATGGGGGCCATCAATGCCTTTCAGTGGTCCGTTTCCCACCCCCGGGCAATCGACTGGGTCGTGGCCATCGCAGGAACACCGCGGCAGACCGCGTACGACCTCCTTCTCTGGCAGGCCCAGCTCGACATCATCCGCTCGACCCGGGGCATCGAAGGGGGAGGACTCAAGGCCATGAAGACGATCACGGCCGTCCACAACCTCAACGCCTGGACGCCGGCGAACCTGAATACCCGCATCGGTCCGGAAACCCTCCCGCAATTCCTGGCGGAATCGGAAAAGATCATCACGAAGTATGACGCAGAGGACTGGGCATCCCAGGTCCAGGCAATCATGACTCACGACATCTTCCGGACTTTCGGGGAATCGGCGGAGGAGGCGGCCCGGTTCGTAAAGGCGCGGAACCTCGTCATCTGGGCGAAAGAGGATCGGATGGTCCAGCCCGGACCGGCCCGGGAATGGGCCGGGCTCCTGAGCGCAGAGACATTGGAGCTGGCCGGAGACTGCGGCCACTTCGCCTTCCTGTGCGAGAAGGATGCGATTCAGGCGGCGGTTTCGGGTTTTCTCACGAAGGTGCAGAAAGAGGGCAAATAGGATCGGAACACCCCGTTGCCGGGGGAGGTAATCAAGAAACGGTATGGTGCAGGGACAGGATTTTCCTGTCCTGCCCGCGGTAACGGGCCGTCCGTCCAGGAAACCTCAGCAGTACCGATTCACCGGCTCTCCGACCGGAGGGCCGGCAGGATCATTCCCGCCGCCACCGCGTGTCCCGCCGGCGACCAGTGGTCGTCGAAGTCCAGGTAGAATTTCCGCCCGTCCGGCGTTCTCCGGACGAATTCCTCGAAATCGACGAAACGGGTCCCCGGCGTTTCCAGGCTGAAGTCCTTCAGGACCCACCGGAGGTTCTCCGGCCGGTCCGCCTTGTAGACAATGGACTTGTCGGACGTGGTCGTCAGGATCAGCTCCGCTCCGCCCGCCGCCGTCCGGAGGCGCTGCAGACCGTAACGGAGGAAACGCGTTTCGGGCATGTCCGGCGGCGTTGCGGTCTCCAGCGGGGGCGGGAAGTCGAACCCGGCGGGAGGCGGATCCACCCGCATGGATCCCCGGATCCGGCTGCTCAGGAGCGGCCGGATGAAGCGGGCGTGGAACGCCTTCAGGTAGGACTGGTAGAACCATTTTTTCAGGGATCGGTACTCCGGCTGGTTCCGCCTGATGAGGTCAGCGAAAATTTTCTCGGCCCCGGGAGGTGGATGATACGCCAGGTCGTAGGTCCCGTCGGGGAGCGGCGGCGTCATCCCGTCGATGTCGTTGGGACAGAAAACATAGATCACGGCCACGGGCTTCAACCGTTCCCGGTAGAGTTCCAGGGCTGCCAAGGCCTCCCGGATGCTCCAGCCGGGCATGGCAAGGTTGATCACCTGCCATGCCGGGTCCTTCCTGCGCAGATCCCGTTCCAGGACCTTCCCCATTGTTTCTTCGAGGGAAACACCCCATCCGAAGGCAAAGGAGTCTCCCAGGATCAGCACGTTTTTCCGCCCGGGTGACAGGTCCCATTCTGGTCCCCGAAATCCCTGCGAGTTCGTGTCCACCGTGTAGTCGAGCTGTCCCGGATAGAACTGGCGGACGTCCCGGAGGTTCTTCTGCAGGGTGAATCCGAGGACGGGATGAAAGGCCCCATACTGGGCCTGGATGACAGGCCGGCGTGCCTGGTAAACGGCTTCGTCGAGGCTGCGGTTTTTGACCAGGGGAAGCGAGCATTCGGCAACGGCCAGGGCCGCTGCCATCGACAGGAGAAACAGCAGGGTATCGAGGAGGAGTGTTCGCAGGCGGCTCTTCATGAACCTTCGGGGACTCGGGCCGGTCCGGCAATCCGGCCCTCCGGGTCGAAGCGGTCGAGAAAGGACGGCAGGTCGCCGCTGCACAGAAGAGGGATCCGTTCGGCAATGACCTCATCGGGCCAGTCCCACCAGCGGATCCGGAGAAGGCGGGCGACGGTCGCGTCGTCAAAGCGCCGGCTCACCGACCGCGCGGGGTTGCCGACGGCCACCGTATAGGGCTCGACGTCGGAGGCCACCATGGCCCGGGCCCCGATGACGGCACCGTCGCCGATGGTCACCCCCGAGAGGATCATGGCGCCGAAACCGATCCAGACATCGTTGCCGATGACCACATCGCCCTTGGTGATGGACGTGTGGGGTATGGACGAAACAGAGGGCCAGAAGGCCGACAGGACGGGAAAGGGATAGGTCGTCACCCAGTCCGTCCGGTGATCCCCGCCAAGGAAAATCGTCACGGATCCGGCAATGGAGCAGAATTTCCCAATCTTGAGATGGGCGCCTGCGTCTTGGAACGGCACCACCTCCGGCTTCCCGTAGGTGTGGGCGCCGATCTCCGCGTAGGGCTCCCGAATCCAGTCCCGGGTGTAGAAGGTGTCCTTCCGCCGGTTGAAGATGTCCTTGAGCGATTTCATTTCCCCGCCTCGTCGCGGTGTACCTTTTTTTATCCCGCTGCCCGCTCCGCTGCCCGCCAGGTGTTGGCCAGAAGCATGGCGATCGTCATGGGTCCGACGCCTCCCGGAACCGGTGTGATCCAGGAGGCCCTGGTCTCGGCCTCATTGAATGCCACATCGCCCACCAGCTTGCCGCCCCCGAGGCGGTTGATGCCCACGTCGATGACCACGGCGCCTTCACGGACCATGTCGCCGCGGACCATCTCGGCCTTGCCTGCCGCGGCCACCAGGATCTCCGCCCGGCGGGTTACGGCTCCCAGGTCCCGGGTCCGGGTGTGGCAGACCGTGACGGTGGCATGCCGGGACAGAAGCATCAGGGACAAGGGCTTTCCGACGAGGTTGCTCCGGCCCACGATGACGGCCTCTTTCCCCTCGATGGGAATCCGGTACCGGTCCAGAAGCTCGATGACCCCGGAGGGGGTGCAGGCCTTGTGAAACGGGTCGCCCGAGAAGAGGCGTCCCGCATTGAAGGGGTGCAGCCCGTCCACGTCCTTCCGGGGGTCGATTGCCTCGACGACCGCCTCGGGGCGGATCTGCGGGGGCACGGGCATCTGAACGAGGATCCCGTGAATCACCGGATCCGCATTGAGTTCCCCGATGATGCGCAATACCTCCGCCTCCGGCGTCTCCGCCGGAAGCCGGTATTCCCGGGAAAGAAATCCCGCCTCGTCGCAGGCCTTCCTCTTTCCCCGGACGTACACCTGGGACGCCGGGTCGTCCCCGACGAGGATCACCGCCAGCCCCGGAGCGATGCCTTTCGCTTCCTTAAGAACCGCCGCCTTCTCCCGCAATTCCTCGCGGACTGCCTGCGCCACTGCTTTTCCATCGATAACGGCTGCCATGGGTCTTACCAACTCCTCTACCTGAATCTGTCTGCTCCCTGTATCAAAAGGGACGGAAAAAAGAAATCCCCCTCCCGTCACCGTCGCATCCGAGGCGGTGAAGGAGGGGGATTCGTTCCGTCTGGCCTTCAGGTCTTTACTTTACCTGGTATTCCCTGATCACGTTCACCAGCTTGTCGATCTCGGCCTTCGGCAGCTTTCCCTTGTAGATGAAACGGCAGATCCGCTGCTTGTCGAGGACGATCACATTGGAGACCTTGTTCGTGAGGCCCCAGGAATTCAAGAGAGCATAGTCAGGATCGAGAAGGAAGATTGCATCGGGCGCTTCCTTCTGCTTGCCGGCGATGATCTTGTTGAGGACGAAGTTGGGGACCATGCTGGCTTTCAGGTTGACCACGCCGAGTCCCTTGTACCTCACGTTCCGATCGAGACCCGGGGCCGTCTTGAGGGCGGCCTGGGCCTCGTTGTTCATGTCCTTCGAACCCGGATCCGCGTAAAAGATCGAGATGACCTTCCCCGCCAGTTCAGGGGAGTTCATGCTCCACGCCTTCCCCTTCGTATCCTTGAAATTGAAATCCGGCGCTTTGGCGCCAACCCTCAACTCCGCCGCAACGGCCGTCGATCCGAGAAAGAACAGAATCGCTGCACAAAAAACCAACGCTTTCTTCATGGTGATGCCTCCGTGTGAATGGTTATTATGCTGCCCGCACCCCTCGCGCCACCAGCTGGGTGGAGCGGCCTTTTCCCAGGCCGGGGTCCCTCCTGCGGAAGCGGGGCGATTATAGGAAAAATCCCCGCCACAGGCAAGGGAAAACCGGCCAGCCGCGAAAAGCCCCTCAGAACGTCAGGGTCAGTTTCCCCTCCGCATACATCTGCCGGAGGTCCCGCTTGCTGAACTTGCCGACGCTCGTCTTGGGGATCGCGTCGATAAAGGCAAACTGCTTGGGAATCCACCAGTCGGCCTTGACCTGGTCCTTGAGAAAGTCCCTGATCTCCGATGTGGTGAGCGTCTCCCCGGGCTTGACGACAATGCAGCCCAAGGGCCGCTCGGACCACTTTTCGTCGGGAATCCCGATGATCGCCGCCTCGATGACCTTGGGATGGGCCATGATGAGGTTCTCCAGATCCACCGAGGAAATCCATTCTCCGCCGCTTTTCACGAGGTCCTTTGTCCGGTCCACGAGCCGGACGTATCCCTCCGGATCGATGGTCCCCACGTCGCCCGTGTGGAGCCACCCGTCGGCAAAGACGGGAGCCGACCGCTCGGGATCCTTGTAGTATTCCCGGGCAATCCAGGGACCCCGGAGGAGGATCTCGCCCCAGGACTTGCCGTCCATGGGAACGTCCCGGTTCCGTTCATCGACGATCCGCATCTCCAGCCCCGGCACCAGGAGTCCCGCGCTGGATTTGATATCGTACATCTCCTGCTGGGACAGGCCCTGCATGTCGCTTTTTGGAACCGCCGCCAGGACCAGGGGTGTCGTTTCCGTCATCCCGTATGCCTGGTGGATGGGGAACCCGTATTTCTCATTGAGGCCCTCCATGAGAAACCGGGGGCAGGCGGAGCCGCCGGAGAAGATTCCCTTCAGGGAGGAAAAGTCGTACCATCCGCCGGCCTCCAGGTACTGGTAGAGCATCATCCAGATCGTCGGCACACCGGCGGTGAAGGTGACCTTCTCGTCGGCAATCATCCGGCAGATCTTCTCCATGTTCAGGAGTTCCCGTCCCGGGAGGACCTGCTTGCACGCCAGGGCCATGCAGGCGAAGGGAACGCCCCAGGCGTTGGCATGGAACATGGGCACGACATGGAGGCAGCAGTCGCCCTCCAGGACGCCGAGGGTGCAGCAGGCGGCATAGGTGTGCATCACGATGCCACGGTGGCTGTAAACGACCCCCTTGGGGTCCCCCGTCGTGGCGGAGGTGTAGCAGATGAGTGCCGGATCCCACTCGGAGAGGTCCATCGGCCAGTCGAAGGTCTCCGGGAAGGGGGCGATCAGGTCGTCATACAGCGTGACGGGGCTGAGCGACGTCTGCGGCATCTTGCCTGTCTGCGAAAGGATCACGAAATGCTTCACCGTCTTGAGCTGGTCTTTGATCATTTCCAGGAAGAAGACCAGGTCCTCGTCCACAAAGACCACCTGGTCCTCCGCATGGTTCAGGATATAGGCAAGGTGGTGCGGCGGCAGGCGGAAATTCACCGTGTGCAGGGCCGCCCCCATGCAGGGAACGCCGAAATACAATTCCAGGTGGCGATGGCTGTTGAGGGCCATGCTGGCCACCCGGTCGCCCTTCTTCACCCCCAGGGACTTCAGGGCGTGAGCCAGCTGGCAGGTCCGCCGGTAATAATCGGCATAGGTGTAGCGGAAGTTCTCCTCGGGATAGACGGAAACGATCTCCTTCTTCGGGAAGAATTTCGCCGCCCGGGTCATGAACGTCGTCAGCAGGAGCGGGTAATCCATCATGGCATCATCCTCCTTTCTCATCCATGGGAAAAGCCCGGATACTGCGGTGCGCCGTATCCTTACGTTCTTTGAAGAAGGGGACGGCTTTCAAGCCCGCCCCCTACCTTATTCCCCTTTTGTTTCCCATCCGGCCGGATCACCCTTTCCTGTGCAGGATGCGCCTTGGCGCGGGGGCTGCCACGGGGGCTTCCGCCGTCGCGGACGTTTTTTCCCGCGATCCGTCGTCGACGGTCCGTCAGGCTGGAGGGATGGGAAAAAAGTC
>PHBD01000018.1 GCA_002841865.1 Deltaproteobacteria bacterium HGW-Deltaproteobacteria-19
GGGGGCGGCGGACACGGCGTCATCGCCAACATCGCCATGTGCATGATCGGCGCCAGTGCCATGGGGCTCCTGATGAGGCTGCTCCGCCAGCCGGTGATCCTGGGGCATATTCTGGCGGGGGTTCTCATCGGTCCCGTCGGCTTCGGACTGATCTCCGGCCATGCGGACATCGTCACCGTCTCCGAGATCGGCCTCATCCTGCTCCTGTTCATGATCGGCCTCGAGATTGACCTGCACAAGATGTTCTCTTCGGGACGGCTGGTCATCCTCCCCGGGATTCTTCAGTTTCCCTTGAGCCTGGGATTCGGGTACGGTGTTTTCACCCTGCTTGAAGGACTGGGGGTTGCCCTTGCACAGGGCGGTTTTGTAAAGCTGTATTTCTCCGTGGCCATTGCCATCAGCAGCACGATGATCGTGGTGAAGCTGCTCTACGACAAATTCGAGCTGGACACGCTGGCGGGGCGCATCACCGTGGGGATCCTGGTTTTCCAGGATGTGTGGGCCATTATCGTGCTGGCCATCCAGCCCAACCTGGCCAATCCCGACGTTCCGGGCATCGTTCGGACGTTTGCGACCGGGGCGGTCCTGGTGGCTGCCTCTTTCGGGGCGAGCAAGTATCTTCTGCCGAGGATGTTCCGGTCGGTAGCCAAGATCCCCGAACTGGTGGTCGTGGTGAGCCTCGGCTGGTGCTTCCTGGTGGCCCTTGTTGCGGATCACCCGCGGGTCGGACTCTCCATGGAAATGGGCGCCCTCATTGCCGGAGTGTCCCTGGCCACGTTTCCCTACAACCTGGAGGTGGTCGCCCGGGTGGTGAGCATCCGGGATTTCTTTATTACCCTCTTTTTCGTCGCCCTGGGCATGCAGATCCCCTGGCCAAACGTGGATATGATCGTCATGGCCGTCGCCCTGGCCGCCGTAGCGGTGTTTGTCCGCTTCCTGAGCGTTTTTGGCATCCTCTATCCCCTCCGGGCGGGCCACCGGGTGTCGCTCCTGTCCACGATCAACCTGAGCCAGATCAGCGAGTTTTCCCTGGTGATCCTTACTCTCGGAATCGGTTTCGGGCACATCCCAAAGGAGACCGTCACGCCCGTGATCTGGGTGTTTGCCATTCTGGCCGTGGCCTCCACCTACGCAATCCACTACAGCCACCCGCTTCAGGGCGCAGTGAGCCGCCTGCTGACACGGGCAGGCCTGAAGGACGTGGGAGGCGGCGAGGAGGAGCCGGAAGGTGAGGCGGCCCGTCCGGTCGTGGTGCTGGGGTTTTTCCGGAATGCCAGCGCCTTTCTGGACGAGGCGGCAAGGAAGGCGCCCCATCTCATGAAGAAGATCGAGGTCATCGACTTTAACCCCGTGGTCCGGGAAAGGCTTGAGAGAATGGGAATCCCTTGTGTCTACGGTGACATCAGCCACCTGGACACGCTTCACCATGCGGGAATCCATCACGCCCGGGTGGCTCTCTGCTCGATTCCCGACAGCATTCTCAAGGGAACCAGCAATCTCCGCCTGCTGCGTGTCCTCAAGGGGATGTGTCCGAAAGCAGCTGTTATCCTGACGGCGGAAGGGTCCCAGCAGGCCCGGGAACTCCTGGCTGCCGGGGCCGACTACGTGATCCAGTCGGCGGCCCTGGCAGGACACGACGCGCTGCATGCGGTGGAGCGGTGCCTGGAGGGAAAGCTCGGTGCCATCAAGGAGGAAGCGGTTGCGGACCTGGCAGGGCGGCACGAAATCCTGGACTGATCCTGACATGCCCACATTACCGATTTCTTCAAAGGCGGCGAAGACCCGTTCAGAATATCTATTTCGGCCACCCCCGATGAACATGCCCCTGAATCCCCGGCGCCCTTGAGCCCCGCAGGCCGCGTCATGACAGGAATTCCTTGATCTTCCCGGCTGCAATTGCTATAAAATTGCACCGATATGACATCTTCCCGGGGTCGGGAAGCGGGGGAGGGATCCGAGGATGCTCAAGGGGCGGCATGTGGTGCTGGGTGTGACAGGGGGAATCGCGGCCTACAAGTGCGCCGAATTGACGCGGGAACTGATCCGCCGGGGAGCCGAGGTGAAGGTTATCATGACCGAAAGCGCCCGGGAATTCATGACCCCACTGACCCTCCAGACCCTGTCGGGAAACCCCGTCTACACCGAACTTTTCACCCTCATCCGGGAGCAGGACATCGCCCATATCGCCCTGGCGGAGTTTGCGGAGCTGATGATCGTCGCACCCGCCACGGCCAATGTCATTGGCAAGGCCGCCGCCGGCATCGCCGACGATCTCCTGACGACCGTCCTGATGGCCATGAAGGCGCCGGTCCTCTTCTGCCCGGCCATGAACACCCAGATGTACGGGAACCCGGCCCTCCAGGAGAACCTGAAAAAGCTTCAGGCCTGGGGATACCATGTCCTGCCCCCGGCGTCGGGTCCTCTGGCCTGCAAGGCCGAGGGCCAGGGACGTCTCCCCGAGGTCACCGCGATCGTCGAGGCGGCCGTATCCGTCCTGACGCTGAAAGACCTGGCAGGGGAACACGTTCTCGTCACGGCCGGTCCGACCCGGGAGCCCTTCGACCCGGTTCGCTTCATCACCAACTATTCCTCCGGGAAGATGGGCTATGCCGTCGCCCTCCAGGCGCAACGGCGCGGCGCCCGGGTGACCCTTGTGAGCGGGCCGACGTCCCTCCCGCCGCCTGACGGTGTGGAGATTGTGAACGTCGGGAGCGCGTTGGAGATGAGGGATGCCGTCCTGTCACGCCTGGCCGGCGTGACCGTGGTCATCAAGGCTGCCGCGGTGGCGGATTACAGGCCGGCGGCGCTCCGGGAACAGAAGATCAAGAAAAAGGGAGGCTCCCTGACGCTGGAGCTGGAGCGGAATCCCGACATCATCCAGGAGATCGGACGGAAAGAGGGGAGGCGCATTATCGTCGGCTTCGCCATGGAATCGGAGAACCTGCTCGAAAACGCCAGATCCAAGATGGTCGAGAAGAACATGGACCTGATCGTGGCCAATGACCTCCGAGAAGAGGGAGCCGGTTTCCAGTGCGACACCAACGTCATCAAGATTCTGGACCGCAAGGGGAACATCGAGGAACTGCCGCTGATGGATAAAGCCGAGGCGGCCGGGCGGATCCTCGATCGGGTCCGGGCACTCCTGAAAGAAAAGAAACGGGGGCGACGGGGATGAGCGGCCCTTCTCCGGATCCATCCGAGGAGTTCCGGCAGGTTGTTTCGTCTCTCCGGGAATATGCGGAGTGGGAGCGGGATTCCCGGCGGCGCATGTCGTTCTTTCGCGCGACGGGGCCTCTGCCTGCGGAGCCGGGACCTGCAGGGGCGGTACCGGTCGAGCGGGACGCGGTAATGCCTTCGGCGAGAGGAACCCTGGAGGACGTCCGTGTGGAGATGGGAGACTGCCGGCGCTGTATCCTGGCGGACTCCCGGAAGAACCTCGTCTTCGGCGAAGGGAGTCCGCAGGCGGAACTCGTCTTTGTCGGAGAGGCACCGGGGGCCGACGAGGATGCCCAAGGGCGGCCGTTCGTTGGGCGGGCCGGGCAGCTCCTGACCCGCATCATCGAGGCCATGAAGCTTCGGCGATCCGACGTGTATATCTGCAACATCCTGAAGTGCCGCCCTCCGGGGAACCGCAATCCCGCTCCGGGAGAGATCGGGGCCTGCGAGCCCTTTCTCCGGAAACAGCTGGAGGCCATCGGGCCGCGGGTCATCTGCGCCCTGGGGACCTTCGCGGCCAAGACCCTGCTGAGGACGGAGTCGCCCATCACGGTCCTCCGGGGCCGGTTTCACGACTACCAGGGGATCAAACTCATGCCGACCTATCATCCGGCCTACCTCCTCCGGAACCCCGGGGCAAAGAAGATGGTCTGGGAAGACGTCCAGACGATCATGCGCGAATTGGGGATCTCATGAAAAAAGCGACGATGCGGATCCTGGGTATCGGCTTCCTGGCGCTCCTGATCCTGTCCGGACCGGCGCCGGCTGCCGCGGAGGGGAAGAGGCCCGTCTTCGACCTGATCACGGTGAATGCCGCCATCACCCCGCCGATTGCCGAGTATATCGTCCAGAGCATTGCCGAGGCCGGGAAATCGGGGGCCGACGGCCTGATCCTGCTGCTCGACACACCCGGCGGGCTCGACTTGGCCATGCGGGACATCGCCAAGGCGATCCTGAACGCTCCCCTGCCGGTCATTGTCTATGTCGGTCCGTCGGGAGCCCGGGCAGCCTCGGCGGGGGTCATCATCACCGTCTCGGCCCACGTGGCCGCCATGACGCCGGGAACGAACATCGGGGCGGCCCACCCGGTGGCCCTCGGATTCGGAGGGGGCGGCGACAAGACGATGATGAAGAAGGTCGAAAACGACGCCGTAGCCTACGTCCGGGGAATCGCCAAACAGCGGAACCGCAACGAGGACTGGGTGGAGCGGTCGGTCCGGAAGAGCGAGTCCATCACGGCGGAGGAGGCCCTGAAGCTCAAGGTGATTGACATCGTCGCCGCCGACGTGAACCAACTCCTGGCACAGATGGATGGCCGGGAAGTGACCCTGCTCTCCGGCAAAAAGATTCTCCGGACCCAGGGTGCCGAGGTCCGGGAAAAGAAGATGGGGACCCGCCAGAAGATCCTCACGGCCCTGAGCGACCCGAACATCGCCTACATCCTCCTCCTGGTGGGTCTGGCGGGGCTTTATTTCGAATTCGCCAATCCGGGGGTCATCCTTCCCGGTGTGATGGGGGGAATCTCGCTCATCCTGGCCTTTTTCGCCCTTCAGACCCTGCCGGTGAATTACGCGGGGGTGGCGCTCATTCTCCTGGGAATCGTGTTCTTCATTGCCGAGATCAAGGTCATCAGCCATGGAGTCCTGACCATCGGCGGTGTCATCTCCCTGGTCCTGGGATCGCTGATGCTGTTCGAATCCTCGGAGCCGGCCCTCCGGGTCTCCTGGGGAGTCCTCGTTCCTGCGGTACTCCTCATTTCCCTGTTCTTCGTCGCCATCATCAGCCTGGCGGTGAAGGCCCAGCTCCGGCAGAAACGGACGGGGAGCGAGGGTATGGCGGGTATGGAGGGGTATGCGGTGACGGATGTCCACGGGGAAGGAAAGGTCTTCGTGAAGGGGGAATACTGGAACGCCTTCAGCGATCAGCCGATCGGGAAGGACCGGAAAATCCGGGTCCTGGAGGTGCAGGGACTCCGGCTCAAAGTAGAAGGGCTTTCATAAAGGAGGATAGATCCATGTCGCTGACCGTCATTTCGACCATCGTCATTCTCATTATCATGTTCCTGGCATCGGCCCTGCGGGTTCTCAACGAGTACGAGCGGGCCGTCGTCTTCCGCCTCGGGCGGATCATCGCCCAGAAGGGGCCGGGCCTCATCATCCTGATTCCCGTGGTCGACCGGATGGTGAAGGTGGACATGCGGACCATCACCATGGACGTGCCGCCCCAGGATGTCATCACCCGGGACAACGTCTCCATCAAGGTGAACGCGGTGATCTATTTCCGCGTCGTCGACGCCACGTCCGCGGTGACGGAGGTGGAAAACTTCCTGTATGCCACCTCCCAGCTTGCCCAGACGACCCTCCGTAGTATCTGCGGCCAGGCGGAGCTGGACGAGATCCTTTCGGAGCGGGAGAAGATCAACCTCCATCTTCAGGAGATTCTCGACCGAAGTACCGACCCCTGGGGAATCAAGGTCTCCCTGGTGGAGGTCAAGCACATCGACCTGCCGGAAGAGATGAAGCGGGCCATGGCCAAGCAGGCCGAGGCCGAGCGGGAACGACGGGCCAAGGTCATCAACGCCGAGGGAGAGTTCCAGGCGGCCCAGAAGCTCATCGAGGCGGCGGCCCTCATGGAGACCCAGCCGATGTCGCTGCAGCTCCGGTACCTGCAGACGCTGAACCAGATCGCCTCGGAGAACAACTCGACTACGCTGTTCCCCATTCCCATCGATCTGCTCACGCCGTTTCTAAAGAAGGCATAGACGCCCGCTGGTCCTGCGAGAGTTTCCGTTTCGCCCGCCAGGTCCCGGAAGGGGGCGGAGGGTGAGGAAAGCCGGGAATAAACCGCGGTACCGGAAAGGAGAAAGGGATTTCTTGGAAACGAAAGAGAAAAGACACATCCTGACGGGTGGCGTCATCCTCATCGCCCTCGGCGTGCTGATTTTCCTTCATAATACGGGCCTGTGGGGTTTCGGAGACAGCTGGCCGCTTCTCTTGATCGTTGTCGCCGGCACAACGCTGGTCCAGCGGGTGAAGGACCTTGGCGGCTGGATCCTGATGGTCGTCGGGATCGTGTTTCTCCTGACGGGAACGTTGAAAGTCGACATGCAGGTCCTGGGGCAGTACATCCTGCCTCTCCTGCTGGTTGCGCTCGGCGTCAGCATGATCTGGAAAAAGAAAAAGAAAGACGACCCGAATCCATGAGGGGAGCCTCCGGGGACGGGAAGGTCCTCGTCATCTGCGATTTTGACGGCACCGTCTCCCGGACGGATGTCGGGAACGGACTCTTCAACCGGTTCACCGGCCGGGGCTGGCAGGCAATCGACGATGCCTACTGTTCCGGGGAGATCGGCTCCCGGGAGGCATACACGAGGGTCGCGGCCATCTTGGAGGGAGACCGGGACCGGATGCTCGCTTTCGTCCTCCGGGAGGCGGAGCTGGACAGGCATTTTCCAGCTTTCCGGCAGTTCTGCCGTGAGAAGGCCCTGGACCTGATCATCGTCTCCGACGGGCTGGACTTTTACATCGATGCAGTCCTCCGGAGGCACAACCTGGGGGATATTCCCGTTTACGCGAACCGGACGGTGTTTCGAGCCGCGCAGCCTCCGGCCATTGAATTTCCCTGGGCCAGCGAGGACTGCGGGCGATGCGGGACCTGCAAGAGGGGGATCCTCCGGTCCCGGCGGGATTGCTATGACCGGATCGTTTACGTCGGGAACGGCCACTCGGACGTTTGCCCTTCCGCGGAAGCGGACCTCGTTTTTGCCAAGGGGGTCCTCCTGCAGACCTGCGAAGAGCGCCACCGGTCCTGCGTGCCTTTTGATAATTTCAGCGAAGTGATTGAGTTCCTGAACAGAAACCCGCTCCGGTTTCCCGGGGCGGGACATCAATGCCTCCGCGGCGCCCGCGCCTCGGATCAAATCAAAGAAAATTCAACAGGGAGGTAATGTTTCATGGCTTCAAAAGCGAAGGGGATCCGCCAGAGCCAGAAGGATATCTGGCAGAAGAAAATGGAAAAGCGACTGGCCGAACTGGCCGCCAAGGGAATTGAAGGCACCGCCGCGGCCCGGGACGCCGTTGTGCGGGCCCTGAAAGCGAAAGTCCGGGAGGCCAACGGGCGTCTGGCCGCCATTGACGCCAAGGACAAGAAGACCGCCGACAAGAAGGAGACGAAGGCCAGGAAGCTGGAGGAGGCCAAGCTGGGGAAGACAAAGGAAGATGCACCACCCGTTGAGGAGAAAGCCTCCAAGAGCAAGAAGAAGAAAGAGGAAAAGGCGGAGAAGAAGGAAGGCGCCGCCAAGGAAAAGAAACCCAAGGCAAAGGTATAATGAAGGAAACCTGGACAGCCGGACGCCTCCTCGAGGTGTCCGGCTCCTACTGGCAGGCCTGTGCGCTCCATGCGGGGGTGAAGCTGGGAATCTTCACCGCCCTTGGGAGCGGTCCGCATTCCGCGGAGGATGTGGCGCGAGAGACCGCGTCCAGCCTGCGGGGAGCTACGGCGCTCCTTAATGCCCTCACCGCAATGGGGCTCCTGGTGCGGAAGGGTGACGCGTACCGGAATACCGACGAGTCCAGTATGTATCTCGTGAGGGGGTCGGAGGAGTACATCGGACACATGCTCCTCCATCATCATCACCTGATGGAGTCGTGGGCGAAGCTACCCATGGCCGTGCGGGGAGGCAGGCCGATCCGGAAGCGGTCGACGTTCCGGAACCGGGAGATCCGGGAGAGTTTCCTCATGGGGATGTTCAACCTGGCCAGCCGCCTGGCGCCCCGGATCGTCCGGGAGGTCGACCTGTCGGGACGGAAGCGCCTCCTTGATCTGGGTGGCGGTCCGGGGACCTATGCGATCCATTTCTGCAGGCGGTACGACGGCCTTCAGGCAACCGTCTTCGATCTCAAGACCACCCGGCCGTTTGCGACGCGGACAATCCGCAGTTTCGGCCTGGAGGACCGCATTGCCTTCCGGGCCGGGAACTACCTGAAAGACGATCTGGGAGAGGGGTATGACGCCGTATGGCTGTCCCATATCCTTCACGGAGAAGGGCCGGAAGACTGCCGGAAGATCGTGGCCAAGGCAGCGGCGGTCCTGGAGCCGGGAGGCATCCTGATCGTCCACGAATTCATCCTGAATGATTCCAAGGATGGGCCCCTTCATCCGGCCCTGTTTTCCCTCAACATGCTCCTGGGGACCCCCGAGGGGCGCTCTTATTCCGAATCGGAGATCCGGGAGATGCTCGCCGCCGCGGGCCTCCGGGACATCCGCCGCCTGCCGTTCCAGGCTCCCAACGACTCGGGCCTCATCGCCGGCCGGAAGTAATCACTCAAGAGGCAGTTGATCGCGACGGTTTTGTCATGCCTTCGACTGGAAAGGCAATCCGTGATCGGTATGCTTGTGTAGCTCCCGTTTATCTGCAACCCGGAGGGGAAGCCTTCCGGGGGGTTTTTATCAAAACCGTGCCTGTACCCGGAAGAATCCTGGCCGTGTGGACCCGGAGCCTCACGGCGATTCGGGATGACTTACCAGCGGACTCCGTTTCCACATATTCGTCCTTCCACCGTTCGATCGGCCGGAATTGTTCCGTTTCATGCCGGGCCTTTCGTTGAGCGATTCCTGTGTTTCTCAATGAATACGGAATGTTCAATCCTCGTTCCGGATTGGTATTCAACTTGCGATAAAAACAAAATTCAGGGGTTATCCGGCCGGAGAGGGGATGCTTCTGAGAAGGCATGATGATTTCGAGGAGTTCCATTGACCCATTGCTCGAGTGCGCCCCTTTCTCTGTCTGAGCTGAAGGAGATCATCGCCGCCGAAGGCATTATCGTCCATTTTCAGCAGATCCTGTCGACCCGCAACCATTCCGTCATCGGATGCGAGGGACTGATCCGCGGTCTGTCCCCGGACGGCCGCATCCTGCCGCCCCTGCCCCTGTTTGACGTCGCCCGGCGCCACGGTCTCACCTTGGAGCTCGACCGCCTCTGCAGGGAAAAGGTCCTGTCCTCCTTCAGCAAGCTCCTTGATTCCAAAAAGAATTATCTGCTTTTCCTCAACCTGGAAACATCGTTTTTGTCGTCCGAGACCGTTGGTTCGGGATACTTTCTCGATCAGGTCCTGCGGAACGGGATCCCGCCCGCCAATGTCGTGATCGAATTCGTGGAATCCCGGACAGCCGACACCGGCGCCCTGATGCGTTTCGTGAACGCCTACAGCGAGTGCGGATTCAACATCGCCCTGGATGACGTCGGAGCCGGCCACTCCAACTTCGACCGAATTTCTCTCCTGCGGCCCGATATCATAAAAGTCGATCGTTCCATCATCAGCGGAATTGCCGCCGACTATTTCAAGCAGGAGATATTCCGATCCCTCGCAAACCTGTCGCAGAGCATTGGTTCCCTGATCCTGGCCGAAGGCGTGGAAACGAGAGAGGAGGCCCTCTGTTGCATCGAGCATGGTGCGGACCTGTTTCAGGGGTACTACTTTGCCAGGCCCCATAACCGCACCTGTCTGGTTTCGGATGAGGCGGAGCAGAAACTCACGGACGTCGCTTCAGACTATAAGATCAGGTGCATAGAAATGGTAAAGGCTCGGCGGCTTCAGAACAAGCTTTATCAGAAGGCGGCCCGCAGCGTCATCCGGAGGCTTGAGGGGAAGCCGCCGGAGGCGTTTGAAGGTGCGCTCAGTGAAGCCATGTCGCAATTCGACTTCATCGATGCGCTTTATATCGTGAACGACGAAGGGGTACAGCAGACGGATACGGTCATGAAGGGAGCAGTAAACAGAAGTATCAATCCGCTGTTTCAGGCGGCGAAGAAATATGAAGACCTTTCCTACAAAGAATACTATTTCCAACTGATCAACACAGATCTGAAAAGATATACAACGGACCACTACATCTCCTTCGCTACGGGCAACCTTTGCATCACCTTGAGCCATCTGTTTCAAGGTAGTAACGGACATTGCTATATCCTCTGCATGGATTTTCTTGCCGGCGACCGCTCAATCTGATCTGTCCGGCTGCATTCATTGTCCGGTTCACGATTGCACATCTCCTGACGCTTCGTATCTATGATCCTAAGAAAGGTTTTTCGAGACTGGAATCAACGACCTCTCTGATATACTTCAGGGATTGAAAGGTCTTGGGCCGATACTTCAGGAATTCCGGTGTGGACGGGCCTCAGGGGAATCCCCAGGCCCGCTGGTGCCGCTCGTATTCGTGGCGGGGAAGCTGGATCAGGACGGGCTTCGCCTCATCAGAAAAATCAACAGTGCTGCCAGGGCCATCGCGCGGGCTCTTCGGGACATGCGCTTCCTACGTAAAGTTCCGGTGCTGGATGGCCTCAATGAAGCCCATGGTGCCGGCGGTGATCTGGGCGGCGTTGGCCTCGTCCGTGTCGAGGTGCATGTCCATCCGGTAGGTCGGGTGGACGCGGATGAGAACGTCGCCGAAGATAAGCTCCCGGACGCCCTTGACTTTCACCATCACGACATCCCGGTCCCGGAGGCCGAGGTTCAGGGCCTCCTCGGGGGACATATGAATGTGGCGCTTCGCCGATATCACGCCCTTCTCGATCCGGATCGCGCCCTTTTCACCTTCGATGTCGATCCCCGGCGTGCCCTCCAGGTCCCCGGAATCGCGGATGGGGGCGTCGATGCCGAGCTTGAACTGCTCGGTCCGGGAGACCTCCACCTGGGTTTCCTTACGCAGGGGGCCGAGAATGCGGACCTTCTCGATCCGCCCCTTGGGACCGATGAGGTTCACCATCTCCAGCGCGGCGAACTGTCCCGGCTGGCTCAACTCTGTACGCGGCGTCAGATCTCCGCCGGGGCCGAAGAGGATGTCGAAGTCCGCCCGGCTGAGATGGACATGGTGGGCCGATGTGGAAAGGGGGATGCCCCGGGAGCGGAACTTCTCTACGGTCTCCTGCGTGACCACCCGGCCGAGGGCATGGACCGTCTCCCGGGCAATCATCCGCTCCTCGTCCGCCGGCACTACCAGGATCCGCACTCTTGAAGCGGGGTTGGAGATGTCGGCGGGTTGCCCCCGCCCCACCCGGGTCGTCCGGTTCACATCGTCCGCCAGGTCGATGCCGAGAGTCTCCAGTCCCTGACACACCCGGGCCCGGATCTCCGCGGAGTTTTCCCCGATGCCGCCGGTGAAGATCAGGACGTCCAGGCCCCCCAGGGCGGCGACGTAGGATCCGATGTACTTCCTGAGCCGGTAACAGAAGGCGCTGACGGCAAGCTTGCAGTGCGGGTCCTCCGCCTCGGCGCCCTCCAGAACCTCCCGCATGTCGTTGCTTTTGCCGCTGATCCCTTTGAGGCCGCTCTCCTTGTTGAGCATCCGATCCACCTGCTCGAGCGTCATGCCCCGGTGCCGCATCAGGTGCAGGATCACCCCGGGGTCGAGGTCCCCGGCCCGGGTTCCCATGATTAGCCCTTCCAGTGGCGTCATGCCCATGCTCGTGTCGATGCTCCGGCCGTGATCGATGGCGCAGACCGAGGCGCCGCTCCCCAGATGGCAGGAAATGATCCTCAGCTCCCCCACGGGCCGCTTGAGAAAGGTCGCTGCGCTCATAGAGACGAAGCGGTGGTTCGTGCCGTGGAAGCCGTACCGCCGGATCTGTTCCTCCTCGCCGATCGCAAAGGGGATGGCATAGGTGGCGGCTGTTTCGGGCATGGTCTGATGGAACGACGTGTCGAATACGGCGACCTGGGGAACGGTTGGCAGCAGTTTTTCCAGGGCGTCGATCCCCTCGATGTTGAAGGGGTTGTGGAGAGGTGCGATGGGGATGTAAGAGCGAATGGCATCCTTCACCTCGTTGCTGATGACGGTGGAACTGGAGAACCGTTTTCCCCCGTGGACGACCCGGTGTCCCACCGCGTTGATCTCGTTCAGGGATCCCAGGGCCTTGATTTCCGGGTCCGTCAGGACGCCGAGCATGACCGCGAGGGCGTCCCCGACCGTAGCGATCCCTGCGGCGGGCAGGTCTTTCCGGGTCTCCGGGGTCCGGACGTGATGGGCCGCCTCGCCGGAGCCGATTTTTTCCACGGCTCCTTCCAGGAGCGGTGCCGGCCTGGCCGTGTCGAAGAGCGAGTACTTCAGGGAGGAACTGCCACTGTTCACGACCAGGATCTTCAGGGGGGCGGAGACGGAAGAGAAGTTCAGGTCATAAGGGTCGGTATTTTCCCGGAGGGCGACGCAGGCCTTTTCCTGCTCCGCCAGGATTCTTTCGTCCGCCAGCAGCCGCCGGGTGATGATTTTCGTAAGCTTCGCCAGGGTCTTGGGATTGGTCGCCACGACCCGGGAGATGATCTCCCGGGGGATGCGGATGAGCTTCGACGACCAGCCGGACACGACGCTGGCCATGGCCGGCTCTCCGGTCATGATGGACATCTCACCGAGGACGGCCCCCCTCTCCAGGGCGGCGATCGTCTTCTCCGTGCCGTCGGGGCAGGGGAGTGTGACTTCCACTTCCCCATCATAGACGATCCAGAGGAAACGGCCGATCTCTCCCAGCTTGATAATCGGGGCGCCGTCGGTGAACTCCAGGTACTGGGAGTTTTCGGCGAGGAGGGCGATTTCGGGATCGGCCAGGTCGGAAAGAATCTCGACGCTTTTCAGAAAGGGCGAAAGGTCCATGACGGCAACTCCTGTATCGGTTTGGGACGTCGGTCGGGGGTTTCCTGACGGCGCTGATTCCGAAGCCGGTGCATCATTCGGAATCACTGGATTCAATGGGCCTTTGTATAATATGTATCTATCGGAATTTCAAGAAGATAAAGGGTGTCGGGAACAAGCCGGATTTGATTTATTGCAGTGCGGCCCACGAAAAAGGGGACGGAGTAACAATCCGTCCCCTTTTTGAGGGATGCCAGGCCTGTTGCCCGATATACGGCAATCCGCCCCGTTTGGGACGGCCCTCCCGTCTTACAGGTAGTCCTTCTCGCTCATCTCCACGGCCCGGTCGATCTCCGCCTTCAGGGCGGGAGGGAGGCCGGGGATATCGACGCTGAGGAAGCCACGGACGATGGTCGCCGTTGCCTCGTCTTCCGTGAGGCCCCGTGACATCAGGTAGAGGATCTCCTCCTGGGCGATCTTCCCGACGGCGGCCTCGTGGGACATCTCGACGCCGTCGACCTTCGCCTGGAGTTCCGGGATGGCGTGGATCAGGCCGCCCCGGAGCATCAGGCCCCGGCACTCCAGGTGGGCCTTCACGCCGGGGACCTCGCCAATCAGGTCTCCCCGGTTGATGATCCGCCCGCCGTTGGAGATGGCACGGGCGATGATCTCGGCCCGTGTTTCCGGGGCCTTCAGGAGAATCCTTCCTCCCACGTCCAGTTCCGAGCCGGGGCTTCCGACCAGGAGGCTGTAAAAGCGGGAAACCGCACCCTTTCCCGCCAGGTGGATTGTGGGGTACATTTGAAGGGATCGGACAGGCTTCATGCAGATGTAGTTGTTCAGGAAGAGGCCGCCTTCCTCGACGACGCCCACGGAGCGGGGACGGACGCTCATCTCCTCCGCCCAGTTGTGGATCATGGTGAAGCTGAGCATTGCGTTCTTCTTCACGAAGAACTCCGAGATGCCCACGTGGAGCCCCCGCTTGAGGGTCGGCGACGTGGCGCAGCCGGTGATCACGTGCAGTTCCGAGTCCTCCTCGGCGATGATGAGGTTGTGGACGTATTGGCCGAGCCCCTCCTTGTGGATGTAGAGGCACGCCTGCACGGGGAGGGTGACCTTTGCCCCCGGGAGAGCACGAATGACATAGCCGTCTTGCAGGTTGAGCTGCGCCGCGGCGGTGTACTTGTCGGCGTCGACGGCGACGAGCTTCCAGTAGTATTCCCTGATCCAGTCCTTCTCCTTCAGTGCCCGCTTGATGGGGAGAACCTCCAGGCCGTCCTGGAGGGAATGGGCGTGGAGCACGCTTGCGTCCTCCTGGACGTACGTGCCGGAGCGCCCCTCCTCGGTGGCGTCCACGCCGGACTCCAGGATGCGCTGGCGGTCGATCATCGGCAGCTTCGTCAAGTCTTCCATATAGCCGTGGTCCGTCGGCTCCGCCGTGAAGGAACTGAGATCGATGTCCGGACCCAGGGCGGCCTTCTTGTCCTTGGCCTGCGCGGCCTTTTCATTCATCATGTCGTACATCGCACACACTCCTCGTATCCCGCCTGCTTGATGCAGCGGAAGATCTCCAGGGGGTTGCTCTTGCAACTCATCACGCCGTCGTAAAGGACCTGGCCCTTGTCCGCCGTTACGTAGTCGAGGATGAAGCCGGTGTGGGTGATGATAAGGCCCATCTTGGTGCGCTGCTGCCGCCGGTCTTTCTGGGTGAGATCGGCGTCGATCCGGAAATCCCGCTGCAGCAGGGAACTGATGGTGTTGCCGATGAGGGCGATGTTTTCCAGGTCCACGCCCGATTCGGGCTCGTCGAAGAGGAGGAGGTCCGCGTCCTGGGCCATCAGCTGGAGCAGTTCGGAGCGCTTGATCTCGCCGCCCGAGAAACCGGCGTTGATGTCCCGTTCGAGAAAGTCCGTGAAGTTGACCTTGGCCGCCAGGGCCTCCACATCGACGGCGCCGCGGCCGCAAATCTGCACCATCTGGCGGGTCTTGAGGCCATGGATTGTCGGCGGCCGCTGGAAGGACATGCCGATCCCCAGGCGCGTGCGCTCGTGGACAGGCATGTGGGTGATGTCGACGCCCTTGAACTCGATTTTTCCGGCCGTTACCCGGTACTGGGGATAGCCGAGAATGGTCATGAGGAGCGTGGTCTTCCCTGAACCGTTGGGTCCGAAGAGGATGTGGGTTTCGCCGGGCTTGATTTCGAGGTCGATGTGCTGGAGGACTTCCCGGTCGCCGATGCTTACCTGCAGGTCTTCGATCTTCAGCATGGCTGTTTCCTTCCGTCAGTTTTATGCCTCCCCGCGGAAACCGGAAGGGAACCGGGTTGGTTCCCGTCCATTCGATGGAACCTGATCCGCCAGGAGGGTATGATCAAAGGTAGTCCTTGCCGGGCGTTTGTCAACACGGGTCAGAGAGGGGGCAGCTTTAAAAGCTGGTCCTCCCTTGACAGTTTCTCAGGCCATGAATTCCTCAATCACGTCCCGGACGGGCTTTATATCCCGGATGAGGGCCGCCACCTGTCCGGCACCGGCGGGGAAGAGATCGGTATCCCCGGCGAGCCACCCCTTCGGGGCGTTGAAAAGGTTGTAGCGTTCCGACAGCGTGACGGCGGGATCCTTCATTTCCTTCTCGAGTTTCGGATTCTGGATCACCCGCATGTTCATGCCTCCCAGGTTGAGGAGCACCGTGCCGCCGTCGCCGCACTTCAGGATGGCCTCTTTCCAGATTGCCGGGGCGGGGCTCTCCTCTGTGGCGATGAGGCGCGTCCCGATCTGCACTCCCTGGGCGCCAAGGGCCAGGGCCGCGCGGTAGCCGCGGCGGTCGGCGATCCCGCCGGCGGCGACGATTGGGACTTTCACCGCATCGGCCACGAGGGGAACAAGGACCATCGTCGAGGACTCGGAGCCGAGGGACCGGAGTCCCCCCGATTCGGAGCCGGAGACGATGACGCCGTCGGCGCCTGCCTCGACGGCCTTGACCGCCGTGTTCAGCGAGAGCAGTACGTGGAGTCCCTTCATGCCGAGGGCGTGAATATGCGGATAGAGCGCCTTCGGCGATCCCGCGGAGGTGGTCACCGTTTTTACGCCCGCCTCGGCCAGGACTTCCAGGATCTTTGGGTTCTCCTGGTTCATGACCATCAGGTTCGCCCCGAACGGCTTTGCCGTAAGGGCCCGGACACCCGCGACGAGGCGTTTTGCATCTTCTTTATTGCTGAAGCCGAGGGCGAGCATTCCGAAAGCGCCGGCCTCGCTGACGGCGGCTACGAACTTCGGTTCGTTGAGGGCGGCGATGGGGCCCTGGATGATTGGATGACGGCAGCCGAGCATTTCCAGAAGTGCGGACATAAAGAAATCTCCTTTCACTGAGTTCAGGCGGGGCAGGTCGCCCCGCATGTTTACCCTTCCAGGCGGATGGCCTTGCGGGGGCACTCCCGGACCGCCCGCTCGACGGCTTCCCTGTGGCGCTCCGGCTGCTTCACCTCGAAGACAGGCCGGAGGTTGAGCCCCCACTGGCAAAAAACAGCCGTTGCAGGATGACCGGTCAATGACGATCCGCATGAAACCCCCGTTATCGCTATCTCCCGGAGAGCTGACGGACGAGTTCCGGCAGGCCGTCCAGCAGTTCTTCCTCTTTTCCCTCCCGGCACCGGAGAGATGCCGCGGCCATGATCCCCGTCGTTTCGAGGTCTGTCCGACGCGCCTGGAGGATAAGGATGCTACCCAGGGGCGAGAGCCGGCCCGAGATGCTCTGGCTTGCGGCAAGCCATTTCCCCAGTTGCAGGGCTTTTCCCTCTTCCAGAAGACCGGATTGGCCAAGTTTCATCTCCTCGATGGCCCGTTGCAGGTCCTGGCGGTTCACGATCGTATATCGGCCGGACCGGTGAAACTCCTCCCGCAGGGCCTCCGTGATGATCAGGCCCGCCACGTGCAGGCGGTCCGCCGTGTCCAGGTCGTAAACAACCACCCGTGGTTTCCCCGCGTCCCTTTCCGTCTTCGGTTCTTCCGGCGGCTCGGCATCCTCATCAGGGGGGATGGGAACCTGCTCCCGCAGGGATGGCTCCGCCGGGGCCAGGCGTCCCTTTCGGACCGCCAGTGCCAGCATGTCCCCCTTGGCCTGGTTGAAGAGTTTACGGAAGGATTCGCGGACGATCGACCGAAAGTCCCCTTGGATGAACTGTGACTTGTGGTCCGTGAATACGAACCGTTTTCCCGATTGCAGATTGATGAGGACCATCTGCCAGTATTTGAGGCCGGCGAAACCCCGCTCTGCCACGAGGACATAGTCGGCGTGGAGCGCCTGTCCAACGTGCCTGGCAAGCGCCCAGTCGTTCTGTCTCCACCGGTGCGGAGCGATGTCCTGGTCGCCCAGGACGGTTCGGACCTGGGGCCAGGGCACGACCTCGTAAATTCCGGTTTGGTTCAGGATCTTCTGCACCCGCCGGAATGTGCCGGAGGCGAACTCCTCCTGCGGCTTCCCGAAGCGGCCTCTTGCCGATGTACCGGGATGTATTGTGACGGGTTGGACATAGACGCGGAGTTTTGCTGTTGGGTTGGGGGTAGGGATCGTCCCGACGTGGACCGGGGTGCACCCCGCCAGGAGCCCGAGCAGGGCGATAAGCATGATGGTCGATAACGGACAGGTGCTTTTCACGTTTTCCTCCGGCGCCGCAGGAGAAGAACCGGGTCATGGCGGTTCGACCGACATTCCGGATGATCCGACGGACATCCATCGGGATCAGACACATGCAGACGAAAAACGTAACAGATTGCCCGGCATTATAAAGCGGTTTTCAAAGAAGATCAACCGAGCGGGTCCGTTCAGGGATAAAACGGCTCCGGCGCCTTGTCCTTGAGGTATGCCTCGGTGAAGATGTGCCAGTGATCGGGTCCGCCTTTCCGGTAGAGGACGATGCGGGTCTCGCCGTTCCCGGTCTCGATCACGGCAAAGGAAGGCGGGATGGCGGCACCTCGATACTGGTCTCCGGGATTCAGGATGAGCGTGTCTCCGACCATGTCCAGCAGGGCCTGGTGGGTATGGCCGAAGAACACCCCCCGGGTTTTCCGCTTCTTCGCCATCTTCGCCAGTTCGGCGAGGGTCTCCCTCCATACGGATGGCGGGTGGTAGGGATTCATCTCGAGCTGGAAACCGTGGAGGAGCAGGAAGGGCCGGCCGTCGAGATCCGCGACCTCCATGTCGGGGTAGTTGCTGCCGTAGTCCTCATTTCCATGGATGCCGTGAAACGGGATTCCCATCTCGTCGGCGATCGCCCGTCCGTCGAGAACCCCGTCACCCAGATGGATCAGGCCGTCGAAAGGGCCGTATCGGCCGATGGCGTTCCTGAGATCCTGACGGTTGCCGTGGGTATCGGAGACGACGAAGTAGCGCATGGACGTCCGGGTATCCGCAATTTCCTCGGGAATATGAAAAGAATGGAACGTGAGGTCCCTGCCCCGATGGGGAGGGACCTCACGAGAGAAGGCATTACTAAAAATGGAGACATGTTGTCAAGGACAGCGGGTGTTTCCTTGCCGATTGAGCGGCAACGTCGGTCACAGGGCATCCTGCCACGCAGCACGACGGTGGACCATCGCCGCTTCCCATACCGCCGTCCGCGGCAGGATTGACGGTCGGACGCGCTAGAATTTCATGACCTTGCTGACGATCTCCTTCATGATCTCCGTCGTGCCGCCGCCGATGCTCAAAATCCTGGAATCCCGGTAGAGCCGTTCCACCAGGTACTCGCGCGTGTAACCGTATCCGCCGTGGATCTGGACGGCATCGAAGACAACCTTGTCGCAGACCTCACAGGCGAAGTTCTTTGCCATGGAGACCTCCCGGAGGCAGTCGATTCCCGCCTGCATCTTCGCCGCGACGCGGTAGTTGTATTCCTTGGCCACGGAGACCTTTGTGGCCATGTCCACGAGCTTGTGGCGGGTCACCTGGAATCCGGAAAGGGTTTTCCCGAAGGCCTCCCGGGTCTTGGCATACTTGATCGATTCCTCCAGGGCCAGCTCCGCCGTTGCGTGGGCCATGACCGCCAGGGCAAGGCGCTCGTTCTGGAAGTTCGCCATGATGCCGTAGAATCCCATTCCCTCGCCGCCCAGGAGATTTTCCGCAGGGACGCGGCAGTCCTCGAAGGAGAGCTCCGCCGTGTCGGAGGCGTTCCAGCCCATCTTGCGGATCTTCTTGGCCACGGAGAAACCGGGAGTGGAAGAATCGATGACGAGCAGGCTGATGCCCTTGAAGCCGGACCCACCGGTCCGCACCGCTGTGGTGATGAAATTCGCCCGGCAGCCGCTGGTGATGAAGGTCTTGGCGCCGTTGACGACGTAGTGGTCCCCGTCCCGGACGGCCCGGGTGCGGATGTTCGCCACATCGGAGCCGGCATCGGGTTCCGTGATCCCCAGGGCGGCGATCTTCTGTCCCTGGAAGACCGGGGTCAGGAAACGCTGCTTCTGCTCTTCCGTTCCCATGTGCAGGATCGGGGGGCAGGCGATCGCATAGCTTCCCAGACCCGACACGAGGCCGATGGAGCCGCAGCGGCAGATCTCCTCCGTGTAGGCGACGTGCATGAACTTGTCGCAGGGGATGCCGCCGTAGGCCTCCGGAAAGTCGAGGCCCATCAGGCCCGCCTCGGCGGCCTTGGCGTAGAGTTCCACGGGAAAGATCTCCGCGTCCTCCCAGTGCTCTATATCAGGCTTGACCTCCTTTTCCACGAACTTGCGGACGGTGGTCCGGAAGATCTGGTGGTCTTCCTTGAAGTATTCCTGGTACATGAAAACGGCCTCCTTAATCTTTGATGAATGTTGGGGGACGGATTCGAAATCCGTCCCCTTTTCCCTTTGCTTTTTGCCTTGTTAAGCTTGCGCGAATTTTTCCCGCAGGATGTTCTTCAGGATCTTGCCGCTCGGATTCCGGGGCAGGGCGTCCGTGAAGATGATTTTTTTCGGGACCTTGTAGCCCGCCATTTCATTTTTGCAGAAGTCGATGATTTCCTTTTCGTCCACCGTCTGTCCCGGGCGCGGGACAATAATGGCCGTGACGATCTCGGACCAGCGGTCGTCGGGCATGCCGATGACGGCGACGTCGGCTACCTTGGCGTGCTTGAACAGGGTCGCTTCCACTTCCTGGGACGAGACATTCTCGCCGCCGGTCTTGATGATGTCCTTCGCCCGGTCGACGAAGTAGACGAACCCCTCGTTGTCCATCCGGACCATGTCGCCCGTGTGGTGCCAGCCGCCGCGGAACGTGCGGGCCGTTTTCTCCTCTTCCTTGTAGTAGCCCAGCATGACGGACGGTCCCCGGGCCACCAGTTCTCCTGTTTCTCCGCGGGGAACCTCGCGGTTGTCGGGACCGAAAACCTTCAGTTCGAGGGGAAGGTGAGACTGGCCGATCGAGTCGGGCCGTTTCGCCATGTCCCGGTGCTGGAGGCAGGTTCCCAGGGGGCTCATCTCCGTCTGGCCGTAATAGTTCATGAACTCTGCGTCGGGCAGGAGTTTCTGCCAGCGATCCAGGACGGCCGGGGGCGCGAGGGCTCCAAAGACGATGCACAGCCGGAGGGAGCTCAGGTCGTAGCTATCGAAGTCGGGCACCATGGGCAGAAAGAGGTACAGGGCGGGGGGCCAGATCCAGTACGTGATCTTTTCCTCCTGGGTAAGCTTGAGGATCTCCACGGGATCCGGGGCGTACTCCATCACGTAAAGGGCTCCGACGGCAAAGCTGGCGATGCACAGGTACATGGCCGCCACATGATAGAGGGGGATGCCGCCGATCAGGACGTCTTTCTCCGTGACCTTCAGATCGGCCATTGCGCTCAAGAGGACCATATAGAAGTTCAGGTGCGAATTGAGGACCCCTTTCGGTGCCGCCTCCGTCCCGGAGGTGTACAGGAGGATGGCCGGGTCGTCGTAGTCGATCTCCGCCTCCGGTTCCGTGGCGGGGTTCGCGTCGTTCCACAGGTCCTCGATGTTCATCCACCCTGCCGGCGCTTCCTTGCCCGACAGGTTGATGAAACCGAAAACCTTGACGCTCTTGAGTTCGTCCAGCGCGCTGCCGAGTTGGGGGATCAGGACGTCCTCGACGAAGAAGACCTTCGGCTCCGCATGGTTGATGATGTACTTGATCTCGTCCCCCTTGAGCATGAAGTTCAGGGGCGTGATGACGGCCCCCAGCTTCATGAGGGCCCACCAGTAAATGACGTAATGATGGCTGTTGTGGGACAGGATGGCCGCCCGATCGCCCTTCCGGATGCCGAGCTTTGCCAGGCCGTGGGCGCAGCGGTTGACGGCCTCGTTCAGTTCCCGATACGTGAAGCTCCGGTCCCGGAAACGAAGGATCCGGCGGTAGGGATTTCGCGCTGTTGAGCGCACCAGGATATCGCCGACGCTGGTTCTGCGGATGACATTCCTCTGATAGGATGTAAGGGAATCCATGAAATCGGTCTCCTTTTCAGCCAAAGTTCCCCGTAAGGGAGAAATCCCCCTGGGGAAGGCATTATCGGGTGTTGAGGAACGGAGGCAGGGGCCCCCGTGAAGGGGCCCCTCCTATCCCGGTATCAGGGTTGAATGGAACTGCCTGTCAGGCAGGTTTGTAGCGGTTCAGGCTGTCCCGGGCGATGAAGGCCCGCTGCATCTCCGAGGTGCCGTAGGCAAGCTCGGCAAAGCGGGCGTCCCGGTACAGGCGCTCGACGGCGGACCCCTTGATGTAGCCGTGGCCGCCGTGGACCTGCATGGCCAGATCCGCGATCTTGTTTACGGATTCGCTCGTGAAGAGCTTCGCGGAGGCCGTCAGGATCGGCGCCTCCGTCTCCTGGTGGTCCGTGCTCCAGGCCGCACGCAAGGTCATCATCCGACCCAGGTCGTTCAGGGTGAACATGACGGCCAGCTTCGCCCCCACGCCCTCGAAGAGACCGATGGGCTTCCCGAAGGCCTTCTTCCCCTTCCCGTGACCCGTGGAGACCTCCATGCAGGCCACTCCAAGACCCACCGACATGGCCGACAGGGAAATCTTGATCCACTCCGTGATCCGGCCGAGAAGGGCGTACCCTCCACCGGCCTCGCCCACGAGTGCGTCCGCGGGAACCGCACACCCGGTCAGGGTGATGCCCGCCGTGGGGGCTCCCCGGAGACCCATCGTCTCCACCGTCGGACCCACAGCCAGGCCCGCCGCGCCCTTCTCCACCACAAAGAGCGACAGGCCCTTTTCCAGGCCCGCTTCACGGTCCGTCCAGGCCAGCACCAGGAAGACGTCCGCCACCGGGGCGTTCGTGACGAGGTCCTTGGATCCCGTCAGGATCCACTGATCCCCCTTCCGCTCAGCCTTCGTCGACAGGCCCGAAAGGTCCGAGCCGGCCTCCGCTTCCGTGCCGGCCAGCGCGCCGATCTTGTCACCGGAGGCGATGCCCGGCAGGTAACGCGACTTCTGGGCCTGGGACCCGAAACACGAAAGTGCCATCCCGAACGCCGTCCCCGAAGACATCGCCGCGAGGAACGCGCCCGGGCCGGCCTTTGCCACTTCCTCGCCCGCCACGCACTGGCTGACGAAGTCCGCATTGAGAAGGAGGTCGAAATAGCCCGCGCCTCCCAGTTTCTTAAACTGGGCCCGGAGCAGTTCCGGGACCTTGTCTGTCGCAGCCGCATCCAGCTCCGCCGCGGCGGGTGCGATCTCGGCACTGCAAAAGGCCGTCATCCGACCCTGCAGGTCTTTCTGTTCCCTGGTCAGTTCGTAATCGATCATGCTCCTTAACCTCCCTCACATCATCATGAAGCGGGCGACGATCATGCGCATGATGTCGGATGTGCCGCCGCCGAGCTGTCCAAGCTTCGCATCCCGCATGCCCCGCTCCACCGGGTATTCGTGGATGTACCCGTACCCGCCGAAGAGATCCACCGCGGCCGAGCACATCTCGAAACCCTTGTCGCCCACGTACATCTTGTTGACCGAGGCCAGGAGAGGATTCAGCATCACCCCGTTGTCCTTCGAGGCCGCCACACGGTAAATCGCCAGCCGCGCCGCCTCCAGGAACACCCGCATGTCGGCGATCCGGTTCTGGATCGACTGGAACTCGCCGATGGACTTCCCGAAGGCGCGACGCTCGTTGGCGTACCGGGCGCAGTTCTCCAGCATGAACATCCCGCCACCCAGGAAGGGCGAAAGCAGCGTGCTCCGGTCCCACTCCACCCCGCCCAGCGCAATCCGCCAGCCGTTCCCTTCGCCGCCCAGCACGTTCTCCGCCGGAACCTCGCAGTCCTCCATGAAGACCTCCGAGGTGGTGGAGCACTTGCAGCCCATCTTGTGCATCGGGTTGCCCGTCGAGATCCCCGGGGTGTCCCGGTCCACGATGAACGTCGTGATCCCCTTGTGCCTCTTCGACTTGTCCAGCGTCGCAAAAATCACGAACACCTTCGCCAGGGGCGCATTGGTGATGAAGGTCTTGGACCCGTTGAGGACGTACTTGTCACCCTTCTTTACGGCCGTCGTCGCCAGGGCCGCCGCGTCGGATCCGCTGCCCGGCTCCGTCAGCCCCATGCAGCCGATGTCCTCGCCCGTCGCCAGGCCCGGAAGGTATTTCTTCTTCTGCTCTTCCGTCCCGTGCTCCATGATGTTGGCCGCGCACAGGTACGTGTGCGCGCCCAGAGCCAGCGTGTGACCGCCGTCGATGCCCGCGTGGCCCATGGCCTCGCCGGCCAGGCAGCAGGTGGTGAAGTCCGCCCCGGAACCGCCGTACTCCTCCGGGATGGGCAGACCCAGAAGGCCCATGGAGCCCAGCTTCTTCCAGACCTCCATGCTGAACTCACCCTTCTGGTCCGCTTCCTCGCAGAGGGGGGCAACCTCCTCCTTGCAGAAACGGTAGATTGTGTCGCGAAACATCCGCTGTTCGTCGTTGAATGTGAAATCCATCGAATCGCTCCTCCTTTTTCAGGCCTTGCGGACGCCCATCATTTCCCGGGCTTCCGCCGGCGTGGCGGGCGTGCGGTTCATGGTAGAGGCAACCTTCACAGCCCATTCCACCTGCTCCCAGCTTCCCTTGGCCAGTTCGCCGTTGGGCATCCGGGTGTTGTCCTCCATGCCGACCCGCATGTTACCGCCCATGAGGCAGGACATGACGTTGGCCGGGAATTGCTCATTGCCCACGCCGCAGGTCGTGAAGTTGGCCGTCGCCGGGATGGCGTTGGCCATGGAGATGAACACGTCGGGACGGAACTTCTGGCCGCCGACGACGCCCCAGACGAAGTTGAAGTTCATGGGTTCCGTGAAGAAACCCTGCTTGGCGATCAGGAGTGTGTTGTCGATGCCGCCGATGTCGTAGCACTCGATTTCGGGCTTCACGCCGTTGGACTCGAAGGCCTTGCCGAAGTCCTGGAGCATCGTGAAGGTGTTGTCGAAGACGTAGTCGAAGAAGATCTGCCCGCTGTTGCGGTCGACGATGCTGAAGTTCATGCTGTTGGTGTTGTACGAGGCCATCTCCGGCTTGACCGCCACGATCTGGGCCAGCCGCTGTTCCGGAGTCTTGTAGATGCCGACGGCGGAACTGAGGCAGATCAGCAGCTCGGGGCAGCGGGCCTTGATGGCGTCGTGGACGGCCTGGATCCGGTCGATCTCGTGGGTCGGCTGGCCGTCATCCGTCCGTGCATGCACGTGGACCATGGCGGCCCCGGACTGGTAGCACTTGTACGCCTCCTCGGCGAACTCCTCGACCGTGTAGGGAACGCTGGGGTTGTTGTTCTTCATGGTCGCGGCGCCGGTGAGGGCCGCGGTGATGATGACCTTCTTGTCATTCTTGGCCATAGTAGAATCCTCCTTATGGATAAGCTGTTTCTTCGTTTCGGCGGATCCTCCGGGCCGTCTCTCAGACGGGCTCGAAGTGGTCCAGCTGCATCAGGGTGTTGACGGGTCCCTCGGCGAAGACGGCCTTCACCTTCATGCCCACATGGACGTCCGCCGGGTCTACGTCGGCGACGATGTGGGTGAGCGGCGTGTCGGCTCCGTCGAGCTTGATCTGCCCAAGAATGTAAGGCGCCTTCTTGGGGAGGTGCTTGTCATTGTAATTGACAATGGTGAAGTTGACGATTTCTCCCGTCGTGCCCACGTCCACCCAGTTGTCGGCGATCGTGGCCCCGCACTTGTTGCAGTGTTCACGGGGCGGTACATACGTGATGTTGCATTTGTCGCATTTGAGGCCCGTCAGCTTCTTCTTGTCCCTCATGGCGATGATCCACTTTGAGCCGATCCGTCCCACGAAGTACTGGTTGGGCAGGGCCATCCTCGCTTCGATGACGAAGCAATCCTTTATGTCTTCACACTTGCATGTCATGGTTCGATTCTCCTCTCCCTAGTCGATGATTTCAAAATAGAGGATGTCCCGGAAGCTGCCCGTCGGCTTCTCCGCCCAGGTGGGCCGCACCCTCGATCCGATCTTGAGCTTCGGGAGGTCTTCCTTCTTGATTTCGAAAGCAAATGCGTCCTCCGGCGTGGCACCTTCCAGCATGATCCAGGCGCAGGCGTAAGGCGTGTCCCGCACTTCGCCGGAGAGAGGATCGGGGCTGGCAAAGTAAACCAGGTCGAAATTCGTGACGTATCCTTCGGGTCCCAGTTCCACGTACTCCTTGGTGCGTACATGGCAGAACTGGCAGATCTCCTGGGGAAGGATCAGGGTGCGTCTGCAGACGGGGCAGACGCTGGCGAGGAGCTTTTTCTCACGCAGGCCGGCGAACCACTTGCCCATGACGGGGCCTGTGGCGAAACGCTGGTTGATGGAGGTGATCTTCTTCAACGAAAGCAGTTCCTCCGCCTCCTCGGCGTTGGGATCCACGTACTTGTCGAAATACTTGCCCGTGGCGGCGGCGGCCATCATGTCGCCGTCAATCCTGACCTTCCCGGAGGTGAAGGCGGCGGCGCCGTCGATCGTGCCGGTCATCATGCCGACATAGGTGGCGGCCTCCATGGTCATTTTCACGGCCAGGTCCGCATCGAGGCCTTCCTTGAGGGTGCACGTCCCGTTGGCGATGGTGATGGTGAACTGGCCGCCACCCTCGCCCGTCAGGTCATACCCGTATTTCAGCGTGACGCCCGCGGCCTTGTCGGGACGGAAACGCTCTCCGATGGCGGAGAGGATTCCCCGGGCGGTGACTTCCGTCTTTTTCGCCGGTACGGTGTACTGCACAAAAATCTGGGGCAGAAGCGTCATCAGCATCCGCGTGTCGCCGATGACTTTCATCTTGCCCTGGGAGAGGGCGTCGATAGCACCGATCTTCTGCAGGGTGACGCCGATGAACGTCTCCGCGTCGGAGGCGATGATCGTCGCCGTGCACGGGCCGAGGTCGCCCTCGACGGTCTCGATCCTGGCGGCCTGGTCCTTGACGGTGAGCTTCCATTTGCCCCCGCCTTCGCCGCCGCAATCGTACCCGATGACGACGTCCACGCCCTTGGACGCCTCGGGCTTGAAGCGCTTGGGCATCGTATTGAAGATATCCGCAACGGTCGTTCCGAAGAATTCAGCCATGGTCAACCTCCTACCAGTTCAATTCTTTTTCGAGCATAAGCATAACGGTCCACAAGGTGCCGCCGAACCCGGAGGCCAAAGCATGGCGGACCTCCTTCTTGATCTGGTGCCCGCCTGCGTCCCCCCGGATCTGGAGGGCCGCCTCGGCGGGACGGAGCATGGCCGTGGCGCCGATGGGATTGCTGGCGATGACGCCTCCCGAGGGGTTGACGGGGAGCTTGCCGTCCAGGTCGAATTCGTTGGCCTCCATGAGCTTGAGAACCTCGTCGTCCTTGAGGAGCAGGAATTCCCGGAGCCAGTCGAGGCCCCAGAAGGCGGACGGATCGTACATCTCGAAGACGTCGAAGTATTCCAGCGGGTTCGTGATGCCGTTTCGCATGAATAGTTTTTCCGCGCAGTCGCGGTGGGTGCTCTTGGGTTTCTGTGCGCCGTACAGGTTGGACATGTTCTCCCCCCGGTGGGAGGTTTCATGGTCCCGGATCCAGACGGGCGGCTTGGCGGTTCCCTTCTTGACCCGATCCTCGTTGGTGAGGACCATGGCGCAGGCCCCGTCGGACTGGGAGCACATGTGGATCAACCGGAGGTCACCGACGAGCTGGGGGGACGTTTCCATCAGGTTTTCCAGCTGGTCGTACTCGAGGCCGAGGCGGCGGTGCGCCCGCTCGTTCAGCATGGCGTGCTTGTCGATCATGATCCGGTACTTCATAGCGGCCCGCAGAACCCGCTCCTTCCCGAACTCCTTGATCATCTCGTTGGCCGTGGAGGATGTGAGCGCTCCCGTCTGGAGGTTGCGGAACCAGAGGGGGTCGGCCATGTTGGTGATGCCGCCCGTGGTATTGCCTTCCTGAAGCTTCTCGAAGCCAAGGCACAGGACGGTGTCGTACTGGCCGGAGGCCACGAGGCTGTCGGACGCGCAGACCAGGGTGGCGCCGACGGTGCCGCCCGTGGTGATCCTGAACTCTTCCTTGCCGTAGGAGCCGCAGTCCAGGGCATGCCACATGTCGGGCTGGAACTGCATTTCGAAGAGCTCCATGTTGCCGTGGACGATGCAGTCGATATCGTCAAGCGTCATGTTGGCGTCCGCCAGGGCGTTTTTCACCGCTTCATTGACCATTTCCACCTGGTTCTGGTCTTCCTTGTGGCTGGAGAGGGTCGTCTGTCCGATCCCGATTATGGCTACGTTTCTGTTTTTATCGTGTTTTTTCATGATTCCTGCTCCTTACGCTTCAAGAATGAGAACGGAGTGGAACTGGCCGGCGGGCCCGTTGGTCGAATGGGCCACGGCGCATTTCGCGTCCGGAACCTGGCGGTCCCCGGCGCCGCCCTGAAGCTGGAGGGTCGCCTCGGCGGCCCGGTAGAGACCGGAAATGATCATCGGGTTCCCTGCCAGGGTACCGCCGGAGAGGTTCACCCGGTACTTCCCGGGTCCGCCTTCCGCGATGAAGCGTCCGCCTTCTCCGTCTCCGCAGAATCCCAATCCTTCCATCCACATGGGCTGCTGATAGGCGTAGCAGTCCATGACCTCGGCCACGTCAGCGGCCTTTTTCAGATCCTGGATGCCGGCCCTGCGGCAGGCATTCGCGGTGGCCTTCTTGAGGGCGAAGTTGCTGGTCAGGTCCCGGTCCCCGAAGAAGAAAGCATCCATGCAGTTGGCAAAACCGGTGATCCAGACGGGATTGTCGGTGAACTCCCGGGCCCGTTCCTCCGAGGCCAGGAGCAGTCCCACGGCGCCGTCGGAGACAGGATAGGCGTGGAGCTGCCGGATGGGATCGCACAGCATGGGCGAGGCCTTGACTTTGCCCGCCGGCACAACTTCCTGCGCGTTGGCATAGGGGTTCCTGGCAGCCCACTGGCGGCTCCGGACCACAATCTCGGCAAGCTGGTCATCCGTGAGGCCGCTCTTTCTCATATAGGCCTGGGCCTGGAGCCCGGCGGCGTTCAGGTAATCCAGCCCCGTGGCACGGCCGTAGAAGGGATCAAACCCGCAGTTCGTGATCATGTTGCGGCTTTCTCCCTGGGATTCCTTGCAGTGCCCCATGATCAGGACGAGGTCCTTGTGTCCCGAGAGGATGATGGCGTTGGCGTAGCCGATGGCGTTGAGGCCCTCCTGGGCCATCTTCTCTTCCGCCAGGTACTGGCCTCCGATGACGTCCGTGACGCCGTTGTTCGAGATGGTCCGGGCGTCAAAGAAATCGTCGGACGCGCTGACGATTATTCCCACGCCGTTTTCCCCGTACTTGAAGCCTGTCTGCCCCTGGAGGTCCTCCAGCACGTCCAGAAGCATGTTCTGGAATCGTTTGTACCAGAGGTCCGGTTCGTTCTTGTGCTGGGCAACTGCACAAATCGCTACCCGCTTTGTGGCCATAGAACGTCTCCTTCCTTAAATATGGTTCTTAATCGTGTTGCAGCCCGGGCGTCTTGCCCGGCCGGTCCATCCGGCCGGCCGCGGCCCAGGCTGCATTCTCAAGCAAATTGAATCAGCCGCAGGTCCCCGGCGGACTTCCGGCGGGCCTTGTCGCCCGCAAAGCAGTTCATGAATCGCCCCTGCTTGACGGCCCGGATGATTTCGTCCCGGTCCAGGGGGGCTTCCAGTTCGATCCATCCCCGTCCACACCCGAGGAGATTGTGGGAATCGTCGGCCGCCACCTTGGGATAGGGAATTCCCGGGATATCGAATTGGGGTGTGTAGAAACCGTGGGTTGTGATCTCCACGGCGTCGATCGGATATTGCTCGGCCACTTCCGCGATGATGCGGATGCAGTCTTTCAAGCTTACATCGACGTCGGCGGGATGATTGAAGACATGGAGGACTTCCTTCTCCCCCTCGATGCGGCTCACGTGAACGTATCCCTTGCGGCAGTGGACCGTCAGCTCGATTCCCGTGAAGATGAGCATCCGTGAATCAACCCGGCTGATGGCGTCCCCGTAGGAGGGCTTCAGCAGATGATCGTGGTCCGTGATGGCAATGAAGTCGTATCCCAGGCGGGCATAGGCATCGGCCGCTTCCTGGGGCGTCAGGGCGCCGTCGGAGAACGTCGTATGGGTATGGAGCTGTCCTTTGAGAATCATAACCGACTATCCGGTTTTAAACAGCGCTCGTCTGCTTTATTTCCGCCTTTCCGTCCGCCGGAATGCCGGAGTCCTGGGATCCGTTCCTTCACAATCGCCTTGAATCGAGGAATGTTACCCCGGGTCTGTCGGAGGGATCCCATCTTAATGCTCTGCTTCCGCCTCCGCGCCATGAAGAAACACGGTTGTGAGGCTTTCGATGATGCGCTTTTCCCTGGTCTTGCTCAGTGTTTCATTGCCCAGGATCATGACCGACAGAAAGGTGTCGATAGCGCCGAGGAAAACATAGGTCAGGTAGTTGGACTGGATATCGGCCCGCAGGGTTCCCCTGACCTGGCCTTCGCGAATGATGTCTTCGCAGAGGTTGAACAGCTTGCGGAATTTATCCTTGCCTCGGGGACTCGAGTGGTAGATGAATCCCCGGGAGACCTCCGCCACGAAGATGGACATCTGGCTCGGCGTCGCGGTATAGGCGTTCATCATGAACTTGATGATCTCGACCAGCTTTTCCTTGGTGGCTGAGGCGCTCTTTTTGAGCATCTCCAGCTCGTCGTAAAAGGTCTTCCACCAGTTCTCGACGATGGCGTCGAAAAGTTTTTCCTTGTTCTCGAAATAATGATAGATGAGGCCGTACGAAAGGTTGGCCTCCTTGGCTATATCGGCCATCCGGGCTTCGGCGAAGCCTTTCGTGCTGAAGACCTTCAGGGCCGCTTCGACGATGATTTTTTCGCTCGCTACTTTTTCCATGAAGCCCCGTTTAGCAAATGTTGATTGACATGTCAATCGGTATTTGGCGGTGAAGAAAACCGGAAACGGCCGTCTGGTCGAACAGCTTGTATTTTATGGTAAATATTGTATGGCACGCCGAACGAACCTCAGGAAGGAGAAAGCAGGAAGCATGAAAAAGATGATGGCGATCCTCGTCGTGGTGGCATTCGTTTTCTGCTTCGGAAGCGAGGCTTCCGCATTCCGGTGCAATCAGGGAAAGGGGCTTGTCAGCAATGGCGACAGCAAGGCGCGCGTCCGGATCGAATGCGGCAAGCCCGACAGCGTTGAAAAGGTGAAATCCGTAACCCGGGGCCGCTACCTGGGCGGTGAGGACCCGAACACCGGAAGGAGCCGGGGCGGTATCTATGCCGAAGAAACGCTGGCCATCGAAAAGTGGTACTACAACTGCGGTGAGAGCGACTTTCTTTACGTTCTGACCTTCGAAGGAGACATCCTGATTGCAGAGGAAACGGCCGGTCGAGGGAATGGCCCATCCCGATGCACGTTTTGAGGCGATATAGCCATATCCGATGGTATATCCGTTATTTGTAAGTTCTCTCCCTTCCTGTCCGGGTGCCGGTCCGAATTTCGACCGCATCCCTCGATTCTTCCTTCCAGCGGCCGCAAATCAATCCTTGGATATTTATTATCCATCTGCGTACGCCGATCTGGATAGATTGTATCCATGTTGCCGTCCTCCTGCCGTCGATTTTCCGTCTATTTTATAATTCCAATGTAAATCAAATCTGTTAGAAGCTGCGTCCGCTCAGGTACGGTCCTTGCCTGATATCGGTTTCAGGGGATGCCTTCCGGAAGCCCGGATCGAACAGGAAATCCCCGGCGACTCCCGGGGCTTCGCCTTGACATGCCCCCTCATCCATTGCATATAGACCGGCCATGAAGAAAATCGTTGCTCCTATCCTGTTTTCGGTCCTCTGCGTCTTCCTGCTCGTTCCGGCGGCGGTTTATCCAGGGGAGGCAATTCGTTCCGGAGAGACGCTGGACCTGAAGCGCTGCATTGCCATCGCCTTCGAGCGTCATCCGAGCATCCTCGGTGCGGCCGGCGGAGTGAAGGCCAGCGAGAGCCGAGTGGGGCAGGCCCGGGCCGGCTATTATCCGCAGGTCAGTGCATCGGCGGATTACAGCAGAAACTCGGTCGGCAGTTCCACGTACAGAAATAGCGGAACCGTTTACGACTCCTATTCGACCGGCGTCAGCGTCAACCAGACCTTCTTCGACTTCTCCAAGACCTCCACCCAGGTGAAAATCCAGCAGTTCGGGGCCGACTCCTCCCGTGCCGACTTTGAGCAGGCGCTGAGCCAGATCGCCTACGATGTCAAGAAGGCCTATTACGGGCTTCTCCAGGCCCGGCACCTCCGGGACGCCAACTCGGAAGCGGTGGGTTCCTATCAGCAGCACCTGGCGCAGGCGAAAAAATTCTTTGAGGTGGGCCTGAAACCGAAGTTCGACGTGACCAAGGCGGAGGTGGATCTGAGCAGTGCCCGCCTGAACCTGCTGAAGGCGGAGAACGCTCTGCGCCTGGCCCGCCTGAGCCTCGGGAACGCCATGGGGATGCCCGGCGCGCCTCCTTTCGAGGTGCAGGACACCCTGGCCTTCCAGTCCTATCCGGCCTCACTCGACGAGGCGCTGAAGAAGGGGTATGAGCGACGACCCGACCTGCGGTCGGCACAGTCGAAGCGGGAGGCTGCAGAGTCCTCCATCGACCTTGCGAAAAAGGGATACTATCCCATCCTGACCGGGAGCGCCGGATACGGATGGTCCGGCGAGGATTTTCCACTCGATCGGGGCTGGAACGTCGGCGCAACCCTGTCGGTTCCGCTGTTCAGCGGTTTATCCACAAAATACCAGACCGACGAGGCCCGGGCGAACCTGGAGATCCTGAAGGCGAGCGAGGATCTGGTCCGACAGACCGTTCTCCTGGAGATCCAGCAGGCCCTGCTGAACCTCCAGGAAGCACGGGACCGCATCGATGTGGCAGAACTGGAAGTCCGGCAGGCCGCGGAAAACCTGGCACTGGCCCGGGGCCGATACGGCGCGGGCGTCGGCAGTCCCATTGAGGTGACCGACGCCCTGCTGGCGGACATCAACGCCAAGACGGCCCATACGACGGCCCTCTACGATTACCGGCTTGCCCAGGCGAGCCTGGAGAAGGCGACCGGAGAGAAATGAGAATCATCGGAATGAACAGAAAAACGATCTTCATCACTGCCGGCGTCGCCCTCCTCATCGCGGTGGCGGCCGGTTGGTTTTTTCTCCATAAGAGCAACGGACCGTTCTTCAAGACGGCCAAGGCCGCCCGGGGAGACCTCCAGGCCGCCGTCACCGCCACGGGCACGGTCAACGCCGTCACCACGGTCCTGGTGGGAACCCAGGTATCCGGGACGATCAAGGAACTCTACGTGGACTACAACTCGCCGGTGAAGAAGGGACAGGTCCTCGCCCAGATCGATCCGGTCTCCTTGCAGGCCCAGGTGGACCAGGCGCGGGCGAACCTGCGGCTGGCCGAGGCAAACGTGGAAAAGGCCGTGGCGGCCGCCCAGGACGCCAAGCGGACTTTCGAGCGCAACAAGACACTGTACACGGCGAACTTCATCGCCCGGAGCGACCTCGACACGGCGGAGACGAACGCGTCGTCCACCGCCGCCTCTCTCAGCGCGGCCCGGGCCCAGGTGCAGCAGAACCGGGCGGCCCTGACCCTGGCGGATACGAACCTCCGCAACACCAGGATCCTCTCCCCTGTGGACGGCACCGTCATCTCCCGGAGCATCGATGTCGGCCAGACCGTGGCGGCGAGCTTCCAGACGCCCACACTTTTCAACATCGCCCAGGACCTGACCAGGATGCAGATCGACACGAACGTGGACGAGGCGGATATCGGGAAGGTCAAAGTAGGACAGCCCGTGACGTTCACTGTCGACGCCTACCCGGAGGCGCCTTTCCAGGGTGATGTCTCGGTGGTCCGCAATGCACCCACGACGGTGCAGAATGTGGTGACCTACGACGTGGTGGTCAAGGTGGCCAACCCGGACCTGAAGCTCAAGCCGGGCATGACGGCCAACGTTTCCATCATCATCGACCGCCGGACCGCAGCCTTGAAAGTCCCGAACGCAGCGCTCCGCTTTCGGCCGGCCGATCGGGAAGGCAGGGGGACGTCGTCCACCGCTGCCAGGCCCAAGGATGGAAAAGACGGCCGGGAAGCGGGCCGGGGGCAGGCGGTCTGGATCCTGGAGGGAAGGACGCCGAAACGGATCGCCGTCACCGCCGGGATCAGCGACGGCCAGTTCACGGAGGTCGTTTCGGGAGACCTGAAGGAAGGGCAGGACGTGATCGTCGAGGCCGCGGGCGCGGGAAACAACAAGCAGCAACAGCAGATGAGCCCGAGGTTCTTCCGGTGACAACCCTGATCGAGACGGTCGACCTGATGAAGATCTACGATGTGGGAGACAGCCCCGTCCACGCGCTGGATGGCGTCTCCGTGACGATCGATCGGGGGGATTTCGTGGCCGTCATGGGGCCGTCCGGATCCGGCAAGTCCACCTTCATGAATGTCATCGGCTGCCTCGACCGCCCGACCAGCGGCGAATACCGTTTCGACGGGATGGACGTCGGCAGCCTCGGTCCGGACGATCTGGCGGAGATCCGGAACCGGAAGATCGGTTTCGTCTTCCAGGGGTTCAACCTGCTGTCCCGGTCGACGGCCCTGGAAAACACAGAGCTGCCGATGCTTTACAGCTCCATCCCCTCGGGAGAGAGGAAGAAGCGGGCTCTGGACTCCCTCCGCCTGCTGGGTCTGGAGGGGCGGGAGCATCACCGGCCCAATCAGCTCTCCGGCGGCCAGCAGCAGCGCGTGGCCATCGCCCGGGCCCTGGTGAACGACGCCCCCATCGTCTTTGCCGACGAGCCGACGGGCAATCTGGATGCCAAAACGAGCGTCGAGATCATGGAGCTCTTCGTCAGGCTTAACAGGGAGTCGGGTATCACCATGGTGGTGGTGACCCATGACCCCGACGTGGCGGCCTTCAGCCGGCGGGTGATCCGCTTCCTCGACGGCCGCGTGGTCAGTGACGTGGCGGTGGAAAAATGATCAGCATTCCATCGACTCTCAAGATTTCCATCCGGGCCCTGTGGGTCAACAAGATGCGGTCTTCCCTCACCATGCTGGGAATCATCATCGGCGTGGGGGCCGTCATCGCCATGCTGGCCGTGGGTACCGGGGCGAGCCGGAAAATTTCGCAGCAGATCGCCTCCATCGGGAGCAACCTGATCATCGTAATCCCCGGGAGCATGACCCAGGGAGGAGTGCGCCTGGGAGCGGGAGCCCAATCCACCCTGAGCCGGGAGGACGCTGAGGCGATCGGGCGGGAATGCCCGGCCGTACAGGCCGTATCGGCGGAGATGCGCCGGGCCGCCCAGGTGGTCTATGGGAACCAGAACTGGGCCACGGCAATCCAGGGACTGGAGCCCGGTGCCCTGGAGGTCCGGGACTGGGGTCTCGTGGACGGGCGGAACTTCTCGGAGCAGGATGTCCGGAATGCCACGAAGGTCTGTCTCCTGGGGCAGACGGTCGTGGACAGTCTCTTCGGCAGCATGGACCCCGTCGGCCAGATTGTCCGGATTCGGAAGATCCCCTTCGTGGTGATCGGGGTCCTCGAAAAGAAGGGCCAGTCACCCATCGGCCAGGATCAGGATGATGTGGTGTTCATCCCCATCACGACGGCCCTGAAGAAGGTTTTCGGTACGACGCACGCCGGAACGATCGGCTCCATCATGGTGAAGGCGGTCAGCACCGAGGCCCTCCCGGAGGCGGAGCGGCAGGTGACGGAGCTTCTCCGGCAGCGGCACCGGATCGGCCCGGGTCGGGAAGACGATTTCACCGTCAGGAACCTGACGTCCATGCTCCAGGTGGCGGAGCAATCCACGAAGGTGATGACCCTTCTCCTGGGGGCCATCGCCTCGGTGTCGCTCCTGGTGGGCGGCATCGGCATCATGAACATCATGCTCGTCTCAGTGACGGAGCGCACCCGGGAGATCGGCATCCGCATGGCCGTGGGCGCCAAGGCCCGGGATATCCGGCTCCAGTTCATCATCGAGGCCCTGACCCTCTCGCTCATCGGGGGCGTCACCGGCATCCTCGTCGGGGTTACCGTGTCCGGAATCCTGTCGGCACTGGCCGGCTGGTCCACCGAGGTCTCCATTCTCTCGATCTTCCTGGCCTTTGGTTTTTCGGCCCTCGTGGGAATCTTCTTCGGCTTCTACCCTGCTTACAAGGCCTCGCTCCTTCATCCCATCGACGCCCTGCGGCACGAATAGCGGCAGAATTCCGTTGCAAGGGTCCCGGCCCTTGGGGTACCGTTCCGGGCCATGAAGACCTCCCGGATCCTGATCTTTGTCTCCGTTCTGTTCGTGCTGGCAACGGCCTGCTCGCAACCGGAAGAGGATGCGCGACGGAAGGGTACCGCCGACGCACCGCCCGCCTACGGCGACATCCTGGTGGACGGCTCCATCGGCGACGCCAGCAACCTCATCCCGATCCTCGCCTCCGACAGCGCTTCCCACGATATCTCGGGCCTCGTCTTCAACGGCCTTGTCAAGTACGACAAGGACATGAACGTGGTCGGCGACCTGGCCGAGTCCTGGGACGTCTCGAAGGACGGGCTGGTCATCACCTTCCACCTGCGGAAGGGCGTCCGCTGGCACGACGGCGCGCCCTTCACGGCGGAGGACGTGCTCTTCACCTACCGCCTCACCATCGATCCGAAGACACCGACGGCCTACGCGGGGGACTTCCTGAAGGTGAAAAAGGCGGAGGTCCTGGACCCGCACACCTTCCGGGTCACCTACGACAGGCCCTTCGCGCCGGCCCTCATGAGCTGGGGCGCCTCGGTCCTGCCGAGGCACCTCCTGGAGGGGAAGGACATCAAGTCCACTCCGCTGGCCCGGAAGCCCGTGGGGACGGGACCTTATCTCTTCAAGGAGTGGGTGACGGGGCAGAAACTCGTCCTCGCTTCGAATCCTGACTATTTCGAGGGCCGGCCGTACCTGGACGGCTACATCATGCGGATCATCCCCGACACGGCCACCATGTTCCTGGAGCTGCGCGCAGGCGGGATTGACCGGATGGGCCTCACGCCCCTCCAGTACACCCGGCAGACGGAGAGCCCCCTGTTCCGGCGGGATTTCAACAAGTACCGCTATCTCTCCTTCTCTTACACCTACATGGGCTACAACCTGCTGAATCCCCTGTTCGCCGACAAGCGGATCCGCCAGGCCATTGCCTACGCTGTGGACAAGGAGGAGATCATCCAAGGGGTTCTCCTGGGACTGGGCCGGGACGCGACGGGGCCTTACAAACCGGGGACCTGGCCTTACAATGCCAATGTCCGCAAATATCCATACGACCCGCAGAAGGCCCGGAAACTCCTGGCCGAGGCGGGCTGGCGGGACACCGACGGGGACGGTGTCCTGGACCGGGACGGAAAGCCCTTTGTCTTCGAGATCCTGTCGAATCAGGGCCACGAGGTGCGGGCCAAGTGCGCCGAGATCATCCAGCGCCGCCTGGCGGAGGTGGGCATCCGCGTGAAGATCCGGATCGTCGAATGGGCCGCTTTCGTGAACGACTTCATCAACAAGCGCAAGTTCGACGCCACCATCCTGGGCTGGACGATTCCGCCGGATCCGGACGTCTACGACGTGTGGCACTCTTCCAGGACGGGGCCCCAGGAGCTGAACTTCATCTCCTACCGGAATCCGGAAGTGGACGCCCTCATCGAGAAGGGCAGGGGGACCTTCGACCAGAAAGAGCGCAAGAAGGCCTACGACCGCCTCCAGGAGATCCTGGCGGAGGAGCAGCCTTACCTGTTCCTCTATGTCCCCGACGCACTGCCCATCGTCTCCGCCCGGGTCCACGGCATCGAGCCGGCGCCGCTCGGGATCACCTACAACTTCATCAAGTGGTACGTTCCGAAGGGGGAACAGAAGCTCGTGATGGTCCGGTGATGCGGGAATCCGGGGTGGCGGGCGGATTTCCCGTTGCCCAAATGTGTCCGGGCTGGTAAGACTCCCGGCAGCAAACCAGTCCGGCGGCAAGCCGGATGACAGGCAGGTATGGAATCATGGCGGAGATCAAAAGTACCATCGATCTGATCATGGAGAGAACGAAGAACCTCTCCCTTTCCGAGGAAGAAAAGACGGCCATCCGGAGGCGGGAGGCCGAAGGGAAGGCCAGGGGCTGGGTCCAGCGATACCGGGACGGTCTGGCGACCCTCCGGGACCTGAAGAAGGAATACGCAGAGGAAAAAAAGGCCTTTCCGGAGTCGGAGGGGCTTTTCCGGTCTGTCCTGCTGGAGCATGTGGAGCCGGCGGGAGAGAACGGGGCCGTCTTCGAGCTCATGGAAAAGGTCCTGAAAATGAAGACGGAACCGGTGCGGGAACTGGCCGAAGCCTACCGGGAGGAGCTGTCCCGAACCGTGCGGGAAGGTCTGGAAGCGGAGCGGGAGTCCCTGCGGCAAAAGGGGATTTCCGGCGCGGCGGTTATCCCGAATCCCAACCGGGACAAGAACCTCATGGACCGGATCCGGGAAGGGATGTCGGCCTTTCAGGAGCGGCTCAGGGAGCGGCTTGCCGCCTGATGTTCAGCGAAGGTAAGGAAACCAGGTTTTCTCGATCTCCGCGAAGTTCTTTCTGACCTCTTCCCGGCCGGCGACAATCTCGCCGTGGCCCGTCAGGAGGTATTCCACGTCCAGGGCGGCGAGGCGGCGGATGCTCTGCATGAGTGCCTTCCCGCTGCCGCCGGGCATGTCGGTCCTTCCGATTCCCTGGGCGAAGACCACGTCCCCCGAGATCAGCACCTTCTTCTCCGGCCAGTAGAGACATACCGAGGCGGGCGAGTGGCCCGGCGCCAGGATCACCTGGAGCCGGATGTCCCCGATCGCCAGATCCCCTTCTGCAAGAAAGAAATCAGGCTCCGGAAGCGTCATGTAACCTGCGGCGTACTGGTTGAAGAGCTCGTATTCCCGCTGATTCATGGCAAAGAGAGCCGGCGGAGAGAATTCCCCGATCGCCTCCAGATGATCCGGATGGGCATGGGTGATCAGAACGGCGTCGATCCCCTCACGGGAAATCCCCGCTTCCTTCAGTCCCCGGTCCACGTGGGCCAGCAGGTGCCGGTGGCCCGGATCCACAAGGATTCTTTTCTCCCCCTCGATCAGATAGGTGTTGCAGTTGTTTTCCGAGTAGCTCTGCCACAGGAAGGCGTGGACGCCGTCGGTTACTTTCATGATCGGTCCTCCGTTCATTCGTCTGCGGCGCTATAGCACAATCAGAACTCGATTCCCAGGCGGATCCGGGGTTCCACGACGACCCCCAGGGATTCGGCGGCCTCCCGGTAGGAGCCGGTCCGAAGCCGGTCCTGAAGAGTCTGGAACCTTTCCCAGCGCTGGCTTTCCTCTTTCTGCCCGGGGACCAGGTATTTCAGGTGGGTCTCCTCATCGGGCATGGTCGACAAGGACAGGCGGAAGTTCCGGAAGTATAATTCGTTCCAGGCAGCACCGTTGCTTCCCTCCCCTTGATGTGAAGCAGCCCGCCCGGGGTCCGACCAATACTTTTCCCGCTTCGCCCAGGAAGGCGAGAGGACGGGCAGCGCCTCGTCGACGTAGCGCCGGGCCTCCTGCTGGATGGCAGGGGTCTCCGCGGGCGGCCGATTCCCATTCCTGTCTGTTCCTCCGGAAGGCGATGCCGTAGAGGGAAAGGCCGGGACGGTGTCCGGGGCCAGGCCCGCGATGAGAACCTTCCCCTGTACGATGGCCGGACGCACCTCAGCGAATGCCGCCGCCGCGGGCCATGGAACGATCAGCAGGATCAGCAAGGCATGCCAGAGAATCTGTTTCATGACTGTATTTACGGAGCGGAAGGGGACGGTACCCGGATCCGCCTGTTCACGTAGAGGGGGTCGCCACGCTTGATGGAATTCAGGGCCATCAGGTTCTCCACCGAGGTATGGTGGCGCCGGGCGATCTCCGTCAGATTGTCGCCCCTTTTCACCCGGTAATAGATCATTTTTTCACGGCCATTCGCTGTCGCCTTTTTCGGTTTCTCGGCCGCTGTGGCCGTGTCGGCCGCCGTTCCGGCGACGGGGATCTTCAAAAGGCGTCCCACGAAGAGAGGATCGCCCCGCTTCATGTCGTTGGCCTCCAGGAGCACCTGGAGGGCAACCTGCTTTTCCCGGGCAATCCGCCCCAGCGAGTCCCCTTTCTTCACCCGGTAGGTCAGGAAGTGCCTCTTTGAAGCAGGCTCCCGGCTTCCCGCCGTTTTCTTCGGCTGCACCGCTTCTTCCCCGGAATCGGCGGCGGGGACCTTTATTTTGCGCCCCCACAGGAGCGGGTCGTCGATCTTCATGTCGTTAAGCTTCAACAGGACCGCCAGGGTCGTGTCGTGTTTCTTCGCGATTCCGGCAAGGGTCTCGCCTCGTTTTACGGGGTACAGGGCTACGGCCGTCCGGTCTTCCCGTCCGCTCCGGCCTTTCTTCACGATCTTCCCGTCCGGCCCGCCGGTCTCTTCCGCCGGCAGAAACTCGGTGATGGCGTCGGCGATGGCCCCGGCGATCTTCTGCTGGTGCAGGCGGTGTTTGAGGAGCTTCTCCTCCTCCGGGTTGGAGATATAGGCCGTTTCCACCAGGACAGACGGGATATCCGGCAGCTTCAAGACCCGGAAGGGAGCATGCTGGACGCTGGCGAACTTGATGTTTCCAACGTCTCCCAGACGGTCCAGGACGGTCGATCCGAAGAGCATGGAGCGGTTGATGGTGTTCGTCTGAAACATGTTGAGCAGGATCGCATCGGTCTCTTCACCGCTCTCCTCCTCGGAGACGCCGCCGATGATGTCCGAGAGGTTTTCATTGGTCGCCAGGAGGCGGGCCGCCTCGTTGGACGCCCCGCTCAGGGACAGGGCGTAGACGGAACTGCCCCGGGCGTGGGTTCCCTTCACGGCGTCGGCATGGATGCTGACGAAGAGGTCCGCGCCGTATTCCTTCGCGATGGTGACGCGCTTCCGGAACGGCACGTAGTAGTCGCCATTCCGGGTCAGGAAGGCCCGGTAACCTTCCCGGCCGTTCAGCTCGTCGCGGAGCTTCCTGCCGATCTGGAGGACCACGTCTTTTTCTTTCGTGCCGTGGCGTCCGAGCGCCCCGGGGTCGTCACCGCCGTGGCCGGGATCGATAATGACGATCCGTTCCCTCCGGTCCTTCTTCACGGCCTGGCGGGTCTCGCTCTCCTTTTTTTCCAGGGCGGGCAGCCGGAGGTCCACCACCACGCGCTCGGGCCGGTCCTGAAAACGCTTCAGGCGGAACACCTTCGACTCGGCACCCTCCGGGATATGGAGCTCCGCCCGGAGGACGTCACCGGGGCTCCGTCCGAGAACGATCTTTTCGATGGCCGGCTTCTTCATGTCGATGGTGGAGGGGAGTGAGTCCTTGAGGGTCGTATCCTGGAAATCGATGAAAACCCGGCCGGTCTCCTTGTGGACGGTGAAGACGATTCCGTCGCTGACGTCGAAGACGATCCGGGTCTGGTCCGGTGCCGTCCAATGGCGAACATTTTGGATTTCCCCGCCGGCAAAGGCAGAGGCGGAAATCAGCAGCATCAAGGGGATGACCGCCATGGCGGCCCGCAAGAACGGATGGATCCTGGAATGCAGCACCAACATGCCCGCCGTTTACCAGTATCCTGCTGGAAAATCAATCAGTTTCACGAAATGGGGTTGACAAGAAACGGCCAAAATGACATGAATACCGGCCTTTAAGGGAGTTTGTGCATGGAAATCAAGAAGATCCTGAAGGAAAACCGGTTCTGTCTCTCTTTCGAAGTCTTCCCGCCCAAGCGGGAGGGAAACCTGGAGAATCTCTTTGCGACGATCGGGGAGCTGAGTACGTTCGATCCCGATTTCATCTCCGTCACCTATGGCGCCGGCGGAAGCACCCGGGACAAGACCCTGGAGATCGCCTCCAAGGTGAAAAACGATTTCAACCGGGAGGTGCTGGGCCACCTGACCTGCGTCGAGGCCACCCGGGACGACATCGCCCGGACGCTGGACGCCTTCCAGGAACGGAACATCGAGAATATCCTTGCCCTCCGGGGAGATCCGCCGACGGGGCAGGAGAAGTTCACCCCCACTCCGGGAGGGTTCGCATTCGCCAACGATCTGGTGGAGTTCATCCACCGGAAGTGGCCCTTCTGCATCGGCGTGGCGGGGTATCCGGAGGGCCATCCCGAGGCTGCGTCCCTGGACGATGACCTGAAAAACCTCAAGAAGAAGGTCGACGCCGGGGCGGACTTCATCGTCACCCAGCTCTTCTTCAACAATGAGTTTTTCTTCCGCTTCCGCGACCGGGTCAGGGCGATGAAGATCCAGGTCCCCATCCTGCCGGGGCTGTGGCCCATCCTGAACTACAACCAGATCAAGCGGATCGTCGGCCTCTGCGGAGCCACGATTCCCTCCGGCCTGGGAGAGAAACTGGATCGCGTCATGGACCGGGCTGAGGAGGTCGAAAAGTACGGCCTTGATCATGCCGTCCGGCAGGCGGAGGAGCTGATCCGGAACGGTGTTGACGGCCTGCACATCTACTGCATGAACCGGAGCGAGCCCGTGCGGGCCATCCTGGGGGCCGTGAGTATTCCGAAGGGAAAAGCGGACACTCCGGGAACTGCAAAGCCAGGGCGAATTCAATCTTGACAGCCAGCCGGAGGCACCCGGGAAAACCTGTACCGACGAGGAGGCCGTCTCCGGGGAAAGTCTTCCTACCGGCTCATTCGTAAAAAAATCGGGCGATTCGCCTTGGATGATAGAGCATTGGTCTCCGGATTCAATCCGGTGCAACGCTCTTTTTGTTTTTAATATTCAGGATCTGCCGATTCATTTAGTCCCTGGCATCTACATAATAAAAGAAACACCTTGACTTTTGGAACAATTAGGCCCATCCTAGATCTAAAGAAATAAAAGACATTATTCGCTCGTGATTAATTCTAGTTCAATATAGAGAACTAGAAAGAAATTGAACCCCGTCTCTTATTTTGAGACGGGGTTTTGTTTTGGGACCGAAGAAAACGTACACGGGTTGTATTACATTTAGTGCTGGCCAATTCGGGAGGAATCAGGATGAATATACACATTGTTGAGCATGTTAATAATTTTGTCAAAATTGACGATAATGTCTGGGAAAGCGGATGGTGGAATGTAGATGAAAAAAACGCAGAAAAACTTGTCGGATGTGAAATATATTTTCACAAAAAGCGAGAAGAACCATCTTTTTATGGAGGGACTGTACTAGGATATAGAATTGAGGAAGATGGACCGTATGTAGGGAAAGTTGTTTTTAAACTGCAATATAAACATGCCTGCAGAAATGTTCGAACTGACAAATCCGGATGGAACAAGGAAGTTAAGATTATCGGATTGGAACAACCTGCCGAAAGGAAAAAACGTGGCAGAAGATCTGCTTGACCAATGGGTCAGACTCATCACCCCAATATTTCCGCCAAACGCTTGGATTGTTTCACAATTCTCACATGATGATTATATCATACAAATTGATTGGAAGCTTGGAGATGATCCAAAGCGAACAGACAAGCGATCCAAAAAGATTCAGATAATAATAAAAGAGAAAATAATTGATGATTACCTTGACAAAAATAAGGAAGATCGTGAATTATACAATATATTATTGAAACAAATTATTTGTGAACGCTACAGTGCTTTTGATGCCGATAACGATGCTCTCACAGGCATGTCGACACGAACTGAGACATGGCTATTTCCAAAAAATTTATTCAGCGAATATAAGTCAAGAGAATGAATAATTATTATAAAGAGCAGAAATATTAGCAGATAGCATCATCTCCTGCCTTTTCTTCAAACCCGATCAAACATCCCTCAGATCAGAAATAGCGATAAAGACAACCCACCATTCAGATTCCGACCTTTTGGAACTCCTCCGGATGGAGCCTACTCTCTGCGGTGAGGTTTCCTTGCCATTCAATATTCATTGAGCGCATTCGGATGGTGCCGGAGACCCGCCTGGACCTGGAAAATCGGGCAACCGCCCGAAGGTTTGCCAGGGACTGTGACGATGGTTGTTTCGTCATGTTGCCCATATGCCTGGTTTTGACTCGGAAGAGTCGATGATCGGGTGGAGAAAGCAATGTGGAAGCACAACTATCTGTATATATTGGAAATATCGCCGTATTGAATAATAAACTTGACAATATGTAAAATAGATTGTACTGCAGACGCCATGATCAAAACATGGGGTGCCGAATATGTCAAAATCTCTGCCACAGCTCAAAATCGTAAATCGGTTGAACGTTCTCCGGGCGGAACAACGGATTACCCAGGAAAAACTCGCGAAAGAAGTGGGTGTCACGCGGGCAACGATCATCGCCATTGAGGGAGGGGGGTACAATCCATCCCTTGAATTGGCATTTCGCATTGCCCGCTACTTTAAAACGGACATTAATTCAATTTTCTCAATTGCGGAGGGAAAATAATGAAACGCTTCGATTTAATTTTACTGAAGATCTTTTTGTATGGGCTTCCTGTCGTCATCGTTCTTGCTGTTTTCGGTTACTGCTATAGTCAGGGAATTGTTGATCGTGCAAACGGCATTGTCAGCCTCATGAACTCGGTTACAGGATTATTATTTGCGGCCTGGATGGCAATTACCCTTTATCTGAGTTTCCGGTTAACAATCTCCGAATCGTTGCGAGATCAGGTAATTGCCAAAATAACCTTCATGCGGGAGCGCGATGAACGTGAGGCCATCCTGACGGGAAAGGCAACAAAAACGACGTTTCTAATTACCCTGGCTATTCTGATTCTCCTTTTTTCCCTCTCCTGCATTCAGGTATCGATCTATCGCGTTCCACAGGATCAAGCTGTTGATGGCAAGACGGGAATGATTTCCCTGGGGCTTGGTTTTAATCTGTTTGAACAGGAGAAACAGGATCAAGCATCAAAAGAGATGCAGCGAGAAAACATTTTCTTATATAAAGGACTGCCCGTTTCAAGCGAAGCAATCCTTCTGATGCTCATCGTTTTGCAGATTATTTCATATAATTATTCAATGCGGCGACTCATGAAATGATTGCGGGGAATCCGTAACCACCTTATTCAAGTAATCCTGGCGCCGAAACTACATCTATCCAACTGGAGAACACGCAGGGAAGGCTAGGCGAGGCCCCGGAAAAGAAAGAGCCCGCACCATGTTCACGCATGGCAGGGCTCTCTGAATCGCGCTCCGGAGGTATTGAACACATAACGGGGAAAAGGGAACGTCTGGAATGGACCTGCAGGCGTTCATGTTGAAATCGGCATTTCAGTCAGGATAACTCCCGCAAGCATTCTGTCAAGATTTGTAATGGTGAGGTGGTAAGGAAACCCGCTCTTGGTCTCAGTTGCCAGTGCTTTGGGGATCTAATCGGAGGATCTTCCGATCAATGTGTTTGGGGTGGAGGAAATGCTGACTGGCCTGCATGAAATGACCGGGATACATTTGAAGATCACCAATGAAAAGCTTTCGGATGGGGGGTTGGAGACCGACCCCGTGGGGCCGGAAAATTTCTTCCAGACAGGACGGGGATGGGAGGGTAATCACCTCCAAGCGTACGAGGAATGCGGGGATCTGCATGTTCTCCGTGAATAAGCGATTGACAACGGTTTTGAAAAATGTCAAAAGCGGTTCCTTCTTTGAATACGTCTTGTCGGAAGATGCGTCGTGTTGGCTGGACGTCATAACCGACTGATGGACGGCGCTTCGGATGGCAGGCATCAAGTGGTTGCTGTGACGATCCGAAATAAGAAATCGGGCGATTAGCTCAGGTGGATAGAGCGTTGGTCTCCGGAACCAAAGGCCCCGCGTTCGAGTCGCGGATCGCCCACCATAATTAAAACAAGGGGTTAGGCAGATTGTCTGATCCCTTGTTTTTGTTTTAGCTAACCTCTGGCTAACACACTTCGAAGAAGGCAGCTTCCTTTTTTATGAAAATTGGATACGGCCAAAAATCAGTTCCTTCATGGAGAAATCTGTATGATGTAACTTTCGACAGATCCATTTAAGCCCTTTTGTTTCCTTGCTTAGGGATAGCCAGAAGGCTCAACTTTGGAATCCCCGCCTTTCCAGAACCGCCTCACTTGTCAGATTCAAAAAGTGAATATTTCTCGGTTATTCCTTCTTGTTTTTCGAGAACGCCTTCGGTTTTTCACCTCTCTTGGCTTTTTCCTCCCTGGTTTTAGCGCTTATACTGCAGATACGACCTCTTCCTGTCTCTTCGGATATTCGGTCTGCGATAGATTCTGAGATGAAAGGGAGGGGGCCCCCAAAAACCGGTCCAGTTTTGGGGACCCTCAACTTGGGAAGAAATCTAACTCTGGATGAGGTACATGTTCAGGGGCAGGTCAATTCCGAAAATGACAGATGCCCTTGGGAAAAAAGCCTGATATTGTAACGTGGCATCAGATATCCTGTCCCCTCGATAGCGGAAAGATTATGCCGGAATAACAGGAGATTCCAAATGCGACTGCCTGCCAACCAGACTTTGTCATTTCCATGGGAAGGGGAAAGCCATAACATGCGCCTGACCGTCGCCCTGTTCATCGCCATTGTGATTGTTTGTCTTGGGTCTACCCCGTCCGCCGAGGCACAAGGCCTGCCATCCGAAATCGGAGCGGAAATCGCGGTCGGCCGGAATCTCACGAACGACGAATGCAAACTGAGGCGTATCCAGGCGAGAGACTGGGGAGGCGATGCGGAGCGATACGCACTTTTTTGCGAGGGGTGGTCGCAACAGAGCGGGCAGATGATTGTACTGCGCTCCGATTCGCAACCGCACACATGGTGGCTGGAGGAAAGCGGCTGGGCCCAGGCCATTCTTGCGGCTGGAGACTGTGAACCGCCAAAGGCCGAAGCCAATGTCAGTGGTCTCAAGGTGAGGGCTCGCCTTTGCCGGCATAGGCTCGGCTGGCGCCAGCTGATGCTGGTGGCGAAGTCTGAATCCGACACCTATATCGCGAATTTTCTGCCCAACAACGCACCCTTGATCGAGCGTGCCCTGCTGACCGCCACTGGAAAGATTGCCCCGGAGACCTCCACAGCGCAGGGAAGGAGGATGATCAGCCTGAGGGCGTTGGAAGAGCTCATCGGGAAGGATTCCGAGCTGCCGTCGATCCGGGAGATCGGGAGTATCTTCGATTTGAGCAGACTGGCCCACTATCAGCATGAAGCCCGGCTCTACCGAACATCAGAGCTGACATGGCTGCAGGTCCTGGCGGCCCAGGAGCGCCTCTTCGGACTGGACAGTCCCGCGCTTGCCATGACGCTGCTGAGCATGTCCCATCCCATTCGGAACCAGCGCCGTCTGGACGATGCACTGGCGTTCACGAAAAGGGCCGAGCCACTCGTGCGGAAGTCCCATAATCCCGTCCTGATCTCCCAATTATACAACCACCTTGCCTTCGACGCGGAATGGCGCAGGAACTATACAGCGGCCATCACGTTCAATCATGAAGCGATTGCCGCCCTGCCGGATGCCTGGCCCGGCTCGTCGGGCTGGCTGGCCGAAGTGTACTTCAGCCTGTCCATCGCCCAGTATGCAACCAAAGATTACAAGGCGGCCGAAAAGGCGGCACGTGATTCACTCTCGCGCTACATCAAAGCCCGGGGCCCTGACAGTGGGTGGACAAATCGAGTCCGCATGCAACTCGCGAGAATCCTGACGGCACAAAAGAACTTCGATGAGGCAGAGTACCACCTGAAAGAAGCTCTTCCCTCGGCGGAACGGATGTTCGGCCGGACGATCTGGTGGGCAAATGCGAAGGTTGTGGAGGCCGGCCTTGCACTGGCGAAGGACGACCAAGACCGGGCCCTGGGTTCATACCGTGCCTTTGCCTCCGTTGCGGCGCGGGAACCCTTCGCTTGTTTCTACAGTCCTTGCTTCAGTCCGTATGTCGACCTGCTTATAACGCGAGCCGGCGGTGATTCCGATAAAGCCCAAGGTGCTCTGCGCGAGGCGTTCTCGGTGGTTCAGCTTTTCGACTCCCCTGTCGTCAGCACTGCAATCCAGCATCTGTCCGCTCGAGTCAGCGCCGGGGATCCGGAGCTTGCGGCCTTCACACGTGAGCAGCAGGACCTGGCGGAACAGCAGACAAGCCTCCGGGCGCAGTTGATGGCGGAGTCCAGAAAATCGGCAAAAAGTCGCTCCCCAAAAAGAGAGCAGTCCATCGAGAGCAAAATCAGCAAGTTGCAGGCACGGATCGACGAACAGGAGCCGAAGCTCCAGGACCGCTTCCCCAAATATGCTCAACTCGTGTCCCGAAGGCCTGTCGATGCGAAGCTGATTGACGAGATCCTGCAGCCTGATGAGGCTCTCCTTTACATGTCTCACGTGGGGAACAAGGGCTACACGTTCCTGCTGCACCGGAAACGTCTGAAGATCCACACCGTCAATCTGTCGCGAGTGGAACTTCGGCAGAAGGTCACCGCGTTGCGCAGTGGATTGGCCTTGGATGCCGGCCGCATGCGTCCCTTCGACGTCGCGTTGGCGCATACGCTCTACCGTGATCTCGTGGGGCCTCTCCTGGAATCCCCGGGACCGATTCGCCGGTTGGTCGTCATTCCGGCAGGGCCGCTGCTCAGCCTTCCGCCTGGCGTCCTGGTTTCCGGCGAGCCGGGCGCGGACGGAAAGATCCCCTGGCTGGCCCGCCGATTCAGTATCCTGGTCGTCCCGGATTTACGGGCCTTGGTGAACCTGCGCGGCATGGACAAACCGCCGGCGTCCGCTTCCGGGTTTCTTGGCCTTGGCAATCCGAGATTTGACGCGGGCCAATCCGGCCCGGCGCTTTCAGGCAGGGCAAGCAATACCGGTGCAATGAGCAGGGGAATTCATCTTGTTTCCGCAAGCAAGGAGTTTCACGGAACTTCCTGCGCAGAAAAGTTGGATGTCCGCGCCCAGGTCGCGCGGCTGGCACCACTCCCCGAGTCTGCTGACGAGGTGCGGGCCATGTCTTCGTCCCTTGGTCACGGGAAGGCTGTGGTGCTTCTGGATGAGAAGGCGACCAAGTCGGGACTCCGCAAGGCGAACCCGGAGACGTGGGGAATTGTTGCCTTCGCCACCCATGGGCTGCTGCCGGACGACCTCTACTGCGAGAACGAGCCCTCACTCGCAATGGCGCCTGGCCCCGCCGGCGACCTTCAGGATGACGGTTTGCTTCGTGCGAGCGAGATCGCCACGATGCGCCTCCATGCTACACTGGTGATCCTTTCAGCCTGCAACACGGCAGGAGCAGACGGACGACTCGGCGGGGAGAGCCTTTCAGGGCTGGTCAGGGCCTTCTTCTATGCCGGTGCGCGAAACGTGCTCGCAACACATTGGACAATAGCGTCTCAGCCCACGGTCGATCTCATGAAGGAGATGGCAAGACGTCGAGAGCAGGGAATGAGCTGGCCGGAGGCTCTGATGGAAAGCAAGTCGCGGATGATGGACAATCCCGCAACGTCCCATCCTTTCTTCTGGGGGGCATTCAGCCTGGTTGGGGGAGGCTGAACACATAGGATTTCGCAAGGTGGTGGGCCTGCATGCCATCGCCAATCATCCCGCGCCCCATGGCCTTCATTCGTCAAGGGTCCGGTTACACCGATCAAACGATTCTCAGCGCAGGAAGTCCCACCAACGGACCAGAGGCGGCGAACTGTCCGGCACCACGGGCTGACCGGGTTTGGGCACGATGAGGTTGATGTCTGTACCGGACGCCGCAGCGAGCAGTCGGTTGACAGGTTCGTACCAGGAATGTGCCGCAAGGTTGTACGTTGCCCAGTGCGCGGGGATGAAGACGTTGCCCCGTACCAGGCGGTGCACCTCGATCGCCTGCTCGGGGGTTACGTGGATATCCGGCCAGGTCCTGCCGTAAGCACCTATCTTTATGAGCGTGCAGTCGAACGGGCCGAAGCGTTGTCCTATCTCGGAAAACTCTGGCGTCATGCCGGAATCGCCACTGAAGAACACGCTGTGCCTTGGGCCGATGAGCATTACCGATGCCCACAACGTGGGATCGCGGCGGAAGGCCCGGCCGGAGAAATGTCGTGCGGGAGCTGCAAGAACACGCACCCCGTTGCCGATAACCGCCTCTTCCCACCAGTACAGCTCCACGATTTTTTCTGGAGGTACGCCCCAGTGCTCAAGGTGTGCACCGATGCCTAGCGCAACGATGAACTTCTTTGTTTTTGGGATAAGGGCACGCACCTCGTCCATCGCAAGATGATCGTAATGGTCGTGCGAGATGACAACTGCATCAAACTCCGGTAGGTCTGCCATGGCAACAGGACATGGGAAGAATCGCTCGGACCCGATCCAGGAGAAGGGCGACGCGCGGGAAAAAAGCACCGGGTCGGTCAGGATAAGCGCGCCGTCGAGCTCTATGATGAACGCAGAATGGCCCAGCCACGTCACCCGCAAACCTCCGACAGGAGCTTGTGCAAAAAAACCGGCGGCGATTCTCTCTGTCGGTATCGGCTTGTGCGGATTGCGGTCGGACGCCTCAAGATACATCCGCCCAGTCTCGATGAACTGGCCGGGTGAGATCATATTGGTAGGAAGGGCGTTCACGAACTTACCCTCTTTGAAATTTGGGCATACAAGCATGCGCTCCAGCCGAGCGCCATCGGCCTTTCCGCCCATTTGTTCCTCTGCGAGCGCATACATGATAAGGCCTACGGCAATGCATGCGGCTACCGCTAACCCAAATACGATCAACAGAACTCTCCATTTCTTTGTAAGCCTTCGTATCATCGTAATATCGCCTCTCCGGCAGCGCACGTTGTGCATCCGCAAACGGAGGAGTCACCTTGGGCATTGTGATCCACGAAACGTACGCCATGACCCAGGTTGAACCCTGTACCGCACGCTGTAGTAGTTTTCGCTATTGTCATCTACGGAGAACAATTATGCCCGGAGCCGTCACCGGATCGATCCCCTCCCACCTCCATCTTGGAATTTTTTTTCCCTGGAGAACCGGACCGGTTTTGGGGGGGTAGTATATACAAGTTTGGCCTTGGGGCCGTTTCTCTTTGTTACGACATACAGGAGGATGCCAAAGAAGATCAGTACCGCTCCGGTAATATGATAAAGGGCCATGCGTTCCCCGAATACGATGTTTTCCGTTATGGCGGCAGACAGAGGGATAAGCCCGAAAAAGACCGCCGCCGTATTGGGATTGGCCTCCTTTATTCCCTCGCTCCAGAGATAGAACGCAAGATTTGTATTAAAGAGAGAAAGAAAGACTAACGCCACCACCAATGCCATGCTGATACTCCCTGCGGACACCGGTTCAAGGCTGAACGGGAGGAAACCGACAACGGCGAACAGAGAACCGTAGGTTACGTTCTCAATCGACGTAACCTTGTCCTCAAATATCTTGATAAGTATCGAATATGTGGACCAACTCAGGGCGCACCCTACAATAAGCAGATTTCCGACATTCACATCCATTGTGATGATTGACATGAAATCTCCCTTGACGACAACGATCAGGGCCCCTGTAACGGAAAGCACGATGGAAAGAAAACCGGCGGCGCTCAGTTTGTCTTTGAGAAAGATATACGAAAGGATGGCTATGTTCATCGGATTGCTCATGACAATGATCGAGGCTGTTGTTCCTGTGGTGTAGTTAAGGGCTACGTATGCCGCCAGATTGTTCATGTAATAGCCTGTCAGCGCAAGAGGGATCATGTAAACGATGGTCTTGAAAGATGGTTTTATCGGGTTCGGATAAAACAGGAACGGCAGGAAGAACACGAAGGAAAGGAGAAACCGATACTCTCCCGTGAGGTAAGGTCCCAGGTGAACAACCGCATATCTGGCCGCTGTCCATCCCATTCCCCAGATGATGCAGGCGAACGAAAGTTTTAAATAACCTGCCATACCCTATGCATCCTGAATCTGACCTCCCCTCCGAGTCATGTACCATACTCAGCGTTAGATTTCGATTTGATCCGCTGGACGATTTTTTCGGGGAGAAGGTCAAGAAACTTAACTCTGGATGAGGCACGCGATTTGGGGGCAGGTCAGAAAGAAAGAGGGAGCCGGTCAGGCTTCAACCGGCTCCCTCCATTGGAGGGATCAATAATTCACGTTGGCAATGCCCTTCAGGCCCAGGATCTGGCGGGCCTCATCCGGCGTTGCCGGCTCGACGCCGATTTCCTTGGCGACCCGGACCATCTTGGCCACCTGCTCGGCGTTGCTCTTCGCCATCCGGCCCTTTTCCAGGAAGAGGTTGTCCTCCATGCCCACCCGGCAGTTGCCGCCGAGGAGGAGTGACTGGGTGCAGATGGGAATCTGGGCCCGGCCGGCCACGCACACGGAGAACTCGAAATCGCCGATGTTCCGTTTCGCGTGCTCCACGAGGAACATCAGGTTCTCGGGGCTCGCCGAGAGGCCGCCCAGGATGCCCAGGACGAACTGGATGTAGACGGGCTTCTTGATGTAGCCGGCCTGGATCAGGAAGGCCACGTTGTTCACCATGCCCGCATCGTAGATCTCGAACTCGGGTTTCGTGTTGTTTTCGTTGAAAACGCCGCAGTATTCCCGCAGGGTCTTGAACGTATTGGTGAAGATGAAGTCTTCCGTCATGCCCAGCATCATCTTTTCCCATTCATGTTTCCATTCCTTGTAGCGGGTCAGCAAGGGGAAAAGCCCCCAGTTCATGGACCCGGCGTTGCAGGAACCCAGTTCGGGCTTGTATGCCGTAACCGGGGCGACCCGCTGTTCCAGGGTCATGCCGGCGCCGCCGCCGGTGGTGATGCAGATGACGGCATTGCAGCGGCTCTTGATGCTTGTGATGATTTCCTTCATCAGGTTGATGTCCGGAGAGGGCATCCCGTTCTCGGGATTACGGGCGTGGACGTGGACAACGGCCGCTCCCGCCTCGTAGGCCCGGACGGCCTCGTCGGCGATCTGCTTGGGCGTGATGGGGAGGTAGTCCGACATCGTGGGGGTGTGGATGCTGCCGGTGACAGCGCAGGTGATAACAGCCTTTTCTTTCATGAGGACCTTCCTTTCTCTCTTCATTTATCCCTTCAGGAAATTCGGCTTTGCCCATTGGGGATTGGGATAGGTATAAAATCCTTTACCCATTTTCGCGCCCGGTTCCTTATGAAGGATCGTTTGTTCTGCAAAATTGATGTCAGTAATGCTTTTGTTGTTGTGATTGCACAGAAGGTACCAAGGATTATCAAATAGAATCATTATTTATAACAGCATGTTATTCATCGATCGAGGATCAATGAAAATATCCTGACTGTCGTTATGCGGTCAGACGTCCTCATGTGGACGGCCCTTTTGACAGTTCAATGGAGCATCGCTTCCTTGAGCAGTTGACCTGCCCCTCAAAAGCCGGTCCGGTTTTCGAACAGAAGGTCAGTCTTGATGGACCTGTGTTCGTACACGGATCCGATGATGTCTCCGGCGATGTCTCCGAGCATGGCGGTCCTCTTTGGGAAGCATAACGGAATTCCGACTCCGGGTATGGCACAAGATCCGGAGGCAGGTCAGGCGATCAAGGCCTTCCTGGAAATGAGGAAACCCGCATTTTAAGGGAGATGAGGGAACCGAGCATAAACAGGAGGTGCAGAATGGATGTGTTCGATGCCGTCAAGGGACGAAGGAGTTGTCGAAGGTTTCTGTCGGAATCCATCGGAGAAGTGAAAATCCGGCAGATCATGGAAGCGGCTGTCTGGGCGCCTTCGCCGGCCAACAACCAGCCGTGGGAATTTGTTGTGATCACCAACTCTTCGACCGTGCTGTCGTCGCGAAGATCCTGGGGATCGGGTCATCCGGGGACCCTCAAAGGCCCTCTTCATCCAGGGGAGTAATCCGCACCGTTGCTACTCCCTGCCTGATAATATCAAGATCACGCGCCGCCGTGCGGGACAAATCAATGATCTCAAAGCTGCGTTTGCGGCAGCGGTCATTGACCGTTACCACAACCGATTTGTTATTGGCCAGGTTCTGTACCTTAACCCGTGTACCGTGCGGGATGGTCGGATGGGCGGCTGTCATTTTTCGCTGGTCGAAGATTGCCCCTGAACTGGTCCTCCTGCCATTGTAACGGTTGGCATAATAGGTCGCTTTACCCACCTTTCCTTCCGCTTCCTTCGCATTGGATGAAACTATCTGCGTTCCTGCCTGTCCTCCAGGTATTTTCAATTCTTCCGCTTGAACAGGCAAGGCAATAACAAGAAGGGCAAACAGACAGGCGACAATTCGTAACAGGGATCTATACTTGGGATTTTCAGGTCTCATAGAATCTCTCTCTCAAGTTTTATTTGAATCGGGAATCGGAGCGAGGAGAAATGCAGCGTGCGAGGCGCTTCTTAACCCAGACACCTTGGTGAAGTCAAGGAATATGCCCTTTATCGTTTAATTCTAAGCGGATAGATTAAAAACAAATCCAGCATATGTCCTGCCGAACGTTTTTGTCAGCAGGTTGTCTCCAGAAGTCGCAGAAATCTAACCCGGGGTGTGGTAAATGATTCGGGGGCAGGTCATGATGCCTGTTGCAGGCGGTCGTAACGAATGAGAATGAAGAAAAACAATATTACCGGATTGCTATTGATCGTGCTTGTCGCGGCCGTTTCCGTGATCGAGTTCATCCAGGATGCCGATGCGTCGAGTTTGAATGATCAAGCAGGGAATATTAAGCAATTCACGATAACATCTCCCCCATTCGACGGGGCTTTGAAATATCCATTCACGAAAAGCGGCGCCATGCAATGCGGTCATTGGAGATCCGGATCCCAGGATTATCCCTGGTATGGTGCACCGAGGGATGGAAACAGCAGGAGACATGCGGGAATTGATCTGTATCCCGTAAGTGGAGCAGGCACGCCGATCAAGGCAATACGAGATGGAAAAGTGATTCGGGTTGCCCCTTTTTACAGGAGACGAAACGGGGAGATAACATACGCGGTGCTCGTCGATCATGGAGAGTTTGTCGCAAATTATGCCGAACTCGTAATGCCGGCTCTTGCAGTCGGTGAAATGGTAAAGCAGAATCAGACAATGGGTGTTGTGAGCGGCACGAAACAACTTCATTTTGAGCTTTATTTGCCCGGCACTGAGAATTGGTCGCCTTGGCACGGCAGGAAACCGCAAGACCTGATTGACCCGACGGATATGATGCTCCGGGTTTTCAGATGAACAGGCGACAGGTGCTTGCCTTTGAACTTGCCTGGTTTCGCATCGGCCGCCCCTGAACGGCGCATTGCCCTGGTGATCGGAAACGGGAGCTGTGAAACGGGACCTCTTCGGAACCCGGCCAACGACGCCACGGGGCCCGGACAGACGGCCGGGGACAGGGAAGGGCGGAACAGCCCCTGCACGACCGCGCTGCCGAAAAAGGATCCAGGCCCGGCATGCCAATCGAGAAGGTCTTCAAACAGGTGCGATTCGAGCTTTTTATTGATTGCCGGCCGGCCACGATTTCCTGACGGGATTTGTTAATCAGTCGTTGCAACATTAAATCACCCGAAGTATGTGAAGCAGGGAGTTCGTGAACAGTATGAAACCGAATATATTTGTTTTTGCGATGATTATGATTCTTTTCTCGATGCCGTTATCTGCGGGTGAAATATATACTTATACCGATGAGCACGGAAACACGATCCTGTCAGACACCCCTCCTCCTCGAAGTTCCAGGATCAAGATCAAGCACACAGAACCAAACGAACAACTGACAAGCGAAGATCGGCAGGCATTGGAGAAGGAGCGCTCCTCCAGGCAGAAGGCCTGGGAAGATGAAAAGGCAAGAAGAGACAAAGAACCTGCAGGGATAGTGGAAGCCGATGAAAAGGCCAGGACGGAAACAAAAAAGAAGTGACCTTCATCCAAAGCCGGGCTGCTTTTGGGGGGGCAGGTCAATTGAATAAACATACAAGAGTGCTCCATATAATCAACCCGTGAAGAAACAAGATCTTACAAATCTGGACGGCCGCGTGGCGGCAGCGGAAAAGCGGACGGGCGCTCAGATCGTCCTTGCGGTCATCGAACGGAGTGACTCCTATCCCGAGCTGCCATGGAAGGCATTCGCCCTGGGAGCGGCCGTCGCCGGCTTATCGGTGTTCGTGAAAGCAATGCTGTGGCCCGGATGGAATTCCGGCTCCGAGGTCATGCTGTCCGCGGCATCGGTGCTTGCCGCGGGCGTGACCTGCGCCCTGTTGTGTGTTTGCGCACCCGGATTCGCCCGACTCTTTCTCGACGCCAATCGTGCCTCCGCGGAGGTGTGCCAATATGCCTCGGCCCTCTTCCTCTCCCGTGAAATGTTTGCCACTCGCGGGCGGACAGGCATCCTGCTGCTCGTCAGCCTGTTCGAGCGTCATGTGGTCATCCTTCCCGACACGGGGCTGCGTCAACGTTTGAGCCAGGATGCCCTGCAGACGATCATTGCGCGAATGACCACGGCCCTCAAAAAGGGCGAGATTTCCCGCGCCCTGGAAGACGGACTGGATTCCCTGGAAGAGGTTCTTGCCGGCACGGCGACGGAAGCGTCCGGGGAAAACGAACTTCCCGACGAGATCATCGAAGAGAAAGGCGAATGAGAAAAGTTCTGCGATTCGTCATCATTGCGGCAACACTGTGGATGGCTGTAACTGCCGCCGGCGCAGATGTACCGTTCCTTGCCGGCCGAATCACCGACAATGCGGAAATCCTCTCCCCGGACATGCGCAAGTCATTGACCGAACTCCTGAAAAGCCACGAGGACCGGACAAGCAACCAAATCGCCGTTCTTACCGTGCCCACAATCGGGGGGGAGAGCATCGAGGATTACGCCGTCGAGGTCTTCGCGGCATGGAAGCTCGGACAGAAAGGGAAGGACAACGGCGTTCTGATCATTGTCGTACCGAATGAGCGGCGCATGCGGATCGAAGTGGGATACGGTCTCGAAGGCACACTTACGGATGGCACGGCCGGCCGGATCATCCGCAACGCCATGGCCCCCCGATTCAAGGCCGGGGATTATGACGGCGGCGTGGAGGCGGGTGTGAGAAACGTCATCGGTGTGCTGGAGGGAGGCAAAGCACCCGATGACGAGGCGATTGCAAATGGCAAGAAACCCGAGTCCTCCGGTCTGCACCTGGAAGGACCGGATCTCTCCATTACCGAGCGGATCCTTTTCGGCGCGTTCATCTTCGGTATCATCGGCCTGTTCACGGTAATCGGAGTCCTGGCGCCCGGGGTAGGCTGGTTCCTCTACTTCTTCCTGATCCCGTTCTGGGCGACGTTCCCGATCGTTGTCGTCGGCACCACAGGTGCGCTCTACCTGCTGATAACCTATGTGGTCGCGTTTCCCATTGCCAAGCTGCTGCTCGCGAAGACAGCCTTGGGCAAAAGGATGTTAAAGGGATTCAACACCAAGGGGGGGGCTTCCATCGGCGGGTTGACGTTCTCATCGGGGAGTTCCGGATCGAGTTTTTCCAGCAGCTCCAGCTTTTCAGGGGGCGGAGGTTCCTCCGGCGGCGGTGGCGCTTCCGGAAGTTGGTGAGCTCCATTTTGGTTCTAAGGGAACAATTGCAGACATGAAGAGTCGCAGCATTTCATTCATGCATTGGAGTACTCTTGCCCGCCGCCACCCATCCGCATTCCTTCTGGCCGCACAACTGGTAAGTCTGGTGCTCTATGCGGCACTGGAAGGTGTCCCGGGCGGGCGGATTCTGCTCAGTGCTTTCGGAATGCTGGTACTCGTTCTGGTGGTCTGGGTTGTCATCCGCAGCCCGGCTATCTCATGGATCGCATGGATCCTTGCAGCGCCGGCAGTTGCATTGTCACTGCTGTCATGGCTGTCCGGCAACCCAACCCTGTTGTTATGGTCAGCGCTGCCGGAGGCGGCCCTGTATTTCTACGGAGCGGGTGGGCTGATCACCTATATGATGCGAGACGACCGGGTAACCATCGACGAGTTGTTTGCCGCCGGCGCCACCTTTACCCTGATCGCGTGGGGATTTGCTTTTCTGTACCTGGTCTGCCAGGCGTGGTGCCCGGGGTCGTTTGCAGGTGGCGCTCATCCGGAGGTGTCCTGGACTTTCCTCGAACTGCTGTTCTTCAGCTTCACCAACCTCTCGGCGACGGGCCTCAGTGATATCCTGCCGGCGACTGCGACTGTGCGGGTGCTGGTGATGCTTGAACAGTTCTGTGGCGTCGCCTACATCGCTGTAGTGGTCTCCCGGTTGATCGGACTGACGATCGCTCGCCAGAAGGGCAACGGGACACCCTGACAGCGATGTTTGAACGATGTCTTGTCTCGAGCCATCAGTTCAGGCTTGGTTTATACAGCTTGACCGGTTTCGGTTGCTGCTTTTTGCGCAGGTGCATGTTGAGCATCTCCACGGCGACGGAAAACGCCATGGCAAAGTAGATGTATCCCTTCGGGACATGGACGTCGAAACCTTCGACGATCAACGTTACTCCGACAAGGATAAGAAACGACAAAGCCAGCATCTTGATGGTCGGGTGGGCGTCCACGAAATTGTTGATCGGCTTCGCGGCAAACAGCATTACCCCGACAGCAACGATGATGGCGATGGCCATGATGGAGACATGCTGAGCCAGACCGACCGCGGTGATGACGGAATCCAGGGAGAAGACAACGTCCAGGACGGCAATCTGAGTCAGAACGGCAGCCATACTTGCCTTCCCGTGTTTAGGAGCGGTTTCCTGAACTCCTTCCAGACTGTTATGAATTTCATGGGTTGCCTTTGCCATCAGGAAAAGACCGCCGCCGATCAGGATAATATCGCGTCCCGAAATATCGATGCCGAATACGGAAAACCAGGGTTCCGTCAAACCGACGACCCAGACGATAGAAAACAGAAGGGCCAGACGCGTCAACATCGCCAGTAAAAGTCCGACATTTCTGGCCAGATCGCGTTTTGCCGCAGGCAGGCGCCCCACAAGGATGGAAATAAAAATGATATTGTCGATGCCCAGGACAATCTCCAGGGCGGCTAACGTGCCAAGGGCAATCCACCCCTCGACTCCGATCATCCACGCGAACATGTCTTGTCTCCTCTGACTATTTTTTTTTGCGAAGCATATGACGGCATGAACTTTGGAAACAAGAGGATTTTGGCCCTGCCGTCAGCGAAGATCCGGGGATGCCGCATATCGGCGGCTGCTCCGCTCCGGCTGCACGGCGGTTGGCGATGACATCGTGTCATACTCGCCTTCCGGCACCGACAAAATGATTGCCACTCTGCAACCCGGTTCCAAAGGCAAATTCGGGACGCCCAATTCGAAGGAAATCACGCTGAGTCGGTAACGCGGCTTTGGCCAAGCCGAGTTGAGTCCGGCCTGTTGCCGGAAAGCCGGTCCGGTTTTCCGGTCCGAACATCAGGCCGGTTCGGTGTGAGACTCGCCGCTCATAACCTTCATGGCGATCGTTTTTTCATACTTCGCATACTCCCGGATTCTCTGGACGGCGTCATCCGCCGTGCCCTCTATGGAAATCTGCAGAATCTTCAACAACTCTTTGTAATTATCCACAAGTTCCTTTTTCCTGAAGATCAGCGTCTCGTACTCGACCCATCGCTTCACCTGCCAGAGCTCCGTGATCGTGTGCTCGAGAAGGGGGTCCTTTGCCACGCGGAGAAGGATCGAGATGGCATCGAACATGGCCTCGCCGTATCCAAGACCATCTTCCGCCTCCGCGCAGGCCTTGATCTTTTCCATCCCCTCGAGAATCTCTCCGGCATCGTCGGGGGCAATCCTTATGATGACTTTCCGTATCATCAGGCCATAGAGCTCCGCCAGGATGTCGTAGAGGGATTCGATGTAATCGCTGTTGAGCTGGGTGACGACGGTTCCACGGCGTGCCTCGATCGTCACCAGCTTCTTCTTCTCCAGTATTCGGAAGGCCTCGCGAACGGTTCCCTGGCTGACCCCGAGTTCACCGGCGATTTTGGTCTCGATCAAGCGCTCGCCGGGCAGCAGCTCTTTGCGTATAATCCGGCCGCTGATGACGTCTGCAGCCTTCTGAGATAGATTTTCTGTTTTGATTTTGTACACTTACGTATTTCCCTCCCGTTTCGTCAGTTCGTCATGGAGCATTGAAACGGCAATATCCCTTGACAGCATTATCGGTTATTGATAATCGATAAACGTATCTAACAAGTAATCTGCCTTCTGTCAAGAAGAAGCTCAGGAGAAGCACCGGTTTATAGGGCCGCGGCGACTTCCTGCGAGACGGATGGTCGATTCCGGACGCCTCCGGAAGCCGAATATCCCGGCACACAGACAGCGGCATTTTAAAGGCTGGAGGTTATCGATGGCAAGCAAATACAAGGGGTACATGGGAAAGATTCTGGATGTCGATCTCACCTCCGGGAAGATTGGCAGCTATGACCTGTCCGATCGGGATCGGGAGCGTTTCGTCGGCGGCAGGTTCATCTCCACAAAGATCCTCTGGGATGAATTGAAACCCGGTATCGACCCGTTGTCGGAAGACAATATGCTGATCGTCATGACGTCCCCCCTGACCGGGACGGGGGCGCCGTCGACAAGCCGGTACGACATCTCCGCCAAGAGCCCCCAGACCGGAACCATCGGCCATTCGAACAGCGGCGGCCATTTCGGGATCCACCTGAAACGGGCGGGCTGGGACGGCGTCATCGTTCGCGGAAGGGCCAAGAGCCCGGTCTATCTCGACATCGACGAGGACAAGGTGACGATAAAAGATGCGTCGCATCTCTGGGGAAAGGACACGGAAGAGACGAAGGAGCAGATGGGGGACCGGAGGGCCGGCAAGATGGTGATCGGTCCCGCCGGAGAAAATCTCGTCAAGTATGCCATCGTCATTTCTCAGGACCGCAGCCACGGCCGCTCGGGCATGGGCGCCGTCATGGGGTCGAAGAACCTGAAAGGAATCGTCGCCAGGGGGAACCGGAAGATCGAGCTCCATGATCCGGAAACGTTCAAGAAAACCATCAAGCAATGGATCGACATGCTGAAGGGGCATCCCGCGACGGGAGAGTTTGCCCCCAAGTACGGAACGTCGGGCTTCCTGAAGAGCATATCCGATCACAACGCCCTCCCGACGAAGAATTTTTCCTCCGGGACTTACAAGGACGCCCATATGCTGACAGGGCAGACTCTGGCCGAAACCCGGCTCGTCAAGAACGCCGGCTGCCAGTCCTGCCCCATCCGCTGCGCCCGGGTCGTCAATCTGGACGGTCGCGAGATCAAGGGGCCGGAATACGAAATCCTGTGCCTGCTGGGATCCAACCTGCTCATCAACGACATGGACGCCATCATCCGGTGGAATTATGAACTGGATCTCCTCGGTCTCGATACGATCTCTTCGGGCACGGTCCTGGGCTTTGCCGCGGAACTGAATGAAAAAGGCATGTGGAAGAACGGGATCGAGTTCGGGAAAAAGGACAACATCTCCGAGACGCTCCGGGATATCGCCTTCCGAAAGGGCATCGGGAATGATCTGGCGGAGGGCGTCCGGTACCTGTCGCAGAAATACGGGGGAGAGGATTTCGCCCCTCACTCCAAGGGCATGGAGATGGCCGCTTACGAGCCCCGGGGCGCCGTGGGCCACGGTCTCGGCTATGCAACGGCAAACCGCGGCGCCTGCCACCTGGACGGCGGCTACATGATCTATTTCGAGGCCACGGGCCCGGCGATTCTCAACCCCTACGACTACCGTTCCAAGCCGGGCTACACCATCCTCGACCAGAATCTCCTGGCGTCCATCAGCGCCGGGGGAAACTGCCTCTTCACGAGCTGGACGATGCTCCCCGCCTTTCTCTTCAAAATGGCGAATTCCAGGCTCGTCAGCTGGCTGGTCACACAGATCCTGACCTATTCCTGGGCCGCCGTCGAGCTGACCCTGAAACTGCCTCCGTCCCTGATGCGATACCACCTCCCCATGCTTCCCCATACGAAGGCCCTGGCCATGGCCACGGGGATGGAGATGGATTTCGGGCGGTTCATCCGGATGGGGGAACGGGGCTTCACCATGGAACGGCTCTACAACATCCGCGAGGGGTTCACCGCGAAGGACGACCGGCTGGCCAGGCGGTTCACCCACGAGGAGCAGATCCCCGGGAAGAAAAAGACCGTGGTCCCTCTGGCCAAGATGTTGCCCAAATACTATCGCCTTCGGGGATGGGACGCAAAGGGCGTTCCGACCTCCCGGACCATCAAAAAGCTCGACCTGGATTTTGTGCGGTTCGCTCAGAAAGATCCATCGGAACGAAGAGGCGAAGAAACCGGCGGATTGCCGGTCAAGACGTATGCGGATATTCCTGTGAGCGGTGAGACCAAGGCGTAAGAAGATTCAAGGCATGAAGGCATCGACAGATCCTCGACAGCGCAAGGGACTCTCCAAGCCTGCCGCCGGAATGACTGAGAAGGGGAGATCGAAATGAAAGTATTCGTTTTCATAACTGGAATGATGAATGTTCTGGGTGGGATTCTCTTTGCCATGCCTGGTGCGCTCCTGCTGGCAGGCATCGAAGCCCCCGCGAACAGGTTCTGGCTCCTGCTGCCGGCCCTGTTCCTCTTTTTTCTGGGGATCATCCTGATTTATTCTTCCAGGGACCTCGCGCACCGCGCGACGATTGTGTTCTGGGACGGCTTTTCGCGCGTCACGGCCTTTGCCGTTTTTGTGTGGTACGGTTTATGTGCCGGCATGGGTGCCATGCTGGCGGTCCTGGGAGTTGTCGATCTCGCCATTGCCCTCGTTTTTTTCATCGGGCTTCCCCGCGTCCTCCATCGGGACTTCCTGAGCATTCTTTTCGATCACCGAGACACTGCGATATAAAAAAACACTGGTTCAATGCCTCCGACAGCCGTATGCTCGCGAGCATCCGTTTTGTGTGTGGCAGTGCCTGATGAAAGCGCCGTCCAGGAAGGGCGGGTACCGGTCAGGAAAAAGGCCCGGCGGTTTCATGCAGGCGAATCCAATCATTTTCAAAGGATCATGCAATGCCTCAACTCAGCAAGCGCACAGCGCTGTTCACCGAATCCGTGATTCGTCGCATGACGCGTGTTGCCGACCTTCACGGCGCCATCAATCTCTCACAGGGGTTTCCCGATTTCGATCCTCCGCCCGAATTGCTCGCGGCCGCGGCTCGAACGGCGGAGGCCGGTCCGCATCAGTATGCGGTGACATGGGGTGCGCCGAACTTCAGGCGCGCCCTGGCCCTGAAAGTGTCCCGCTTCATGGGGTTTCCGATCGACGCGGACGAGCATATCGTCGTAACGTGCGGAAGCACCGAAGCGATGATGGCATCCATGCTGGCGGTCTGCAATCCCGGGGATAAAGTCATCGTGTTCTCGCCATTTTATGAAAATTACGGGGCGGATGCGATTCTGAGCGGCGCGGAGCCGATCTATGTCGAGCTGCGACCTCCCCGATTTACGTTCGATCCGGATGAACTGAGAAAGGCGTTCGAACAAAAACCCAAGGCGATCATTCTCTGCAACCCTTCCAACCCCACGGGAAGAGTATTCACCCGGGACGAGCTGGAAACCATCGCCTCGCTGGCCCTGGAATTTGACGCCTTTGTGATCACGGACGAAGTGTATGAGCACATCGTCTACGAACCGCACCACCATATTTACATGGCGTCGTTGCCGGGTATGTTTGAACGAACGATCTCCTGCAACTCCCTGTCGAAAACGTATTCCATCACGGGATGGCGTCTGGGGTACGTCGTCGCACCGCCCGAGGCAGCCGATGCCGTGAAGAAGGTGCACGACTTCCTGACGGTCGGAGCCGCCGCGCCGTTGCAGGAAGCGGCCGTGACGGCCCTTGGGCTCCCCGAGGCCTATTACCGCTCGCTCCTCGACGTCTACACGGAAAAGCGGGAGGTCTTTCTGAAAGCGCTCGACGCGGCGGGGTTGACTTATGTGACCCCGGAAGGTGCTTATTACGTGCTGGTCGACGTCTCTGAATTCAAACTGCGCGACGATGTCGCTTTTTGTGAGTGGCTGGCGCAGTATGTGGGAGTCGCGGGCGTGCCGGGTTCAAGCTTCTTCCATGAGCCGACCCGTCATCTCGTGCGGTTCCATTTCGCAAAGAAGAACGAGACGCTCGAAGAGGCGGGGAGAAGGCTGCTCGGCCTGCAGGAGGCCTGGGGAAAGCACGCGCCGTGAAAACGGGGATTCCGCTCAAGGACCGGGAGCCCGGATCCCCGGGACGCGTCGGGGGCAACAGGGATCCATTCGGACATTCGCCGCATAAGAGGGATCTTCGAAATGCGAGAGGGGTGCCGGTGATCTGATCGACCCAGGCGACCCGCAAGGTGACCGCCCATCCGAACACACTGGAATTATTTCGACGTGATTACCCAGACGCCCTGCCACTGGTCAGGCGGGTTTTCGATGAGCTCCCTGCATTTGGCGACATAGAAGCGCGACGGGGCGTCTTCCTCCGCCAGACTGGAAAATACGGCCTCGGCCTGGGCGAATTCGCCCTGGTAGAAGAGGGCGACCGCCTCTGAAAAGCGCGTTATAACCGACTGTATTCGCTCATCGATGGATTCCGGCAGATAGGGTTCATAAACCACCACGGGTTCGCTGCGGCCGACCACGGCAACCCGTGAAATCTCCCGCACGGGGAAGGCGCCGCTCATCTGATCCATTGAAGTCTGTGAGATCATCGTATAGGTCCCGAACTGTTTGTTGATGCCCTCCAGTCGAGCCGCCAGGTTCACGGCGTCTCCGATCATTGTGTAATCGAACCGGGAGTGGGAACCCATGTTGCCGACCACGGCGCTGCCCGTGTTGATGCCGATGCGCATTTTCAGGTCCTTGCCCATGCTTTTCTTGAAGCCCGGGCGCATTTCCGCAAGTTTGGCCTGGCAGCGCAGCGCTGACCTCACGCAGCGGACGGCATGATCCGGCTGCTCGATCGGCGCGTTCCAGAATGCGATGATCGCGTCGCCCTCGAATTTGTCCACGGTGCCGCCTTCCTCCTGAATGATGTCGGTCATGGCCGACAGGTAGACGTTCAAGAGATTCGTGAGCGCTTCCGGGTCCAGGCCTTCGGAGATCGTGGTGAAGCCTTCCAGGTCCGAGAAGAAGATGGAGAGCATGCGCCGCTCGCCGCCCAGCTTCAGGCGCTCGGGGTGCGCGATGATCTGCTCGATCACGGCGTGGCTCAGGTACTGCTTGAATGCGCCCTTGATGAATTTCTTCTGGCGGCCTTCGGTGGTGTAATAAATAAGGCCTGAACTGAAGAGCGTGACGACAACGCCGGCCTCCTGTACCATCAGCGGCATCCAGAATCCCAGCCGGTAGGCGATGACGCAAAGGATCACCGGCGCACAGATAAAGAAAACATACACAAGGGCGCTTCTGGAAATGCCCGCTGCCCAGGACGTCGCCATGCCGGCCAGAAGGGCCATGAGCAGAGTCAGGGCGAGCACCGGGGCTGTGGGAACGGGTCGGATGAAGTCGTTGGCCAGCAGGTTGTCGAGCATTGTGGCCGAAATCTCGACGCCGGGATAGACGCCGGAGATGGGGGTCGGGCGAAGATCGAAGAGGCCGGGGGCGGAGAAGCCGAAGAAAACGTACGCATCCTTGAAGTCTTCCAGGTTCTCGATCACAGGCTTTTCCCCGCCCTGAAGCCTCAGCTCGCTCTGGATGACGGCCGCCGCGTTGTAAGCCTTGTGGGTTCCTGAAGGGCCCCGGAAATTGAGGACCGCTTTTCCCCTGGAATCGACGGGGATCTCCCCGTCCCCCACCATGAAGCGACCCGGAGAGATCTGCAGAGGTGTGCTCGGTTGGGCGGTCAGGTAACTCGCCAGCGCAAGCGATGGCAGCACCTTGCCGTCGAAAACCTCGAACATCGCCGTCCGGCGATAGACGGCGTCGACATCGGGATCAAGGTGCACATTGGCCAGGATGCCGGAGGCGGACGATATTTCCGGAACGGGGAAGGATGCCCGGGGGAAGGGGCCATGACCGCTTTCCGCCAGCCAGGCATCAAGTCCTTGAATCCTCGACACCGGTGCCGGAGCAAACGGCGGCCACGATTTCTCGCTGCCCGCCGTCCGGCTGAGAAAGACCGCCCCGACAAAATGTTTATAGCCGCCGATGGCGGCGGCGAAGGCCTGATCATCCGCCACGCCGTACTTGGAAGGCTCCGTGAACAGCACGTCGAACGCCAGCGAGCGGACCCCGGTGCGCTGGCAGAACTGGACGATCGTACTGTAGACTTCGCGCGGCCAGGGCCAGGACAGGCCGTTTTCATCCTTGGCCCAGTCCAGGCTGTTCTGGTCAAGCAGGATCAGGCGGATCTTCGGTGTGGCGGGGCGATCAAGCCAGCCGGGGAAGAAAAGGAGAAAAGCGACAAGGGTTCCGACGACACCCGCCGCGAGCCCCTGTACAAGCTTACTGGCCTGAAGCACTTTTATTAAATGCATTCTGATCCTAGAGGCGGCTTAACGCTTTGGTGAATCTCTGCTTCCTTACGTTTGGCGTCTCTGCACCGGAAAGCGACTTCCCGCTTTCCTTCAGTTCGGCAATCCGGTTCTCCGGTGACGGATGCGTCTTGGCAAAGTCCGTTCCGCCGGGCTTCATCTGTTTGGCCATGACGCCCAGCATCTCCGTCAGCGCGCCGGGATTGTAGCCCACCCGCCGGAGAATGGTCACCGCCACCGCATCGGCCTGGTATTCATAAGAACGGGAATAGCCGTTGTTGATCATGGTGTTGGTGATGTCTGAAATCACTCCGCCAAAGGCCTGCGTCAGTTGGGCGACTTCCCGCGAACCGAATGATTTTGCACCCTCCTGCGCCAGAATGGTGAGCGCTTCCGTCATCCGCGCCTTTTCAATGGCTTTCATGCCGTGCCTCAGCTGGATGTGGCCGATCTCGTGGGCCACGACGGCGGCCAGCGCGTCTTCCGAGCGGCAGCAGCGAATCAGCCCGCGGGTGACAAAAATGTGACCGCCCGGAGTGGCAAAGGCATTGATGTCGTCGGAGTCAAGCACCAGGACATGGTAACCGGCGAACAGCTCCGGCGTGTCCGAGGCCTGCGCCAGGGTCTGTCCCAGGAGATTGAGATACGCATTGGCTCTTTTATCAGGCAGGGCCTTGTATTTCGCGAGAACAATCGCCCCTACGGTTCGACCGATGTAGTATTCCTGTTCCGGAGTGAAATCCTCCATGCTTTTCGCCACGGCCTTCGTGCTTTTCTTGATCGACTGTCCCTGCTGCCTGCTGATCGTACCTGTTTGCACACCTACTTCCGTGGCTACGCCGGTCACCGTGTCCATTGCCGCACAACTTGCCAGAAACAGAACAATCAGGGCCATTGCCCCTGCCCGCCAAATGAGGTTCTTCATCGCTTGCCTCCTTCCGCACCGGGCGTCAGGCGACCGACGGCGACAAAATCATCCATCTGTTTCGGCGACACCTTGATGGCCTCCATCCGGTCGATCCAGGCGTAATCCAGATTCTTGTTGTTTTGGCGATACTGGGCTTCCACCTCTTTGTTGAACCCCTTGCCCGCCAGGGCGATCTCATCCCCGGAAACGGAAGACTTCACGTTGCCCTGTCCGGCCCTCAGGGCAATCTGTTTGCTTGTCAGGGCCGAGATGTGGATCCACCCCTGAGATTTTCTGTTGAGTGATACTTTTTTCCAGTCGCCTCGTTCCTCGGACACCGTCACCCGGTCGCCATAGGAGACCTTGGCCACAATTTTTCCCAGATGCGACGGTGTCGCCCTCAACTGGCCTTCCTTGACTTGAACACTCATGACTTTTTGCCCGGCTGCCGTCGCATTCATCAACAAAATGCTCAGCAGCAACAGGCATATAACCATAAATATTGAACGATACATCGTAACCCCCCTTTCCATTGCAAATCACCCCGATGCCCGGATGATTCCCGATAACGCATTGCTTTTTCGTTGAAAAAGCATAGGGCAAGACGGTTTTGCACGTCAACGTAAAACTGAGACACTTCCAAGATTTGATATATATATTGATCGTTTAACCGATTTATTTATAAATGCTCCCGGGTGGAACTGTTTATGCCCGGTCCCCTGTCTTGCCGGGACAAACACTCCAATCACTTTACAGTGGGTCAAATTGTCATCCCGAATGCAGGTGAAACGGTTCCCCATGGTGTTCCCTGCTGCTTGAAGAAACTGGATTATGACACCGGCCTCTCGGCAAATCCCCATGCCCTCCGCCTCTTCCCCGGATTGAAAGCACGATACGGGTAAATGCAGGACAGACGAGGATTGTATCGATGTCCGAAAACTGATAGAGGCGAGTTCTACCGATTTCGATTGGGAGCATGCCATGAATGAACGTCTGCAGAAATTCTTTTCACCAATGAACATCGCCGTTGTGGGGGCATCCACAAGGAACATGTTTTTCGGCAACATGGCCGGGTATTCCCGAAGGAAGGGAGCTGTCGGAAGATTCTACCCGGTGAATCCCGGTGCGGATGAGGTATGCGGCATCCCGGCCGTCCCTTCTATTTCGCACCTCCCTGAACACACAATCGATTTTGCCGTCGTCATGGTCAAGAGCTCCCTGGCTCTGGCCACGTTGGATGAATTGGCAGGCCGGGGCATAAAGAACGCCCTGCTCATTTCCGGCGGTTTTGCGGAGGCCGGCAATGAAGGCGCCCGTCTTCAGGAATCGCTCAAGAGGCTGTGCCGCGAAAAGGACATCTGTCTTCTTGGCCCGAATTGCCTTGGGTTCATGAATGTCGGCGACCGGGTCAGCGTCTTTGCCGGGGCTGCAGTCGAGGGGGACCTGAATCCCGGGACGATCGGGATCCTGGGCCAGAGCGGCGCGGCCAGCGAGGCCATTGTGACCAAGGTCCTGAAGAAGGGGCTTGGCGTATCGCTGTACGTCACAACCGGAAACGAGGCGATCATCACGAGCGAGGACTGCCTTGAATACATGCTGGAAAGCGGTACGACCCGCGTGATCATTGGTTTCCTGGAAGGGTTCCGGGACGTCCCGAGAATGAAGCGGATCGCCCTGGACGCCGCCCGGCGGAAGATCCCCATCGTCCTCCTCAAGATCGGCCGCTCCGAGAAGGGCAGGCAGGCGGCCCGGTCCCATACCGGGGCCCTCGCCGGCAATGCCCCGGTGATGGACGGTTTCTTCCGGCAATTCGGCATCATTCGTGTCGAGACAATCGAGGAACTGGTGGAGACCGCGGGCATCTTCTCCAGGTGTCCGCTGCCCGCGGGAGGAAGGGTGGGGATCTCCACCATGTCGGGAGGTCTCTGCGGCCTGTACGCGGACCTGTGTGCCCGCCTGTCCATCGAGGTCCCGGATCTGTCCCCGGATACGATCGACTCATTGAAGCAGTCACTCCCGGATTTTGCCCAGCCGGCCAACCCGCTGGACGTGACCGGGGCCGGATTCACCAGCGGCATGGACCGGGTGATCAAAACCCTGCTGGCCGACGAGAACATCGACATCCTCCTGCCCATATCGTTCCCGCCGCGCAGCGAGACGGAGGGATTCGTCCCCGGGTTCAACGAGGCATTTCTGTCTCACATCGATCCCGCCGGGAAGCCGATCATACCGATCACGTTCCGCGAGGTGAGTGACTATGCCCGCACGTATTATCGAGACCACGGGGCGTATTTCATCGAGCATGCGGAAGACGGCTTCAAGGCCGTTTCCCATCTTGTCCGGTACGCGCAATTTCAGAGGAGATTCGGTCGTACACGGGAGGGGATATGAAGATCATTGAAGATGCCATCCTGCGGGGTGAAAAGACACTGAGTGAATTCGACTCCAAGAAAGTGCTGGAGGCATATTCCATCCCGGTGACCAGGGAATTCATCGCAAAGAGCACGGCCGAAGCAAAGGTGTTCGCCCGGGAAATCGGCTATCCGGTGGTTCTGAAGGGTTCTTCAAGCACGCTCACCCATAAGACCGAACTCAACATGGTCGAGCTCAACATCAAGGACGAAAAGGCCCTTGAAGAGGCCTGTCAATCGATTGAAGAACGGGGGAAAGGCAGGATCGACGGGATTCTCGTACAGCAGATGATCAGGGGGGAAAGGGAATTCGTTGCAGGTCTGATCAGGGATCCGCAGCTCGGTCCCTGCGTCATGTTCGGCCTGGGCGGCATCTTCACCGAGGTGCTCAAGGATGTCACGTTCAGGGTGGCGCCGTTGGAAATGGAGGATGCCCTGGAAATGATAACGGAGATCAAGGCGAAGAAGATTCTCGATCGTTTCAGGGGAAAGCCGGCCGTAAACAGGGATTTACTCGCAAATATCCTCAGGAGCCTGGGCAGGATCGGGCTGGACATACCGGAGATTGCCGAGATCGACATCAATCCCCTGATCGTACACGATGAGATACCCGTCGCGGTTGACGCACTTGTGGTGCTCAGGGATCGGAACGGGGATGATTCGTATTCTCGCGATGGCCGTTAAGAAGAGGGAAATCGGCGACAAGATCATAGAGCGGCGGAACACTGCGTGGGAGGATGGCAGGGGTGACCCCGCCTCCCGCCCGATGAATGCGTGGCGTATGCGTACAATCTGCCGCTGCTGCTGCTTCTCGCCATAGCCCCAATGCCGTGCATGTGCGTGGAACACGTTCATGTGTCGTCCATGGATTCACCATAACGGATGTATCTCTTGGCAGAGATCTGCCAGCCAACTCGGAAAGGGAGGCAACTCATGAAAGGACTCTGGATGTTTCTTGCATTGTTTGCCTTTTGCGTTCCATCGGCATATGCCATTGACGAGGGCACGGCACAGGGCACGCTTGTCATTAACGATGAAAAGATTGCACTCACCCACTCGTATGCGCATTTTCATGACAACGCGGAGGGGTTGCTCGACCGCCCGAAGGAACTCCGCATCGTGCTTTCGGATCGGGAAATTCCTCATCATTCTTTGCGGGGAATCGTGTTTCTGCCCGTGGAAAACATGGCGAGGGAAGGCCGTGTTCGCGGCCTCATCATGAAGCTGGATCCCAATAACCGGAACAAGGTTGTCGTCACCCTTCTCACACAGCCTTCCAAGCCCGGCCTTTCCCTGATGACGCTGACGCTGAGCGTGACCGGACAGCCGCTCTTCAAGAAACTGCTTCTGTCGAATGTACGTGTGGCGGGAGAGGTGGAGCATGCGGACACTCGGGACGGGGGAGGTCAGGACCTGCCGAAACTGGCCTACGCTGCAAAGTTCAGCGCGCCTCTCTTCAATGAACTGCCGGTAACCTCGAATTTAAAGGGGAAAGCGGCCCAAAACAGTCCCCAGGTGAAGGCATATCGTGAGAAGATCAACGCGCTGAAAAAGGGAGACTTTGAAGCGGTGAAGCGCCTGTCGTCGGAATCGGCGAATCGCCGCGATGCCGCCATGCTTGCCCGGCTGGATGATCAGACGAAGAAGGCGTTCGCCGCGGAGGCCGCAGCGGATATGGAGCAGTCGTTGAAGAAAATAAAGCGGGTTGTGGTGCGTGGAGAGAGCGCCGTTGTGATATTCTCGGAAAGTCACTGGGCCACTTTTGTTCGTGAAGGCGGGCAATGGAAATCGGGTGATTGAGCCACACCGGTCACCGGCCGCAGACCACACTCTGCACACCATCCGGAAAGGCAGAATCGTTTATACGAAAGAGAATGGGTTAAAAACTTCATAAGGAGGGGCGTCGTGTTCGACGGAAAAATCATTCGGGGGTATCGACATCAACCGGGATTTCATTGCGCATCCAGCGCCATCCGCAACGTCCTGGCCTTTCACGGCCTCAAGGTCAGCGAGCCTGCCGTCATCGGCCTGGGACGAGGGCCGGGTTTCTCCTACCACGTCACCGATCAGCGCCCCTCCCGCCTGGTTCACATGCGCAACCTCAACCTGGAAGACAATTTCTTCCGCACCGTGGGTATGAAATTCCGGTGGCGGGAGACGGATAACGCCGCGGAGGCGACGGCCCACGCGAAGACGTCGGTGGACCGGGGCCTGCCGATCCTCGTTCAGACCGACATTATAGATCTTCCATACTTCAACACGGACCAGCACTTTCCCGGCCACGCCGTGGTCATCTGCGGCTACAGCGACGAAAAGCAGGAATTTTATGTCTCGGACACCCTCCATCCGGAGGCCCTGGCCGTGGCGATCCCGGACATGGAGCGGGCACGGACTTCCGTATTTCCACCGTTCGCCCTGCGGAATCGGTCCTTTGTTCTTGAGGATCTTTCGGGATTCCACATCGACGAGGCCGTCGCGCGGGGCGCCGTCCGCCGGTGGGCCGGGGAGAACTTGAACGGCCTTCCGGAGCTGCCCGTGGCTTACGGCGTCCGGGCCCTGGAGGAGCTGATCGGGGATCTGTCCAACTGGAAGGAGGCGGCGGACTGGCAGTGGTCGGCGCGCTTCACCTACCAGATCATCGAGCGTCGGGGGACGGGGGGCGCCGGCTTCCGCACCCTCTACCGGCAGTTCCTGGAGGAAATGGAGGATGTGTATCCGTCGCTCCGGGACCTTCGATTCTCGCAGGATCTGGCGGTCATCGAAGGCCTTTACCACGACATGGCCTCGGCATTCCGACGGATCAGCGAAGGGGAGGCGCCGGACTTTTCCCCTGCCCTGCCGGTGCTCGAAAACATCCTGGAGCGGGAAACGGCTTTCTACCGGAAGGTTCTGCGTTCCCTCTGAAACGGGACATTGGAACGAGCCATGATTCGAAATCCTTTCGAACCGAAAACCATTGCGGTCATCGGCGCCACGGACCGGGAAGACAGCCCGGTGTTTGCCCTCCAGGAGAACATCCTCGCCTCCGGGATCCGGCTGTATCCCGTCCATCCCGACCGGGCGGCCGTCTCCGGTGTCGCGTGTTATCCGACGATCGGCGATGTCCCGGAGGCCGTCGACATGGCCGTGATCGCGGCCCCGGCTGCCGATCTGCCCGGGATCGCTGCGGAGTGCGGGCGTGCGGGCGTGGGAGAGGCGCTGGTCGTGACGCCGCTTCCCCCCGACCGAAGCGAGGCCGCCTCTGTGGAGGAGGCGCTCCTGGAGGTCCGGAGAGCGCACGGCATGCGCATTCTCGGTCCCGGGAGCCTCGGTTTCGTCCGGCCCTCCACGGGGCTGAACCTGACGCCCTTCCGGAGCATTCCGGAGGAGGGCGCCATCGCCCTGGTGGCGCAGGGCGCCGCTTTCGGCAGGACGCTCTTCGAATGGGGGATGAGCTCCCGGATCGGCTTCAGCATGTTCATCTCCATGGGATCCATGCTGGACGTAGACTTCGGGGACGTGATCGACCTGTTGGGAAACGATCCCCGGACGCGCAGCATCATGATCTACATGGAGGACCGCATCGGCGACGTGAAGAAGTTCATGAGTGCCGCCCGCGGCTTTTCCAGGAACAAGCCCATCGTTCTGCTCAAACCTCCGTATCCGGCGGACGGCGAGGAGGACTCGAAGTCCCACACCGGCGCGCTGGCGGGTCCCGAAGAGGTCTTCGACGCTGTCTTCCGGAGAGCCGGCGTGGTCCGGGTCGGAGAGATCAAGGACCTGTTCAACGCGGCCGGCGTCCTGTATGCGCGGCGGCTGCCGAAAGGCCCGCGGCTGGCCGTGGTCACCAACTCCGGAGGGGCCGCCGCAATGGCTGCGTCGAGGCTGCTGCGCTCGGGGGGGCAGCTCGCACGACCCGCGCCGGCAACGGTGGAGGCCCTGCGGTCGCTTCTGCCGCAGGGAAGCGACATCGCGAATCCCCTGGACATCTTCCCCGATGCGGACGTCGAGCGGTATGTGGAGTCTGCGCGGCTATGCATCGGCGACGAAAATACGGATGGCACGCTGGTCATCTTCACCCCCCAGGAAGGGATCCGTTCGGAGGATCTCGCGGCCGCTCTCGCGGACCTGGCCGGGAAGGTCGCCAAGCCGGTGATCGCGACCTGGCTGGGGGACCGTGAACAGGGGCGCGAAAGGGCGTTTCTGACGGGCAGGGGCGTGCCGTCCTACGACACGCCCGAGGAGGCCGTCCGCACGTATCTTTACATGTACCGGTACGAGCGGAACCTGGAGCTGCTGTACGAGACGCCGGCGGATCTGACCACGGAGGAGGCGCCGCCCAAGAATCATCTCCGGAACCTGATCCGCAGGCGCTGCGGCTCCGGGATCTCCGTCCTGACGGAGGACGAGTCCAGGAAGTTCCTCGCCAGCTATGGGATCCGGACGGTCGGAACCGCCCTGGCCCGGTCCCTGGACGAGGCGGTCGTGCAGGCCGAGCGGATCGGCTATCCCGTGGTGCTCAAGATCGTCTCGCCGGACGTCGTCTTCCGGCCGGACGTGGGGGGAATCGCGGTCAACATCACCTCCGTCAACGTTCTCCGGGAGGAATACGAGAGCATCATGGAGCGGGTCCGCCGGTTCGCCCCCCGGGCGGAGATCCGAGGCGTCACGGTCCAGAAGATGATCCAGCCCGTGGACTTCGAGCTGATCCTGGGATCCAGGAAAGACAAAACCTTCGGGGCCGTCATTCTCTTCGGGATGGGAGGGGTGGGCGTCCGGGTCTACCGTGACTTTTCCCTGGCCCTGCCGCCGCTGAACCAGGCCCTGGCGCGCCGGCTCATGGAAGACACCCGGATCTTCCGGATGCTCCAGGGGTACCGCGGCAAGCCCCCGGCGGACCTCCGGCAGCTGGAGGAGATCATCGTGAACTTCTCCAACCTCGTCGCGGACTTTCCCGAGATCATGGAGATGGACGTCAACCCCATCGTCGTGAGCGGCGGGACTGCCTATGCGTTGGGGGCGCGCATCATTCCCGACCCGGACTGCCTGTCCATCGCGCTTCTCCCTATGCGCACCTGTCCATCACCCCCTATCCGTCCCGCTACATCATGCGTTGGAACCTCCAGGACGGCCTGGAGGTCGTTCTGCGGCCCATCCGCCCGGAGGACGAACCCCTGGAGCGGGAGATGTTCGCTACCGCCTCCGAGGCCACGCTCCGGGAACGCTACTACCACACGGTCCGGGACGTCGGGCACATGGAGCACGCCCGTTCCTGCAACATCGACTACGACCGCGAGATGACCCTGGTGGCGGAGATCCGGCAGAACGGGGAGCGACGTCTCATCGGCACGGGCGGCATCGTCATCGAGCCCCATACGAAGCGCTGCGAGTTCGCCATTCTCGTCCACGACGAGTTCCAGGGGCGCGGCCTGGCCTACAAGATGCTGGACGTCCTGATCGGCATCGCCGGCGAGAAGGGCCTGCGGGAATTTTTCGGATACGTCGAGAAGCGCAATCTCCGGATGCTCAGGCTGTGCGAAAAACTGGGCATGGTCCGCGATCCGCGGTCCGACGATCCGGTCCGGGTCTTGCTGGCACTGGCGTGAGCATGCCGGAGGCGATTCGCAGGCAGGCAGGCGCGGGCATTGTCCGGAGCGGTACGGGAAGGAGGGCCGGCAGAAGTCTCCGCAGGCGAGGAATTCATTGACACCCTGGGGTGTTCTTCGTATAGTTTCCGGCAATCAACAGGTCCATATCCGCTGTAATCACGGTCATCTTTTCTCTACGGTTCCCGGCGCCGGCCGATTGATCGGCAACGTCGTTATCAGAATGGTTCAAACATGTCCGGAAGCCGGATTTCCGGGATCGAAGCCATGAAGCGCGCCGGCCGGTCTTTTCCAAGGGCTTTCTCAACGAACAAGGGGGGCGAGATATGTCAGACAGCCTGGACGTGATCATTGTCGACGACGACCCGATGGTCTGTTCCGTGATCAAGGATATGATCCAGACGTTCTATGTCTGGGGAGACGTTCGAGGGTTCACGAACGTCGATGAGGCCTATACCTACTGCCAGCAGAAAAAGGCGAGTGTGGCCATCTTTGTCCTCGATGTGTACATGGGCTCGACAACGGGATTCACTTTCCTGGACGCCATCATGGACAAGTTCCCGATGGCTTATGAAGACACGATCATCATGACCGGCCATGCCAGCGACGATATCGTGAACATGTGTATCGCCTCCAACATCACCTATCTGATCGAAAAGCCCATTCGAGCATACTCCCTGCAACTGGCCGTCCGGGCGATCGTGGGCAAGTACCTCCGCTTTGCCAAAAGGATTCTTGAGGATCCGGTACTGGCCGAAACGGTTTCCGGCTTCTAGGGGCGACCTCGAAAAAGCCCGGATGCTGCGTTGTGCTGCATCCTTCGTCGCTGCGGCGTACCAGTAGTACGCCTCACTCCTCGGGATTTGCACGCCTTGCCTGCGGGCTTTTTGGAGATCGCCAGAAGAACGTTTTGGCGTATTGAGGGAATCGGATACGACCCTTTTTGAACAGCCCGCTGACGATCATGCACGAAGCCCGGATGCTGCGTTGTGCTGCATCCTTCGTCGCTGCGGTATAAAAAAAATCTGACCTACTTTTTCTAGGGTGTCGAGAACGTGTTCGCCAGGTTGCTGTCGAGGACGTAGATGCTGATCTCCCTGGCCCCCCGCTCGCAGTAGCCGTAACGGCTCACCAGGTTCCGGATGAGGAAGCGGACCTCGTGCCGGATCCGCTGGTCGTAGGTCTTGAAGGCCTCCGTGCCGTAGTCCTTGATGCCCCTCCGGAAATTCTCGTTCTTCAGGAAGGGATCCATCACATTCTCTTTCAGGTTGTGAATATAGCGCTCCCGCAGGGAGGCATAGATCATCGTCTCGGTGATGCTCTTTCCCTCCAGCAGCATCTCCTGCGTGAGGGTTTTTGAGGTGTACTGGTTCTGGATTTCCTTGCGGAAGGCATGCCGCTGATTGAATGCGGCCTGGGAACCCAGGATGCGGCGCTCGATCCCGGCAAAGAACTCTTCCGTCAGATCGATGGTCTCCCCCGTGTAAATACACTTTTCCGTCCGCCCCGGCTCGAAGTTGACGGCAAACAGGTAATTCTGGACGTCCCTGGAAATCCGTTCCTCGTTGTAATCGTAGAGCGACTCCTTGACTTCCTGCAGTACGGCGTAATTGTAAGAGTCGACGAGCGAATCCAGAAAGCCTTCGGGGATGTCCTCGGCATGGTCCTTCTGGTGCTGCCGGAAGAAATTGCAGACCATGGCCATGGAGACCAGGGCGCCCTCCTTCGCATAGGCGGAGTAGAAATCATCGAAGATCTTGATGGAATCCCTTCCGGAAAATCCCTTTTCGCCTTCCGTCTCCGAGTCGGCGATGACGGCCTTTCGCTTTTTCGCCGAGAAAGTCTTCCGGTCCTCCTGGGTCAGCCAGGACGGCATGAAACCGGCGTAGATGTCCATTTTCAGAAGCTGGAGATTCCGGTCGCAGTAGAGCGCGTATTTCTCCGGATCGCCGATCCATTCGAGGAGATTGTCCGATTTCTCTTTCAATCGGGTCGCGATGATGACCTTGGCGAAGTTCTGCAGGACCCTGGGGAGAAACATTTTCTCGATCCGGTCTCCGAAGATGTTCTTATAGATTTTTACTTCCGTATTGTAATCAAGCACATAGGGGATCTTGATGAAGCTGATCCGGTCGAGGAACGACTGGGTGCCCACGATGTTCACGCGGTCTTCCGGATTCATGAGGGCCAGGAAGAGGGAGTTCACGTTTTCCTCGATGTCCTCCACCTTGTGCACGCCTTCGCTGATGATGCCGTGAAGGTTCGCGAACCGCTCCTTGTTGTTGTCCTTCACGTCCATGATGGCGTAGATGCCGTTGTTCGTGTTCGCGTAACGGGAATAGATGTACCGGACGCGGTTGCTGTCCTTGATGAGGTTGTTGATCTGGCTCTGGAGCAAATCGTTGGTCAGGACGGTGGTCTTGGTGATCCGGTCTCCCGGGTTGAAGACGCTGATGCCCTGGCCCAGCCGCCGGTTGAACTCGTACGGCCGGGCGAAGATCATTTCGAGGACCTTCTCGGGCGAATTGACGATGTCCAGGAGCGCCATGTAGAGCGAAACGCAGATGGTGCAGGGGCTGTCGCGGAAAATCCACTCGTACTGCTTCTCCGTGAACAGCTTCTCCTTGAACGCCTCATCCTCGATCAGCTGACCGTAGACCTCCTTCCGGTAGGCCTTCGGAACCAGGATCAGGGGGCTGTCATGGCTGGGGCAGGGCACCTCCAGGTATTCTTTCATCGGCGTATATAGGGGGCCGTCCCGAGCGGGCTTTTTCGGCATCAGGTCGGACTCGTCGGCCAGGTGCCTCAACTGCTGCAGGATGACGGGGGTCTCATGTCCCGTCATGACGCCCAGGGCCTTTTTGTTCAGGCGCCAGACCGTCTCGTAGGTTGTCCCCTCGGGGGTCTTTGTGTACTGCTCGAACTTCATGAGGAGGTTGTTCAGGAACGTGCTCTTGCCGCACCCGTGAGGGCCCTCGAAGATGTAGATCCGGTTCTGCTGGCTTCCGGACCGGAAGGACGCGAACTGGTTGATCAGGCGGTTGGCGAAGAGCTGGTCGGCGAAGAACGGATGGTCCGTTCCCTCGACGAAGAGTTTTGTGCAGTCGTACAGGACGTGATGGATCGATTCAGGGTCGTCCGGGTATTCGTCGATGCCCTGGCCGACATAACTCCGGATCATGTCGTAGAGCATCTGAAAGGTGTTCCGGAAGACCATGGTCGGATTCCGGGCGGCAAAAGAGACGAAGTCCGTCAACGGCACGGCCGCGCGGTGACCCCGTTCGGCGATCCGTTTCGACAGGCTGCTGATGATGCTTTGTTCGGTATTCATGATAAACGCCCCTATTGCACGGCCCTGGTGAGCTTTCTTTTCTCCATGGTATAGATGATCTGCTGAAGTTTGATCTTCTTATCCTCCGGCTTCGCCGCCTCCGGCGGCATGTAGAAAGGCTGGATGTCGTCGTATCCCGACGAGAGTTCTTCCTCCGCCTCCGTCGTCTCGAGCCGGACCGTTCCCCCCCAGAGGTACTCGATCCCCAGCATGGTATTGGAGATGTATTCCCGGACCAGCGGTTTCCCCTCGTAGGCATGGTGGAGATAGAGAATGCCATCCTTCGTCTTCTCTTCGTCCACATGGATGTATGGCGGGTGATAAAGGGATTCCAGGATCATCTTTTTGTATTCTTCAGCATTCCTGCTCTTGACGAAGTATTCCCACACCCCTCTCTGGCTGTTGAGGCGGCGTCCGGCGACGAACAGCCGGTTTGCAGTCACGAAATCCTGATCGACGAAGGTATGGATAAATGTGAAGTCGTTGAAGTTTTCCCGCACATCGAAAACGAACGACGGCCCTTTTCCCGTGTGCCGGTCGTACTGCCTGCGCTGGTCGTCATCCACCAGGCGTTGGTATTCGTATGAAATCCTCCCCTTGTCGGCCATCTCCTCCAGGTGCGACAACAGCCTCATTCCCAGGGCATAGGGGTTGAGGCCCATCCTGGGCATGGCGGTCACCTTGGCGTTGACCCGGGCATAGGAGACCTCGTTTCCCCGGATCCGGTCGTCGGTGAGGAAGAGCTTCTCATGCCAGTAACTGGCCCAGCCCTCGTTGAGAATCTTCGTCCGGATCTGCGGCTGGAAATAGAGGGACGTCCTCCGGACGATCTCCATGACGGTCTTCATCCATTGATTTTCAGGCTGCTGCAGCCACTGCGCATGCTGTGCCAGATACTGGATCAGGTCCTGGGCCGGCGTTTTCTCCTCCCGTTTCCGCTTCTCGTACAGGGCGTCGAACTCGGGATACTTCTTCCTGGTTTCGGCGAAGAACACGGATTCCGCCATCGGATCGAAGTCCCGGACAGTCTGGTTGTAGCGTTCGAGCTCCTTCATGTATTCCGCGACGGCGACCTTCTGGACGGATTGGAGAAAGACGTCGAAGTAATAATCGATGCGGGTGATGGGTTGTGTCTCCGCCGGACGGCCCAATCGGGACAGCTCTCCGTAATGGTCGACGAGATTGTCGATGCCCCTTGAAAATTCGATCACGTAATCGACCCAGCGCCCCTTTTCGGACCGGAGCGCGGCGATCGCCCGCTTGTCGGAGAGGGCCTGGCCGGCAAAATCCTCATCCCAGGTGTTCCGGTAGTAGAGGTTGTTCTGGAAGAAGTCGATGTGTGCCAGGACATGATAGAAAATCATGACGTTGAGCCAGTCGGGGTTGTTGTCGTTGTAAAAGGAGATGGCCGGCCGGGTGTTGATGACCGTTTCATAGGGGTTGTTGGGATACAGCTCGTACTTCCCCTTTTCCTGGAGCACCTCGACGTCATGAACCCAGTAATCGTAGAGGGTGGGGATCATGTTCTTCGGGCCCAGCTCCAGGAGGTCCCGGTTGGTCACGATGTACTCGAGGCTCTCATCCTGGAATCGCAGTCCCGCGTCGCGGGCCCTGGCCTTGCAGCCTTCCATGATCTCTTTTGTATGCTGGCTGATGAGTTCCATGGTCTCGTCCGTGTCCGAAGCCCCGGGGACGGCGCTCAGGAAATGAGTTTCCGGATCCCTTCGATCAGGCGCATGTCCCCTGCGTCTTCATCGATCGTGTCGAGCCTGATTTCCTTAGGGTGCTCCTCCAGGATCTTCGAGTCCCGAATGTATCGCTCCGCCGTCGTCGTATCGGCCATGGAGGCAGGGGTGATGGTGATCCCGATCCGGCTGCAGTAACCGATCATTTTCCGGAGTTGCGCAAGGGCGGTCTTGCCGTCGCGCTCCCAGTCGTCCCCATCGCTGCCGTGGAAGACGTAGATGTTGTAGTCCCGGTCCAGGCTGTCGGCCTCGACGATCTCGTTGATCATGCGGTAGGCCGATTCCATCTTCGTTCCCCCGGCGACCTTGAGGCTGTAATACGTATAGAAGTCGGACACTTCCCTCGCCGTTGTGTCGTGAAGGATGAAACGCGTGACGACCTGGCGCTCATACTGGAACATCAGCCAGCTGTAGATCAGGACATGCTGTGCCACGACCAGCTCCGTGGGTTTTCCCCACATCGAGCCGGAATAGTCGCGGACGAAGAAAACCAGAGCCTGGGACTCCAGGTCTCTTTCCGGGGAAAGGATGCGGTATACGCTGTCCTCGGGAGAAACAAGGAGCTTCGTCGGGTCGATGTCCGAGACGTCTGGAATCTTGTCGAGCCCGATGTTCGTCTCGATGATCTTTCGCAGGGTGGCCTTTTTATCCAGGAGCTGGCCGAAGCCTTCATGCCTGTCCGTCAGCTCGTAACTGAACTTTTTCAGAAAGCGCCTTCGGCCCTTGGCCTTCAGGTTCGGCAGCTCGAATTGCTCCGAGATGACACGGCCCAGGTCGTAAGCCCCGGCCTCGATCTCGTGTTCCCCGCCTTCTCCCTGGCCCGGACCGCCCGCCCCGGACCCTTCTTCGCCATGGACGGGCTCTTCGCCGACGACCTGTCCCTCCTCTCCCTCGCCGGCTCCTCCGGCCTGTCCGGCCTCTTCCTGATCCTGCTCCCGCGTGTCGTGGAGAAACTTTTCCTCCACCGTCGTGGGAACAATGACGATCTTCTCCTTCAGGCCGCGTCCCGGCTTGACGATCCGGCCGATCCGGATCTTCCTGGGGAAGCCGTCCTTTTCCCGCTGGCTGTCCCGTTCGAGGAGGTCGCCGATGGAGGCGAGCCTCTGCGCCGCGGGAACCTCCGGCAGAGATTCATCCTGAAGATCGGAGAAATCCGCGTAGTCGGAAAAGGATTTAATTTTCATCGACCTTGGTGCAGAAGTATTCGATCGTCTTCTGGGCACAGGTTCTGCAATACCCGAGCTTTTCCAGCATGGTGTTGGTCATCCGGTCGTAGAGCTTCTGGTTCTCTTCGTTGGTCCGGTTGGCCAGGGCGCCGATGAGGCTGCCCGCCCCGACGATGTCCGACTTCAGCCGGACGTCCGTGACCGCCTTCACCAGCTCCACGTTGTCCATGAAGTCGTACGTCGCGTCGATGGAGATCTTCTGGCCGTAAATCTTGCGGATCGAGGTCCGGAAGGATTCCCGCTGCTCTTTCGTTTTCAGCCCCAGGCGCTCTTCCACACTCTGGATGTAGCGCTCGTCGATCTTCAGGGCCTTGAGCTGCCCCGTCTGCGGGTCCCTATACTTCCACATCCGGTCGGGGCCCAGGTTCTCCGCGTCGATGCCGATGATCATGTTGACGTAGTTCATGACGTCCTTCTTCACCGCGTGGGGCTCGTCCATGTAGGCGTTGAACATCTCCGTCATGATCCGTTCCCGGTACAGCCCGCGGGCCGTCTTGAGATCGTCGAAATATTTCGTCCGTTCCCCTGCGTCCGACACGTAGTCGAGAATGACCTTTTCGATGGCCTTGAAGATGTCTTCGGCGAACATGCAGCGGCCCTCGTTCGTCTCGGAGGTCTCGATCAGGAGCTGGAGCGACCGGCCGAGCGCCCGCTGGCCCAGCCCTTTCTGACCGAACCGCTTGGTGATGTCCGGCTCGTGATTGAGGATGTCGATTACCTCGGCCAGGGCCTTGATGCTCTTTTCTCCGGCCACTTCCCCTGCGGCCAGCTTCATCATCTCGATGGAGGTCAGCTTTTCCGACCGGGGCAGCCGCGACATCACGACGGCCAGGGAGGCGGCATAATTGAGATTCGGATCCTGGTGGAGCTGTTCCCTCGTCAGGGTCGTCTTCACCTCGCTGCCGATGGCGTAATCGGTCAGGTATTTCTGCATCCGGTAATTCGTGTTGTGGGCGACGTAGCAGACCCGGCACCGGTCGACGATGGGCGCCTCTTCCTTCTCAGCCAGGAACCGGTTGAACTCCGAGTTGTTGCTGGTGGCGATGATCAGGGTGTCGATGGGCCAGCGGAACCCGTCCATCTCGATGTTCCGGTTCTGGATCACACCGAGATAGACCTGAACGAGATCCTTCTTGTTCTTGAAGATCTCGTCGCTGAAATGGATGCCCCCCCCGGCGACCCGGGCCAGGGCGCCGCGCCTCAGGTCGAACCGGTACGGGTTGTTGGGGTCGCTCAGGTGGAGGAGGCGCTGGATGGATTCCTCTCCGAGCAGATCGACGGCTGACGACGTGATCTTGTCCTTGGCCGAGTATTTCCCGGTGATGGTTCCGAGGCTTTCGCTCAGGGGGACGGGCACGACTTCGATGAAATCCAGCATCTTTTCAATGTCGCCGCCGGTTGCGTTCCGGATGTCGTTCAGGATGTAGTCGCTGCACGCGCCGAGGGGCCGGTAACTGGCATAATGCTTTTCCAGGTCCCCGTCGGAAAATCCCATGGCGCCGGACAGCCAGGCCACGTTTTCCTGCCTGGCGGGAGATAGGTTCATCGCGAGGATCATCGGGTCTTCGAAGGTCTGCGACTGGATCATCCGGATTTTTCCGTAGTTTTCCAGGCGGTCGATGTGCCGGAAATTGAAGGTATAGCGGCGGTTGCCTTCCTGGGCGACAAACTGCCGGTAGAGGGAGCACATGGTATCGACGAAGAAGGTTTTGCCGTTTCCGGGTTCACCGACGAGGACGAAGGCCATTTCGCTGGAGGACCCCCCCTCGGCGGCGTCCTTGACGAAGGAGACGAAGCTGTTGATCTCGTCGAACATGCCGATGACGTGCTTTTGTCCCACCCGGAAGACCTTGAAGTCATAAGTGCTCTTCCCGTTGACGACCACTTTTTCGATGCAGTTCGCGTCATCAAGGATCATCCGGGCCACGGACTGAAAGCAGTTTTCAAATCGCCGTTTTCCCGCCTTCACCTCAGCGAGATGAAACGCCAGTGTGTTCGAATTTTTCTCTGTCATGATCGACCTCCGTGGCCTTTTTTGTGGGTCCGTTTATCCAATCTTGAGAACAGGCAATTGTCCTTATGATGCTTTTAGCAAATGACGTGCCATGTGTTTCCCGTGGCACTGCGTGTCCCGGCAGCAGGCCTCGCCGGAGGGACCTGCAAAGGAACGGCCGGTGTACGGTGAAGGAGGTGGAGATCCGGTAATCGACAAAAGCAAGGGCAGGCCCGGTCGCACCCACGGAGCTCTGCCGGGAGATCAGTCGGTGAACTTCCTGACACTTTCCGCGAAATCGGGGTTCAGGGACAGTTTTCCGGTGACGTGTAAATATTTTGACACAATGGCACGGACGGCCGGTTCCAGAACGAAGGGACGGATGGGCTTTTCCAGGAGAGAATCGATGCCGGCCACGAGGCACATGTTCACGATGTCACCGGCGCTGCCGATGCAGACACCCGCATCGTCGTCGAGGATGATGACATCGAGATTGTCTGTCATTTCGCACCTCCCGATGGAAGGTCTGACGGTTCCCTGGATGTCTGTCCTGCTGCAACCCGAAATGTGCCGGTGTCCTGCATATTGGTGTGAAACTGATTTATAATTAAAAGATGCGGGCATGCATGTCAAGACACATGTCCCGAACGTACAAGGAGGAGGTCTCCTTGTTCAGCCAGGGTGCGGACATGGAAAAGCTCTCAGCAAACGTCCCGGGCTTTTCCTCCACAAGTTCCAGCAGGTTGCCCAGAGGCTCTATGGATTCCTGAATGGTCATCTGATAAAGGCCCTCTTTTTTTACTGAAAAGAGCAAGCGCTGTGCCAGGATTGCGGTGATCCGCCCCCTTCCCGTGAATGCGGCAGCCCCGCGCGGGCGATGCCGGGAAGAGACGGTGCGTGTCGTCAAGGTATTGACATGAGTGGGATCGGAAGGGAGGCAGATTTAACTCCGGCCCCCTTCTCCCTTATTGCCATACCCGGTTCCTAAATGTTATTCAATGCGGCATTGAGGTGGCTCGCTCTAAAGCGGGATAGCAGGAAGCGGGCCGCCCTTTTTCCTGTGGTGGACCTGCGAATGGATCTCCTCCTGAGCATCTGTCTCGGCGTCGGTCTGAGCGCTGCCTGCGGATTCCGTGTTTTTATCCCGTTGCTCGCCTTGAGCGGCGCCTCGCAGTACGGCTATATCCACCTTGCTCCCGAGTGGGCATGGATCGGTACGACTGCCGCGCTCTGGGCGTTCGGAACGGCTGCCATTCTTGAAATTGCGGCCTATTTCGTTCCCTGGATCGATCACCTTATGGACGGCGTGGCCGCGCCGGCGGCGGCGGTCGCAGGGGTGCTGGTCATGGCGTCTGCGCTGGCGAATGTGAGCCCGCTGGTGAAATGGACGATGGCCGTCATCGCGGGTGGTGGAAGCGCTGCGCTGGTGCAGGGATCGACTATGATCGCCCGCGGCGCGTCGTCGGCGCTGACCGGAGGATTGGGGAATCCGGCCGTCGCTGCCGGTGAAGCGGTTGCGGCCGTCCTGCTGAGCCTCCTCGCTGTTTTGCTGCCGGTGCTTGCCGGACTGGTGGTTTCGGTGCTCCTGGCATTCCTCGTCCGAAAGGCCGTTCGTTCCCGCAGTCAAGGGAAAAGGGAACGGATTTGAAACGTGTCCTTTTTTCCCCGTCCCATAGAAAGGAAGAAATGGAATTCATCAAGTTGCTGGAACCCATCACAATCCGCCGCCTGACCGTCCCGAACCGGATGGTCATGCCGTCCATGGGGATGCATTTCACGGATCAATATGAATTCAACCGGCGCTACCAGGACTTTTACCGGGCCCGTGCCGAAGGCGGCGTGGGGCTGATGATCATCGGTCCCGTCGCCATCGACCGCATCGGCGCGGGTTCCTGGATGCCGGGGCTGTTCGAGGACCGCCAGGTCGAGGAATTCCGGCCCTTCCTGGCGGAACTGCACCGGGGCACGCGGACCGTCCCGGGAACCCAGCTTTTCCATGCGGGGCGCAACGCCACGGCCCCGTTTTTCGAGGGTGTGCCGGCCCTGGCCCCCTCCGCTGTTCCCAGCCGCCTGATGAAGCAGATGCCCCGGGCGATGACCTGGGAGGACATCGAGACCGTGAAGGAGTCCTTTGCCCGGAGCGCCGTCCGCGCCCGGGATGCGGGATTCGATTTCATCGAGATCATCGCCTGCACGGGATACCTGATCAGCCAGTTCCTCTCCCCCGTCACGAACTTCCGGACCGACGACTACGGCGGCTCCTTCGAGAACCGGATGCGCTTCGGCCTGGAGGTGTTCCGGAAGGTCCGGGAGGCCGTCGGGCCCGACACGGCCCTGGGGACCCGCGTGGCCGGGAACGACTTCATGGACGGGGGCTGCACGAACCGGGAGATCGCCCTGTTCTGCGCAGAGGCCGAGAAGGCGGGGATCGACGCGATCAACGTGACCGGCGGCTGGCACGAGACGAACGTGCCGCAGCTCACCTGCCACGTCCCGCCGGGGGCCTACGTCTACCTGGCCCGGGGGGTGAAAGACCGCGTGGGGATTCCTGTCTTCGCCTCGAACCGCCTGGGCGACCCGGAGCTGGCCGAGCGGGTGCTGCGCTCCGGCGCGGCGGACATGGTCTGCCTGGGGCGGCCCCTGCTGGCGGACCCGGACCTGCCGCGGAAGATCCTGGAAGGGCGGCCGGAGGAGATCGTTCGCTGCATCGCCTGCCAGAACTGCTTTGACAGCATCGCCACCGGCGGGGCGGTCTGCTGTGCCCTCAATCCGCTCATGGGCAGGGAAGGGGAGTTCCGCCTCGAAAAGGCGGCGGTCCCGAAAAAGATCTATGTGGCCGGCGGTGGGCCGGCAGGGATGGAATTTGCGGCTGCCGCCGCCGGTCGCGGCCATGACGTCACCCTCTTCGAAAAGGAAGACCGCCTGGGCGGGCAGATCGAACCGGCGTCGTCGCCCCCGGGGAAGCAGGCTTTCGGGAGCGTGACGGCCGACCTGGAGAGGCGGCTGAAACCGGCGGGCGTCAGGGTCCGGCGGAAGTCGCCGCTTACCATGGCGAAGATCCGCAGGGGAAAGCCCGACGTGCTGGTCGTGGCGACCGGGGCGGTTCCCATGGAGATCCGTGTTCCGGGGATCGACCGGCCCCATGTGGTCGGCGCCTGGGACGTCCTCCGGGGAAGGATAGCCGACATCGGACGGCGGGTGGTCGTCGTCGGCGGAAACGCCGTGGGGTGCGAAACCGCCGAGTGGATTGCCTCCCAGGACATCCCCGATCCGGAGACCTTTGCCTTCCTGGCCTACCACGGGGCGGAGACGCAGGAGGAGCTGCAGGCGATCCTGTACCGGCACCGCCGTCAAATCACCGTCATCGACATGGTGGAGAAGATGGCCGCCGGCACGGGACGCGCGTCCCGGTGGGTCCTGATGAAGAACCTGAGGCTCTGCGGGATCGAGCTCCGGCCGGGGGCGAAGCTGCTGGAGATTACCGACGGAGCAGTGATCGTGGAGGCGAACGGCGGGAAGGAAAGCATTCCCGCGGACACCGTCGTCATGGCCGTCGGCTCAAGGTCGGTGGACGGCCTGGCGCGGGAGGTCGGCCGGGAAGGGCTGCGGGTCGTCACCATCGGCGACGCAAAATCCCCCCGCAAGATCGTCGACGCGATCCGCGAGGGCTTCGAGGAGGCCATGAAGATCTGACGAAACGGGGAAACGGGAGGAACGGATTTCAAATCCGCTCCTCCTTCCTTTTTCTTCCCTCCCACTCCAAGTCGGATCGCCATTTCTTCTCTTTCAAGCATCGTGGCGCGGGGGCTGCCACGGGGGCTTCCGCCGTCGCGGCCTTTTTTTCCACGATCCCTCGTCGACGGCCAGGAAGGCTGGAGGGATGGAAAAAAAGTCCTAATTGCTCCTCTGGAAACCCCCGGTCGCGCCCCCACGAACATTGGTCGGGGAGGGGGGCTTCCCGTAGCGCGAATAGCGGCTTTTTCGGGGTACCCTGCCGTCGCAGCGCAGCGCCCGCAAAGTCATCTGTCTGAGCACCGTCCGGTGCGGAAAAAATAGGGACACTTCCCCATTTTTTTGATTCGGGAACAACGCACCTTGCCTGTTCGTAACGAAAGAATAGGGGGAGGTGTTATTTCAGGCCAACGTTCGCGGGGGCGCGACCGGGGGTTCCCAGAGGAGCAATTGGAAAACGTTTCCGGACCCCAGGCTCTTCGGTTTCAGAAGGCGAAGAGCGGAAACGTTTTCGCGACGGCGGGAGCCCCCGTGGCAGCCCCCGTGTCGATGCGCTGAATGCAAAGGAAAGGGGGCCGGCCCGTCAGGAAAGAAAATAAAAAGAAGGAGGAGCGGATTTGAAATCCGTTCCTCCGCATCGTTCCCCGTGACGGTTCGTGCCCGCTCCCTTTCATCCTTCAGAGTCCCTTCCTTTCGAACAGGCGGAAGACGCCGAGAAAGGCCGCGATCAGGACGACGATGACAATCCAGTGGTTGACGCCGAGAGCACCGGGGATTGTGATCTTGCCGAGGTTGCCCCAGGTCAGGACCGTCTCCTTGAGAAGCGGGAACGCCTCGGCGTAGAGACCTGCCCCGAGAACCATTCCCAGCAGGCCGAAAAGGCTGTCGTAGCGACCCTCGCCGAGGGCTGCCGATCCGGTGGTGGGGCAATAGCCGACAATGGCCCAGCCGATGCCGAAGATGAGCCCTCCCAGGATGTTCGCCCCCAGGATCGTCGCCTTGATGGAGAGTTTCGCCATCCCCAGGTCTACGAGCAGGTATATGCCCACCATGGCGACCAGGATGGCGCTCAGCATGAACTTCACGATGGTCATGTCCTTCAGGCGCATGGCCCCCAGCTGCTTGTCGTAGCGGATGACATGGGCCTTCTGCATGATAAACCCGAAGAGGATGCCCGTAACGGCTCCGGTCAACAGTTCGTTCATCGCTGCTCACCTCCTCTGTACAGGATTCCTGCCACGATGATGCCGGCCAGGAAGAAGCAGATCAGGGATATGTAACCGCTGACGGCTACCTGAGCCAGACCGCTCAGGCCGTGGCCGCTGGGTCACCCGTCGGCGAGGCGCGCCCCGAACATCGCGACCGCCCCGCCGAAGAAGGCCACCGTCCAGCGCCGGGTGCGGGACGGCCCGAACCGTGCCTCCCACATGGGCGGCACCGGGACGGCACGCCTCTCCCCCGACAGGGAAGCCGACGCCAGGGAGCCGAAGAGAACGCCGAGAACGAACATTCCCTGCCAGTCCAGTTTGATTTTCTCCTTGATGAAGTACTCCATGCCGGCCACCTTTTCGGGTGCCGCGGCCTGCTCGACGAAGCCGGCGATGCGCACGAACGTTGTCGAGGCCCCGAAGTACTTTCCCGTCAGGAAGACCGACAGGATCAGGAGCAGGCCGGCAACGGCGCCGGCGGCGTAGGGGGACCATGTCTTCTGCGTCAGGATGTTCATGTTCCGTTCACCTCCATTTCTTTTTTTCTCCGGCTGATGGACAGCAGCCGGATCGGTCTCGGATTTGGCTCAGTGGACGGGAGTGGAAGGAAACAACGCGGTTCGCTCGCTTGGTGCTTCATGGTAAGCGAAGCGTTCATCGCGTGTCAACCGCGCAATGAAGCTTCAAATAGAGCTTTGTCCCAGGGGATCCTTGTGGCATAAAAGACCTGTCCATTCGGCAGTCCGGCCCGGCGGCCTGTCAGGGTTTATTCATTCCTGTTCGGTTTCAGAATCTGTTCCACTTCGCCAAAAGGAGGGAAGAGCATGATCGAGGACTGGTACCAGGAGAAGGAGAAGGATAACCGTTTCCCGAAAGAGCTTGTCATGGGAGAGTTCCTGCGCCGCAACGCCGATCGATTTCCCAACCGGACGGCGGTGGTCTACGGGGACCGCCGCTACACCTACCGGGAGTTCAACACCCGGGTAAACCGCCTGGCCAACGCCCTGGTAAACGCGGGGCTGAAGAAGGGCCAGCGGGTGGGCATCTTTTCCCATAACTCCGACCGCTGCGTGGAGGCCGCCCTGGCCGTGGCCAAGGCCGGCGGTGTCTTCATCCCGGTCAACTTCCGGCTCGTGGGCCACGAGGTGGAGTACATCCTCAACTTCAACGAGGCGGAAGCCGTCTTCGTGGATTGGCCTGTCCTGAGCGTCATCCAGGAGATCCGCGGCAATCTCCGGGCGAAGCACATCATCGTCTTGCGGCCCGATGGCCCCATCCCCGAGGGAATGCTCTCCTGCGACGCATTCGCCGCCTCCGGGTCCGAGGGGGAGCCGGATGTGGACGTCTGGGAGGGCGATTACGTGGGCCTCGCCCAGACGGGAGGCACAACGGGCCGCCCCAAGGGTGTCCTGATCACCCACCGCTCCGTCTGCAGCATCATCTACCAGATCTGCTTCATCCACAATTACCGGGAGGACGACCACGGCCTCCAGGCCATGCCCTCTTACAGCTCCGCGGGCATCGCCTATGACTGGGGTGCCACGCTCTTCCACGGGGGCACGCTCTTCATCGCGCCGCTTCCCCCCTTCGACCCGGCGGCGATCCTGGAGATCATCACCCGGGAGAAGATCAACCACCTCACCCTGGCGCCGGTCATGCTGGAGTTTATCCTGATGGTCCTGGGGGCGGCGCCGGGGAAGTACGACGTCAGCTCCGTCCGGACGGTCATCTCCGCGGGCGCCCCCACGCTGCCGAAAACGCGGGAGGCCGCCATCAAGGTTTTCGGGGAAGGCGCCCTTTACGTGGAGTACTCTGCCACGGAGATGGGCGTGGCCACCTGCCTCAAGCCCCACGAAGTCCTGAAGTACCCCCTCAGCTCCGGCCGCGCCGCCCTGGGCCAGGAGGTGAAGATTGTCGGCCTCGACGGAAAGGATCTCCCCCGGGGCGAGGTGGGGGAAATCGTCGTGGCGGGAACCATGGTCACGCCGGGATACAACAAGAATCCCGAGGCGAATCGCTCTTCCTTCCACGGCCGCTACCTGGGCATCGGCGACATGGGCATCATGGACGAGGAGGGCTACGTCACCATCGTGGACCGCAAGTCCGACATGATCATCAGCGGGGGGGCGAACATCTATCCCGCGGAGATCGAGGAGGTGATGATCAGGAACGGCAAGATCGCCGAGGTGGCCGTCATCGGCGTACCCGACGAGAAGTGGGGTGAGTCGGTGAAGGCGCTGATCCGGCTCCAGCCGGGCCAGGAAGCGACGCCGGAGGAGATCGTCGAGTGGTGCAGGGGCAAGATGGCGGGCTACCGCGTGCCCAGGTCCGTGGAGTTCGTGGCGGACTTCCCGCGCACGGCAGCGGGCAAGGTTCAGAAGTCGGTCCTCCGCAAGAAATACTGGGAGGGCGTGGACCGGAAAATATGAAGCACCGCGGGGGGACAGATTCGAGTAGGGGGGACAGATTTTAATCTGTCGCCCGTTATCGAAAGTAAACCATGAATAATTACAATGTCATGATCATCGGGTCGGGACCCGCCGGGCTGTTCGCGGCGCTGGAGCTGGAGCGTCTCGGCGTGGACCGCGTCGCCGTGCTCGACCGGCGGCCGTATCCCGCCGGGGGGCTCCTCAACGACGGAAAGCTGAATTTCGATTACCGCATCGGGATCGACCTGGAGGAGCTTCGGATCGATGCCGATGCAGCGCAGCGCCTGATGGGGGAGATCCGCGAAGTCTTCGTCGGTTTTCCATCCTGCCGGCAGGTCACGTTCATCGACGGGAACGAAAGGATCGCGGCGTTGGCGAGCATCGCCGCAGAGCATGGTGTCCTGTTCATTGCCCCGGAGCAGTGGCACTGGGGAACGGACAACGGGAAGGCCGTCGTCGATTATCTGAGGAGCAGGCTCACGAAAACGGAATTCCTGCTCGGCACGGCAGCGACGTCGATCGCCCGGCAGGACGACGGCTGCTACCACGTGTCCTGCCTCCATGAGCGCAAGCGGGTCAGCCATGCCGCCAGGGTCATCCTGGCCGCTCCGGGACGCAGCGGTGCATACTGGTTTCGGGACGTTGCCGGAAAGCTGGACGTCCGGCACAACTTCGGACCGATCGACGTAGGAATCCGCATTGAATTGAACAGAAAATTCTACGATCCCGTTACGGAAATCGTGTACGACCCGAAGTTCATTTTCAAGACGTCGCGCCACGGGGACAAAGTCCGGACCTTCTGCACCAATCCCGGGGGACGGGTGCGGGTGGAGAGCTACGATCGCTTCAAACTGGTCAACGGCGACGCCCTTTCCGGCCGGAAGACGGACAACACGAACTTTGCCCTCATCAACACGGTTTCCCTGACGGAGCCCTTTTCCGACACGAGCGAGTTCGGCCACATGATCGCCCTGCAGTTCCACCTGCTGGGGGGAGGAAGGCCGATTGTCCAGAGGGTGGGGGACTTCCGGGAGGGACGGAGAAGCTCCAGGCGGACCTTCGACAGCATACCCCGGCATTTCGGCGTGTGCCGGGCAACCTACGCCGCCACACCCGGGGACATCACGCTCGGCCTGCCTGCCCGCATCATCGACAATCTCTGGGAATCCCTGAAAAAGCTCGACAAGATCGTGCCGGGGATCCTTCATCCCTCCACGCTGCTGTATGCGCCGGAGATCAAGTTCTTCGACACGCATTTCCCCACGGACGAACACCTGGAAACAAACGTCGAGGGCATCTTCGTCGCCGGCGACGGGACCGGGAAGAGCCGCGGGATCGTGGGGGCATCCATTTCCGGGCTCATCGCCGCCCGGGGAATGGCCGCGAAGTACTTCCATTCATAGAAAAAGGGACAGGTTTCATCCCGTCCCCGTGCTGCCATGCCCCGAGAGGGGAAAGGATCTCCGCTCCCCGGCGGGGGGATCAGTTCACGGCCCGGCTCCATCTCGCCATGACGATGTCGGGGACGTCCCATCCCTTCTGCTCCATGAGCCCGATGAAGGCCCGGCGGTAAAGGAGCGTGACGGTGACCGTGGCCCTGCCCTTTGACGGCGGGTTGAACGCAAAGGACGACGCATCGCGGGCGAAGGCGGCCAGCCGGTTGTCGCTGACGAGATCGGTGTGCTTCCAGTAGGCCGAGGCGGGAACGACCTCCGTCCATCTCTCCTTGAGCAGCTTCGCGTACGCCTTGCCGGGCCTCCCTCCGTAGTGCCCCTGCCTTCCCTTTGCCTGCCCACACCATTCCGGAAGGACCGCTCCGTCCACCTGACGGAGGGGTTTCCCCCGCCTGTCCCGGGCCTCCACCAGGAGGATCAGGTGCCGGAGGGGAGTGTCCGTGGGGACGTGGTGCCCCGTCCGGTCGTTGTGCAGCTCCACCGTTACGGCGAGCCGTCCGTCTTTCCTCCGCGCCGCGGCGCTCATGGAGAGGGAGTTGCGAAGGATCTCCGGGCCGACGGTCATGTTGTGGCTGTGAATCGCGTCCGGATCGCGGTCGATGCCGCCCTTCCCGGGCGCCACGTTGGTCAGGGCCTTTCCCTTGTGGATCGCCGGGGAGGGCATGTGGCACTCCTGGCAGGTTTTCGCCCGGCCCGATTTCGGATCGGCGTAGGGGCTCTTCAGCCATTCCCCGTAGGAGTTGTAGACCACCGTATCCCAGAAGACGCCGAAGTGGCAGGGGGCGCAGTAGCGGCTTTCCTTGAGCAGCGGCAGGTTCGTGTCCTCTTCTGGGACGTTGTCGTCCTCGAAGGTGCCGAAGAAGAGCTGCGGCCGGTCCGGATCGTTTGTGAAGGGCCGGCGGACGGACATGGCGCGGACGCCCGGGACGTCCCGGAAGGGCATCCGGGTGACCGGGTCCAGGTGGACGTCCGCGACCTTGTGGCAGAAGTCGCAGTGGACGCCGTACCGGTCGGCGCCGCGCACCGACCGGGGATCGATGTTTCCGGAGAGCGAGGTCCCCGGGACATGGCAGGCGGAGCAGTTTCCGGCTGTGTCCGGAAAGTCCTGGACAAAGCCCGGCCCGTAATACGGCCCGGCCGGATCGGGGCGCTGCGGGAGGAGGGACGTGTTCCAGGCGCCGGTTCCCGGTGCGTAGCGCGTGGGCGGGCTTTTGTTTCCCTTCGTGTCGGTGCCCGCGTACATGGTCAGGAAGCGCGGGTTCACGGCGGATTTCAGGTGCGCGTCCTCGAGGCTCATGGCGATGAGGGACGCGTTGTGGCAGGAGGAGCAGCCGTCCTTCCCCACCGGCGGGATCCACTCGTACTTCGCGTTGTCGTTGATCTGATAGCGGATCATCCGGATCCGGAGGCCTTCTCTCGGGGCCTTCACATCACGGGCAAGGGCGCAGTACCACCCGTCCTTCCAGGCGCTCACACGGACGGGCTTTCCGGCCGGCACATCCCGGATCGCAAAGCCGCCGGCGGCATCCGACACGACGAAGTCCTTCGCGCCCTGGATCCGGACGCGGACGCCGGCCACGGGACCCCGGCCGTCGCTGACGGTGCCGCTGATCCCGCCACCCGGTGCCGCCCCCGTTTCGCGCCCTCCCGGGCCCGGCAGGGCCAGGAAGATGAGAAGCAGAACAGGAACCAGAAACAAACGTTTGCTCATCGCCACAGGTCAACCGGAAGAGGAGACGGCATCTGATTCTTGTAGTCGCACCGGCTCACGGCCGTGACGGCGATCCTGTCCCCGGCTTTCCAGTCCACGGCCCGGTCCAGCTTCAATTCGACGTCCCCCTTGTTCACCGTCGCGTCCTTCGCCAGCCAGGACCATCCGGTGATCTGCCCGGTCCCGGAATCCAGGCGGCGGACCGCCTGGTATGTCTTCCCGTCGGACTGGACGGGCGTGCTGACGGTGACGACGGACCGGTTCGTGGCGTCGTCCAGCCGGACGTCCTTGATCTGCAGCTCTTCGAACTGCTCCGGCAGGGCCGGATCGACGGGGAGCTTCGGGTCCGACGGGTAGGCCCAGCCGACGTTCCAGGCCTTGTCGAACGAGCATTTGGGGTCGATCTTTCCGCAGTCCGTGTATTTCACCGGGGCAGGCCGGTGGTTCGCGTCGTCCCTCCGGAAATCGGCCGGCAGGCCGAACTGGAAGCCGAAGCAGCCGCCGCTGGGGCATTCCATGGCCTTTACGGACCACTGGCAGATGGCGTCGTCTCCCTGGAAGTCGATGATGTCCTGCTTCTTGTACTGGCATGCCTTCCTGGCGGCGTTCCATTCGCAGAAACTTGCGGGCCGGCAGGCTTCCGCCACCCCGTCGTCGAAGGCCTTCCGGAATTCCCCCATGTCCATGGTCACCGTCAGGATGCCGCTTCCCGCGTCGTAGTTCCGCGTCCAGGAGGCGGGCCAGTTCTTCTGCACCGCGATGTTGATCGGCTTGATGATGACGGCGGTGTTGTCCGCCCGGGGCTCCGGCTTCTGCCCGATCCCCTCGCCCTCGATCGTCCGGTTGAGGCCCACACGAACCAGGCCGGTGTCGGCCTCGGTCGCGGCCTTGTCCCGGCCCTTCCCGACGAAGAGCTGGAAGGTCACCCGGGTGGCGGGCTTGGTGTAGAGGAGAAAGACGTTGTAGCGCTTGCCTTCCTCGAAGACGGTGACGTTTGCCGGCTGCGACTGGCCGGCGATGGCCTGCGTTTCGGTCCTCTGCGTGTCTCCGCTGACGGTCGTGTCGAGGTAGTAGGCGCCGTTGTTGACGATCAGGCTGCTCCGCTGGAACAGGTCGGCGCCCATCATGCGGATGCTCTGCTCGGGACTGGCGTACTCGCCCCGGTTCCAGTCGACCACCCGGTCCAGAAAGAGGGTCGTGCTGTCGCCGCCTTTCACGACGCTTTTGGCCAGGCCGGCGGGGCTCACGCAGTTGCCCGACGGGTCGATGCGCTTCACCACGCCGTACGAGTATTTGCAGGTATCGCAGGTGATCCCGCTCGAGATCGTGATGGTCGAATACGCCCCCGGGCCGGGATCCGTCCGGTCCACGCGGGACAGGGTGTGCATCTCCCTCCTGCTGTCATAGGGATCCGTGATGATGACGGGATCTCCGGCCTGCCAGTTCACGACGCCCTTGAGCTTGAAGGTGGTGGCGCCCTTGTCTTTCGACTCGGTGTCCTGGATGGCGAGGGAGCTGATGCAGGCGTCGGAGTTGACCCGCCGGACGGTCTTGTAGGCGTTGCAGGCGGCGCCCGAGCAGGAGACCTTGTCCGTATCGACCGTGACGGTCGTCTTGCCGCCGTTGGCCGGATCCTGGAGCCGGATGCCCTGGATCGGCAGGATTTCCATGGGCTCCGCGAAGGAAGCCCCTGCGCTCAGAACGACCTGATCGCCCAGCATGGGCTCGGGACGGTCGATCAGGTACTGCCGGTAGAGGGGAATGCCGTAGCAGAACCGGTTTTCGCAGAGGGAGGCCCACTTGTTGACGTCGTCGCAGTTACCTTTTCCCCGGCCCGCGCACTCCGGGTAAACGACGGCGGAGACGTAATCGTAGGGCACCTGGAAGCAGGACTGCTCCGAGAGGCACTCCACCGTCTCCCTGGGCGTCTCGAAATACCGGTCCCGGTTCACGGAGATCGTCCAGTCCAGGGTCCGGCCGCCCCCGGAGTCTTTCGCACCCGCCAGCCCGCTCAGGGTGCCGTCGTCGTCGTTCAGCTCCGTCTGGCGGTCGATGTCGGTGAAATCCGTGCTGAAGAGATCCGCCACGGTGCTCCTGTGGAACGTGCAGTATTCCCTCTTCACCTTGGCTGCGTCCACGATGGCGGTCCCCGGCTTGAAGAGCGGGACGATGATGAAATGCCGGATGTCCACGCCGTTGAAGTAGAGGTTCTTCGAATGGAAAGCCGGCGGATAGTAGAACGCGTTGGGCTGCTTCCAGCCGATGGCCGCGTTCGGCAGGATGCACTGCCCGCGGTCTGCGCCCTCCTTGGCCTTCGGAATGCCCAGGCTCCGGTTTCCGGGGCCGTACATGAAGCCGCTGTCATTGCAGATCCCGTTTGACGGATCGCTGCACTTCAGAACGCGCCGGCGGATGTTCAGGAAGGCGTTGCTCTCCTGGTACACCGGCCCGTCGTAGATGTTGTAGAGGCGCTGGTACATGGCGAAGTTGTCCGTGGGATAGCTGACCCCCTCATCCTTCATGAGGCAGTAGGCCTCTCCCCCGTCCGCGCATTTCAGCCCGGTCCTGTCGCCGATGGCGGGGCCGGCGCTGGTCGCGTAGGGATTCTTCGCCTCGTCCTGGGTGCTGCCGATGAAGACGCTGCGCCGCGTGAGAGCCCAGTAGCCGTTGTACACCTGGTCGTAGCTGCCGCCGGAGACCATCGTCAGGCCACCGTTCAGGACGTCCGTCAGGGCGCTGTCCGTCAGGAGGAACCAGTTGGACCGGAGCCAGATGGCCCCGAAATTCTGCTGCGCCCAGTGAAAGGACGACGTGTAGGACTGGATGGCGCTGATGACGCAGTTGTCCGTCTGTCCCTTGATGCAGTACAGGGGGTCGTCGGCGGCGTTTACGGAGGGGCAGGAGAGGTCGTCCGGGTGCATCGGCGTCGTTGCGCACCGCGTCGGCAGGAGAAAGGCCCCGACCGGGACGATGGGATACAGGTCTTCGAACTGCTTTGCAAAGGGGTTCGCGACGGGGTGCAGGGCCGGGCTGTCCGGGGCCTTGTCCGTGTAAACGCCCCGGCAGACGCCGGTCGTGTCGACGGTGATCAGCGAGTGCTGGGCCGTGCTGCAGAAATTCCCCCTGAAGCTCCGGATCGGCGCCGTTCCCGACTTGGTGACCTGGATGGCGGCGTAGCCCTCCCACTTCTTGTTCCGGGAAAGGCCGCTGACCAGGGACGGGACGAACCAGTAGCAGGCGCCGCAGGTTCCGGCGCCCGCTGCCATGTTGTTCTCGATTGTGTTGTAGCCGTTCATGATGAAGAAGACCGAGGGGTGGATGTAATCCCCGCTGTCCTGGAGGAACTGCTTGCCGCTCGTCTTGACGTTGATGCCGGGAACCCTGCGGGGGTTGTCGCGGTATTCCACGGCGGGGCGGGCATAGACGCCGAGGTTGGCTCGAAGGATGTTGTCCGTTTCCGTCCCCTCGGCGAGGACATAGCCGTGGCCGATGGACTTGTAGGCGACGTTGCGCTCCAGGGTGACGTTCTGCGCGCCTCTCAGCTCGATCCAGCGGGTCATCGACTCGTTGATGGAGCAGTCCCGGACGAACGTGTTTGTCGGTGCCCGCCGGGTCAGGTGGAAGTTGACCGGGCTGTGGGCCGGCCGGCCGCCCTGCCCGAGCTGGCGGAACTCGACGCCCTGCACCTGGAACTGCCGGAACCCCTGGCGGACGATCGTGTGGCCCCCGAAGAAGACCCCTTCCTTCTCGGGCATGCCCAGGCAGGTCGAGCCGTCATAATCGGCGCAGGCCTCCGAGACGATCCGGATGCTTCGCGACAGGAGGCCCACAGCGGCCCGGGTTTCCACGGACTGCCGGCGGAGGCCGTCCCTGGTGAGACGGTCCGGGATGTCGTGCTTTGCCAGGGAATACGCCTCTCCGGAGTGCGGGTAGGCCACGGTCCCCTTCAGGAAGATGTCCGACTCCCGGTTGTCCTTCTGGATGCTGGCAATCGTCTGCACTTCCGAGTGGCCGGGGAGGTAGTCCGTCGTCGTGACGACGATCTGGTCGCCTTCGTCCCAGTCTTCCACGATCCGGTCGAGGTCCAGCTTCAGCTCCTTGCTGTACACGCTGGCGGAGAGCCTTCCCCAGCTCGTGCCCGGGTCGCCCGGATCGAGGTCCCTGTAGGTCGCCCCCTTCCTGCCGAAGAGGAACAGGGAGCCGTCGTAGGACACGGCCAGGACCTTGCGGCCGAAATAGGCGTTCGGGCCCGCATCGTCATCCGTGGGAAGGGGCTTGTAGGCATAGAAGTAGTCGTCCGCCGCCCCGCCCGGCAGGCCCTTGACCTTGTCGTCGTCCCCGTGGAGCCAGGCATCCTCGGGGACGCCGCAGGTGTTTCCCTTCGTCAGGCATGCAATGCCCCGATCCTTTTCGCTTCCGTAGAGATGGATCGAGAGGACGTTCTTCAGGTCCTTCTTCCCGAACGGATGGTCCGGCGAGCCGGCGACGAGGCTTCCGCCCTTCTCGATCAGGATGGAGCGGGCCCAGAAGTCGGTCTTCGCGTCCAGGAAGATCAATTTCCCGCCGTCGACGATGTTGACGTACGCGTAGTTGTAGGTTCCGGGGCCCAGGCAGATCTTCGTGTCGATCGTCCGGTCCTTCCCGAAGTTGGCCTGCTCCATGGCGGGCGTGGTCGTGGTGACGCCCCGGCACTCGTCCTCGTAGTCGTAGGCGGCCCGGGCCGGGAGGGGAAAGGCCAGGAGAAGGATCAGGAAAAGGGCCGGCAGGCAGGAAACCGCAATTCTGTGCCTGGAATACGGGGGCATGGTCTGTCTCCTTCTTGCAGGGGGATGGATCGGCTATTTGTCCGGGGTGGCCGTCTTCTTCGCCGCGTCGGTGACGCCGCCCAGGGCCTCGGCGGCCCGCGCCGCGTTGTCCCTGAACTCGAACGTCCGGATCTCGCCTGTCACGGGGTCGAATTCGACCCGGTGCGAGTTGTCCTGGAAGGCGCCGTTCTGGATCTCCAGGACGGCCAGCCGTCCGCATTGCATCAGCTCGACCCAGTGCGACGAGGCGAAGGCGTCCTTGGTGATCTCCAGCTTGCACTGCGCCGGGATCCGGTAGTACAGGCCTTCCGGACGTTCCTGCTTTGCGTCCTTTCCGGCCCGGGGCCGGCAGGAGCCGATCGTCCAGGACAGCCTGTTCTCCCCGGCCCAGGACGCGACCTGCTTCCCCAGGGCGTCGCCCTGCTCGCCGCCGAACCATTTCGAGAAGGGCGCGCCGTCAAAGGTGAGTTCGCCGAAGCTTTCGCACTGCGCCGCCCCGATCATGATCGGCATCCGGTACTGCAGGGTGAGAAACGTGTCCAGCTCGGCCAGGCGGGCGTTCGTCCTTCCGATGACGCCCTCGATGTCCCGGATCCGGTCCGCCGCGCCGTCCTTCCGGTCGGCGATTTCGGCCTCCGCCTCATGCAGCTTCTGCCTCATGGTCTTCAGGTGCGCCTGCAGGAAGCGGTACTCGTCCAGGCTGTCCTTCGCGGCCCGGTTGCAGCGGTTCGCCCCCTGCGGCCCGGTGCCCCTCGCTTCTCCCGTGAACCGGAAGGAGCGGATCATCGGCTCCTGGTTCAGCGACCGGGTGGCTGCCAGGAGCGAGAGGGCGCCCCCGAGGGAAGGCAGCTTGACCGGCGAGATGGCGGAGACGACTTCCCCGAGCAGGGTTGCGCCGCTCTTGACGATGTCCTTCGTATCGTCTTTGGCTTCATAGGTGATGGAGGTCAGGAGGCCGTTGTCGATGGTGATCTTTGCCAGGGGGATTGTCTTGGAGAGGCTGCCGAACCGCGAGGAGTCGATCACGTAGGTGCCGGCGGCCCGGTCCGGAACGATCCGGTGCTCCAGGGCGGTTTCCGTGATCTCGATGCCGCCGCTGCAGTCGGCAAGGTGGAAGGTCATCCGGTAGGTCAACTCCGTTGCCGGGAGATGGTAGGCAATGCCCTTGGCGGGAGCGGAACCCTCGACGGGGCGGGAGACGATCCGGGTCGTACAGGCGGGAAAAAGAATGACCGTAGCGAGAAACAGGATGCCGGACGCAATACACCTCGATGTTCTTCTCTTCATGGGCCCTCTCGAATGAAAAAAGATCGTTCTCCTGGTGCGGTGCCGTGGCAGGATGAGCCTGCAACGTAGCATATTGCTCCCCGGATTTCCTGTCTTTCGTTGAAAAGCCCACGCGATTTCGATATATCTGTGCCGGCCGCTCCGGACCGAACCGTCCGGCGGCGGATCCACCCCGTGCATCGCCACTGTCTGGAGGCCAGATGATCCGAATCAACGCCAAGCGCGCCCTGTTTTTTCTTGTCATCCTTCTCCTGTCCGCCGCACCCGGCGGAGCTCCCGCCGCCGCCGAGCAGCACGTGGCCCTGGTGATCGGCAACGCCGCATACGCCTTCGCGTCCCTGAAAAACCCCGTCAACGACGCCTCCGACATCGCCGGTGCGCTTCAGCGCCTCGGATTCACGGTGATCCTGAAGAAGAACGCCGGCCTCAAGGAGATGGAAGAGGCCGTCGGGGATTTCGGGAACCGGCTGAAACAGGGGGGCGTCGGGCTGTTTTATTATGCAGGCCACGGGCTGCAGGTCGCCGGGGTCAACTACCTGGTTCCCGTCGGCGCCCGGATCGACAAGGAGTCCGACATCAAGTACGAGGCCCTGGATGCGGGGCGCGTCCTCGACGAAATGGCCGATGCCAACAACGGCCTGAACATCGTGATCCTCGACGCCTGCCGCGATAACCCCTTTTCCCGGCGGTTCCGCTCCATGAGCAGGGGGCTGGCCGTCCTGGGCAGCGCTCCCGCGGGGACCTTCATTTCCTACTCCACCGGCCCCGGGCAGGTGGCCCTGGACGGGGAGGGGAGGAACAGCCCCTATGCGGCGGCATTCCTCACGTCCATCCAGGAGCCCGGTCTGACCATCGAGCAGGTCTTCAAGAATGTGCGGCACCATCTGGGCCGGGAAACGGGCGGCCGGCAGGTCCCCTGGGAACTTTCCTCCCTGGAGGGGGACTTCTTCTTCACGCCAGCAAAGGCCGCACCGGGCAGCCGCACCCGCGACCTCGCGGCGCCGGAGGGCACCAGGGATGAGGCGCCGGTCGCGCCGCCGGCCGGGGAGGCCCGCACCTTTACGGACCCGGTGACGGGGATGGAGTTCGTGCTCGTCCGGGGCGGGTGCTTCCGGATGGGAGACACCTTCGGCGACGGGCTGCCCTCCGAGAAGCCCGTTCACGAAGTCTGCCTGAACGGTTTCTACATCGGCAAATACGAGGTGACCCAGGGGCAGTGGCGGAAGGTCATGGGGAAGAATCCCTCCCATTTCAAGGACTGCGGCGACAACTGTCCGGTGGAGAGCATAAGCTGGACGGACGTCCAGTCCTTCATCGCGGAATTGAACGGCATGGGAAGCCGGAAGTACCGCCTCCCTGCCGAGGCCGAATGGGAATATGCCGCGCGCGATGGCGGGAAGGCCGAGAAGTGGGCCGGTACCAGCAGCGGCGACAAGCTGGCCGACTACGCCTGGTACGACGCCAATTCCGGGGACCGGTCGCACCCGGTCGGGAAGAAGAAGCCCAACGCCCTGGGTCTTTACGACATGTCCGGCAACGTCTGGGAGTGGACGCAGGACTGGTTCGGGGAGAGCTACTACCCGTCGAGCCCGCGGGACAACCCCAGGGGGCCGGATGAGGGAGCGGCCCGCGTTCTCCGGGGCGGCTGCTGGCTCGACCGCGCGCAGGACTGCCGTTCGGCCCTCCGCTATTCCTTCCCGCCTGGGAAAGAGTTCAAGAGCATCGGATTCCGCCTCATCCGCCAATAGGAAAAGCGGGACGCCCCCCTGTTTTTCATAACAGGCCGGGGAGGCGCTCCGCTTTTCCCATCCGCGGATTAGGCCGGAAACGCAGCCTTTCCCAGGACCCGATCCCACAAAACGCAAAAGGAGACGGCATGCCTTCCCCGCACGATACGCTCTGGGGGCATCCCAAGGGACTGTACATCCTGTTTTTCACCGAGATGTGGGAGCGCTTTTCCTACTTCGGGATGCGGGCGCTGCTGATCTTCTACATGACCAAGCAACTGATGTATTCCCACGGCGACGCCTCCCGGATCTACGGCCTTTATACGGGCCTGGTGTACTTCACACCCTTTTTCGGCGGGCTCCTGGCCGACCGGGTCCTGGGGCAGGGCAGGACCCTGATCATCGGCGCCGTGCTCATGGCCGCCGGGCACTTCGTCATGGCCTTCGAGTCACTTTTCTACCCCGCGCTGGCCCTGCTGATCGTAGGCAGCGGCGCCTTCAAGCCGAACATCTGCACCCAGGTGGGAAGCCTCTACGAGCCCGGAGACCCTAGGCGGGACAGGGCCTTCAGCATCTTTTACGTCGGCGTCAACCTGGGTGCGTTTCTTTCCCCGTTCGTGTGCGGAACCCTGGGCGAGGTGTACGGCTGGCACTACGGATTCGGAGCGGCGGGCGTCGGCATGGTGGCCGGGCTGTTCATCTATCTGTGGGGACGACGCTGGCTGGCGCCGGACAACCTGCAGCGGCGGGCGGTGCCTCAGGAAAAAAGCGATCCGGAAGTCCCCGTCCGGGGCGGCGGCAACGCGCGGCGCGTTCTCGGGCTGGTTGCCGTCTGCCTCGTCGTCACGCTGTTCTGGGCCGCCTACGAGCAGCAGGGGAACACGATCGCCCTGTGGGCCGATGCGGACACGGACCGGCATCTCTTCGGCTGGGAAGTGCCGGCCACCTGGTTCCAGTCCCTCAATCCGCTCTGCATTTTCCTCCTCACGCCGCTCATCACGACGTTCTGGGCGTGGCAGGCCCGGCGGGGACGGGAGCTCTCGACGGCGGCGAAGATGTCCGTCGGCTGCTTTCTCCTGGGACTTTCCTTTCTGTTGCTCGTCCCGGCGGCGTACGCCTTTGACGGGGACGGCGTTCCGGTGAGCATGCTTTGGCTGGTGAGCTTCAGTGTCATCCTGACCGTGGGCGAGCTGTACCTGTCGCCGGTGGGACTGTCGCTGGTCACCAGGATGGCCCCGGCGGGAATGATCTCCATGATGATGGGCATCTGGTGCCTGGGCCAGTTCGCCGGCAACTACCTGGCGGGCTATCTGGGTTACTTCTGGGACCTGCTGCCCAAGGAGCATTTCTTCCTGTTCATCGCCGCCGTGGCCGGAACGGCCGGGCTGATCATCATGATCCTGCTGAAGCCGCTCAAGCGGATCATGGAATCATGACCGGCAAACGGTTACATCGTGTCCTTCGGCAAGCGCCCACCCGTGCATCAAGCCGACGTTGCCCATTCCGACGATCAGGATGCGCATGGCCCTGCCCTCCTTTCTTTGCCCGGGATTAAAGCACAACAAAGAAGAAAAGGGGCCGGAATTCGAATCCGTCCCCTTTTCCGTTTGATGCCGGGGGACGGAATTCGATTCCATCCCCGTATCCGAATCGGTTATGCCAGCACGTTCTTCCCGGCGATCCGGCCGAAGATCAGGGCCTTGCCGAAGGCCGTTCCGGTCATGTAGGCCGCGCCGTGGACGCCGCCGATGATTTCACCCGCCGCATAGAGGCCCGGGACGGGCTGCCCGAAGACATCCACAACCTGCGCCTTCTCGTTGACCAGAATCCCGCCGTAGGTGCCGAGGATGTAGGCCGTCGAGGGGAACGCATAAAAGGGCGCCTTCTCGATCTTCACCGGCTTTCCGTAGGCCGCGACGAGGGTTGTCCGGCCCAGGGCGTCGCTTCCCTTGTCGATGCCGGCGTTGTAATCCCGGACGGTCGCCTCCAGTACGCCGGTGGGAACGCCGATTTTCTGTGCCAACTCCGCGATCGTGGCGGCGCTCTTGATGCTTCCCTTCTTCTCCAGACTGCCGGTCTTGCCGAAGGGATCCTTCTCCCCGGCCGTCCGGATGGCCGCATCGTAGATCTGGAAGCCCATGGCGTCTTTCTGGACCAGGGCGGCGTCGCCGACGAGCTTGTAGGAGATCGACTCCTTGACGAAGCGCTTCCCGTCCTTGTTGACGATGATGGCGCCCAGGTAGAACATCAGGGCGAAGTCGTTCTTGATGGTCTGGGCCTCCAGGTCGAAGCCGAAGGTTGCTTTGATATAGGGCATGTCCTTGATGTCGGCGCCCAGGGCCCAGGCCATTTTCAGGCCGTCGCCGTTGGAGCCGCGGCCGACCATAGCCTTGGAGAAGGCCATGGCGGGGACGAATTTCCCCAGCATGTTCTTGTCCAGCGAGAAGCCGCCGCTGGTCAGAACCACGCCCTTCTTCGCGCCGTAGTACACGGTCTTCCCTCTCCTTGTCGCTTGAACGCCCCGGGCTTTGCCCGTCTTCTCATCGACCACCAGCCGGGAGCCCGCCGTCTCCATCATGGTTTTGACGCCCTTGGCCTTTGCCGTGTTGTTCAGGATTTTCAGGACTTCCGCCGGAACGACGTTATGCGACCGCGGTACGCTCATCCCGCTGGCAATGCCGAGCTTCGTAAACTTGACGCCCAGCTTTTTCAGCCATTCGTACGTCTCGAGCTGGTTGTCCACGTATGCCTTGACCAGGGCGGGTACGTTCTGGTTCTCCCCGACCTTCATCAGATCCTTGTAGAAAAGATCATTGGAATCCTTCACGTTTTCAGCGGCCTGCATGTCCGTGCCGGCAAAGGCCAGGGCCCCGCCGCAGATCAGGCTGCTGCCGCCGCCGACGGGCATCTTTTCGAGAAGAATGACGCTCTTTCCCTGGGAGGCGGCCTGGATGGCTGCGGCATATCCCGCTCCACCGGCGCCGACCACGACCACGTCGGCCTCGGCATCCCACTTCTTCGGCAACTTCGCCAGGGCATCCTTCGGACTGAATCCACTGAAAAGGGCTGCCGCGCCGACGCCGGCCGCCGTTGCCTTGACGAAGTCCCGTCTGCTGAAACCTTTCTTTTCCATCATATTATCTACTCCTTTCCGTAAAATGAACCGTTCACCCATGGCAACCATTCAACCCTGTCGAAGCGAAGAAAACCATCGGGAATCGGCTCGATTTTTAATAGGATGCATAGTGGTCCATTCTTAGGGGAAGTCGCCCGGCATGTCAATAGATCAAAAATGTTCGTATGTTAGGTGATATCAGCAATTGATATGACATATTCATGATGTTTATGATCATTAAAAATTTTGTAAATGCTTTGTTGTGTACCTCAGGCAACGGGGACAGATTTCGATTTGTCCCCGTTATTATGTGCTATGTTAAACATGGCACAAGCATCATCAATAATATTGATAGGTTGATGTTGGTGTGTTACTGATTCAAGTGTGCAGGCAACGAACGCATGCCTGTCGCCCGAAGGCACCGCGATGCCGTCCCGCGGGTGCCGTCTGCTGTCGGTCCGTCGGCGCCTTCAGCGGAAGGAAGAGGCCTCGGGGACGGAAGGGGGAACAGGACAATAAGGAGGGTGGAAGTGGTGTTGATTCAAAAGAGCATGTAAGGTTCGGAAATAGGATTTAAGAGGGATGACGATGTTCATTCAAATTCTGACCTCGTCTCTGATCATCGTTCTGCTGGTTGCGATCCTCGCGACACTCCTGAAGATTTTCCTGCCGAGAAAACAAGTCACCCCGCGTAATTTCCCGTATCAAAGAGACATGTTTCTTTTCAGTCCGACGGAGCGCTCTTTTTTCAGTGCTCTCGAACAGGCCGTGGCCGGGGAATATCGAATCCTGGCAAAGGTGTGCCTGGCGGATGTGATCGGCGTCAAGCCGGATCTGAGCGGAATCGCCCGACGCATTGCCTTGAGCAGGATCAAGGGCAGGCACATCGACTTCGTCGCCTACCATCCCCTGACGTTCGAAGTTGCGTTTGCCGTGGCACTCGACGACCAGGGAATCGCTCATTCGCAACGGCAACCCCGGGACGAGTTCGTCGACAATGTCCTGAAAGGTGCGGGCATTCCGATCATTCACTTCAATGTGCACCGGACGTACAAGGTTCGGGAAATCAAAAACGCATTGTCCTGGATGTCGTCCATGACGGGCGAAAAACAACTCAATCGGGAGTAACGCAATTAAAACAGGGGCGGAATTGAATTCCGCCCCCCTCGCCCCCTTTTCCTGCAGCACCTTTTATTGGAGAAAAAGGTTGTTGCGTGTTCACGAATATTGTATGTTCACAAAAAATGAACAGGCACAAAAAGTGAACGGTGAGTGCCATGAAGAACAATTACCGGGAAGATGACCTGATCGCAGATGCTGTCGGTGCGTGCGCCCTGGAGACCGGTCTTGATCTGACCGTCGAGGGCGAGGGAGTCGACAGGAAGATCCTGATCGGCAGGCAGGGGGTGGGGATCCGCCTCGATCCTCGATTGATGCCGGGACTGAGCAGGACGATGGCCATCATGATGACAACGCGGGCGGAGAAAGATTCGGATCGGATCGTCGTGGTGACGCAGCAGGTGAACCGCAAGCTGGCCGACCTGTTAAGGCAGTATGGGATCCAGTTTATGGACGAGGCCGGAAATGTCTATCTGAATCAGCCGCCGCTGTTTGTCTTTGTGAAGGGGAACGTCCGCGAGGAGCCGCCCCGGGGGCCTGTCATCGGCCGTATCTTCAAGAAGACCGGACTCAAGGTTCTCTTCGCGCTCCTTTGCAATCCGGGAATGGAGCAAGAGCCGTATCGGGTGATCGCGGCCGGAACGGGGGTCGCCCTGGGCATGGTGAACCGGGTATTCCAGGAGTTGAAGGAACAGGGGTTCCTGCTGGAAACGGCGGAAGAGCGCAGAAGGAAGGCGCGGCTGGTCGATCGGGACAAGCTTCTGGAGCGATGGATTGCAGCCTACGGGGAGGAACTTCGTCCCAAGCTGCTGATCGGACGTTATCGGGGGCGTGATGGATGGTGGGAAGGAGTTGAACTCGATCCCGCATTGGCCCAGTGGGGCGGGGAATTGGCGGCGGCAAGGCTGACCGGTCAATTGAAACCCCAGGACATTCTTCTCTACGTCAATCATCCCCTTTATGCGTCGGTTCTCCGGGAACATCGGCTGGTCAAGGACCCGGACGGCGACGTTACGCTGCTTGCGCGCTTCTGGAATCCGCAGGCGGTTCCGCCTCAGGGCGACCATGTTCATCCGATCCTGGTGTATGCCGACCTGCTGGCGACGGGAGACCAGCGCAACCTGGAAGCAGCCCGCAGAATTTATGAAACGCATATCATTCAACTTGTCCGGCCGGCTTGAGCCGATCCTCGTCGATGTCCTACGGCGTATCAATGTGGCGACGGGCGCCCTGGGGATTCCCTTCTTTATCGTCGGTGCGACAGCCCGGGACATCCTGCTGGAACACTGCTACGGCATCAAGGCAGGCAGGGCTACGCGGGACCTGGATATCGGCATCAAGGTGGCCGGCTGGGATGAATACGGGAAACTGACCTCGGCGCTCCTGGACTCCGGCTCATTCACTCTGACTCGCGAGCCTCACAGAATGTGTTGCGGCATGCTGGAAATCGATATGGTTCCCTTCGGCGCCGTCAGTATCAACGGCCGTGAAATCCGCTGGCCCCCCGATCAGGCAATCGTCATGAGTATCCTGGGTTTCCAGGAGGCTCATGACGCCTCCCTGCTTGTCCGCCTGGCCGTCAACCCCTCGCTGGATGTGAGAGTTCCTACCATTCCCGGCCTTGCCCTGCTGAAGCTCATCTCGTGGCATGAGAGTTATCCGGGGCGCCCGAAGGATGCAGCCGACCTCCTGCTTCTCATGCTGAGTTATGCAGAGGCGGGAAATCAGGATCGCTTGTTTGAAGAGGCCGGCTTGATGGAGACAGAAGACTTCAACCCGACCATGGCTGGTATCCGGCTCCTGGGAAGGGATATGGCCTCAATGGCCGGCCCGGAGACGTCATCGGTGGCCGCCTCCATCCTGCAAAGAGAGGTCGATGCGGCTGAAGGCCATCATCGCCTGGTCCGGGACATGACGCGTGGGAAGGCCGTGTTTCAGCGCAATCTGGCGGAAGCCCGAAGAATGCTGGAAAAGCTGGGCCAGGGATTGTCAGACCGGAACGATAAGTGGGGAAGTGTTCAGGGATAATCCTGAGCCCATCCTTTCCGGAGGCAGCCTGCCCGGCAGTTTCTTACCCAGGACTTATGACAGCCGGGACAGGGCTGCCACGTCACTTTGCTCCGCCGCTTCCTTCATTCCCGAGCCGCTCTTAGCCATGGCAATGAACCGGGTGCCGTCCATGCGGGCCAGGGAAAACAGGACCATTTCAAAGAGCTGATTACGAACCGGAATCACGTGGAACGATCCTCCTGCTTCCAGATCCACGCCATGGAATCTTCTTCCTGTCAGTAGCGATACCGAAAAATGACATAATAAAATATCCGCAGGGATTGCGGTATTCCTATGGCTGTGCTATCAAACTCGCCGTGCGGGATAGCTCCTGATCTTCGTCACCCGCGGTCACCCATTACCGAAAAACAAAGCGTCTGAACCGGGCTCCTTTACGGTGTTGCCGGACAAGCAACGCCGGATCGTTCGTCATCCGTCGCATTCACCCGAAGCGGAATCTGTGCGGAGCCAGACAAATGGACAAGGCGGAACGCTTCCGCGGCTGTCTCATCGGCCTCGCCGTCGGCGATGCCTTGGGGACGACCGTTGAGTTCAGCGCCCCCGGCACCTTCCGGCCCGTCACGAAGATGACCGGCGGCGGCCCCTTCGGCCTGGAGCCGGGCCAGTGGACCGACGACACGTCCATGGCCCTCTGCCTGGCCGAGAGCCTGATCGCCTGCCGGGGCATGAATCCCAAAGACCAGATGGAGCGCTACCACCGCTGGTGGCGCGAGGGCTACCTCAGCAGCAACGGGAAGTGCTTCGACATCGGTTCGACGGTCCGCACCGCCCTCACAACCTTCGAGAAGACCGGCAACCCCCTGAGCGGTTCCACGGACCCCTTCTCCGCCGGCAACGGCTCCCTCATGCGCCTGGCCCCGGGGCCCATGTTCTTCCACCGGGACGCCCGGCAGGCCATCGAGCAATCTGGTGAAAGCTCCCGCACCACCCATGGCGCCATCACCGCCGTCGACGCCTGCCGCTACTTCGGCGCCCTCCTCTGGGGTGCCCTGAACGGCGCCGCCAAGAACGATCTCCTCTCCGATTTCTACTCGCCCGATCCCGGCTGCTGGGAAGAGAAGCCTCTCATCCCGGAAATCGCCGACATCGCCGCCGGATCCTACAAGCGCAAGGAGCCTCCCGAGATCAAGGGCACCGGCTACGTCGTCCAGTCCCTCGAAGCGGCCCTCTGGGCCTTCCACAAGGGCGGTTCCTTCGAGGAGGGCTGCCTCCTGGCCGTCAACCTCGGCAACGACGCCGACACCACTGGCGCCATCTACGGCCAGATCGCCGGGGCATACTACGGAGAGAGAGGCATCCCGGAGGAGTGGAGGAAGAAGGTGGCGATGGGGGAGAGGATCAGAGGGATGGCGGAAGGGCTGATGGGGAATGCCTAACAAAATCATACCCTATATCGAGATGTGTCAGCGTGAAGGTGTTAGCCTTCAGCGGGGTATGAATTTCGAGCTCAACGGCAACCACTCGGTGATTCTGATGTCTGTCCAAATTGCTTGGTCAAAGTGCGGTTCATCATTGACGCCAGAGAAGATTTAGATGTTTATGGCAAGCACAACCTCCAGAAACGCGACCGAATTGAGTGAATGACAGCATAGATTTTAACGTTATTCAAAAAGAGAAGAATGCTTTATTGCTTTATTATTAATGATTTTAAGGAAATACATATTATATAGAAACATATCAATAAACAGATGAAAGGGCTTTAATATGAGCACATGTGTCTCCGCCTCAATCTTGTATAATCTTGTCCAGTGTCCACATCGCATAACGATGGATCTATTCGGCGACCAATCATTAAAAGATGCAGTCAACCCATTTATTGAACTTTTGTGGGAGAGAGGGAACACCTTTGAACAAGAGGTTATAGGTAAGCTGAAAATACCATTCACTGATCTCAAAGCTTTTTCAGGCAAGGAGAGAGAACGCCTGACTATAGAGGCCATGAACCGTGGTGACGAGCTTATCTATGGTGGGCGCATCTGGGTAGATGACCTGATCGGGGAGCCTGATATTATTAGAAAGTGCGACATTGGTTATATTGCAGGAGATATAAAAAGTGGCGCAGGCGAAGAGGGAGCCAACGAAGACACTGATGGAAAGCCAAAAAAGCATTATGCTGTTCAGCTTTCTTTATACACAGACATTCTTGAACGTATAGGGTTTTCTGGAGGTCGAAAACCTTTTGTCTGGGATGTTCATGGGCAGGAAGTGATCTATGATTTAAATGCGGAGCAAGGTGTTAGAAAGAAGGGGAGTCTATGGGATGAGTATCTTGTAGCGTTAGAGACTGCGCAAGCTATCATGGCACAACGGGAAACTACTCTTCCTGCGTATGGCAGTATCTGTAAACTCTGCCATTGGTACACAGCGTGTAAGAAAGCTTTAGAAGATCTTGATGATTTGACACTTATCCCCGAGCTAGGACGTTCAAAGAGAGATATTATGATGTCTCATCTCAGAGGCAGAGGCGATTTGGCAAAAGCGGACCTAAATTCATTCATACAAGGCAAGAAGACGATTTTCCCAGGTATTGGAGTTGAAACGTTACACAAATTTAAACTAAGATCTATACTTCAAAAGTCAGGATCAAGACCTTACAAAAAAGCTGCTATTGATTTGCCGCACTTTGATCGAGAGCTCTTTTTTGATGTTGAAACAGATCCAATGAATGATATTTGCTACTTACACGGATTTGTCGAACGGCTCCATGGGGATAAGAATGCGGAGCGATATATTCCCTTCGTTGCAGAAGAACCTACTGCGGACTGGGAACGGCAGGCTTTTGATGAGGCATGGGCATATATAAAAGGTAGCATGCCGTGCATGATTTATTATTATTCGGCCTATGAAAGGACAATTTGGAGACAATTGCAGAAGAAGTATCCCCACGTTATCACAGAAGAGGAGCTTGAACAAATGTTTGAGCCCGGGAGAACCATCGATTTATATCATCACGTTATTAGATCTAAAACGGAATGGCCAACGTATGACTTCTCTATTAAAACACTGGCCTCTTATCTTGGCTTCTCATGGCGTGATTCCAATCCATCTGGTGCAGCATCGATAGAATGGTATCACCGATGGATTGATGATCGAGATCCCTCAATGCGACAAAGAATTCTTGACTATAATGAGGATGATTGCAGAGCAATGAGAGTTATTTTAGATGGTATTCGTCAAATGGCTCAACAATAATAATAACGCATCATGCCAGATCAATTTATGTTTATATTCAGTGCACAGGGAAACTACGATAGTTCTATAATGCAACAACCACAAAAAGTGGGCGCTCTTTAGGAGACAAAATCATGTATATTGCAAATATTGCCATAGAGAATTATCGTAACTTCAAAAAAACGGTGATTGAGTTCAATGATGGAGTAAATGTCATTATAGGACCTAACAATACAGGGAAAACGAACTTGATAAAGGCACTATCACTGCCAATTGACTATAAAGGAACCAAGAGATTAGAAATAGATGACTTCAACAAGGACATCTCTTTAGAGGAACTCAAGCAAGGTCCACCCAATATCAGCATTGCTATTACCATAAAGCAAGGTCAAAATGAAGAACCGGACGATTTGGTGACCATTGGCAATTGGTTGACGAAATTAGATGATCCCTATGAAGCACTACTAACATATAATTTCTTTTTGCCTGAAAGGGAAAAAGATCGCTATTTAAAGGCGATTGCTGGAGTATCTGACACAGACCCCAAAGCTGTAGATGAAGTCTGGAAAATCATCAAAAACGAATTCATTAGATTATTCACTTACAAAATCTGGGGAGGAAAAACTGAGAATCAAACTATAGCGGATACCGAATCTTTACAAAGATTTGACTTTCAGTTTCTAAGTGCTATTCGCGATGTCGAGAGAGATATGCTTTCAGGCCGTAATACGCTTTTGCGCGATGTATTAGACTTCTTTATGGACTATGAGATAAAAATATTACCAGAAAAAGTAAAATCAAAAGAAGAGAAAGCTGCTGATATAAAACAGAAGCAACAAGACTTTTCACACAAAGCAGATGAACTACTTTCAGATCTTCAAAAGCGTATGGAAGAAGGTAAGAAACAGATACTATCTTATGCAAAAGATACTGGAGCATCATTTGATAAAGCAATTCCCAATTTTGAAGGAAGTATTTCCGATGTCGAAATGTTCTCAGCACTTAGGCTAATTGTAGAATACGAAACAGGAATAAAAATACCAGCTACACATAATGGCCTTGGATACAATAATCTGATATTTATGTCCTTGCTTTTGGCAAAAATGCAAGTCAATTCAGATGGGGATTATCTAGGCAGCAATGCAAAAGTCTTTTCAACTTTGTCAATTGAAGAACCAGAAGCACACTTGCATCCTTCAATGCAATACAAATTCTTGAAATTTCTAAAAGAGAATAAAGAAAAGAAAAAGGTCAGACAAATCTTTGTGACTAGCCATTCTACGCATATTACATCCGCAATATCGCTAGACGAGATTATATGTCTATACAATGAGAAGGGACGAACAAGAGTCGGGTATCCAGGAAGAGTCTTTCCCGATGAAAGAAGCAAAAAATATGTTCAGCGGTTCTTGGACGCTACCAAATCGGATATGCTTTTTGCACGGCGAGTCATTTTGGTGGAAGGACTGGCCGAACAATTACTTCTATCAATTCTATCGCGATATTTGGGTATATCACTAGAAGACGACCATATTGCCGTAATAAATGTCGGAGGAAGGATTTTCGATTACTTCCTGCTGTTGTTTGACGACCCCAAGCCTTATACAATCCACAAAAAAATTGCATGTCTTACTGATAGGGACCCGGAAAGAAAACTTATTGCTGGCGGTCAATTCACAAAATGCTATCCATTTCAGTATAATCACGACGTAGCGAGATATGAATATAAAGATTATGCAACTTCGAAAATGGAGCAGTATAGGGATCACTCCAATATAATGTTCTTCAGCCAAGATAAATTGAAGGGAAAGACATTTGAATACGACTTAGTTTTACATAATCCATCATTAGCCCTTCTGGTTACGGAAGTAATGAGTAATAAAGAAGAGATCAAAGCTTTGATGGGCTCATTCAGTGATAATAAATCAGTTGGTGAACTTCTCAATATACTAAAAGAAGGAACGGAAAAAACTCCACATAATAAAAACGCAGAGATAAAGCAAGGAATATGCGAATGTAAGTGGGCTGATGATGACAAAAGAGCAGCAATTATTGCTTCTCGTTATCTGAACTCCATTACCAAAGGTGAAAATGCTTTAGAGTTAGCATATGCATTAGAAAATAATCTAATGAAGAAGGAACAAGAAGATTATGAAGAATTCGTTGTCCCCGCGTATATTAAAGACGCATTAGAATGGATATGCCGATAAACATTATTACATCAGATTCCATGCTCACTGATATAGAGCACCATTTCAGGGTATCGGCAGGACCAGGTGCTGGGAAGACGCACTGGTTAGTCGAACACATAAAAAACGTATTGCATCGTTCTGAGAGGTTAGGCATCACTCGCAAAATAGCTTGCATCACATACACAAATATAGCTGTTGAAACCATCCAGAACCGTTTGGGCATCTCCGCTGACCAAGTGGAAGTATCAACAATTCACAGTTTTTTATACAAACACATTGTTAAACCATATGCATCATTCATTGCTATGGAATATGGATTGAACATCGAAGATATGGATGGACATGACGATACAATATTATCCAACTACTCATTTCTGAAAGAATGGAAGAAAAAAACGAATCAGCCGTGGATCAGAAGAGATAATGAAATAGTATCTGCCATTAGTAAGGCGAAATGGAAATTTCAGGAAAGAGAATTGATATTTCGGCCAAACTATCCAATGAAGGCAGATGGTTATCCGATCCGGAGTGATTCATACTATGAGTATAAAAAAATGACATGGGAGAAAGGGATATTGCATCATGAAGATGTTTTATTTTTCAGCTATCAATTGATAAGGAAATACCCTTTAATATTAAAAGTGTTGCGTGCAAAGTTCCCATATTTTTTTGTTGATGAGTTTCAAGATACAAACCCGATTCAAGCAGAAATACTACATCAAATTGGACAGAATGAGACTGTTGTCGGGCTAATAGGAGATGCAGCGCAATCAATATATAGTTTTCAGGGGGCAGATCCTGAAAAGTTTATGACCTTTAACTTACCAGCAATATACGATTATCAAATAGAATGGAACAGACGAAGCACTAATAATATAATTCAAATCCTAAATGGAATTCGTTTAGATATTCAGCAAATAAGTCCTAATGATGAAATAGGTGATCAACCAACAATTATTGTCGGTGAAATGAATGATTCGCTCAGATGGTCAATAGATGAATGTGGAGATGAAAAAGTATGTTCTTTGTCTAGAGCTAATATAACTTCAAACGCAATGAAACGTGAGATAAATGGATCATTATTTAAAGATGAGTTATTCGAAGAATTGCAGGATACTGACAAGTCAAGTAGTCAAAATGGATACAGAAGTAAAGTCATTATTGCTTGCATAAAAGCAACTGAGTTAGCTCGCCAGAGTAAATTCAAGGATGCGATAAAAGAGTTAGAGAATGTATTTAAGGAAAGGACTGATAAGACGAGGGGTAAAAGGGAAGCATTAAAACATATACAAACTCTCTTAAAAAAGTATGATAATTACAAGAATGAATCATTGTATGGGTTTTTTTTGATTGTCAAGGCAGATATCAAGAATAATATTTCTGACTTGAGAAGTGGAAGGGCCAAAACATTTTATGAAAGACATACTTATCTGCAATTGTCTTTATGCGTTAGAATAGTAGAGGATACAAGCCAGCATAAGACAATTCACAAAGCAAAAGGAGATGAGTTTGAAAATGTATTGCTTATATTGACAGAAGAAGACAAATTAGCATTCTTGCTGACCCCTGATTTAACTGGAACGAACAAAGAAGCAGAAGAACAAAGGATAAATTATGTTGCTATAAGTAGAGCGAAGAAAAGACTGTTTATTTCTGTACCTTCTTTACAGGCGAACAATAAAGCAATGTTGAGCAGCAAATTCCGAATTAAGATACTCTAAATCATAGAGTATGTGCCATGTTTAATCTAACAAAAAATGGCTCATCTGTTTTGGGGACAATATTATAGCAATAGAAATAAAAAAATACACATAAGTGGATTGTATTCATCCAACGGCTGGTCTGTTTTAAGACACTGCGAAAATTGTATTCATGTCAAATAGTCATAGGTTTTATCCGTCTTCCAGAAATTCACACCTTCGATACTTCGGTCTGGATTCATCCAATAACATGCTCTTTTGTCTCGCCCCTGCAATAAAAGCAGACCCGCAATGGATGAATTATCCTATTGTACTGAAAGGAGAATGGCACGTGTTGGAATAGAGAGAGTAGCCTGTTTCTGCAAATGGCGTAGATATTGCGTCAATTCGCTTGGATTATTTTGATCGATACTCCCCATTGTATACGGTAAACCACGGATAACGCAGGGAACAATATTTTCGAATCGATGTTCGGGAATGGTTTTTTCTCCGCGCTTGATCTCCTCCATAGTCAGGAACGATTTCCACGCAAGAAAGCCTTTGCTGTCATGATTCAATAGGAAGATCCGATAAAGTACAACTTATAGTGTCAGGAGGAAGTGGCTTATTCGTCTCAGGTCAAATTGATCATCATCAATAACTGAAGGAGGAATTGATCATGTTTACCAGGCCAAGTTTAAACATCGTGGATTGTATTTCATTCAATGCAAAATTCCGGGGGGATCGTGTCGCTTTCATCTGCGGCGAGCATCGCATAAACTGGAGGGAATTTAATAAGTACACCAATAAGATAGCCAATTCCCTTGTCAAATCAGGACTCAAGAAAGGCGAAAAGGTCGGATTGCTATGTCTCAACAGCATCGATGCGATCGCTGTATTATTCGGCACCATGAAAGCGGGGGGAGTTATTGTCCCGCTCTCGTTATTATTAACCCCGCAAATGATTGCCTGCCTTGTGAAGGATGCGGCGTGCAGATTCTTTTTTACAGATTCATATTTAAAGCCGCTTGCCGATTTTTCCCTGCTGGAGGTTGACTCGATTCCAAAGGAAAAACGCATCTCCATAGGGTTCGAAGAGGAGAGATACACATTGTTACAGTCTTTTATCGATGAGTCATCGGAAGACCTGCCGGATGTCTTGCTGAATGATGATGACGAGGCATGCATTATCTATTCATCCGGAACCACCGGAGCACCGAAGGGCATTATCCATACGCATCTATCAAGAACGATGTTTGCTCTTTCCATGACGATATCTGCAGGTGGGATCAGCGCTTCAACGGTCATGATTGCAACGACGCCGCTCTTTGCCAACACCTTCTGGGGAACGATCATGCCCACGATGTTCGCCGGCGGGACAACGGTCATGTTGACCATGTTCTCACCCGGTGGATTTCTGGAGGCTGTTCATAAAGAACGAGGAAAAATTGCGATGATGGTGCCGACGCAGTTCCAGGGGGTACTCAACCATCCGGACTTGAACAAATATGACGTTTCCAGTCTTGCCTTGCTGATCTGTGCGGGAGCAACATTACCGGTCCCCTTGAAAAAGCAGATCATCGAAAAATTCGGCAATATCCTCACGGAAGCGTACGGAATTACGGAGGGTATAGCCACAAACATACTGCCGGAATATATCCTGGAGAAGCCGACTTCCGTCGGCATTCCCGTATTTGGCGCAGACGTGCGAATCATCGACGACGAAGGCAAGGGGCTTCCTGCAGGAGAAGTGGGTGAGATTGCAGGATATTCTCACTGGTTCATGAAGGGTTATCACAACAATCCCCAAGCCACTGCAGAGATGGTCTGGCTTGATGAGCGCGGCCGCACCTTCATGCGTACCGGCGATATGGGACGACTTGATGACGACGGGTTCCTGTATATCGTCGATCGCAAAAGAGACATGATCGTATCCGGCGGTCTCAATGTCTTTGCCGTCGATATTGAGGGAATTCTCCAACAGCATGAAGAGATTAAAGACGTGGCGGTTATCGCCATCCCGCACGACAAATGGGGGGAGACTCCGCTGGCCTTGGTGATCCGGAGACCGGGAGCGAAGAGCACAGAGGAAGAGATGAAGGAATGGGCGAATGCGAAGCTGGCAAAGTATCAGCGAATTGGTCGCGTGGAATATCGAGAAGAGGACTTCCCTCGCAATGTTCTGGGTAAAGTTCTCAAACGCGTGCTCCGCGAGCCATACTGGAAAGATCGCTCTTAATCTTTGATCACATGAATCCAAGAAAGGGGCGCTTGCGCCCCTTTTCTCGTTGAGTGTTGTAGTTTCCGGATGGGAGTGGTGAACCGGATCCCGGATCCGGCTTATCGCCTGCCATTCATGGCCTTGGTCAGGACATCGATCCCCTTCCGGGAGGCGATGATGGAGGCGGCCAGGCTCTCCCTCGCCAGCTCCGGGTTGTGCCAGCCGTCGCTGTTCTCGGCGGTCCACCATTCCCAGAGGACGTGCGCCTCTTCGTGCTTCTCCCGGGCCTGCGCGAGGGCTGATTCAGGGACGCCCGCCCTTCGGGCCGTCTCGTAGGTGTCGATCAGTTTCCCCAGCCAGTACTCGGCCTTCCGCATCTTGCCCTTCGTGTAGTTCTGGACCGTCTCGATCTGGTAGCGCTTCTCTTCCGCCGTGGATTTGGGATGGCAGCTCAGGCAGGCCTCCCCGACCGCATGGATGGGCCGGATGACGGCGTGGGTCGTGTAGCTCTTCCCCGATTTGGCCTTGACCTTCGGCATGTGGCACTGGTGGCACTGGACACCGGCCCGGTCGTGGGTGCTGCCCCAGTAGGTCTCCGTCTCCGGGTGCTGCAGCTTGACCAGCCGGGCGCCCGTCACGGCGTGCCGGAAGTCGAAGAAGTTCACCTTCCTGTAGTGGGCCAGGATGTCCTTCGCGTTCTTCATCGGGTAGTGGTTCGTGCGGCGGTCCCCGTAGCCCACCTTCTTCCCCGTGCCGAACTCGAACCCGGCGTTGCAGGCGTATTCCACGTGGCACTGGGCGCACATCATCCGGGAGTCGGTCTTGCCCAGGACGCCGATCTTCCGGAAGCCCCGGAAATCGACCACCTTCATGTCCGTCTTCCCGTTCCGGGCGAAGGTCTGCGCTCCTTCTTTGTCGACCGCCTCGATGAGGGCGTCCCGGACGACCCGGGGGGTGGTGCCGTGGCCGTCATGGCAGTGGATGCAGCCCATGGGGTTCTGCGTCGCTTTGGACATCGCGACGACATCGGACCCACGGTCCCACTTCGCCTTCGGATCCTTGTCGCCCATGTGCTTCCAGGTCAGGATGTGGTCGGAGGTCTTGCACTGGATGCAGGTGGCATTGCCGGCCTTCGCGGTCTCGGGCAGCTCCCGCCCCGTGTCGACGAGGACGTCCCAGGCCCGGCCGGTCTGGTTGACGCCGGCAAAGCCCTTCTTGTGCTGGAAGCGGCCGCCGATGAAGCGGTCCACGACAAACTGGTCGGTCAGCATGAAGATGTGTGCCCGCGGTTCGTTGTGCTCCTTCGTGAAGCCGTGGGGGGCCAGGAGTTTGTCCTGCATGGGGGAGCGGCCGGTGGGCACGCCCTTCTCCTTTCGGGCCTGGGCCTGGTAGTTGAACATCCGGAAGCTTTGGAACTGGTCGCTGTGGCAGCGGCCGCAGACGGGCTGGTCGACGGCCAGCGCGGCCGGCTTGCTGCGGGGGTTCTGCAGGTGCTCCTTCATGCCGCTGTGGCATGTGCCGCAGGAGAGGGGCGCGTGCCTGGATCCTTCCTTCAGGGATTTGATCTGGGGATGGCACCGGTAGCAGGTTTCCCGGGAGTCCCCGGTGTCGTTCTTCTGGGCTGTCGAAAATGCCGGAATCAAGAGGGCGATCGACAGGGCGGCCAGGACGACGAATCCGATGTTCCGTCTGCGCATGCCGGACCTCCTTTGTCTTGTCGTTCGAGTGTCGAACGGCTCATTCTGCTGCAGTACCGGATCATGTGGAGACCCGGCAACACGGCCTGCCGGATATTCCAAAACCTTCCCGGGGGAAAACGCCCGCGGGACGGTCGGGAGACGAAGGGTGGATGGCAAATTGGGCTTCATCATCGATGAATGCCTGCCCGATGTCAAGAATTGCGGGCACGGTCGGCCCGGCGGCATAATTGAGCACAGTAAGTCGACAAAATGTCGACATACTATGATCAATTGTGCTATTTTCTCCCAAAACTCGACGGGCGCCTCCATGATCCAGAGCATCAGAAACCGCATCACCGGTGAGGAATTCGACTACCAGGCCCTGCTGGATGCCTTGCAGCAATATGCCCGTCCGCGTGACAAGATCTCGGATCTCCTCCGGCGGGGCGACATCATCCGCGTCAAGAAGGGCATTTACATTTTCGGCTCCGCTTATGCCCGCAGGCCCTACTCGCGCGAGATCCTGGCGAACATGCTCTACGGGCCATCCTATGTTTCCCTCGACTATGCCCTGCACTATCACGGCCTGATCCCGGAGCGGGCGGAGGCGGTCACGTCGATGACCTGCGGCCGGAACAGGCGTTTTGCCACGCCCGTGGGCCTCTTCATCTATCGGTCCGTGCCGTTGGCGGGCTACGCCGAGGGGATCGACCGCATGGAAATCGAAGGGGGACGGGCATTTCTCATGGCGACGCGGGAAAAGGCACTGGCGGACCGGATCCGGGATGACCGGCGCTCGGGCGTGCGCTCCGTGGGCGACATGCGGCGCTACCTTCTGGAAAGCCTGAGGATCGATCCCGCCGGCCTGGCCGGCATGGATCCTTCCCGGCTGGATGCGATCGCGGTCCTTTACCGCTCCCGGCGGATCCGCCTTGCCGCTTCCGTCGTGCGCCAACCGGGCGGGGAGGAGAGGCTGCCGCATGAATGAGGCCGTCGCCCGCATGCTGGCCCGCTACGAATACCGCCGCCTGGAGGATTATACCCGTGCCCTCCGGGAGATCCTTCAGGAGATGGCCCTGCTCGGCCTCTGGCGGAGCCGTTTCTTTGAAAAGGCCGCTTTCTACGGTGGAACGGCCCTCCGCATCTTTCACGGGCTGGACCGCTTTTCCGAGGACCTGGATTTTTCGCTGCTGGAACCGGATCCCGGGTTTGTGCTTTCCCGGTACACCAGTTCGCTGGAGCGGGAAATCCGGGCCTTCGGCTTTGACGTGACGGTGACAGAGAAGGTGAAGCAGGCGGCCGGCCCCGTTCGGTCGGCATTCCTGAAGGCCGACACCATGAGGCAACTGCTGACCGTTCAGGTCGGGCCGGACCTCGTCCGGGAGCTGCCTCGGGGCCAGGCGATCCGGATCCGCCTCGAGGTCGATACGGATCCGCCGCCGGGATTTTCAACGGAGGCCAGGTATCTCCTCCATCCGATTCCATTCACGGTTCGAACATACGTGCTGCCGGATCTCTTCGCCGGCAAGATGCACGCCCTCCTGTGCCGCCAGTGGAAGACCCGCGTGAAGGGCCGGGACTGGTATGATTTTGTCTGGTATGCGGCCAATCACCCGGAGCTGGACCTGCCGCACCTGGAGCAGCGAATGCGGCAGAGCGGCCATTGGAAGGAGCAGGCCCCGATGACGAAGACCGACCTGGACCGGCTGCTCGTCGCGGCCATCGACAGGCTCGATGTCGATCGCGCCCGGAAGGAGGTGGAGCCCTTTATCCTGAATCCCGAGGCTCTGACAGTCTGGTCCCGCGATTTCTTTCTCGATGTCGCCGGCCGGATCCGCATTCAACCATAAGGGGTCTGACCCCTTGTTCGCCCATTCTCATGCAGCAGCCATGAATCGGATTTGAAATCCGCTTCATGCCGATCGAATCCCTTTTTGCCGAGGAGGTGCGACGTGGCTGATTTTCCCTGGTTCAAGAACTACGACGCGGGGGTGCCCCACACCCTGGAGCCCTACCCGAACAGGACCCTGCTGGATCAGGTATACAACACCGCGGGGCAGCGCCCGGGACACACGATGATGTGGTTCAAGGGAACCGTCATCACCTATGCGCAGTTCCGGGAGCACCTGGAAGGAGTGGCGCGGGCGCTCGCCGGGCTCGGCATGAAGAAGGGCGACCGCGTGGCTCTCATGATGCCCAACATCCCCCAGATGCTCATCTGCCAGTTCGCTGTCTGGAAAGCCGGGGGCGTTGCGGTGCCGGTCAATCCCCTTTATGGCGAAGCCGAGCTTGTGCACACGGTGAAGGACTCCGGGGCGGAGATCGCCATCGTCATGACCCCGTTCTACCGCCTGCTGAAGAGCGTCCAGGGCCGGGCCGGCGTGAAGACGATCATCGCCACGTCGGTCAAGGAGTACCTGGCGCCGCTGAAGCGCTTCCTCTTCGGGCTCCTGATGGAAAAGAAGCAGGGGCACCATGTGGAACTCGAAGCGGGCGACCTGTGGCTCCAGGACGCAATCCGGAAATACGCCGGCGCTCCCGTTCCCGACGTGAAGCTGAGTCAGGACGACACCGGGCTGATCCTCTTCAGCGGGGGAACCACGGGCACGCCCAAGGGCGTCATGATCTCGCACGGAAGCATCTTCAAGAACGGCATGCAGACGCGCGCCTGGTTTTCCACGCTGCTCACGGACTGGGAGGACGTCACGATTCTCCTGATGCCGCTCTTCCACATCTACGGCAACATCATCCTGGTCTCGACCCTGCTGCATGCGCGGGTGCCCATCGTCCTGGTGCCCAATCCCCGGGACGTTCCCGACCTCTTGTCCACCATCAGGACGACCCGGCCGCGGTTCTTCCCGGGCATCGCCACGCTGTTCATCGGCCTGATGAACAACCCGGATGTGAAATCGGGCAAGATCGATTTCCGGTCCATGAAGATGTGCGTGGCCGCCGCCGCGCCGCTCCTGCCGGAGACCAAGAAAAGCTGGGAGGCCCTCACCGGCGGGAAGCTCGTCGAGGCCTACGGCCTGACGGAATCGGGCATCATCGCCATGGGACCGATCCTGGGAAAATGGAAGGAAGGGGCCGTCGGACTGCCCACCCCGGACGTGGAGGTGAAGATCGTTGACATCCTCGCCGGCGAGAAGGAGATGCCGACCGGGGAAACCGGCGAGATCGCAATCCGGTCGCCGCAGATCATGCAGGGCTACCGGAACAACCCGGAGGCCACCGCGGAGATGCTGCGCGGCGGCTGGCTGTATACCGGCGACGTCGGCCACCTGGACGAGGACGGCTACCTGTTCATCACCTCGCGCAAGAAGGAGCTGATCAAGCCCAGCGGCCACCAGGTCTTCCCGGGGGAGGTGGAGGAGGTCGTCGCCCGGCACCCGGCGGTGCTCGAGGTGGGTGTGGCCGGGGTCCGGGACCCCGAGCAGGGGGAGGCCGTCAAGGCCTGGGTTGTGCTGAAACCGGACCAGAGGTGCACCGCCGAAGAGCTGCAGGCCTTCTGCAAGGAGAGCCTGACGGCCTACAAGGTGCCCCGGTACGTCGAATTCCGCGAAATGCTTCCCAAGTCGCTGATCGGGAAGGTGCTGCGGCGCGTGCTCCAGGAGGAGGAAGAGAAGAAACAGCAGTCGGGAAGATAGGTCAGGTCGATTGTGCACTGCATAAAATCTGGCCACTTTTTATATAAAATCAATAATCAATAGGAGGTCGCGCATGGATTGGAGGAAAGAGAAACACTCGTATCTGGCTGTTGTGGTCTTATGTAGCCTGTGCCTGCTCCTGCTGGCGTTCGGCGACGCTTTTGCGGAGCCGTCCACGGCCCAGGTAAAGAAGATGTGGGAAGGGCAGAACAACGTCAAGGACCGTGTTCTCAGCGTCAAGCGCATGGGCGGACAGCGCACGACCAATCAGCTTGACGGCAAGCACTACATCACCCCCGTGGGAACCTGCTGGGACTATGACATCGTCGAGCTGCAGAAATGCGGCTGCCGGCTCTTCCTGAAGGCCAGCGCCTGCTGCCGCAGGGGATCGTCACGGGAATGCGAGATGCGGGTCGGCAACTCGAAGATGGTGGACTGCTCCCCTTACGGGAAGCCGAAATTCGGCCTGGCGGGCAACACCGAGCCCGCCGACTGCAAGACGCAACGCATGCAGTCCGAGTGCTGGCACCGCAAGGACCTGGTTTTCGGAGCCGGTATCGTCATCGGGCCGTGCATGGGGAGCAATGCGAAACAGGACTGGCCGCCCACATTCAACTGCCCCAAAGGCCAGGCGACCGTTCAGGACTTTCTGAATAAAAGGTGCGGGCCGACACCGGAAGACTGCGGTTGCAAAATCGTCGAAGAGTGCTCATCCGAAGGAGGGCTGAAGTGCTACAACGACTGGAAATCGAACAAGGCCGCCGTCGACTGTTACTACAATCCCATTTACAAATCAGGCTATGAACAGGAGAAGTGCTACAAGGCCGCGATGGCGGGGGGTTCTGCGGAGGGTGCGAAGGAAGCCGCAGCCGGCGCTGCCGACTCGGTGACGCAAGGGGCCTCCGGTAGCGGAAGCGCTGCAAAGTCAAAGGCCGGCAGTGTTGCCGACACGGCCGTGGACGCCCTGAAGAGGATCTGGAAGTAATTCAATCCGCGGTTCGGTCCGGGGCCTCGGCGGCACTCACCAGCCGCCGGACGCCCCGCCACCGCCGGAGAAGCTCGATCCGGGACTGCTCCCTGATCGGAAAACGGGCCACTCTTTTTCCCAAGTCCAAGCGGGGATGGATTTTCGTCTGTCCCCGCTTTGTCACCAGATCTGTTCCCCGTTAGACGGTATACTTGAGCATGGTAAGTCGATAAAACGTCGACATACTATGCTGAATAATGCTTGATGCAGAATGCAGTGAACGGGGACAGATAGAGGCCTGCCCCCCATCCGATTTCTTGCAGGCCTCACGCCATGACACAAAAGGAGCTGGGGAATGTCGAACATCAAGAATCATCCGAAGCACAAAAGCAAGATTATGAAAGCGGTAAGAGGGACGCTGGAGCATCGGGCCACCTGGCTGTATCTTCTCCTGGATGAGGCGGAAAAGCGCGGCATCGATACGGAAGAGTTTGCGAAAGCGGCGATCATGCGGTGCGGGTGCTTTCAGGGTGATCAGCTCGTTGCCGAAGCAGGCACCAGGAGCCTGAAAGGCCTGAAGGGCAGGCTTTTTACATTGCCGGCGAGAATGGTGTTTGAGATGAAGATCCTGGCCTCTACGGATGACCGGCTGGACATCGACTTTTACCATTGCCCGCTTGTGGCTGCATGGCAGTCCTGCGGGGCTTCGGACGAGCGGATTGCGGAGCTGTGCGATATTGCCATGCAGGGAGACAGGGGCATTGCCGGGTCCTTCGGCTGCGAGCTGGAGCTGGGAGAGACCATTGCCAAGGGGTATGACAAGTGTGAAATCAGGTTTAAAAGATTGAAATAAAGGCGGCGGATATTCATCCACAAGGAGGTAGTATGAAAAGAACAGATTGGATCGCTTCGGTGGCGGTGGCGGCCTTCATGTTGTTTGCTGCCATGTTTGTTCTCTTTCCGGAGGTGGCGCAGGCCAGGGCGGTTGTTGCCGTTGAAGGCGCAAAGTTTGACACGGCCTTTTCGATCAAAGACAACCTGAATACCTATGTCGGCAAGGAAGTCGTGATTCATCTTCGCTCGGGGAAATCCTTTCAGGGATATGTCAAATCCGTCGGCGAGCACCTGATTCATCTGGAAAAGCTTTCCGGCCGGGATTTTTACAACGCCCTGATCCGCATCGAAGACATCACGGCCATCGAAGCCAGATTCAGGGAGATGAAGTAATGGCATTCAATATCTGATATTTGCAGAAATGTGCCGGGCACCGGCAAGCTGCGCTTCATCGAGGTGAAAGGTCGTATAACCGGCGCGCCGACGATCACGGTAACCCGAAACGAAATCCTCTACTCCCTCAACAAGCCCGAGGACTTTATCCTGGCAATCGTGGAATTCATCGATGGCGACTCACACCGAGTCCACTACCTGAGGCAGCCCTTTCAACGCGAGCCGGACTTCGGCGTGACAAGTGTCAATTATGACTTCGCCGAGTTGCTGGCCAGAGCGAAAGAACCCTCATAATCTTTGCAAAATCGTCCATGAATGGATATAATTCACGTCATGAATGAAAATACATTGCCCCGACACATGATGGCCGCATTGAGCCAACGGCTGCGTGTGATGCCGGCTGTCGTGGTTACCGGCGCCCGTCAGACGGGCAAGAGCACTCTGGTAAAGGTGCTTACCCCGGAAAAGCGTTCCTACTTTTCCCTCGACGACATGGATGTTTTCGAACTCGCCAGGCAAAATCCTGAAGCCCTGGTGGGGGGTGCGGCGAAGGTGACTCTCGATGAGGTGCAACGGGAACCCGATTTGCTCCTCGCTGTTAAACAGGCCATCGATTCCGACCGCCAACCGGGCCGATTTCTTCTGACCGGATCGGCCAATCTGCTCCTGATGAAGGGAGTATCCGAATCTCTCGCCGGTCGCGCCAGCTACCTCACCCTTTGGCCGATGACCCGGCGGGAACAATTGGGCTTCGGCCGTTGCGGACTTTGGGAAGAACTGGTCGCAGCGAATGACGCCGAATGGCCCGACCTACTCAGTGCGGACACATCGGGTCCGGAAGACTGGCAGGCATTTGCCCGACGTGGCGGATTTCCAACGCCCGCCGTCCACATGACCAGTGCGGAGGACCGGATGGTCTGGTTCGACGGCTATGTCCGGACCTACCTGGAGCGGGACCTCCAAATGCTTTCCTCCATAGCCGCCCTTCCTGATTTTCGTCGGCTGATGCGGGCAGCCTGTTTTCGTCTTGGCCAACTCGTGAACCAGACGGAAATGGCCCGCGACTTATCGCTGAAACAGCCCACGGTGCACCGCTACCTAAACCTTTTGGAGACTTCATACCTCCTGATTCGGTTGCCAGCTTATTCGGTAAACCGTACCAAACGTCTCCTCAAGTCACCCAAGCTGTATTGGGGCGACGTCGGACTGGCGATGCACCTCTCAGGGATGGCCGAACCAACGGGCGCCTATCTCGAGAACATTGTGTTGCTTGACCTTCTTGTCTGGCAGTGCGGCCGGCTCAAAAACACGGAGATTCTCTATTGGCGAACAACCGCGGGCGAAGAAGTGGATCTGGTGATCGAGACGGAGGGGAAGGTGCTTCCCATCGAGATCAAATCCACAAACCGCCCGAGGATCAAGGACGCCATGAACCTGCTTGCCTTTCAAAATGAGTATGGCGCCGACGCACGTGCCGGGTTACTGCTGCACACGGGCACGGCAATTGAATGGTTGACGCCCAAGGTTCTGGCGGTGCCCTGGTGGAAGGTGATCTGAGACGGAATCGACCGATAGTCAACCGAAGGGACATCATTATGAATCCACTGAATCCGCCACCCTCCTTTGTCTGGCCTGAGCCTCGCGTGCTCGCGGAGATGTTTATCTACGAACGAGCTTTAGCCGAATGAGAAGAGCAGATATTATAAGCCATCTACCCTGAGAAGCTATGGAACTGATTCTAATCAGGCACGGTGAAACCGTTTGGAATAAGGAAGGCAGGGTCCAGGGCTTCAGTGACACAGATCTGAGCGATGTCGGTTTACATCACGCCCGGCAACTTGCCCTGTCCCTTAAAGATCACCAGATCCATTCGATCTTTTCCAGTCCCTTGATCAGAGCCCAGAAAACGGCCCGGATCATCAACCAATATCACAATGTCCCACTTTGCTTGGAATCAGGTCTGATGGAAATGGACCAGGGAGATTTTGAAGGTCTTTCATATCAAGAGCTGATGGCCCGTGAAAAGGACTTCCTCAGGAAATGGATATCCGATCCGGCTTCCGTAAAGATGCCCAATGGGGAATCATTTATTGAGTTGCAGGCCCGGGCTTGGAAAGTCATCGAAGGCATCATCATAAAACCTGATAATGCCTTGATCGTTTCACACAACTTCACAATCGCTTCGATCCTCTGCAAGATAAAAAATATCAGCCTGTCAGAATTCAGATCCGTCCACGTTGATACCGCTTCCAAGACCATTGTCAGATTTCGGGACAGGTCGGCATCCATAGAATTGTTCAATGACCGGACCCATCTGAGGAGCGGAAATGGATAGGGTCGTTTCAAGAAGCGATCAACATGGCCGATGGTTCGGCAACATAGCGGGGCAGGTCACGTGGATGCGCGCCTCCCCGTAAGCTTTTCGTTAGACTGACGCAAAATGAGCAAAAATAATTGACCAGGGAGAATGAAATGGACGACCTTAAATTAAGTACTGCGGTTTGTGGAATTGACTGCTTTAACTGCGAATTATATTACACGAATATTGATTCTTTTTTTGAAAAGATGTCCGAAGACAGGAAAACCGTGTTTGTTTCCCGCGGAATGACAAAAGAGAAATTGCTTTGTAAAGGTTGTCGAATATCAGGATGCACTATGATTGTTGGCAAATGTGAAACACTGGAATGTGTGAAATTGAAAAATTTGGACTTCTGCTTTGAGTGCAGCGATTTCCCTTGTTCAAAATTACAACCGTTAGCCGAAGGCGCCGAAAGATACCCTCATAATTTAAAGGTTTATAACTTGATAACGATTAAAAGCAAAGGACTTGAGAAGTGGGCTTCTGAAGCGGCTGAAATAAGAGAAAGGTATTTCAGAGGAAAATTTAAGATTGGTGCCGGGCCGCAAAAATGATTTTCGTTAATGATGTAATTTTTTCGTCCCGAAAGAACGACTAACCCCGGATTTGCAGTTTGTAGGGAATGTGCCAGATTATTACGGGATTCTCCAGTGCAAAGCCGGTAGTAACAATCAGGAAAGTGTTATATGGTATAGCTGTTCATATCTTTGGGGGAGTATGGGTGAATGGAATCGATTATACCATCGGACATCAAGAGTTTGTTCCATGAGAACGGCACGGAAGTAATCCTCGAAACAGGTGAAGTGCTGTTTCACCAAGGAGACGCCAGCGATGCAGTATACTACGTCCTGAGCGGAAGCTTGGCGGTGTACATAACGCATGGCATTGCTGAACCGGTTCTGCTCAATTGCGTTGAGGCCGGCCATTTGGTTGGTGAGTTGGGCGCCATCACGCAAGATCCACGCTCGGCCTCCCTGATCGCCACCTCGCGGGTGGTGCTGTCGCGTATTCCGACATCTCAATTCCGAGCCCTGTTGACCGACACTCTGTCATTGGTGGAAACCATGGTTTCCAGCACGCGTGGCAATTTGATTTCTGCAGACACGGCGAGGATCCATCTGGGGAATACCTACCAACAGGCACAGAAACGCGTTCACAGGCTGGGGGAAGAGAAGGAGCAGCTGCAGGAACTGTTGCGTTTGCGTGATGAACTTGAGTCCATGGTGGTGCATGATTTGCGGAACCCGCTGAACACTGTCTCCCTGGTCCTGAGCCTGCTGGAGCCTTTGAAAGATCAGGTCAAAGACCCTGAAAAATTCCTGCTCCTCACTGGCATGGCAAAGGCCGCCGCACAAAGCATGATGAAATTGATATCCATGCTGCTCGATATTGCCCGGTTGGAGGCCGGCAAACTGGTCTTGAACATCGCGGAATTCGATCTCTCGGCCATGCTCGGGGAATTGGCCGCGATGCAGCAAATACAGGTGATGCGCAAGGCTATCCAGATTGTCACCCAGACTCCACCGGGTCTGATGGTGAAAGCCGACCGTGATGTGCTGTGGCGCGTAGTTGTGAACATGCTGGATAATGCGATCAAATTCGCGCCGGAAAAAAGCAGGATCGAGGTCATGGCCTGTTCAATAGACAACCAGGCCGTACGCATCAGCATTACCGATGAGGGGCCGGGGATTCCGGCCGAAGAGCGTAAACGTATTTTCGAGAAGTTCACGAGGGTGAACGATGCGGAGCATGTGACGCGCGTCGGCACCGGCCTGGGGCTGGCTTTCTGCCGTATGGCAGTGGAAGCGCATGGCGGCTCCATGTGGGTAGACGACGGGCCTATGGGCGTGGGATGTTGTATATATGCACAAATCCCGCAAGGTTGAGCGTCCGGTTTCATCATGATCATCTTGACGCGGGGATCTTGTCTTCCGGGGGTGGCTGTAGAAAAGAAAGAACTCATCGATTTCATACAACGGATCTGGAACGTCGCTTCGTGACGGGTGACGGAAGGAGGCTCAGCATACTTGTTACATATTGACACAAAAGGCTTTTTTACCGGATTTGATCCGACTCAGCCGGTCAAGATCCTTCATGAATAAGGGGGAGGTGAATGGAAAAGATCTTCACGTGTTGGCCGAAAGGCATCTTCAAGAACCTGACCTACCCCGAGATTCCCATCTTTGAGATCCTCCGCTCTTCGGCGCGCCGCTGGCCGACGCGAAATGCCCTCATCTTCGGGGGCATGGAGATCACCTTCCTCGAACTGGACCAGCTGTCCGACCGCTTTGCCGCAGCCCTGGCCGACCTGGGGGTCCGCAAGGGCGATCGGGTGGCGATCCACCTGCCGAACTGTCCGCAGTTCGCCATCGCCTATTACGGGCTTCTCAAGTGCGGCGCGGTCTTTGTCCCCTTGAGCCCCCTCCTTTCAGAGCGCGAACTCAAAATGCAGATGAACGATGCCGGGACGGAAACCTTCATCGGCCTGAACCTGCTATACGCCGCACCCCGGAAGATCATGCCGGAAACGCCGGTCAAGCGGATCATCCTGACGGACATGACGGACTGTTACCCGCCGCTCTCCGCCCCAGTCAAGCCCCTGCCGCGCTTCCCCCATCCGGAGGGCGCCCTGGATTTTACAGCCCTGCTCGCCCGCTATCCCGCGCAGGCGCCGGAGTGCACCATCGACCCGAAAACGGATCTCGCCCATATCGCCTATACGGGCGGGACGACCGGCACGGCGAAAGGCGTGATGATCACGCACTACAAGGGCGTTGTGTCCTGCTGCCAGATGAATCAGTGGTTCATGGGTGGTGATGTGACCTATGAGAGCGGCATCCTTGGCCTGCGGCGAATGGAAGGGGACCGGGACGAGGACCATGCTTTCGCAGTCGGGATGGAAACGTCGCTCGTTGTCGCGCCCTGGTTCCATGTGATGGGCATCTATGGCTACCTGAACCAGCCGTTTATGAAAGGCAGCACCCTGGTCGTCTTCCCCCGCTTCGATCTCGAGGAGTTCATGAACGCCATCCCAAAATACCGGCCGGCTGTTTTCGGCGGGGCGCCGCAGTTGTTCGTCCCGATGGTGGCCCATCCCCTCTTTCAGGAAACGGACCTGTCCATGATCAAACTCGTTGTTTCCGGCGCAGCGCCGATCTCCCCCGCACTCCTTTCGAAACTGCGGGCCAGGATCCCTGCGATCATCTGCGAGGCCTACGGCCTCACGGAGGCCACGAGCGTGGCCACGATCAGTCCGCCGACCCGTGACGGCCTGCGCCTGGGCTCCGTTGGGCTGCCCGTCCAGGATACGGAGATCCGGATCGTGGACCCGGAAAACGATCAAATCGAACTGCCCGCAGGCGAGATCGGAGAGATCTGCCTTCGGGGACCGCAGATTATGGCCGGCTACTGGAAACGTCCCGATGAGACGGCGGAGGTTATCAAGGACGGCTGGCTCCTGACCGGCGACATCGGGCGCGTGGACGAGGACGGCTATCTGTTCATCGTCGACCGGAAAAAGGACATGCTCCTGTGCAAGGGGCACAACGTGTATCCCCGGGATCTGGAGGAGGTCCTGAATAATCATCCGGACGTCATGCAGTCGGCCGTGGTCGGGAAGAAGGACGACCGTTACGGGGAGGCGCCTGTAGCCTTCGTCCAGCTCCGGCCCGAGGCGAAGGCGACGGAAGCGGAACTGTTGGCATACGCCAACGAGAACATGGCCATGTACAAGAAGATCCGCCGGCTGGTTGTTCTTGATCAGCTGCCTGCCAACGCAGCGGGGAAGATCCTCCGCCGGGAGCTGCGCGAACAGGTACAGGCGGCGGATTTTGTCGTGTGAATCAGTCTCCGGCCGGGTGCATGTTTTGAAATGAAGCACCCCTCATAAAGGGGACAGATGTAAATCGAGATAGGGGACGAGCATGAAAAAGGCGTTCATTACTGTCGTCGTTGCATCGATTCTGGCTATAAGCGGGAGTTGTGCGTTCAGTGAAACGGCCGGCACGCCGAATATTGAAGAGCTGCTCAGACTCGCGCCGCGCATTTCCCTGGCGGAAAAGAATATCTCGACGTTTGAGATAAAAGGCACCCTCGACATTGAAAGAATCCAACTGCGATTCATCGTTTCCGGAAAGCAGCCCGACCGGCACGCCCTGAGGATTCTTGATCCCCGGGATGGAATGCCGATTCTGGTCGGTGCCGGAAATTCCTTCATGTTTTACGATCCGGTCGCCTCGGAAGTATTGCTGGGCAACGCCATGCCGCAATTTGTCTTCAAGATGGATCCCGCCGACCACAATGTTAAGATAGGTTTTGGAGTTTATTTGCCGGAAGAAGACAAAGAGAAAAAGGATGTCAACAAGCCCGAAATCCTGCTTGTCGATATTCGTTCGCTCATGGCTTCAGCGGATCAGGGCGTTGAGATCAGGAAGAAAGAGGGGAATCGTTTTCTTGTAGAAGGAAAGACGAAGCGGGGCGGAAAAATTGTCGCATACGTGACGCCGTCGAGAAGGGAAGGTGCATACCGTCGCATTGAACTTTACAAATCCGATATCAACGCGACCAAACCGTTTCTTGTCCTCGATAAAATCGTGCTCAATCAGCCGTTGCCTGAAGAACGTTTTGCTTTTTCCGAAAAGAAGCTGCTTGCTTCCGTGCCGGACATAAGGCGGGTGTCGGATCATGTGACGATCAAGACTGCCGTTTCACTGGGCACCTTCTATCAGGCCCTCGTGACCCGCTTTGTCCTGGCGGATCCGGGCAGCCAGGATCTGAAACCGATCGTTGAAAAAATGGTCAAGCATGTGATTGACTGGGAACAGGTGAAAAAAAAGGACACGGCGATTGCTCCCATTTTGAAAGCCATTTTCCAGGATCTCGCGGTCGAACCTTCAAAACCATAGCGGGAAAAATTCACTGGGTGGAACCGGTCCCTTCAACCCCCGGGGAGGCTGCGTTCTATCGGAAAGAGTATTTTGCCCGATCGGGCACCCCCTGTTTCCCGGGGCTCCGGGCGGCAACAGGGCGCCACAAACAACCGATGATGTAACCCGTTGATATCCAATCAAAAAGGTGAACGGTTATGAAAAAGTACGCAATTGTGATCGGAACTGCCATCCTGCTGTTGGTCGTGCTTTTCGGTTGGTGGGTCTTCAGCCGCCCCGACCGCGGGACGACCGGCTCGGTAAGCACCCAATTCCGATGGATCGGCCCCAATGACAAGATCGTCGTGGACGGCTTCGACGACCCCAAGGTGCAGGGCGTGGCCTGCCATATCTCCCGGGCCCAGACCGGCGGCGTCAAGGGTGCCATGGGCGTGGCGGAGGATACGAGCGACGCCGGCATCGCCTGCCGCCAGATCGGGCCGATCCGGTTCGTGGGCGAGCTCAAGGACGGCGAGCGTGTCTTCGACGAAGATCGCAGCCTTCTGTTCAAATCTCTCCAGGTCGTCCGCTTCTTTGATCGCAAACGCAATGTCCTGGTTTATGTATCCTACAGCGACCGGGTCATCACGGGCAGCCCGAAGAACAGCATCAGCACGGTGCCCGTCATGGGATGGACGGCGCCCTGATCTCCGCTGTACCCTTGGATAACAGCCTGATGGATGCCGATTGCCCTCTCCTTCAATGACGCATCCTGCGCCATGTGTTATGTAATCCACAGTCAGGGACCGGGGATGCCTTGAAACCGGCAGCCATGTCGAGAGCATCGGATCAAAAAGGGGGTTATGTGATGGGAGCGTCTTTTGGGAAGAGGTTGTGTATGGTCCTTTTGATGTTGAGTCTCATTTTTATTCCTGCCGCCTCGGCAGAACGGATGGAGGTCGGCAAGGCCATCGATGCCGTTGTGGAATGGGATAACGGCAAGGCGTATTTTTTCAAGGGTGGCCAGTATGTCCGTTATGACATCAAGGCCGACAGGGTTGATCCCGGCTATCCAAAGCCGATCAACAGAGAACGTTATGACATCAAGGCCGACAGGGTTGATCCCGGCTATCCAAAGCCGATCAACAGAGAAACGTGGCCGGGGGTGCCGTGGACGGACGGGATCGATGCCGCCGTGAACTGGGGCAACGGCAAGGCGTATTTTTTCAAGGGCAGCCAGTATGTCCGCTATGACATCAAGGCCGACAGGGTTGATCCCGGTTATCCAAAGCCGATCAATAATGAAGCCTGGCCGGGGCTGCCATGGACGGACGGGATCGACACCGCGGTAAACTGGAGAAACGGGAAGGCCTATTTCTTTAAAGATGACGAGTACATTCGTTTCGATATCAAAGCGGACAGGACCGATCAGGGTTATCCGAAACCGATCAATAACGAGACATGGCCGGGGCTGCCGGGCCTGATAAACTGATTGGATTGCGGGGTCAGGTACTGAAAGGACACATCGGGAAAGAAAATCTGTCATTTCAAGATCTGACCCCGGCACGATTGAAAAAGGAGTGGAGCCGTGAAGCCGCGTTCCGGGGTGGAAGTCATCAGGATACAGGCGGCTGTTCTGCGCCGGAGAGGCGGCCCCTTGACGATCGAATCCCTCGAGATGGAAGGGCCCCGGGATGACGAGGTCCTGGTGCGCATCGTCGCCTCGGGCATCTGCCATACGGATATCGCCTTTCGTGACGACTGGTATGAGGCAGACGATGCGGTGGTGCTGGGTCACGAGGGTGCGGGCGTAGCGGAACGGGTCGGAAAAGACGTGAAGGGCGTGAAGGCCGGCGATCATGTCGTCCTCTCCTATCAGTCCTGCGGCCGATGCCGTCCATGCCGGAGCGGACATCCCGCACACTGCAGGCTCCTCTGGGAAGCGAACTTTGGTTTCCAGCGCCTCGACGGCAGCAATGCATTGCATCGCAGCGGCGTTCGGGGACACTTCTTCGGTCAATCCTCGTTTGCCACCCACTCCCTGGCCACAGAGCGGAACATCGTCAAGGTTTCCAAAGACCTGCCGCTGGAGGTCCTGGCCCCGCTGGGCTGCGGCGTGCAGACCGGGGCCGGGACCGTGATGAATTCGCTCCGGGTTTCGAACGGGGAGAGCATCGCCGTCTTCGGAACGGGGGCAGTCGGCCTGTCATCGATCATGGCGGCGCGCCTCGTCGGCGCCGCCCCGGTCATCGGGGTCGACGTCAGGCCCGGGCGACTCAGGCTGGCCCTGAAACTGGGAGCCACCTACACGATTGACAACCGCCGCCGGGATGTTGCGGCCGGTATCACAGCGATCACCGGTCGCGGCGTCGATTACGTGGTGGAGACGACGGGCGACCCAGACATGCACCGGCTTGCCGTCGACATCCTGAATCCCCAGGGAACCGTGGCGCTGCTTACCGGCGAACAGGGCACGGCCTTGTCCGAAGGACGGAAAACCCTCGGCATCATCCAGGGGGATGCCGTGCCGCAGCAGTTTATCCCCAGACTGATCGAGCTGTATCGGGCCGGGCAGTTTCCCTTCGACCGGCTTGAGAAATTCTATGCCTTCCGGGACATCAACAAGGCCATCGCCGATTCCCGGCGCGGCGCCGCAGTCAAGCCCGTGCTTCGGATCGGCGATGCATAGGTCACGGCTTTTGGACGGAAGGGCGGCAACCGGCCTCCGTGAAAGTGTCGAGAGCCCGACAGAGCCGTTTCACCCCGCCTGAAAACGTGATAATGTCGGAACACCATGGATCCTGTTCCTCTCTTGCGCCTGCTCTATCCATGCGAAAGGAGGCGAATCGATGGGCAAGCTGAATCGGAGAGAATTCCTGCAGATCAGCGTGGCAGGGACCTCGACCGCACTGCTGGGTTGGGACGGCATTGCGGAGGCCGTGCAGGGCGCGGTGCAGGCGCCTTTTGTTTTCCCGCGCCCCGTCTACCGCACGCTGGGCCGCACGGGGATGAAAATCACGGTCATCAGTTTCGGGGCGATGCTGACGCCAGAGGCGGAGGTGCTGGAGACGGCCTTCGACCACGGCGTCAATTACGTCGACACGGCCAGGGTCTACATGGGCGGCCGGAACGAGGAGATCGTCGGGAGGGCCCTGAAGGGTCGGCGGGACCGGGTCTATGTCGCGACGAAAACGACCGGGCGATCGGGAAAGCAGGTCATCCGCGACGTGGAGACCAGCCTGAAGATGCTGGAGACGGATCGCATCGACGTGATCCAGCTCCACAGCATATCGAGCAGGCAGGACCGGATCTTCAACCCGGACATCCGGGAGGCCCTCCTGAAGCTCCGGCAGCAGGGAAAGGTGCGCTTTTTCGGAGTGACCTCCCACAGCAACGAGGCGGAGGTGCTCCATGCGCTCGCCGACGATCGGGACCGGTTTTTCGACGTGGCCCTGGTGAAGTACAACTTCGAGAGCGACGCCGCGGCGACGAAGGCCCTGGCCCGGGCCGCCGGAGCCGGTGTCGGGATCGTCGCCATGAAGTCCCTGGCCGGGGGATACCGTACGGACACCTCGGGGCCGATCAGTCCCTACCAGGCCGCCCTGAAGTGGGTCCTCAAGAACCGTCATGTCGCAGCGATCATCCCGGGCATGCGGGACATGGCAGAGCTCCGGGAGGACATCGCCGTGATGGGGATGAAATTCGGGCCCCTGGACCGCTATATCCTCGATCGCTACCGGGCCTCCATCGATTCGGTGTACTGCCGCTTCTGCGGTGCGTGCGAGGCCGGATGCCCCTTCGGCGTGGAGATCAGCACGGTCAACCGCAGCCTCATGTACGCGGAGGCCTATCGGGAAGAAGGCCTCGCCCGCGAAACGTACCGTCAGCTCCCCATTTCCTCATCAGCCTCGGTGTGTATGGACTGCGCGACGTGTGCGGCGAAGTGCATCCATGGCCTCGATATCCGGGCGAAGATGGAGCGGGCCGGGAAACTCCTGGGTTAGGGACACCCGGCCGTGCCCGGGCTCGATTTCCAAAAGGAGGCAGGGGCATTGAACCGTTTGCGGGCCATCTGCGTCGCCCTCATCGGAATCGTTCTGCTGTTCCCGGCGTCGGCCGTTTCTTCGGGGCCTGACGACTGCGCCCTGCGGGGCGTGCTTCCCCAGCCGGGATTCGCCGCGGGCTGGACGCTGAAGGAACCGACAAACCTCTATGTCCGGGACACCCTTTTCGAGCACATCGACGGCGAGGCAGAGCTTTTCATGCCTTACGGGTTCGACCTGCTCGCCACCGCCACCTACGTGAGCGCGTCGGATCCGGACGTCTGGCTCGTCGCCGACGTCTACCGGATGGGATCCCCCCTGGACGCATTCGGCATTTACAGCAACTACCGCCGCGGGAGGGAGGAACTCATCGACTTCGGTGCGGAGGGATTCATCCTGCCTTCCCAGCTGATGTTCTATCAGGACCGGTACTTTGTCCGGCTCCAGGTCACCGGGGCGAACAGCCTGCCGCGAAGCGAATTCCTGGCCTGCGGCCGGGCAATCGGGCAGAGGCTGCCGAATCAGAAGGGACGACCGCGGGAACTGGAGATCGTGCGCGTGCCGGACCTCGTGCCCGGGAGCGAGCGGTACTTTGCCAAAAGTCTCCTCGGGTATGCTTTTTTCCGGCGGGGACTCCTGGCGGAGGCCCTGGCCGACGGGAAGCGGATCCGAATTTTTGTCGTCCTGGAGGCGAATGGGGAGGCAGCCGGGGAGACCCTCGCCCGGTATGAATCCCACCTCGCAGCGGAGGGCCGCAGCTTCCGGCGGCAGGATGGGGGAACCCCCGATTCCCTGGCGGCCACCGATCCCCTGTACGGGGACGCGCATATCCGCCGGATCGGCAGGTTCCTCGTCGGCGTCCTCGGGGCGAATCAAGCTGATGCGGAGAGGGTCATCGAACAGATCGGGGCACGGATCGCCGCTTTGCCGACGCTTCGCGGCCGTCCGGGGCCGGCGGGAGGCACGCCTTGAACGACGAAGGGAAAACCCGGGAAGAGCTCATCGAAGAGCTGGCGGCCCTCCGCAGGCGGCTCGCGGAGACGGGTGACCCTGCTCCCGGCCGTCAACGCTCCGGGGACGGGGATGCAAGGACGCTTGTATTCCATGAATACCTGATGGAGAACGTTGACGAAGGGATCTGTGTGATAGACGAGCATGACAGGATCCTTTTTGTCAACAGCCCCATGGCAAAGATTGCAGGCATTCCGAAGGAACAGCATCCAGGGATCGACATCTTTTCAGACCGTATCCCGGATACGCTGAAGCATATCAAGTCGCTTTATCTGACTGCGAAACAAAACCTTCGCGACATTTCATACGACTCCATTCCCGTAGCCGCTCCGGCCGGAGGGACGGCCTGGCTGTCCGGCAAACTGATCCCGTTTGTGAAAAACGGCCGGTTCGACGGCATGATCTGCACGGTCAGCGACGTCTCTGAACACAAACTGGCGGAGGATGCACTGCGGGAGAGCGAAGAGCGATTCCGCAAGGCCTTTCTGACGAGTCCGGACTCCATCAACATCAACCGGCTGGACGACGGAACCTACGTCGACGTCAATGACGGATTCCTGGCGCTGACGGGTTTTACCAGGGAGGAGGTCATCGGGAAGACCTCCGTGGAGCTGGACATCTGGGCCGATCCAGCCGACCGGCGGAGGCTGGTCGAGGAGCTAAAGAAGCACGGGCGGGTCACCAACCTGGAGGCCCGGTTTCTGAGGAATGACGGCACAACCCTTACCGGCCTTATGTCGGCGACGATCCTGATGCTGAAGGGACGGCCGCACATCCTTTCCGTCACGCGGAACATCGAGGAGATGAAAAGGACGCAGGATGCCCTGCGCGACCGGGAGGAGAAGTACCGGGGACTGATTGAAAACGCCCTGGAAGGGATTTACCAGTCCACCCCGGGTGGCCGGTTTCTGTCCGCGAATCCGGCCCTGGCCCGGATTTACGGCTACGATTCCCCGGAAGAGCTGATCGGCAGCATCACGGACATTTCAACGCAGATCTTCGAGAATCCCGAGGACCGCGCGGAGATCCTGCGCATCATGGAAACCGAAGGCCTTCTTCAGGCATACGAGGTACAGCATCGCCGGAAGGATGGGAGTCCCGTCTGGCTATCCCTGCATTCGCGGGCCGTCCGGGATGAGGCCGGCCGCATCGTCCACATGGACGGCCTGGCGGTGGACATCACCGAGCGCAAGCGGGCGGAAGAAGCGCTGCGCCGCCGGGAAGAAGTTCTCGGCGGCATTTTCAGGGCGACCCCGATCGGCCTGTGCATCATGAGAGACCGCGTGTTTCAGAACGCCAACAAGGCCTGGTATGACGTCTACGGCTATTCCGAGGCCGAGATGATCGGTCATACACCACGCATGCTGTATGACGATGAAGAGGAATATCGGCGCGTCGGAAGGGAGCTGTATGCCGGCCTCGCGGAACGCGGCTTGGCCATGGCTCGGACGAAGCTCCTGCGGAAAGACGGGGTGCTTCGGGATTCCATCCTGATCTCTGCTCCTCTCCCGTCGGACGACGAGGCCATGCATGCAATCATTGCGATCCGGGATGTCACGGAGCAGATCCAGGCCATGGAAGAGCTGCAGGAGAGCCGCCGGCAGCTCCGGGACATCATCGAATTCCTGCCCGACGCGACCCTGGTCGTCGATCGGGAAGGCAGGGTCATCGCGTGGAACCGGGCGATTGAAAACATGACGGGCGTGAAAGCGGAAGAGATGATCGGCAAGGGCGATTACGAGTACGCCCTCCCGTTCTACGGCTTCCGGAGACCCATCCTGATCGACATCGCGCTCCACCCGGACCGGGAAATGGAGAGGCAATATACGGCCACACACAGAGTGGGAGAAATTCTGTTCGGCGAGGCCTACACGCCGAACCTGCCGCCCGGGGACCGGCACCTGTCAGCCACGGCCTCCGTTCTTCGCGATTCCAGGGGAGAGATCATTGCCGCCATCGAGTGCATCCGGGACAATACGGAACGGAAACGGATGGAGGAACGCCTGAACCGTGCGGAGAAGATGGAAATCCTGGGCAGGCTGGCGGGGGGCGTGGCCCACGATCTCAACAACGTCCTGGGCGTGCTGACCGGATATTCGGAGCTGTTGGCGGAAAAGCTGCCTGCCGGCTCATCCATGAGAAAATACGCCGAGAACATACTGCAGTCCAGCATCCGGGGAGCCGCCATTATTCAGGATCTGCTGACCCTGGCCAGGAGGGGAGTGGCCGTTTCAGAGGTGGTCAACCTGAGCCGGGTGGTTTTTGACTATCTCAGGACGCCGGAATTCGAAAAACTGAAGTCAAGCCATCCATCCGTGAAAATCTGGACCGAACCTGAACCTGAAGGCCAGCTTCTCAACATCAAGGGATCCCCAGTCCACCTGGGAAAAACGGTGATGAACCTGGTTTCGAACGCCGTGGAGGCCGTCACCGGCGAAGGGGAGGTAACGATACGAACGGAAAATCGGTATCTGGACCGGCCGATCCATGGATACGACGAAGTGAATAAAGGGGATTATGTTGTGCTCACGGTATCCGACACCGGGAAGGGCATCTCCGCCCAGGATGTCGGCAAGATCTTCGATCCGTTCTATACGAAGAAGGTGATGGGAAGGAGCGGTACGGGGCTGGGATTGACCGTCGTCTGGGGAACGGTAAAGGATCACAGCGGATACGTCGACGTGCAGAGCGAGGAGGGAAAAGGGAGCACGTTTTCGGTGTATTTCCCGGTGACGAGGGATGAGCCGGCGGCAGGCGGTGCTAAGATAGAGATGTCCGCCTACATGGGACGAGGCGAGTCCATCCTGATTGTCGACGACATGCAGGATCAGAGAGAAGTGGCAACGAGCATGCTGAAACGGCTCGGGTATCGGGTCGAGGCGGTTTCCAGCGGGGAGGAGGCCGTGGAGTGCCTCAAGGGCAGGCCTTTCGACCTGGTCGTCCTGGACATGATCATGGACCCGGGTATGGATGGTTTTGAGACCTATCAGAAAATCATCGAAGTCCGGCCGAAGCAGAAAGCCATCATTGTGAGCGGTTTTTCCGAGTCCGATCGCGTTAAAAAGGTCCAGGAATCGGGGGCGGGAGTTTTTGTCAAAAAGCCTTATATTCTTGAGAAAATCGGTATCGCCGTTCGCGGTGAACTGGACAGGGAATGATGAGGCAGGGGAATGATGACACCGCTGACCGGCAGGACATGGAGGATAAACCGTGAGTGATCGTGATCGGACCAGGGAACAGCTTGTCGAGGAATTGTCGATCCTCCACAGACAGCTCGCTCATGCCGTCACCGACCGCAGGAAGACCGAGGAGGCCCTCCGGGAAAGCGAGCGCAGGTTCAAGCTCATCACGGAGAAAATGACGGACATCGTGTGGATCGCCGACATGAACCTGCGAACCGTTTATGTCACGCCCTCCGTGCAGACGGTGCTCGGATACACCCAGGAAGAGCGAATGAGACAGAGCGTCATGGAGCAATTGACACCTGATTCCCTGTCCCTCGGACTGGAGGCCATGGCCGGGGAGCTTGCCCTTGAGGAACGGGGACATGGGGATTCCAACAGGACCGCGACCCTTGTCCTGGAATATCTTCACAAGGACGGCTCGACACGCTGGATGGAGACCCTCATGAGCGGGATCCGTGACGATCGGGGCGTCCTGACCGGACTCCACGGCGTTTCCAGGGACGTCACGGACCACAAGCGGGCCGTTGAGGCGCTGCGCAGGAGCGAGGAGTATTTCCGGGCGATCACCGAGAACGCCTCCGATATTCTGTTCATCACGGATGAGCGGGGAGTCATCCGCTATGTGACCCCCTCCGTCGAGCGCATCGTCGGCTGGCGGCCGGACGAGCTGCTCGGAACGAGCGCATACGACCTGTTTGTCCCGGAGGATCTGCCCCGGGCCCTGGAGGATTACGCGAAGGCCCTGCAGACGAGGGGAGTTGCCATTCCCAACAGCTTCCGCATCAGGGACAGGAGCGGCGCCGAGCGCATCCTGGAGGGTGTCGGCATCAATCTCCTGCACAATCCGGCCATTGCGGGTTTTGTCATGAACGTCCGTGACGTCACCGACCAGCGGCGCGCCGAGGAGGCCCTGCGGGCGACGGAAGAGCGTTTCCGGCTGATCACGGAAAACATGCGGGACACCGTCTGGCTCATGGACATGAACCTGAAGCTCACCTGGACATCCCCGTCGGTGGAGCGGATGCAGGGCTATACCGCGGAGGAGCTGCTCGGACTCCCCCTGGAGCTTCAGGTGACCCCGGAATCCCTCCAGAAGGCTTTTGGATTGATTGAAAAAAATCTCATCCCGGAAAGGATTGCGAATCCCCGGGACGAGATCACGGCATCCGTGGATCTGGAGCTCTGCCGGAAGGACGGATCCACGTTCTGGGCCGAAACGGTCATTACCATGATCCGGGACGGGAAGGGGGCCCCGGCCGGTTTCCTGGGAATTTCCCGGGACACGACCGAGCGCAGGACGATGGAGGCGGCCCTACGGGAGAGTGAGGAGAAGCATCGCCTCCTGTTCGAGAGCGCCGGTGAAGGGATCATGATCATTCAGGATGAAGTGACCCGCCTGGCCAACCCGGCCATTTCCCAGATCCTGGGCTACCCGATCGAGACGATCACCTTGCGGCCGTTCGGGGGGTTCATCCATCCGGAAGATCACGACACGGTGGTCGACCGCCACCGGCGAAGGATGCGCGGGGAGGCGGTGGAGACAGGCTATCCGTTCCGGATCGTGACGGCGGACGGCCGGGAGAAGTGGCTGGAGATTCATTCCCAGCGGATCATCTGGGAGGAAGCGCCGGCATCCCTGAGCTTTGTCAAGGACATCACGGAGCGGAGGCAGATGACGGAGCGCCTGGCCCGTGTCGAGAAGATGGAGGCCCTGGGAACACTGGCAGGCGGTGTGGCCCATGACCTGAACAACGTACTGGGGGTCCTGGTCGGGTATTCGGAACTGCTGGCGGAAAAACTGCCCGAGGGCAGCCAGATGAGAAGGCACGCCGACAACATCCTGCAATCCGGCATCAAGGGGGCGGCCATCATCCAGGACCTGCTGACGCTGGCCAGGAGAGGGGTTGCCGTCTCGGAAGTCGTCGATCTGAACGGAATCGTCGAGGATTACCTCCGATCACCGGAATATGAAAACCTGACTTCCCATCACGGGAACGTCATCGTC
>PHBD01000057.1 GCA_002841865.1 Deltaproteobacteria bacterium HGW-Deltaproteobacteria-19
GGGGATCGACCACGGGTAAAAAACCGGGTAAAAAGTACACAACCTGCATATCGCATCCGTGCACAAAGTATACACCCGTCGAGGGTAGCGCGCCCTTTCCCCCCGCATGAAAAAAGATGATTGAGCGGCCATCGGTATTGGCATATGATGCGCGCCGTGGAATGGAGGCGCCCGCAATCGGCGGTGTTCTCGGAGGACTAACGGCGGCAGGTCTTGGAGGCAAGTCTGCCGGGTTTTCAGGAAGGAGGATGTATGTCGTTTGACGATATTTTCAAGGTGGAGATGGACGGCCATATTGCCTGGCTGGTGCTGAATCGTCCGGAGAAGCGGAATGCCATGGGGTTTGCTTTTTACCTGGGACTGAAAGAGCTTTTCGCCCGTTTCGACCAGGACCCGAATGTGCGGGTCGTCGTGATCCGCGCCGAGGGCAAGAGTTTCACCGCCGGGACCGACCTGGCCGAGCTGGGGGGTGCCTGCGCGGATCCCAGCACCGCCACGAGGGAGAAGTTCCGCGGGATGATTCTCGAGGCGCAGGCAGGGATCAACGCCGTCGAGATGTGTAAAAAGCCGGTTATCGCTGCCATCCACGGACATTGCATCGGAGGCGGGGTCGATTTTGTCTGTGCCGCGGACGTCCGCTACGGTACCCGGGATGCAATCTTCAGCATCCGGGAGACCCGCGTCGCCTTCATCGCCGACGTGGGCACGCTGCAGCGCATGCCCCACATTGTCGGACACGGCTGGTTCCGGGAGCTGGCCCTTTCGGGGCGGGATTTCGGCGCCGACGAGGCCCTGAAGATGGGATTCCTGACCCGGGTCTGCGAAGACAAGGACGCCCTGTACCGGGAAGCGGGAAAGCTGGCGGCAGAGATTGCCGGTTGTGCGCCATTGGCCGTGCAGGGCACCAAGGACGTGATCCTCTACAGCCGCGACCACGGGATCTATCCGGGACTCCAGTATGTGGCGCAGAAGAACGCCGCCGTCGTACCGTCGGATGACCTCTTCGAGGCCGTAACGGCCTTCTTTGAGAAGCGGCCCCCGAATTTCAAGGGGTGCTGAAGATATAGAGATATTTCCCCCGTTTCCGGTCTTTCCGTCATGTTTTTGCAGCAGAGATGGATCACCGAATGGTATTCGCCGCGATCCGTCCGGGCAAGGAGGTCGTTATGAGAAAAATCTCCATCTTTTGCGCGGGAATATTTTTTTCACTGGCCATGGTTTCAGGGGCGGCGGAGCAGTCCTTCGAGACGGATGTGTTTCATACGGCCCAAGGCGACCTGACCATCACGTTCATCGGCCATGGAACCCTGATGATGTCCATCGGCGGCAAGGTGATTCACGTGGATCCGGTCGGCCAGTATGCCGATTACGCCAGGCTGCCGAAGGCGGACCTGATCCTGATCACCCATGAGCACTCCGATCACCTGGATCTCCGGGCCGTTGAGCGCATCAGGACAGCCGCGACGGCCGTCGTGGCCAACGGGACGGCGGGCCGGCAGCTCAAGGGGAGCATCGTGATGAAAAACGGTGATGTCGGGGAGGCCGGAGGTTTCAGGATCGAGGCGGTTCCGGCGTACAACCTCGTTCACATGCGCAGCTTCGGGGTGCCGTATCACCCGAAGGGCACCGGGAACGGGTATGTCGTCACCTGCGGCGGAAAGCGGATCTACATCGCCGGTGATACGGAAAACACGCCCGAGATGAAAGCGCTCAAGGGAATCGACATCGCCTTCCTGCCCATGAATCTTCCCTACACGATGACGCCGGAAATGGTGGCGGACGCCGCCAGGGCGTTCCGTCCGCGAGTTCTTTATCCCTATCATTTCGGGGCCACGGCGACGTCGAAACTGAAGGACCTGCTGAAGAGCGAAAAGGATGTCGAAGTGCGTATCCGGAAAATGAATTGAGATGTTGCTGCAGCGGAGGGGAAGCGTCTGCCGCGTCGTCGGAAGGGATTTGGAAGAGACGTCCGGGATTTCGGAAAGGGGTTTTATCTTATGAAGCGCTTTTCAGTGGTTCTGACAGGGATGCTGATTCTTGCCGTTCTGTCCGCCTGCTCCCGGGAGGAGGCCAAGGTCTCGCCGCCCCAGTCGGAAAGCGCCTTCGATGCCGGGGTACTGACGGTGAAAGAGGCGGACCTGAAGAAAGTGCGGGGCCAGGTTCTTTATGTCCCGATCTACTCGAACCTCCCCCGTGACGACAAGAGGATGTTCGATGTCAGCGCCTTCATCGCCATTCACAATACGGACCTGGATCACCGGATCAGGATCCTGAAGGTGCTCTATTTCGACAACGACGGCAGGCTCGTGAAGGACTTCACGCCCCCGAACCTGTCGCTCGCACCCCTGGGGGCGACCAACTTCTTCATCCCCCAGAGTGACAAGAGCGGAACCGGGGCGAACTTCCTCGTGGAATGGGTGTCGGAAACACCGGTTCGCGAGCCCCTGATCGAATCCGTGATGATCAACCTGGAGACGCACCGCTCTTTTGCGTTCCAGAGCCGGGGGCATGTCATCCGGGAGAGGCGATAGCGGATGCCCGGTCTCGATATGGAGAGGGGACCGGACAGCCTTGTCTTTGTAATTTATTGATCTTACTGAAAAGGAGGATGGCATGGCAGACCAGAACATGAATGTAGCGGAAATCCCCCAGACGGCCCTGAAGGTCATCATGTCCCCCGGAGCATTCTTCCGGGAGATGCCCAAAACGGGGGGATATGTGGAACCCCTGGTTTTCATGGTGGCCATGGGCGTCATCAGCGGACTCCTGCAGGCCGTCTTCAGCCTTCTGGGACTCCAGTTCAAGGCGAGCGTCGGCATGGCGCTCGGCTCCATCGTGATTTTCCCCATCATGATCGCCGTCATGGGCTTCGTTGTTGCAGCCATCATGTTCGCCATCTGGAAACTCATGGGGTCAGAGGAATCCTATGAGACATCATACCGCTGCGTAGCCTACGTTTCTGCCCTGTCTCCCATCATGACGGTCCTGAACCTTATTCCCTACCTCGGATCCGTTGTAGCCCTGCTGATCGCCTGCTATTACTACGTGATGGCCAGCGTGGAGGCCCACGGAATCCCCGCCCGCAAGGCATGGACAGTGTTCGGTATCATCGCCGCCGTGCTGGTCGTGATGAGCCTCTCCGGCCAGTATACCGCGAAGAAGGCGATCCGCGAGGGAGAGCGGATGCAGAAGGAAGCGGAGCTCATGAGGCAGAAGTACCTGGAGCAGACGGAAGTCCTGCGGAAGCAGGCGGAGGAGGCGGCGCGGGCTGCTCAGCAGCAGGGAAGCCAGCCCGGAAGCCAGCCGGCAATGACCCCTGAACAGGCCAAGGAAGTGCAGAAGGCCATGGAAGAAATGCGCAAGGCCATGGAAAAACAGAAGCGGGACTAGCACTGACGCTTTGAGTCAGCAGCAACGCAGAAAGGGGGCAGATTTGAATCTGTCCCCTTTCTGCGTTTATGTAACTGTGTAACTATGTAAGTATACGCTTGACATTTTAGAATTAACATTCTAATAAAGCGCCCATGGGACGCAAACCGCACTTTACCAGTGACCAGTTCGCCGATGCCGCCCTCGAACTGATTTCGGAGGGGGGACCGAAGGCGGTAACCATTGCCGCCATCGCGGCGCGGATCGGGGCGCCTGTGGGGTCCGTGTACCATCGTTTCCAGTCCCGGGAGCGCATCCTGGCCGAGGCATGGCTCCACTTGGCCGAGTCGTTCCAGGAGGGGTTTATCAGCCTGCTGGAGAAGGATGACGCCATGGAGGCGGCCCTCTACACCCCGCGCTGGGTCCGGAGCCATCCAAAAGAGGCGAGGGTGTTGCTCCTGCACCGGCGGGAGGAGCTGGTTGCGGGACCGTGGCCCCAGGAGATCCGGCGCCGCGCCGAATCGCTGGAAAAGGAGATCCGCTCGGCCCTCGCCGCCTTCTCGTGTCGTTTCTTCGGCTCGTCGGAGAAGCAGCTCGTCCGGCGCTGTGTTTTTGCGCTCATCGATGTCCCCCTGGCAGCGGTGCGCCGTCCCCTGGAAGAGGGCCGCCTGCCGTCGCCGGCCGTTCAATCCCTGATCCGGGAAAGCTGCGAATCCATCATGAGGAGGAAGCCATGAAGGTCATGAACATCCATGAACGAAACATGAAAGTGGAGCCCGTGAAGGCCGGAGGCGCCATTGACGGCCTGTCCGGACGGGAAGATTTTCTGTGGCCGCGCCACCGCTGGCCGGCGATGGAGTTCGACGGTCCCCTGGCCGTAGGCGCCTCGGGCGGGCACGGCCCGGTTCGCTATTCCGTTACAGAGTACGTCCCGGGCCGGCGGGTCGAATTTCGCTTCAGCGGGACCGGACTGACCGCGGGGCTGGACGGCCGCCACTTCTTCGAGGTCATTCCCCGGAACGGCCATGTCGTTCTCCGCCACGTCGTGGATGCCGAGTGCGACTTCAAGAGCTGGATGAAGTGGCAGCTTCTGGTCGGACCGCTCCACGATGCCCTGCTGGAAGACGCCCTTGCGGGAGTGGATCACAAGCTGGCAGACGGCGAGGCGAGGCTGCCGAGCTGGAGCCCCTGGGTCCGGTTCCTGCGCTGGATGCTCGAGAAAAAAAGGCAAAAAGCATCGGGAACACCCCACTGAAAAAAGGGTCAGATTTAATCTGACACCTTTTTCGCAAGCGCCGGATTGACGACCTGGGAGGGGCGCGCTATGGTGGGTTCACGATTCGGGATGCGCTTCCCGGATACTCCTTCCCTTCGGGGTCCCTCATGCAGAATATCGAGGAACTGATCAAACTCCGCGAAGCCGCCGAGCACGTCTGCAACGGCCTCATGTGCGGCTGCATCCAGATGTCCACCGAGGCGAACCAGGCTCACCGGGAACTGGTCGACCGTTTTTTCCTGGAGAATGCGGGATGCGTGGACCGGGGCCAGTATGAGGAAGCACTGCTGAATATCTTCCATCTCATCGACCTGATCGACCAGGCAATCAAAGAACGGAAACAATAGGCGGGAAAGACGGTGAAAAAAGGCTATGCGGAGCTGGCGGCTCACCTGGCCCGCGAGCCGGCCTGCAGGCAGGTGCCCACGCCGGAGGGGGAGTTCATCGTCGTTTTCAATCCCCGGGTGGAGAAATGGGTCTCCCGGCACCTGACGAAAAAGGCAGTCCATGAAATCAGCCAGGAACTGACCCCGTCCCTGGAAATCCCCCTGACGGCGGAGGGTTTTGCCCGGGCCGCGGACAGGAAAACGGATGGCAGTCGGGACGAGATGCATTACGACACCGTCTGGGTCCGCGACGCCATGTGGGTGTTCTTCGCTCTCCGGGAGTGCCCGGAGAGACGTCGGGATGCGCGCCGGCTTCTCCAGGCTGTCTGGGATTACTATGCCTCGCCGGCCCAGATCCGGCGGTTCGAAGATGTCATCGCCGATCCCCGCCTTGCCGTCGACATGATACGGGTTCCCCACATCCGCTTCGACGTTCATCCCCACGGCCCCGATGACGTCATGGCTGACAATGGACGACCCCAGGTCTGGAACCACAGGCAGAACGACGCCCACGGCCTGTTTCTGATCGCCCTTGCGGAGGCGGTCCGGGACGGAATGGTCGGCCCGGCGGATTTGAGCGAGGAGCGATGGAACGTCCTGATTCGTTTCCCCGCCTTCTTCAAACGGATCTGCTTCGAGTCCTGCGAGGACGCGGGGGCGTGGGAGGAACTGGAGCGGCGGAACACGTCGAGCATCGGATTGGTGACCCGGGCCATGGAGGCATGGCGAAGGCTACTTTTCGCCGGGGAAGGGGATGGCGCTCAAGAGCCCTTCCGTGCCCGCTTTCTGCAGCTTCTCGAGGCCACAGCCTATCCATGGAAGAGGGAGTGGCGGGTGGAGGCCCTGAGCCGGATGATCGCGGGAGGGCTCAGAACCGTCAGGCATCAGATCGCGCTGGGAGGAGAATCGCCGGATTACGATCCCTACGACGTCCGGTTCCGGGGGGCTGATGCCGCTCTGCTCACCCTCCTCTTTCCGTCGCCGCTGGAAGGGCTTCGGGAAAGCGAATTCCGGCAGGTTGTCGCCATCGTGGAGACCCTCCGGGGACCCGCCGGGATCCTGCGCTACCGGAACGACAGCTACCAGTCGGGGAACTACTGGATCCGGCCGCCGGCGAAGAAAAAAGAGGTCCGGCGGAAAGGCGGGACGGAGGAGTCATCTTCCCGGGACGCCTTCATGAGGCGCGGGGAGCGCCTGATTCCGGGGACCGAGGCCCAGTGGTTCTTCGACAGCATCCTGGCGCTGGCCAGGCTGCAACTGGCCTCGATGAGCCCGGACGGGAGGCGGAGGGATATGGACCGCTTCCTGGCGACGGTGCACCTGAAGCGGGCCCTCGGGCAGCTGACCGGGTCTTTCGGCAGTGGCCCCGTCCTGGCGGCCAACGGCGAGATCCTGGAGCCGCTGCTTCCCCCGGAAAGCATCAACACCGTGATCATTGAAGGCCGATCCCACTGGCTTCCGTCCCCGATCACCCCGCTCAACTGGGCCCGGGCGGCCCTGGGCATGGCCCTTCACCGCTATGAGCGGGAGGCGTTTCCATAAAAAAATAACAGGACAGGGAAAAACGGGGACATGGCCACGTTTCTTTATCGGTCGTTCGTGTTGGGGACCCGGATGATGTGGAGACGGTTTTCGAGGCCGACCGCCTTGAACTTGTCGGTGATGATCGCCTCGAGGGTGCGGCTCGTATCCGTGGCAGGCCGGGGGACCGTGCACATCAGGACGAGGCGTCCCCCATACCGGTAGAAACTGGTTCCGACCGTGTCGTGGGCCAGCCGGACAACGGCGGACAGTGACAGGTCCCGGTCATCGAGAACCAGGGCGCGGGTGCGAATCATGGACCGGACGTATGGCGGCAGTCCGTAAAAGGCGGCCAGACGTTCCCCCAGGTAGGGGTGGTAGGCATCGATGAAGTCGTTGTCCAGGACGCCCCCTTCGTCTCCTGTCGTTTTCCGGTAGACAATCAGTCCCTTTCGGCCCATCTCCAGGAGCATCCCCCCCAGTTCCGCCTTCCTCACGGCCTCTTCCCGGAAGCCCATCTGGAGGGCCAGGACCTGTGCGATCACGGATGTGGCGAAGGATTGTGCAAACAACAGCTCCATCTCCTCGTCGCCCCGCCCGTGGTGAAAAATGGAGAGGGAAAGAATCAGGGCCTTCATCTGGTGGAGACCGAGTCGGTTCACGACCTCGAAGAATGTCTTGGCGTCCCCGCGGCGAAGCGTGCCGAGGTAAACGGAGTTGGCGATGCTGAAGAGAGCGAGGGAGATTTCGTCGCCGATCTTGCCTCGCAGGGACTCGATCTCTTCCCGTGTGGCGTCCGGGTTGTCGAGAATCTGGAAAACCTCCGGCCTGAGGAACCGGCCGTGGATCGTTCCTGTAAGCGTTTTCTCGATCTTGTCGATCAGAGTGATAGCATCATCGGATACCATGGAGCGTTCCTTTCGCGGGAGATATTCGAGGCCTGGATGGTCGGGAACGGTCTCTATTAAAGTACTTCGGCATGTTTAGCATGAAACTTTACCGGCGGCCACACCCTTTCGGCAAGGCAGCCAGGCCCTGCGATGCAACCGTCGCTGCGGGAGCGCCGGATCCTGGCGGGTCGCATGCCCCGGGTCCAAGGTCTTTCCACCCCTGTTGCGACGCATGCAAACGTATTTGACAGTTGCACTTTCCTGACCTATCTTCAGTCAGTCGATTCATGATTCGGATGCAGGATGCAGAACGTGATCAAAAAGCGGGCATTATTTATTGTCCTGATGGTACTGGCGGGGATCGTCCTTCTCCTGGCGAGCCGGGAAGAACCGGGTGCGTCGGCAAAGGGACCCTGGCAGCCGTCGAATCATTTCGATGGTGAGGTATTTTTCAATCCCGTTGTGCAGGGACAGCCGGCACCTCCCCAGGGCGTGGAACAGAGGCGGGGCTTCACCCGCTGGGTATGGCGCTGGGTCTTCAGCGACGACTGGCCCCGGTGGCCCGAGGCGGT
>PHBD01000086.1 GCA_002841865.1 Deltaproteobacteria bacterium HGW-Deltaproteobacteria-19
AACCCCCTCGGGATATCGCCGAAAGAAAGACGAGAGCTCATCGGCACCATTCCCTTCTGGCTCTTCCGCTTCCTGGGCTTCAGGGCCTTCCGCCCGCCGTTCGCCAAGGCGAGGTTCATCCTCGACCAGCTTAAGGCCCGATGGTACCTGATTAATGAATCCGGGGGAATATCCCACTTCGCCCCCGACTATGAAACGCTCCTCGCTATCGGCACGGATGGATACGGGCACAAGGTATCCGGGCTCCAGGCAGGAACGAAATCGGGATCGGGGGAATGGAATTTTTACGAGGGCGTAAAGATCATATGCGAGGGCCTGGCGCGCTTCGGCGAGCGGTACGCGGCCCGCGCCGAGGAGATGGCCACGGCCGAGGCAGACGACGCGCGCCGGCGGGAGCTGATGGACATTGCCCTCGTTTGCCGCCGGGTTCCCCGGTTCGGGGCCCGGACGTTCCGCGAGGCTCTCCAGTCGCTCTTTTTCGCGCAGATCGCCCTGAATCTCGAAAGCCTTGACAACTCGGTTTGCCCCGGCCGCATGGACCAATACCTGTATCCCTATTACAACAGGGACCTGCAGTCGGGAAAACTGGACCGCGAATCGGCAAAGGAGATACTTTCCTGCTTTTCCATAAAGATGTCTGAGATCATCCCGGTCTTTTCCCGCCACCTCACCAATTTCCACGGGGGGATGTTCAACGGCCAGGTGGTGACCGTGGGCGGGACCGACGGTGAAGGAAATGATTCCACCAACGAACTCTCGTATATCTTCCTGGAAATAATGGATGAGCTCAGGATGCGGCAGCCCAATTACCATGCCCGGGTGCACCGCGGCTCGCCGGCGCAGTACCTCGCGTCGATCGTGTCAATGCTGGCGGCGGGAAGCAATTCCCCCGCTCTTTACGGCGACGAGGCGATCGTCGCGGCCATGGTGAAGCACGGCTACGATCCGGGCGATGCACGGGATTACACCGGCGTGGGCTGCGTGGAGCCGGTATCACAGGGCAGGAGCTTTTCGTCCACCGACGCGGCCATATTCAACGTTCCCGGCGTCCTTGAGATCGCACTGAACGGCGGG
>PHBD01000019.1 GCA_002841865.1 Deltaproteobacteria bacterium HGW-Deltaproteobacteria-19
TGACAAAGAGCAAGTTACTCTCTGATCAACCGCCCCAAGGGGCGGAGGGCGCTAATTGCTCCTCTGGAAACCCCCGGTCGCGCCCCCGCGAACGTCGGTTGGGGAGAGGGGTCTTCCCGGAGCGCGAATAGCGGCTTTTTCGGGGTATCCTGCCGTCGCAGCGCAGCGCCCGCAAAGTCATCTGTCTGAGCGCCACCAGGCGCGAGTTATGACTTTGCAGCGGAGCGAGACGATGCAGGGTCGAAAAAACGCTTCTGAGCGCGAGGGAAGCCCCCTCCCATATCTATTTGTACCGCGCCCCGACAGCTTGCTCCCGTGTTCTCCCGGCAGACGTCAGGGTGTGCCCATCTTCTTCTTGATATCCTCCCGCAGGACCTTCTTGAGGATCTTCCCTACGGGATTGCGCGGGATGGCTTCGATGATCTCCAGCCGCTCGGGGATCTTGTAGACCGCCAGCCCCTTCTCCTTCATAAAGGCCACGACCTCCTCGAGGGTCACCGTTTCGCCCGGTTTCGGAACGACGTAGACGCAGGTCCGCTCCCCGAGAACCTCGTCGGGCATGGCCACGGCCGCGGCGTCGAGGACCTTCGGGTGGCCGAGGACCATGTTCTCCACCTCCTGGGCGCTGACGTTGAAGCCACCCCGGATGATGATGTCCTTGGACCGCTCGAAGAAGCCGATGCACTCGTTGTCCTTCAACTGGAAAAGGTCGCCCGTGTTGAAGTAGCCCTCCGCGTCGAAGGCCTTGGCCGTCAGGTCGGGCCGCTTGAAGTAGCCGGGGATCACGTTGGGCCCACGGTACCAGAGTTCCCCGACCTCTCCCTCCTTCTTCGGCCCGCCGGGAATGGCTGCATTGACCAGCTTCATGGAAACGTACTTGGCCATCAGGGTGCCTGTCTTCGTCCACCTGCTCCCCGGGCCGTTGTAGAGGAAATGGTCCAGCCGCATCTCCATGTCGGGGATATCGTAGCCGCTGGCCACGTTGGCCGTACCCTCGTTCTGCCCCCAGATGTTGGCGAAGTCGATACCCCAGCGGCGCTTCAGCTCCTGCACCGACCACAGGGACGGCGGGGCGGCGCCGATCGTGATTGCCCTCATCTTGCTGAAGTCGAACTTGTCCACCATGGGGTGCTTCAGGAGGGCGTTCACCACCGCCGGCACCAGCAGGGTGTAGTGGATCTCTTCCGCCATGAGCTGCATGACGAACGAGGGGCCGTCGAAGGGGTGGTGGAGGACGAGCTTCCCGCCGCCGATGAGCCAGGGAATATAGACCGTCCCGATGGAGGCCATGTTCACCAGCGGCCCCGCCGTGATCAGGTTGTCACCCCAGGAGATGGGGGCCATTTCGAAGCACAGGTTCGCCTGGCAGATCCAGTTGTTGTGCGACAGCGGGCAGCCCTTGGGCTCCGCTTCCGTCCCGGAGGACCAGGAAAGGGTGAAGACATCGTTCGCGTCGATTACGATATCGTTGAGTTTCCCCGTCACGGGCCCCTTGGTCATCTCCCGGATCTCCGGCAGGTAGATGATCTCCCGGATCGAGGCCTGCTTCGCCTTGACCTTCTCCGCCATCTCCCCGTGGCTGAAGTTCCCGAAGGACTCGACCGTCAGGATGGCCTTGGCCTCCGTGATCCCTGCGATGAACTCCAGCTCCGAGGCCCGCCACTGCATGGGCATGGGGGAAATGAGCCCGCCCATTCGGGAAATGGCAAGGTACAGCATGGCCAGCTCCCAGACGTTGGGAATCTGGACCATGAAGATGTCGTCCTTCCCGTATCCCTTCGCCAGGAGCCCTTCGGCAACGGCATCGGCCGCCCGGGCGAGTTCCGCGTAGGTCAGCTTCTCCGGCTTCAGCCCCACGAGTGCTTCCTTGTTCAATGGATCGACCAGGCAGATCTTGTCGGGCGTCTTGCGGACGTGAAAACGGAAATGATCGAGCAGTGTCTTGTGTCCCCAGGCCCCCGCCTCGGTCCACCGGCGAATCGTTTCCTGTGATGCCAGAATCATCGTATTCTCCTTTCAATCTGCGCAAGGCCGGCCCCCGAAGGGCCGGCGGAATCGTTCAAAGGCCCGGGAAGTCAGGCCTTTCCCATCTTCTTCATCTCCAGGTCCCGGAGTTCCCGGCGCAGGATCTTCCCTACGGCGCTCTTCGGCAGCGTCTCCAGGAACTCCACCATTTTCGGAATCTTGTAGGCCGCCAGGGTCTGCCGGCAGAAGGACGTCACGTCCTCCTCCGTCATGGTCTGCCCCGGCTTGACGACCACGAAGGTCTTCACCGTCTCTCCCCGATAGGCGTCCGGAACCCCAATGGTGCAGACCTCGAGGACTTTCGGGTGGGTCATCAGGAGCTCGTCGATCTCCTTGGGATAGATGTTGAAACCGCTCGCGAGGATCATGTCCTTCTTCCGGTCCACAATGGTGACGTACCCGTCCTCATCCATGACCCCGATGTCACCCGTGTAGAGCCAGCCATCGACCAGGACTTTAGAAGTTTCCTCGGGATTCTTGTAGTACCCCATCATGACTTGGGGCCCCTTGAAGCAGATCTCGCCGGCCTCGCCCTGTTTCACTTCCGTCTTTCCCGTCTCGAGGTCCACGATCTTGAGGTCCGTGTTGGGGAAGGGAATTCCGACGGTGCCGGGCTTTTCGTCACCGCCCCAGGGTGTCGCCGTCCCCATGGGGGTGATCTCCGTGAGGCCGTACACGTTCACCAGGGGCACGTTCCGGCGATCCTTGAGCATCTTGATGGTTTCCACCGCCATGGGTGCCGACCCGGTGAGGTAGGCCTTTACGAAGGACAGGTCCATCTTCTGGAACCGTTCGCTGTTCAGGAGGGCCACGAAAATTGTGGAAACGCCCGGGAGAAACGTGGGCTTGAATTTCTCCAGGAGGTCCATGATCCGGTCCGGTTCCGGCCGGGGGACGAGGACGTCCGCCCAGCCGGCATAGATGGACGTGTTCTGGAGCCCCGTCCAGCCGGCAGCGTGGAAGAAGGGGAAGATGGCCAGCGTTCTCTCTTCGCCGTCCCTGGAGTCGACGAACCAGCTCCGGAACTGCTGGGCGTTGAAAGAGATGTTGGCGTGGCTCAGCATGACGCCCTTGCTGAGGCCCGTCGTCCCGCCCGTGTAGATGAGGGCTCCCAGGTCCTCCAGGGAGGCCTCGTTTTTCACCGGGTCGTCCGGCTGGGGACCGATCAGGTCCATGAACTTGTACACCCCCTCCGCGGGCGGAACGTCCGCTGGCGGGAAGAAAGGCTTCAGCGGCTCCGGCAGGTAATCCGCCAGGCCGCAGAGGATGGCTTTCTTCGCTCCCGTGCTTTGCTGGAGCTTCCGGGCCACCGGGTGAAACAGGTCGAGGGTGACCAGGACGGTGGACTCGGAGTCGTTGAGCTGATGGGCCAGCTCGTGCTCCGTGTACAGGGGGTTGTTCATGACGTTGACCGCCCCGATGCGGAACGCCGCGTATTCGGCGATGACGATCTGGGGGATGTTGGGCAGGATCATGGACACCTTGTCGCCTTTTTTGACCCCCAGGGAGCGCAGGGCCTTGGCAAACCGGTTGACCAGGCTTTCCAGTTCCCGGTAGGTGATGACGGTGCCGAAATAAATCAGGGCGGGGTTGTCAGGAAACCGCGAGGCCGACCTTGTGAGGGCCTCGGGCATGGTGATCCGGTCGAAATCGATCTCCGCCGGGATGCCCGATGGATAGTTCTTGTGCCAGATCCGCTGGAAAGACATAGGTTCCCTCCTTTTCTTTCACTGTGGAACGTTGGACTGCAAGGATCTCGGTCCGACAACGTGTGGAATCGGGGCTGCCGCGCCGATCGCATCAGGCCCGGAATCCCGATTCCTCATTTTCTGTGGAATGCTTTCTGAAACCACCTCCTTCTGGTCTTTTCCGCTCTTTTTTTACACTTTCAGGATGACCGCCTCGCCCTGGGCCAGGCCGCCGCAGATGGAGGCAACGCCGTAGCCGCCGCCCCGGCGCTGAAGCTCGTAGGCCAGGTGCATGGTGATCCGACCGGCGCTGGCGCCTACTGGATGGCCGATGGCGATGGCGCCGCCGTTGACGTTGGTCTTCTCCTGGAGTGCCTTCCACTTCGCCTCATCGCCGTCCGCCAGGATCTTCGTGGACACGAGCGGCATGGCGGCAAAGGCCTCGTTGATCTCGATCAGATCCATCCGGTCGATGGTCAGGCCGGTCCGCTTGAGGGCCTCCCGGATGGTCAGGGCGGGAATGACGGGAATGTCCCGCGGCTTCGTGGCCGTTCCAATGGACGCGAGAATCGTGGCCAGGGGCTTCAGTCCCTTTGCCTCGGCCTGCTGCCTTGTCATGAAGAGAATGGCGCTGGAGCCCGCGCTGATGGGCGGTGCGTTTCCGGCCGTGACCGTGGGGCTGCCGTAAACGGTCCTCAGTTTTGACAGGATCTCCATGGTGGTCCGCCGGGGCGCTTCATCCCGGTCGATGATGAGAGGCTCTCCCTTCTTCCGGGGGATGACCACGGGGACGATCTCCTCGCCCACCTTGTACTTCCCGGCCGCGAAGGCCTGCGCATAGCGCTCCTGGGTCTGGCAGGCCCAGGCGTCCTGCATCTCCCGGGTGACCCCGTACTCCAGGGCAACCTCGCCGGCGTCTACAGCCACCGGGGCAAAGCCCTTGGCGCCGTAGCCCAGTTCGAAGAGGCCGTCGAGCATCCGGATGTGGCCGAGCCGCACGCCCTTTCGCAGGCCCGGGACCAGGTGAGGCATCCGGGGCATGTTCTCGGAGCCGACGGACATGCAGATCTCCGCTTCCCCGGCCCGGATGGCGCGGACCCCCAGGCGGAGGGCCGTCAGGGACGAGCAGCACGCCCGGTCCAGGGTGACGGAGAGGATCTCCGGCGGCCAGCCCGCCAGGAGAGCGGCCTGGCGAACGGGGATGTCCGTTTCCAGGGCCATCTCGGCCATGACGCAGCTTCCGTAGTTGATCTCGTCGAGTTCCTCCGGTTTCACGCCGACCCGCTCGATGACCTCCTTCATAACGATAACCGCCAGGTCGATGCTGGCGATGTCCGCCATCGCGGAATCGAACCGGCTGAAGGGCGTCCGGACGGCGCTGACGATGACAATTTCATCTTTATCGTGATGACTCATGATTCCTTCCCTTCCTTTTCCTTTTGCGTATCTATTTCGCCGCCATCCGGATTGCTCCGTCCAGGCGGATCACTTCCCCGTTGAGCATCGTATTTTCGATGATGTGCTGAGCCAGCAGGGCGTACTCCATCGGGTTGCCCAGCCGCTTCGGGAAGGGAACACTCGCGCCGAGGGCATCCCGGGCCTCCTGCGGCAGCAGGGCCAGCATGGGCGTGTCGAAAAGCCCCGGGGCGATGGTCATCACCCGGATGCCGTATTCGGCGCATTCCCGGGCGATGGGAAGGGTCATCCCCACGACGCCCGCCTTGGAAGCGCTGTAGGCCGCCTGCCCGATCTGGCCGTCGAAGGCCGCCGCCGAGGCGGTGTTGATGATGACGCCCCGTTCGCCCGCGGCATTCGGCGTGTTCCTCGCCATCTGCTCCACCGCCAGGCGGATCACGTTGAAGGTTCCGATGAGGTTGATCTGGACGACCCAGTTGAAGGCGTTCAACGGGTAGGGCCCCTTCTTGGAGAGGACCTTGGCGGCCGCTCCGACGCCGGCGCAGTTGATGGCGGCGTTGATCGTTCCGAAGGCCTCGGCGGCCTTGGCGATGGAGGCCTTGACGCTTTCCTCGTTCGTCACGTCGGTCTTGGTATACAGGCAGTTTGCGCCCAGCTCGGCGGCCAGATTGGCGCCGCGCTCGTCCTGAAGATCAAAGATGACCGCTTTCCCCCCGTTTTTCACGAGGGTTCTCACACAGGCCTCCCCCAGTCCGGAAGCCCCTCCCGTCACGACGGCAATGCAGTCCTTCACGTTCATGAATCCTGATCCTCCTTTTCACAAATAATAAGTCATCCCGGAAACAGCCGGAGAAGGGAATCCGCAGGGAACCCTTCCCCGTGAAACGCCATTTTTTGCTTCCCGCACCACCGGAATTCGCCGCCCGCGGGAAAACCCGCTCCAGCGAACCAGCGGACCGCGCACTTACCGGAACAGTCCCGCCGCCTCCATCTCCGTGATCTCAGTGTTAGTATACCCCGCCGCCCTGAGAACCGCCACCGTGTCGCTACCGGCGGGCGCCCCGGCATGGCGGAACTCCGGTTTCATGGAGGAGAACTTGATGGGACAGCCGAGCTGCCGCACCGTACCCCCCGCCGGCAGCGGGACGTCCACGACCATCTCCCGCTCGACCGCCAGCGGATCCGCAAAGGCCTCCGCCAGCGTCAGGACCGGCTCCGTACATGCGTCCGTGGCGTCGAACAGGGCCTTCCACTCCGCCAGGGTCTTCGTCCGGAAGACGGCCCGGACCTCCTCCTTCACCTCGGCGAGATTCTTCGGGGACACGGTGCCGGCGATCAGGTCGGGACGGCCCAGGGTATTGCAGAAATTAGCGAAGAACTGGGGCTCCAGGGGGCCGCAGCTCAGCCAGCGGCCTTCCTTTGTCTCGTAATAGTCATAGAGGGAGCCGCCGTTGAGGAGGTTCCCCTCGAAGACCTGCTCCTTCCCGTCCACCAGGAAGGCGGCCCCGAACATGGCGTTGAAGGCGATCATGCCGTCGGTCATGGAGATGTCGACGAACTGGCCTTCTCCCGTCTGCTGCCGGCCGAAGACGGCGGCGAGGATCCCGATGACGGCGTGGTTGGAGCCCGAGGCGACATCGGCGATCTGCATGCTCACGAGGGACGGTCCCGAGGACTTCTTGCCCGTGTAGGAAGCAACGCCGGAGCGGGCGATGTAGTTGATGTCGTGCCCCGCCCGGTCGCGCAGGGGACCCGTCTGGCCGTACCCGGTGATGGAGCAGTAGACGATGCGGGGATTTACTTTTCCGAGGGAATCGTAATCGAGGCCGAGTTTGGCCATGACGCCGGGCCGGAACTGCTCGACGACGACGTCGTAATCGCCCAGCAGGCGATGCACGACGTCAATGGCTCGGGGGATTTTCAGGTTGAGGGCCATGCTCCGCTTGTTGCGCCCGAGGTACGCCGATGCCGCGGAGAGCTTTGTTCCCGGGATGAACGGGGGGAAGAAATCCACCAGGTCCGGCCGGGAGGGCGATACAATGCGCAGAACCTCCGCTCCCATATCGGCCAGGAGCATGGTGGCGTAAGGTCCGGGCAGGAGGGTTGTAAAATCGAGAACCTTCAGTCCTTGAAGTGGTCCGGCCATAACTGCCTCCTTTCTTCAGCTTTCGCCGATGTTACAATCCCATGAACTTCGCCACGATCCCTTTCATGATTTCATTTGTGCCGGCAAAAATCCGGGTCACCCGGATGTCCCGCCACGCCCGGGCAATGGGATACTCCTCACAGTACCCGTACCCGCCGTGAAGCTGGACACACCGGTCGGCCACCCGGCAGGCCATCTCGGTGACCCAGTACTTGGCCATGGACACCTCGACGGTGACGTTCTTCCCCTCCATGTGATCGGCGATGAGCTTGTCGACGAACGTCCGGCCGATCTTGATCTCCGTGGACATCTCTGCGAACTCGAACTGGCTGTGCTGGAACTTGGCGATGGGCTTCCCGAAGGCCGTCCGCTCCCGGCAGTACTTGATCGTCCACTCCAGCATGCACTCCGCCGCCACCTGGGCACCGAGGGCGCAGATGAGGCGCTCCTGCTGAAGCTTCATCATCAGGTTCAGGAATCCCGAACCCTTCGTGCCCAGGCGGTTCTCCGCGGGGATCCGGCAGTCCGTGAAGTAAAGCTCCGCCGTATCCTGGCTGTGCCAGCCGATCTTCTTGATGCGTCGCCCTTTTTCAAAGCCCGGCGTGCCCGCTTCGACGAGGTAGAGGTCGACGGCCCGGTGGGGGTTCTCCACGGCCGGGTCCTTCGCTGCCAGGACGACAACGTCGCAGTTGATGCCGTTGGAAATGAAGGTTTTCTGGCCGTTGATGACGATCTCGCCGTTTTTTTCCGCGGCGGTGGTGCGGATCGCCGCGAGGTCGCTCCCCGTATTGGGCTCAGTCATGGCCACGGCGGTGATGCAGTCTCCGGTCACGCATCCCGGGAGATATTTCTTCTTCTGCTCTTCCGTTCCGAAGGATGCAATGTAGGGCACGATGATGTCACTGTGCAGGGAAGCACAAAGGCCCGAGAAATTGCACTTCGCCATCTCCTCGCAGACAATGACGGAATACAGGAAATCAGCACCCACCCCGCCGTACTCCTCGGGCACCCAGGTGCTGAGAAAGCCGTTCTCTCCCATCTTCTGCCAGTAGCTCCTGGGGACGATGCCCGCTTCCTCCCACTCCTCGATGTGGGGTACGATCTCCTTCTCCAGGAAACGCCGCAGGCTCTCGCGAAAAATCTTGTGCTCCTCCGTGAACATCAGAATCTCCATTGCTCTCCTCCCCTTCGTGTTTAACATTCAAGAAAGATGGACAATGAACCCGATCCCGCGGCTATCGCCTGATGCCGCCGGGAATCCATGACGGACGATGCGTGTGAAAGATTTTTTCCCTGTTGAAGTCGCGAAGAATACTGTCCCCCGGCCAGGAGCTGTCAGGCCTTCTGTTGGCACTCTCGCTCCGGGCGATGTGTTTTCCCTCCTGAAAGCAGATCATTCATGGTTGGTCCCGGCTGTCATTGAAGGCACACCGGAACGGATTGAAAAGCGGATTGAAAAAATGGCGAGCAGGATTTGGCGGATTGGAACATCACGCCGGCCCGGGATCGCCCTTGTCCTCCCTCTGGACAAAGGCGGGGATTAGGATAAATTTCAGCACCTCCTTTACCTGGGTGATGTACACTTCCCGGTCCACATGAACGATGGAGCGGAAGAACACCTCGCCGGACACGAAGTTGTAAATCCCGTTTACGACCGCCAGGACTTCCAGCAGAGCCCTCGGAGTCGGCTCCTTCTGGTTCCGGATCAGATTCATGGAACGGGCCATGTCGACTGTGAATTCGGGAACCTGGATTTCCTGCACGGCCTCTTCCCGGGTACGGCCGAAATAGCGATGAAGGATGAGGTTGGCGATTTCCGGGTGTTCGAACAGGTAATCCGTCATGACGTCAATCGAGATGGCCAGCCGTTCGCCCAGGGGCTTCCCGTGGATCATCCTTTCCACGTCCCGGAGGCTCTGTCCGAGGTCCTTGTTGATGTCCAGAACAACCGCCTCGTACAGGCCCTTCTTGTCGCCCCAGTGGTAGTGGAGGGTGGAAACGTCGATCCCCACCTCCTGGGCGATCATCCGGGTGGTGGTCCCATGGTAGCCGTAATCACCGAAGATCCTCCGGGCAACGGTAAGGATGCGTGCTTTCATCGATTCGGGATCCTGACGGGCTTTATCCAGGGCGGTCTTCATCAAATTGTTCCATCTAATGATTGAAGCATTGTAATGCAACCTAACCAGAAACCTTCACCCCTGTCAATTAGAAGGTGCTCCGGGCCGGCGTCCGGCTCGTGAGGCCCGCCTTCCCCACCGGCACCCGGTTTCCCGTCGCCGGAAACCGCGAACAGGCGCACTGCAGCGAAAAAAGAAGCACGGCCGGGCGTTTCAATCCGCCCATGGGCCGTGCATTCCGTGGATTTCGCCGCAGGTCAGTCCTTCCCGCCTCCCTTGAAGAACGGCTGGACCAGCTTGAAGAACTCGCCGGAGAAGACCATGATCGTCTGGTTGCGGTTCTCGAGATTGATCGCCGCATCGAGTGACGGTGCGTCGATGTTCTGGTCCAGGACCCGTTTCGTCAGCTTCAGCGCCCCGATGGACTTGGCGATCATGGGCCGGGCATAGGAAAGGGCCGTCTCGAGGAGGGCCTCCCGTGGTACGACCCGGTTGACCAGTCCGATCCGCTCCGCCTCATCCGCCTTCACTTTCCTGCCCGTCAAAAGGATCTCCGATGACCGGGCCATGCCGATCAGTCGGGGCAGGAGATAGGACGTCCCCAACTCGCCACCGGTCAGGCCAATGTTTGCAAACGAGGCAATAAACGAAGCCTCCGGCGACGCCACCCGCACATCGCTTGCCAGGGCCATGCCGAATCCCGCACCTGCAGCCGCGCCGTTGACGGCGGAGATGACGGGCTGCGGGATCCGCCGAAGCCCCAGGACCAGGGCGGCATAGCGTTCCTGGACGATGCGGAGGAAGTTCTCCGGGTCGGAGAAAGCCTCCGTATCCTTGTGGACGACGGCGTCGTTCAAATCCGCCCCGGCGCAGAATCCGCGCCCTTCCCCGGTCAGGATGAGAACCCGGATGGCGTCGTCCTTCGACAGAAGGGAAAACAGCTCTCCGAATTCGTCCAGCATCATGATGTTGACTGCGTTGAGCTGTTCCGGCCGGTTCATGGTGACAAGCCCTACCCGGGGCTCGACTTCTTCAAACCTGAATGTCTCGAATTCCTTCATTTCCTTATCCTTTGGATTGTTTTTTCATTTCCTGGTCCCGGAGCTCCCGCCGCAGGATCTTTCCCACGTTGCTTTTCGGCAGCTCGTTCGTAAACTCGATGATTTTCGGCACCTTGTAGGCGGCCAAGTGCTCCTTGCAGTGGGCGATCACCTCGTCCACCGTCATCTTCTCGCCTCCCTTCAGGACGACGAAGGCCTTGACCGTCTCTCCCCGGTAGGTGTCGGGAACGCCGATGGTGCACGCCTCGAGAATCTTGTCGTGCTGGAAGAGGATCTCGTCGATGTCCTTGGGGTAGATGTTGTATCCCCCGGCGACGATCATGTCTTTTTTCCGGTCCACGATGCGGAAATAGCCCTCCTCATCCATGATTCCGATGTCCCCCGTGTAGAGCCAGCCGTCGCGGATGGCCAGCGCCGTCTCGTCGGGACGCTTGTAGTACCCCGTCATCACCTGGGGGCCCTTGATGCAGATCTCGCCGGCCTCGCCGGGCTTGAGAACGGTAGTTCCCTCGTCCAGGTCGACCACCTTCAGTTCCGTATTCGGAAGCGGCAGCCCAACCGTGCCCGGCTTCACCTTCCCCCCCCAGGGGGTCGCCGTGGCAAAGGCCGTGTTTTCCGTCATCCCGTAGATCTCGTAGACATCCTTGCCGGTCAGCTTTTTCAGATCCTGCACCGTATCGGCGGCGATGGGGGACGCCCCGGTGAAGAAGCCCTTGAGGAAGGACTTGTCCATGCTGCGGAACTCCTTGTCGGCCAGAAGTCCGACAAAGATGGAGGCAACGCCGGGCAGGAAGTTCGGCTTGTACTTCTTCACGGTCTCGATGAGGATGTTCGGCTCCGGCCGCGGGATGATCGTCGAGGTCCAGCCGCTCCAGATGGTGAGGTTCTGGCTTGCGGTGTAACCCGCCGAATGGAATATGGGATAGGTTCCCACGATGTGCACCTCCCCGTCCTTGAGATCGGGCAGCCAGGCACGGAAGATCTGGACGACAACGGAGAGGTTCGCATGGGTCAGCATGGCCCCCTTCGAGACGCCCGTCGTTCCGCCCGTGTAGACCAGGGCGCCCAGGTCTTCCCACCGGGACCGATCCGGAACCGGATTCGAAGAGGCTTTGCCCATGAGGTTCATGAACTCGTGAACGTCCTTCTGGGGCGGGACCTTCCGGTACATCGTCTTCTTCACATGGGGGAAGAGCTGCTTCTTCGGGAAGGGCAGGTAGTCGTTGATGTGGCAGGTGATGATCGTTTCGACGCTGGTCTTCCCCTTCAGGGCAAGCGCCCGGGGCAGGAGCAGGTCCAGCGTGATGAGGAAGCGGGCATCACAGTCCTTCAACTGGTGGGCCAGCTCCTGTTCCGTGTAGAGGGGGTTGTTCATCGCCGTCACCGCCCCAAGGCGGTGGGTGGCGTGGCAGGCGATGATCATCTGGGGCAGGTTGGGCAGGAGCATCCCCACCTTGTCCCCCTCCTTCACGCCCAGGTCCTTGAGCGCGTTGGCGAACCGGTTCACGAGGGCGTCCATTTCGCGGTAGCTGAACCGCCGGCCCATGTAGATGAAGGCGGTGTGGTCGGGAAACTTCTTTGCCGACCGGATCAGCGCAGCCGCCGTGGTGATCTTTTCAAATTCAATTTCCGGGGGTACGCCCGGGGCATACGACTTGTGCCAGATTCTCTCAAAAGCCATTGACCCAATCCTCCTGCAAGTATTTCAGGGCCGGCCGGCAAAACGGTCTTCACTACCCGCGCTGTGTTCCGACCGGGAAACGTCCCGGCCGTTCACCGCCGCCTCCCTTCACGGAGGCGGCGGGAGCGTTTCAACTTTCATCAGGCAGGGAAAATCCGCATTCACCTGGGCGCAAGACCCCCGATTGCTTCTTGCCGCTGTTGAGAAAGCCCGCCTTACGGGGCTTCCTGCATGATTCTCCGGAGCTCCCTCTTGAGCACCTTGCCTACGGAACTCATGGGCAGGGCGTCCATGAACCGGACGACCTTCGGCACCTTATAGGGGGCCACCGTTTTCTTCATATATTCGATGATATCCTGCCGCATCTCTTCGTCGCCGGCAGAGCCCGCCTTCAGGACCACGGCGCAGGCCACGAGCTCCGATCCCGGCCGCTTCGGGTCCGGCAGGCCGATCGTCGCGGCAAGATCAATGCTGGGATGAGCATGCAGGGCGTCGTCCACGACCTGAGTGAACACCTTGAAGCCGGATACGCTCACCATGTCCTTCAGCCGGTCCACGATGTAGAAATATCCGTCCTCGTCCATGACCGCCACGTCCCCCGTATAGATCCACCCGTCCCGGAGGGTGTGGGCCGTATCCTCGGGCTTGTCGTGATATCCGAGGGAGAAAACCTGGGGACCCCGGGCCACCATTTCCCCGGGCTCTCCAAGGGGAACCGTCTTCCCGGTCTCGGGATCCACCAGCTTCACCTCCGTGTCGCACACGGGCATGCCGACGGACCCGACCTTCTTGACCCCGTGCAGCGGCAGGGCGACAATGACCGGACTGGTCTCCGTCATACCGCAGACCTCAATCACCTTTCCCTTCCCGACAACCTCCTCGAACTGCCGGATATTCTCGGCCGGGAACGACGCGGCGCCGCTGACAAAGAACTGAACCCCGGAGAAATCGAGGGCGCGGAATTCAGGCAGCTTCAACAATTCCAGGTAGATGGTGGGCACATTGACGGTCATTGTCGGGCGGTGGGTCTCCATGGCCTTCACGAAGAACTGGAGATCCCGCGGATTGGGAATGATGATGTTTGTGGATCCCATCGCCATGTTCCACATGACCATGAAATTCCCTGCCTGGTGGAACATGGGGAAAGCGGACATCGCGACGTGTTCTCCCATCGGGTAGCCCAGCCAGGCGTTCAGCTGCGTCATGTGGCCGACGATGTTGTCGTTCGTGAGGAGCGCACCTTTCGGAGGTCCCGTCGTCCCGCCCGTGTACATCATGAGGCAGGCGGCGCCCGGATCGACCTTCACATCGACCGGGTCGGCGGGCATCGACGCGATGGCATCCTTGAAGCCGAGCGTCTCGACCCCGGGGATCGGGTCCGGAGGCGAAGCGGGCACATCCTGGGGCATATAGTCGAAGATGGAGGCCACCACGACGACCTTCACGCCCGTTTCGCCGATCGCCTGCTTCACGACGGGAAACAGCAGATCCGCCGTAATCAGGACTTTCGCTCCGGAATCGTTCAGCTGGTAAGCAAGCTCCTCGGCGGTGAGCAGAGGGCTCACCCCCGTGAAGATGCAGCCCGCCTTCTGGGTTCCGGCGGATCCGATATAGCTGGCCGGGATGTTGGGCATGTGGAAACCGACCACGTCGCCGGGCCGGCACCCCGTTTCAATCAGAAACCGGGCAAACCGGTTGGACAGCCCGTCCAGCTCCCGATACGTTATCTCCGTCCCCACGTAAATGAGGGCAACCCGGGAAGGAACCTCCTGAAATGCCTTCTGCAGCGCTTCGGCGTACGATACGGCAGGGTATTCGAGTTTCTTCGGAATGGACTGATCGTAATGATTCAGCCAGGGTTTTGCTGCGTATACATCACTCATGTCACTCTCCTTCACGGACCGCGCCGCACCGGATTCCCGGGGAACTGCAGATGTCCCGATTCCGCAGGAGTGCCGGTGGGACGCTCACGCCATGGAAAACCTGCGCGGTCCGTCCTGAAAAAATGTTAACATTCAGAGACAGCCTCCGCTCACGCAGAGGCGAACTTCTCCACGAGGAGAAACTTCTGGACTTTTCCCGTCGGGGTCATGGGAAGATTGTCCACGAAAATGATTTTTTTCGGGGCCTTGAAATGGGCGATCCGCTCGCGGCCGAAAGCGATGAGTTCCTCTTCCGTCACCTCGCGGCCGGGAAAAGGGATGATGACGGCCGTCACCATCTCGCCCCAGGTGTCGTCGGGCAGGCCGATGACGGCGCACTGCAGGACCGCCGGGTGGCCCATCAGCATCTCCTCCACCTCGATTGCATACACATTCTGGCCGCCCGTGATGATCATGTCCTTCTTCCGGCCGGCCAGGTATAGAAACCCCTCGTCGTCGAAGCGTCCCAGGTCGCCGGTGTAGAACCAGCCGTCCTTGAACATATCCTTCGTCTTTTCCTCGTTCTTGTAATAGCCCGCTGTGACGGCAACCCCCCGGCCGATGATCTCGCCTACTTCACCGACGGGAACGTCTTTGCCCTGGAAGTCCACGATCCGCACATCCGCCCCGAAATAAAGCGTCCCGACGGACTCGGGCTTGCGCTCCTTGTCCTTGGGCCCGATGTTGACCAGGAGACCGGTCTCCTGAAGCCCGTAAAACTCATAGAGGTTGGGACACAGCCGTTTCTTGACCTGCTCCTGAAGCGCCACGGAAAACGGCGAGGAGCAAAAGACGAGGGCGCGCAGTGACGAGAGGTCGTGTTTCTCGATATCGGGCACGGCAAGCACGAAACTCGCCATGGTGGGGACCCAGTTCGAGATGGTCACCTTCTCCTGCTCGATGACCCCCAGGATCTTCGTCAGGTCGAACTGGTGAATGACGTTGCGGGCCCCCGCGAAGATCGCGCAGGCGGACCAGGCGAAGCCGACGCGTCCGTAAATGGGAAACACGGTCATGACGACGTCGTTCGGCGTCACGTCATGCATGTAGATCATGGTCGGGCCCCCGCCGGCGTTGTTGTACTGCGAGAGCATATAGGCCTTCGGCAGCCCCGTGGTCCCGGAGGTCAGGTTGAGGTACTGGGGATCCTCCTCGGTAATCTCCACATCCGGCTCCTCCAGCGAGGACTTGCTGATGAGATCTTCATAGGACACGGCAAAATCGGGAATCTCCTTCCCGAAGCAGATGAAGCGCTTGATCGCCGGGAGCTGCGGGCGAAGTCCCTCGACGAGCGTCGTGAAGGAGGCGTCAAAAATGAGATTTTCCGTATCGCAGAAGGTCATCAGCTCGACCATCTCCTGGGGCGACAGGCGGTAGTTGAGCGGCAGCCCGATGCTGCCGATCTTCCCCAGGGCGAAATAGGTCTCCACGATTTCGTGGCGGTTATAGGAAAGAAAGGCTGTGTTGTCGCCCTTGCGGATGCCGAGCCCCAGGAGCCCGTTCGCCAGGCCGTTGACCCGCTGGTTGACCTGCCGGAAGGTGAGACGCCGGCCCGTCGTCATGCAGGTGATCGCCTCCCGGTCACCGTAGCGTGCAGCAGCGACCTTCGTATAGTTACCGATGGTAAAGGTTCCCGTTGCTTTTCCTGACATGTTTTCCTCCTTTACACGTCGAATGAACAATTGGTTGTGAATCGTTATTCCGTAATGAGGTTCAACATTCAGCCGCATGCCGGGCATTGTTTCCCGACCCCTCCCATCCGGCATCCTGGGCGGGAACGGCGGGGCGGGTCCTTCTACGGCAGCGCCGCAACGAAGCTGCCCGTGATTTTGACGGCCCCGAGAGCGTCGGCCGCCTGGATCTCGCAGCGGATCCTCTTCTCTCCCGCCTCCTCGAACTTCTCGACGACCTTGCCGGTTACGACGATCGTCGCCCTGGCCCTGGAGTTCGGATCGTCCAGGTCCATGGGCTCCGTCATCCCGGAGAAGCGGACGCCGAATTTGCGCAGGTGCTTGTCGTCGATCCAGTCCGTGACGGCCCGGCCGGTGATCCCCATGATGAGCATGCCGTGGGAGATGATCCGCGGCATGCCGAACAGCTTGACAAAGGTCTCGTCATGGTGAAGGGGATTGAAATCGCCGGATGCGCCGGCGTAGCGGACGATGTGGGTCCGGGTTACCGGATCCGAGGTGAAGGTGGGCATCGCGTCGCCGACGTTGATGCTGTCGAATGTCATTGCCTTGGTCATGTCTCCCTCCTCCTATCTCTCCACCAGGGTCGTGCGGGCGCGGATCACCGGCTCGCCCCGCTGGTTCGTGACTTCCGTCTCGATAACTGTGAACTCCATGACTTTCCCGGGCTTGTCCTTCTTTTCCTTGTCGTACATGTCGACGACCCGTGTCCGGCCGTGCATGGTATCCCCGGGGTGGATGGGGGCCAGGTATTCGAACTCCTCCTCGCCGTGGAGCAGCCTTCCCAGGTTGATGCCCAGGGCCTGCAGCATGGGCATCAGCCCCTCACTGCCCCACAGGGCAAAGCACGTCTCGAATGTCGGCGACGGGATGATGTCGCCGTACCCGGCCGCCTTCGCCGCCTCGGAATCCACGTAAATGGGCTTCACCTGGCCCTTGCTCTCCTTCTGGGAAACGGCCATTGCGAATTCGGCGATCTTCCCCTTCTCCACCACATAAGCGTACGGTGGGAACTCCATCCCCAGCTTCGTCTTGTCTGCCATTGTCTCCTCCTGGTGTGCAGCAATCGGGTTGACACCGGGGCATGCAGAGCCCCTTCCCCCACGGATTCAGCGTACTTGTCTTTTTTGCCCGGCGCTTCCCGCTTCCACTGCGAGATACACGGTGTGACCGATGATCCGGATCGGCCGCGTACAGCCCGCTAGTCACCGACAAAATTCGGTTTGCGCTTCTCCATGAACGCCGCCACGGCCTCCATCAAGTCCTTGCTCGGAAGAATCGCGGAGTTCATCTGCGCCACGTAATCGAGCCCCGGGAAAATACCGTTGTCCCGGTTATAAAGGATGCTGTCCTTGACGCCCTGTACCGCCATGGGGGGATTGGCGGCGATCTCCTCCGCAAGGGCGCGGGCGCCCTGATGGAGGGCTTCGCGGTCATCGTAAAGCCGGTTCACGTAACCGATCCGCAAGGCCTCCTCGGCGGTGAAATCCCTTCCCGTCAGGGCCAGTTCCCGGAACAGTCCCTGGCCGACGATCGTGGGAAAACGCTGCAGGGTCCCTACGTCGGCTACGATCCCGATGCGCGTCTCCCGGATCGAGAAGACGGCGTCCCGAGCGGCCAGGCGGATGTCGCAGGCGCTCGTCAGGTCGATGCCGCCGCCGACGCAGTGACCGTGGACTGCGGCAATGACGGGCTTCCGGCAGCGCTCCACGGCGCTGATGCAGTCCTGGAGCCACCGGATCTTCCATCTCGTTTTCTCGCGCCCCGACGCGGACCCGTCGCCGAGGATCGCCGCCCCTTCGACCAGATCCAGGCCGGCACAGAATGTCTTCCCCTCGGCCTGAACCACGACAACGCGAACCTCCGGATCTTCGCTTAACCGACCGAAATGCTCGATAAGTCCGCCGAAGAAATCGAACGTCATGCAGTTGCGCTTCTCCGGCCGATCGAGGATCAGCCAGGCCACATGCCCTTCCTTTTCCACCCTGAAGGGAGCCTTTTCAGCCATCGTTCCTCCTTTCCCGATCAAGAAAGACCGGTTTTCCCAAAGGCCAATGTCTCTTCCGCCCTGAATCCGGTTCCCCGGCACACCATCCGGGCCGACATCCCGGTCAGGATATCGGCCCGGCGGCAGGCCCGGGGCATCGCCGGACATCCGGCGGCTGCTGTCCGCTCTACCCGCTACAACCCCATGAAGCGGGCGATGATGACTTTCATGATCTCGTTCGTACCGGCGAAGATCCGGGCCGCCCGGCAGTCCCGCCAGGCCCGCGAAATCGGATACTCGTCACAGTAACCATAGCCGCCGTGAAGCTGCAGGCACCGATCGGCCACCTTGAAGGCCATGTCCGTCATCCAGTATTTGGCCATCGACGTCTCGATGACGATGTTCCGGCCTTCCATATGGTCGACGACCAGCTTGTCGATGAACGTCCGGCCCAGCTTAATTTCCGTCGCCATCTCCACGATCTCGAACTGATTGTGCTGGAACCTGGAGATCGGCTTCCCGAACACTGTCCGCTCCCGGCAGTAACGCATGGTGATATCAAGCATGTATTCCGCCGCGGCGATGGCAACGACGGCGCAGACCAGGCGCTCCTGCTGGAGCTTCTGCATGAGCTTCAGGAACCCCGTGCCCTTGTCCCCCAGCCGGTTCTGCTTCGGAATCCGGCAGTCCGTAAAATACAGCTCCGCCGTGTCCTGGCTGTGGCAACCGGCCTTCATGATCCGCCTGCCCTTCTCGAAGCCCGGCGTGATGGCCTCCACGAGGTACAGGTCCACCGCCGCGTGGGGGTTCTTCTCAGACGGGTCCTTGGCGGCCAGAACGCACAGGTCGCAGTTGATCCCGTTGCTGATGAAGGTCTTCTGCCCGTTTATAACGACAAAGTCACCGTCCTCCACGGCCGTCGTCTTCATGGCCGCCAGATCGCTCCCCGCGTTGGGCTCCGTCATGGCCACCGACGTGATGACGTCGCCGCTCACGCAGCCGGGCAGATAGGCCTGCTTCTGCTCTTCCGTTGCGAAAGAAACGATGTACGGGACGACGATGTCGCTGTGGAGCCACGTGGAGAAACTCGACAGGTTCGCCCGGGCCAGCTCTTCGATCGCGATCACCGAATAGAGAAAATCGGCTCCCGGCCCGCCGTATTCCGCGGGAACCGAGGTCCCCAGGAATCCCTGCTGTCCCATCTTCTGCCAGATGCTCCGGGGAACGATACCGGCCTCTTCCCACTCATCGGCATGGGGAATCAGCTCATTCGTGACGAACCTCCGCATGGTGTCGCGGAATATCCCGTGTTCTTCCGTGTAATTGATAATGTCCATATTCTGTCTCCTTGTAGCTGATCATTTTCACTATCCCGGGGGGTTCGTCCCGGGAAATTCACATCAATCCGGCGGCCGCAACGCGTGGAGACGTTGATGGCTGCCTCCGGGGGTCATCCGGCCGGCGGTCTCGTGGAAAACGGATTGCCATGAATTGCCCCGGGATCCGATGGGTGGCGGCGAGAACCTTCGCCTGAACCGAATGAAGGTTTGGACGAACTTTTTCAGAGCGGCATTCATCGCGTTGTTCCATCGCGTTGTTCCATCCGATGGTTCCATCAAATGATTAGTGCCTATCCAACCGCCCCCTTTCTGTCAAGAAAAAAATGAATGGAGGCCCTCCACCACCGTCACGAACAGGAGATACCCGCTTGCACCGCGGATGCTTTTTTCAAGGCCCCCTGGGCCTCCCGGGGAAACGGTTCAGCCTTTATGGGATCCTTTGACATCGATGATTATGCAGGCAAAAAAGAGAAAGAAATGATATGCTTCAGTACATCAAAAAAACGATCTCCCGTTGTGCAGAACCTGTTTTTCCTCAACCGGTAGCCCAGGATACGCTTCGTTTGACTCCCTGGCGGGACTGCCGAGTGCTGGCGTTGTATTATGAACCATGAGACACCAGCGTGACGTGATTGCACTTCGTGAGGGATCCGCGGGAACCTTTCGTACCCTCCAAGTCTGAGCCTGTGGTCAGGCGACCGACCGCCGGCAGCGTGTATGACCACCTGTCCGTATGATGGAACTCCCTTTTCCTACGCTCGTTCATTCGAGCACATCGAGGAGGAAGCAGCCATGCGCGCAAATACGAGAAAGGCGGCCTTGATTGGAATTCTTCTTGCGATCATGGAGACTCTCTCCACCGCGCCGTCCGCGATGGCGGAGGAAAAGAAAAACTGGGCCGTCACCGTCTACGGCGCCGTCCAGACCCGCAGCGATCTTTGGGGGACGTTTTACAACCCCGATTTCGACAGCAGCTATCACTTCCTTGCCGTCGCCATTTCCCGAAGAGTCTGGTCATTGACGCGCCACATCGACTGGGAAGTTGAAGGACAGGCGGTGAAGCACTTTGGCGACCAGAACCACTGGGAGTTCAACGCCCTTCTTTTGGCCCGGTGGCGCACCTTTCCCTGGGATTCTTACCTCGACACGAGCTTCGCCGTCGGCAACGGCCTTTCCTACGCAACCCGGACCCCGCTGATCGAGGAGATCCAGCATGACAAGACCCACCAGTTCCTGGATTACATGCTCGTCGAACTGGCGTTTTCCCTTCCGGAGCAGCCCCGCTGGAGCCTGGTCTTGCGTCTCCATCACCGGTCGGGGGTTTACGGCCTCTTCAACGGCGTCCACGGGGCGTCCAACGCCCTCGGCGCGGGCCTGAAGTATCACTTCTGAGGAAATGGATGATGCCTTTGAATGATCGACAAACAGCGAGTTCCCCTGACGGGAGAATCGGCCGGAGACAGCCGGGAGACCTCCGTCTTGCCTGCTTCGCTGTCATTCTTGGATTCCTGTGGATCGTGGCGGGATGCGCCGCACGGTACCGACCGGTCCTCTACCCGAATCCGCATCTTCAATCCGTCGGGGAAGCACAGGCGCAGCGGGACATCGACGAATGCGAAGTCCTGGCGGAGAAGTACATCAAGGACAATCCAGGGGCGGATGCCGCAAAAAGCACTGTGGCGGGAGGGGCTGCAGGGGCCGTCATCGGGGGGGCCACCGGGGCCGTTACCGGCAGCCTGGGACGGGGCATCGGCATAGGCGCCGCAGCCGGCGCAGCATCGGGCCTGGTCCATGGAATCGTCAAAGCCTCCCGGCCGTCTCCACTCTACAAGAGTTTCGTCGACAGGTGTCTGCAGGACAGAGGGTACGAGCCGCTGGGGTGGGAGTGAGAGGCGTCGGGCCGGTTCAAATCCTCGCCGCCTCGATGAACAGCGGCAGAAAGATCGTCAGGTCCTCGACGATCCCGTAATGGGCCGCCCGGAAAATGGGGGCGGCGGGATCCCGGTTGACGGCGACGATGCAGCGGGACCCCTTCATGCCGGCCAGATGCTGGGACGTCCCGGAGATCCCGCAGGCCATGTACAGGTCCGGCGTGACGGTCCGGCCCGTGAGACCGACTTGGTGCCGGTACCCGAGCCAGCCCTGATCGCAGACGGGACGGGACGCGCCCACGGCGGCGTTCCGGAACAGCCCCGCCAGGCGCCGGATCAGATCCAGGTTCTCTTCCCGGCCGATTCCCCGGCCCGCCGAGACGATGACATCCGCCTCCGCCAGGTCCACACCACCTTCCTCTCCCCGGATCTTCCCCTTGAGAGCGATTCGTCCGCGTCCCGGAGCCGTCTCAAGTATCTTGACGAAGCCGGCTGTCGCCTTTCCTCCCATGACGGCGGAATCTCCCCCCGGGGATTCACCGCCGAGCACACCAGGCAGGACGGTCAGAACGGTACAGGACACCTCCGGTCGAATCTCCATCCGCATCCGTCCCCGGCAGACGGACCGGAGGAACGTCCGTCGGCCGTCCCGGAATGCAAACTCCTCCACGGCGGTAACGCAGGCGGCGCCCAGGTGCACCGCCAGGGCTGGGGCCAGATCGGCTCCACGTGAATCATGGGTCAGGACGACATGGACGGGGTCGAGTTGCCGGAGGAGCGAAGCGAGCGCCCGGACGGCATCATCCCCGCAGGCCGGATCGAGTAGCGCCCCCCGAAGGGCGAATACGGGGAGCCCCGTTCCGGCGGCCACATCCCGGGCAGCGGCTTCCGGCTCGACGCCGCACATTACGACCGCAGCCTCTCTCCCCCGGGCGGTGGAGAGATATTGGGCCGTCGATACGATCTCGAAGGTTCCCGGGCAGAGATCTTCGCCGCTGTTCCAAACGACGGCAACGGCATCTATCTTCATGGGGGACGGGGATTGCTGTTCAGCCATTGCGGTCTCGGGTCTGCGCGGAAAGCTATTGCGGCAGCTTCGAGCGAAGCTTCGCTTCTTTCTTCTGCTGTTTCGCCAGGGCCTTCAGGGATTTCTTGTCCGTTCCGGAAACGGCGGCCAGCGTCTCCGCTGCTGGAGACGGGATAACGGATGGATGCTCTTTCAACCCGCTGTCAGGCCTCGGCCCGCTCGGCTCATCGGGACCGGGTAGCGGCTTCCGTTCGCCTGTCCCCTGGACAGATCCGGAAGATTCGGACTGAACGGGCGGGGCCGCGCTTCCGGACCGTTTCTTCCGCATCCTGGCCATGGTCGCCTGGGCGAAACTCTTGCCGAACTGACCGATGAATCCCGCCAGCAGCACCAGCAAAACCCACTTGAGGATATCCCACGTGGCAATGTCCGTCATGGCGCAGCGCCTCTCAGGATGGTCCGTTCGATAAAATCGCAGAGGGCGGGGATGTCGTCCGGCCCGAACCGGGGGACCGCCGGTGGCAGGGGCGATTCGGAGACCACGGCGACACAGTGGTCATCAGGACCGCAGAGCCGTTCGGAATGGACCTCCGGCCGGAACACCTCGATCTTGGGATGGGGGTTTTTCTTGAATCCTTCCGCCAGGACCAGATCCACATCGCGGACGTAGAGGTCCCGAAGCTCGGCCATCGTATAATCCCGGGGGGCATCCGCCACGAGGGCCACCTTTTGGGGGGAGGCCACGACGGTCATGCGGGCGCCGGCGTTCTTGTGGCGCCAGCTGTCCTTCCCCTCGTGGTCCATCTGGAAACCGTGACGGTTGTGCTTGATCGTCGCCACCCGCCAGCCTCTTCGCACGAGTTCCGGAATCAGCCGCTCGATGAGGGTCGTCTTGCCTGTGTTGGACTTGCCGACAATGGACAGGATGGGGATTTCTCCCCTTTCCGGGGTTTTGTTCATAAAACGACGGCTCCCGGGCCGGCTGGCCTGAAACGTCCAGCCCGGCCCTTCCGGTCCGGTTTCAAGCGGATCGGGGGCGGAAGGGAGAAAAGATGTATTCCTTGTCCCGGACGGCAAAGGCGACCCGTTCCTCCTCGTTGGCCGTGATCCTGCCCTCGATGATCCGCTTGCAGCCGAAGTCGTAGAAGGTGATCTGGTGAGTCGGGATCCGGTCTTCCGGCATGCCCGAGAAAGACTGGGTCTTTTCCTCCACCGACAGTTCCCGGACGGTGAGTTTCTGGCACCGCTCCCGGCTCTCCTCTTCTCCCAGGCGGATCTGGACCAGGTAATTGCCGTGAAACGAGATGGGCATCCGGATCTTCATCGGTTCTCCCTCCTCTGTCAGGTTTGAATTTCTTATCATATGCCGGATGAAATGTCATGGCGGGGATGGGAAGCGGGGGGTGTTTTATCATGCAGTCCGCTTTCTTTTGTGCTATCGTTCCTGCCGTCGTGGGTGATTCCACACGTTCGCTCTCCCGCCCGGCCACCCGCCCATGATCCCACCGCCGTGCGGATTCGCGGCAAGAGAGGAGAACTCGAATGGATCTCGGCGATCTGGTCCTGGTGGATCATCCCCGTCACCCCCTGAACGGATGCCAGGGGAAGATCGTGGGCAGGAGGGGTCTGAGGATTCCCGACGACCTGTGGATGCTTGTTTACGTCCCTTCCCGGATGCGGAGTTTCCTGATCCCCCGGTCCATGCTGAAGATGGAGGAGCGCAGCGATGTTCCGCCACGGACGCTCCAGTAGACTCAACCCTTCCAGGTCTCGATCCCGCGACTGGTGACAATGCCCGTCACCAGGTCCTTGGGCGTCAGGTCGAAGGCCGGGTAGTATCCCTTTACATCCTCCCCGGTGATGGGAATCCCCCGGAACGTCAGAACCTCCGATGGATCCCGCTCCTCGATGGGGATGTCCTCCCCCCGGGCCGTCCGGCGGTCCGGCCCGCCGTAGGCAAGCACCCAGAAAGGAATGCGATACCGGTCCGCGCAGATGGCCAACTGCAGGGTCCCCACCTTGTTGGCCACGGTTCCGTCGAGGGCCACCCGGTCGGCAGCGGTGAAGACCTTCTGCACCATCCCCCGGGACATGCAATGGGCCGCCATGTTGTCGGTGATGAGCGTGACGGGGATACCCAACTGGCTGATCGACCAGGCGGTCAGGCGCGCGCCCTGCAGGTAGGGCCTGGTTTCCGTGCAGAGGACTTGGATCTCCTTGCCCTTTTCCCGGGCGGTTTGAAGCATGTACAGAAGAGCACCACCGGCGAAGCAGTGGGTCAGGATCGCCTCCCCCGAAACCAGAAGCGTTTCGGCATGGCGCCCCGTGTCCTCGGAGATCCGCCGCTGCCGCTCCAGGACGTTCTGTAAGCAGGAAAGGATCTTCTCCGCCGGAGGAGGGCCGTTCGGGTCTTCCGCCAGCATTCCCATGAGCCGGTCGAGCAGGGCCGCCAGATGGTAGCCCGTCGGCCGGGTGGCCTTCAGCCGCGCTGCAGCCTTGTCCAGAAAAGCCCGGTAATCCCGATCACCCCTTCGGCCCGTCTCCCGGGCCGCCAGGTACAACCCGAATCCCGCGGTGACGGCGATGTCCCCCGCCCCCTGGACGACCATGTCCTCGATGGCCCGGGCCACCGCTTCATGATCGGGGCATGAGACCCGGACGATCTCCCGGGGAAGCCTCCGGCGGTCCACCAGGACGAGGCGGTCTCCTTCAAGATAGACGTTGTTTTCCAGGTGCAGCAGCAGGGGTTCCATGTCCACCAGGGACGGACTTCAGCACCCGTCTCCGCTCTTGAACTTCCCGGCCGCCTCGATGAACCGGGCAAACAGGGGATGGGGACTCGTGGGACGGGACTTGAACTCTGGATGGAACTGGCAGCCCAGGTACCAGGGATGGCCCTTGATTTCGACGATTTCCGCCAGGCGGCCGTCGGGGGAGGTGCCGGTGATCCGGAGGCCTTTCCCGGTCAGGATCTCCTTGAAATCGTTGTTGAACTCGTAGCGGTGACGGTGGCGCTCCTGGATTTCCCACTGGCCGTAGGCCTCGTGGGCAAAGGACTTTTCTTCCAGCATGCAGGGATAGGACCCGAGACGCATGGTGGCCCCCTTGTCCGTCACGGACTTCTGCTCCGGCAGGAGGTCGATGACCGGGTACGGCGTGCCCTCGTCGAACTCGGAGCTGTTGGCCCGCTCCATCCCGCAGATGAACCGGGCGAACTCCACGACGGCCATCTGCATTCCCAGGCAGATCCCGAAAAAGGGAATCCCCTTCGTCCGGGCGTGATGGATGGCGGTGATCATGCCCTCGATGCCCCGGTTTCCGAAGCCACCGGGGACCAGGACCCCGTCGGCTCCGTCCAGCTGGTGCCCCAGCCCTTCCTTTTCGATTTTCTCCGAATCGACGAAGCGGAGGTTCACCCGGCAGTCGTTGGCGATGCCGCCGTGAACGAGAGCCTCGTTGAGGCTTTTGTAGGAGTCGGTCAGGTTGACGTACTTCCCCACGATGGCAATGCAGACCTCGCCGGAGGGGCCGATCATCCGATCCACGACGGATTCCCATGCCTCCAGGTGTGGCTGGCCCGTCCAGATGTTCAGGAGGTCGATGATCTTGCCGTCCAGGCCTTCCCGGTGGAAGTTCAACGGGACCTGGTAGATGCAGCGGACGTCCTTGGCGGTAAAGACGGATGCCACCTCGACGTTGCAGAACAGGGCGATCTTCGCCTTAATGTCCTCGGAGAGGAACTCCTCCGTCCGGCAGAGAAGGATGTCCGGCTGGATGCCGATTTCCCGGAGGGCCTTCACACTGTGCTGAGTGGGCTTGGTCTTTACCTCCCCCGCCGTCTTGATGAAGGGAACCCAGGTCAGGTGGATGAAGATGGCGTTCTGCCGCCCCACCTCGTTGCGGAACTGGCGGATGGCCTCCAGGAAGGGCAGGCTCTCGATGTCGCCCACGGTCCCGCCGATCTCTACAATGGCCACGTCGAAGCCTTCCGCGGTCGACCGGATGAAATCCTTGATCTCGTTGGTGATATGGGGAATCACCTGCACCGTTTTGCCCAGGTAGTCCCCCCTGCGCTCCTTGGTGATGACGGAAAAGTAGACCTGGCCCGTCGTCAGGTTGTTGCACTTGCTCATACGGGTGGATGAGAACCTCTCATAATGGCCCAGGTCCAGGTCCGTCTCGGCGCCGTCGTCGGTGACGAAAACCTCTCCGTGCTGAAAGGGACTCATGGTCCCCGGATCGACGTTGATGTAGGGATCCAGTTTCTGGTTCGTGACCTTGAGTCCCCGCGATTCAAGAAGCGCTGCGATCGACGCCGCCGCCAGCCCCTTTCCCAGGGAGGAAAGAACCCCGCCCGTGACAAAGATGAATTTGGTCGTTTTCATGTTTGCTCCAACATTTGCTTGATTTTCCCGGCGATCACCTCAGGAGTCTCGCTCAGAAGGAACTCGAGGGAAAAGGGATCGAGGTAATGATCGTCCCACGCCAGGTTGTACTCGTTCACCAGGTTCCGGATTTCGTTGTAGGCATAGCCGATGACCACCACTTTCTCGCGGAGGGTCAGGGCTTCGTCGTATCGGACATGGAGCAGGAGCAGGTGCCGGACCATTCCTCCCTGGAGAAGGGGGATGATCACGATGGGAGCTCGGTCGGATTTCCCGTGCCCCACATATACGCGGCCCGTCCGGACAATCGTCCGTTTCGTCCCCATGAGCGTTTTCGCCCCCTCCGTGCGGGAGGCCATTCCGAGGGACACGCCGCCCCTCGCGTGGATCATGATCGTGGTCTGGTCGACGGGCCTTCCGTCATCATCCAGACGATCGATCCCGTAGAGGGTGTACCCATTTACCGCAGCCACTCCCGGCTGAATCCTGTTGAGGACGATGATGTCCCTGGAGGACAGATCCTTCACGGAGAAGCCTAGATCCCTGAGCAGGTCGAAGAAGATTCCCCGGAGCGGAGCAATCTTGCGACTCGTTCCGACGGTGACGGTTTTCGCCTGATGGCGGATTGCGTCGACCGGGCGGGAGAGATCCTCCGCCGTCTGGGCGAGGGTCATGTCCAGGAGGTCCAGCGGTGAGACCGGCCCGTTGTCGCTGTGGAAGTCATGCCAGAAGTCTTCCAGGGGCAGCTTGCCCATTGCATATTTCAAGAGGAGCACGATGTCCGAAACGGCCTTGACGCTGGCGGCGGAAAAGGATCCTTCGTCCCGGAGCTCTTGGAAGGTATGGGAAAAATCGCGAATCATGCGTCGGAAGGATCGGTCGGCCATCCGTTCGTAGAACGTCACCGGCCGGCCGGTCGGGTCCATCATGGCCTGGTGGATCCGATTCCGGAAATCCCTCAGGAACAGGGAGTCCTTGTGAATGCAGCAGGCGGCATAATAACCCCACAGGTGGCCGGCAAGAGTGTTCAGGATCACCGGCAGGGGTGTGCGGGCTCCGGGGATGGGGATGACCGAATCGGCCAGGGAATCGAACCGCTCTTCGCCCTCGTCGGCAAAGACAACCACGGCGGCCTTGTGGGCCTTGAAGATGGCCACGTCTTTCACCAGGTCGCCCACGACCGTTTCCGGATTGCCGGCGGCGCAGACGATGATCAGGGGCTCCGCAGACAGGTCGATGTGCTTTTTGTTCTCCGTCACATCCGAGGAAATCGTCCGATAGCACAATTCGCTCAGCTTGATGCGGATCTCGTCCGCCGCCGCCTTGTTGGGCCCGCTGCCCACGATGGCCCAGTAGCGTTTCCGTTTCGCCAGGAGCTCCGCCGAATGCCGGATAAGATCCTTTCGGGCCAACACCCTCTTCATCATCTCCGGGGCCTGTTCGAGGCTGGAAAGCTCCTCGGCGATGTCTTCATCGGTGAGTGAGCCCATCAACTGGGCAATGAAAAGGGACAGGACGTGGCCTGCCACGATCTGGGAATAGAAGGCCTTGGTGGACGCCACGGACATCTCGATGTCCCGCCCGTCGCTGGTATAGAAAACACCGTCCGACTTCGAGGTGATGTCGGACTGCCGCCGGTTGACGACGGCGATCACCCGGGCTCCCCGCTCGTGGGCCATGGTCACGGCCCGGTTCGTGTCCGTCGTGGTTCCCGACTGGGTGATGGGCACCACCAGCGTGTCCTTCAAATCTTCCAGGAAAAATCCACTGAGCTCCGAGGCAACCTTTCCTTCCACGCGGATATGGGTTCCCCGCAGATGCCGTTCCATGGCGTCGGCCACGGCGGAACCTGCCACGGCAGCCGTCCCATGGCCGATGACGATGATCCTCCGGATGACCCTAGCCTGGAGGTCCGATCGCACGGAGGGCGGGACAATGTCTTCTCCGATGTTGAAGGCCACCCGGGACTCTTCGCCCGCTTCCCGGATGATCCGGTACTTTCCCCGGAGGGTCTTCCGGATGGAAAGGGCGGATTCGTTGATTTCCTTGAGGAAGAAATGAGGGTGGGTTCCCCGGTCGATGTCCCGGGTGGTCATCTCGGCCCGTTTGATCGAAGCGTCGCCAAGGGTGATGGGCGATCCGTCATAGGCAAAGGCCCGGATTCCCGCCAGTCCTCCCTCCGATTCCTGTTGAAGAACAAAAATCTGCCCCGTCGATTCAGGCATGTCCGGGTCGGCCGGCGCCTCCCCGTCCATCTTGACGAACCAGGGGGTTCCCTCCACGAGGCCGTACAATTCGGAGGAAAAGACGTACTGATCCGGAGCCAGGCCCACATAAATCGTCTGGCCGCTTCCCCGGAGGGCCAGGAACGCTTTACCCGGCTCCAGGTCACTCATCATGGCGATGGCGTGGGATCCTTCGAAATCACTCACTGCCAGCCGGAAGGATTCCGCAAGGTCGTGCCCCTCCAACAGGTACCCCTCGATCTGGAGGGGAATGATCTTCGTGTCGGTGGTCAGAGCCGGAGCAATGAGCTCCCGCTCGGTCTCCAGGTCTCTCCGCAGGGCCGGATAGTTGTCGATATCTCCGTTGAGGACGACCTGAATGGCCCAGTTCCCTTCACCGTAACGGGGATACGTTTTGCGTCCCATCCGGTCCGCCAGGGTGAAGCTGTTCACCGGATGGCAGTTTTCCTCCGTGATCGAGCCGACGGAAGCCCAGCGGGTATGCGCCATGGAGGTCTCCAGGAGAGCCTCCTGCCGGGCGAAGAACCGGAGAACGGGATCTCCGGAAATGGCTTCGCGGAGTTCCCGGACGTTTCTCCCGAGTTCACCGATGATGGAGGACGTCTTGTAGATGAAGTTGGCAGTCACATCCCGCCGCCCGGAATCGCCGGCGGCAGTCCGTTCCGAGAGCCAAATGCTCCCGTTCAGAAGATCTCCCCCGCAGGTCCGCTGGGAATAGGCCTCGTAAAGACCCTCCTCCCGCAGGGCGTCCTCCAGGCGGCGGAGTCCTTCTCCATCGGAAAATGTCATGGCCAGCACCAGGCCCGCCGAATCGCGGCCGCGTACCTCCAGACGGTCGAGGCAGTTGAGGAGGAAGTTCATCCTCCTGTATTTCCCGAAAGCGGTCCGATTCACATTCAAGGGCGAGACAGCCCCGGCAAGGGCCGTGATCCGGTCCACGTTCGCCAGCGCATCCTTTTCCAGCGCCCACAGGATGTCCTTCAGCAGGATCTGGCGGCTCCCCAGGATTTCCAGGTCTGCGGTGCTGAAGGATGTCGCTGCTTCTTCCAGTGCCCTCTCCTCCTCACAGACAAAGTCCTCCAGTTCCGCACACAGGAGCTTCAGATCAGCGACTTGGCCGTCCCGGAAGAAGAGGTCCTGGTAGGCCCCATCCCCCTTGAGCCGGGATACCCCGGCATCCAGTTCCCGCAGGGATTCCGGTTCCAGATAATCGGGCGGCTGGATGGCCCCCATGCGAAGGGCCTTCATGCCCTTTGCCCGGACCCGCCCGAAGATCAGCCGGAGCCTCTCCATGCCCGCTGTCTCTTCCGAGGGACCTGTTCGCTTGATGGTGACGATTCCGGCAAGGCCGCAGGCAAGGAGCTCAAGCTGCAACGGAAACAGGATGACGGCGGGACCGCGGACCTCCTCCGGACGCCTTCCCACGAAAACACGCCAGGCCGCGAGAGCCCGAAGGATGCCTCTGCCAAACCCTGCAATACACCGAATGAATCTCATCATGGATTTCCTGTCATGCCCTCTCCGCGGGCTCGACGATTCACCCTGTCCGCCGGGAAAGATGGGGCTGATCCGGCACGACGCCGCGTGGCGCATCGCCGGGAAGAGCCGCCGCCTCGTTCTGGCGGGGCTGTCGTTGAAGTGGATGAAGGGGCTTCCCACCTCGATGTGATTCCGGCGGTTTGTGCCTCCACCCATGAGGCAGTCGCAGAAGTTGACCGGGCGGCCGAGGATTATGAAGGGGAAAAGGATGGCCTGTTTGAGCCCTGCAGCATGGGCTCCGGAAGATTCCTCCTCGGGGATCCGGATGCCTTTTTCGAGGAGCTTCCGAATGCCGGCAGGCAGGAAGACATCATCCATGTCCCGGTCTCTCCCGCACGGAAGTCCGGTCAGGATTCCTCGCCGGCATCATCATTCCTCCTTCGGATCTCCATCCAGGCCAAGCCGGATCAGCTTTTTCTGGAAGGTGTTCCGGTTAACTCCCAGGTATGCCGCGGCCTTGCTCCGCACATTGCCGGAACGGCTCAAGGCGATCCGGAACAGGCTCCGCTCCACCATCGTCATAACGTTTTCGTGGAGCCGGCTTTTTCCATTGCCCGACGCGCAGAGCACCGTGGCGATATCCTCGAGTTTCATTTCCATCATCCGTTCCACTACCTGGACGGGATCATCCGATTTTTCCGTCCGACTTCCGGCTGTGGATCTCTTGGTCTTCATGGTCTTGGGGCTTTCTCCATTGGAAGGGTCAAATCTTCAGAAATTTCAGGACAAGAATACCGAGGATCACGGCCGCCGCGAACCATGCCGCCGCTGCATCCGACCTTCCGCGAACCGGCTGGTCCACCTGCGCCCGGAGCGTCTCCTCCACCCTTTCGGCATCGAGATGCCGGACCATGTCGGCGACCAGCTTTTCATAGTTCGCGTACGCGCTGGACAGGACATGGTATCCCTTCGTCGTCGTCAGGAGAATATAGGCTTTACCGCGCATGATCAGGGTTCCGGCGTAATTGACTTCCTGCCAGAGAAGGCGGGTTTCCCGGAAGAATTTCCGGATGGCGATCCCTTCCTCATCGGTGGAAACATTCCGTGAGACCGATTCGGTGAAGACCGCCAGGGCCAGAAGAAAGAAAACGCCCAGAACGATACGCTCCGTAAAGGCCCCCGTACCCAGGACGGACCACGCGAACAGCACCAGCAGAAGGAAAACGTCCAGGCCAAGGGGAATCAGAAAGGATGCTTTTATCCGGTAACTCGTTTGCGTCATGGACTCGTTCGTTTTCCTGGAATCACTATTCCCGCGTGAAGGTTCCGCTCTTGCCGCCCTTTTTCGAGATCAGGCGGATCTCCGTCAGAATCATCCCCCGATCCACAGCCTTGCACATGTCATAGATGGTGAGGGCCGCTGCGCTGACCGCCGTCATCGCCTCCATCTCCACGCCCGTTCTCCCGCGGGTGGTCACCTGTGCCTCGATCTCCAGCGTGCGCTCGTCCCTCTCGGAAAACCGGATTTCAACCCCCGTCAGTTGCAGAGGGTGGCACAGGGGAATCCAGCCGGATGTATTCTTTGCTGCCATGATCCCGGCGATCCGTGCCACAGCAAAGACATCCCCCTTGGCCATCTGACCCCGCGAGATCTTCGAAAGGGTTTCCGGCTTCATGAGCACCGCCCCCCTGGCCACCGCTGCGCGCAGGGTTTCTTTCTTCTGCGTGACGTCGACCATACAGGCTTGGCCGTGCTCATCCAAATGGGTCATTCGGGTCATGGCGTTTGTTGTGATGGGCTGACTCCAGGAAAGTGAACGGATAAGCAAAATCGAGAGGAACTTAACACAGGGATTACCCGCCGTCAAGCCGGTTCGATCGGGCTTTGGAACTGAAGAGAAAGACCACACTTTCATTGGCGTTCTGAAACAAAGATGGAATTCCCTGCCGCGTACAGTCTCTCGTCCAAAGGTTTCTGCTGCTGCAAAATTACTACGAGCAATCCGGGAGGGAAACGGGATCGTCAAAGCCTCCAAGACCACACTCATCGAAAGCATGGCTTTATGGTGAGGCAGTCGGTAGCAGAAATCAGAATCCGGGTGTCGTACTTCGCGGGCAAGTCAATTGTTCAATAGAGAAATTCGTGAGACGGCATGGTCTTTTCTATGACCCATCTCTTCCATGATAATCAATAAAAGGCCTCTTCATCCTCTGGCAAATCCTCCTTGACAAACAAGACTACTCCATTTATCCTCACGCCAAATAAAGAGGAATTCTTATCACTTATGAAAGCGAACGTTGAATTGACGTCTAAAGTGAATGCATTGATGGAAAAGGGAGTCAATATTCCCAATCCATTTTCAATAGACATCGGAGAAGAAATAAACCTCGACAGGATATCCGGAAGCGGCGTGGTGCTGTATCCCGGAACGAAGGTTTATGGAGCAAAGACCCTTATCTCACGTGGAACAAAACTGGGATATGAAACCCCCGTTACCGTTGTTGATTGTCGCATCGGCCCCTCCGTTGAATTGAAGGGGGGGTTCTTTAAATCATCCGTCTTTCTTGAAAAGGCAAAAATGGCGAGCGGCGCCCAAGTCAGGGAGGGATGTATTCTGGAGGAAGAGGCAAATGCAAGCCACACAGTAGGATTAAAACAGACGATCCTTTTTCCCTTTGTAACATTAGGTAGTCTGATTAACTTTTGCGATTGTTTCATGGCAGGCGGGACGAGCAGAAAGAATCATAGTGAAGTAGGAAGCTCATACATCCATTTCAACTACACACCGAACCAGGATAAAGCAACGGCGTCTCTCATCGGCGATGTACCCAAGGGGGTCATGATTAACCAGGCGCCAATATTTCTGGGAGGCCAGGGAGGTCTGGTCGGACCTTCCAGGATTGGCTATGGGACGGTAATTGCCGCGGGTACCGTTTACCGGAAGGATTGTCCCGAAGGAGGAAAACTGCTCAGGCAGGAAGATGCATCTCTTCGTGAGACTGAATTTCTTATGGGTTATTATGGCAGCGTCACGAGGAAGATCAAGAATAATGTGTATTACATTGCTAATCTTTTAGCCCTCAAAGAGTGGTATGCTCACGTTCGTCAACCGTTCTTTCAGCATCATGATATGGGGCGGGAACTGTATGAGGGAGTCCAAGATACACTCGATGTTGCCATTGAGGAGAGGCTAAAACGGTTAAAGGACCTCTTTGAAAAAATAAAGACATCCATAACAATCAGAAAAAAAATTCAAGTAGAAAATAATACGCAAGAGGCGTCACTTCGTCAGAAAAAGGCATTCTGTGAAAATTGGGAAAAGATTGAGGATTTTTTAACCGGCAAGCATGAACAATATGTCGATATAACAAGCAGGGATAAGTTCGTTGCGATCATTCACGGTAAAATAAAAGAAGAAAATAATTATATAAAAGTCATTCAAGGGCTTGACAAAGACACAGCGACACTGGGAACGGCGTGGCTTCAGAATATCGTTGACCATATCACAAATCACGTCTTCGACATGTTGCCGTCTCGTAATTCCTGATAATCCCTTTAAACGGCATACAATCAGCCTGTTTGCCCGTAACAACTATCCAAGTTTGGCCCGAACGATGTCTGCAATTCGTTTACAATACTCCAGGGTTTCTTCCTTGGTGGGCCCTTCAACCATGACACGGCACATGTTTTGTGTTCCTGAATACCTGACAAGAACCCTGCCCTTATCCCCAAGTTTTTGCTCAATATCTTTGATGACAGAAACAATTTCCGGCACTGTAGATATTTCCGGTCTCGAGTTGGTATCAACGTTTATCAGGGATTGAGGGAAGACATGCATGACTTTTGCAAGTTCCGATAAAGGCTTTCCCTCTTTTTTCATGGCCGACAATACCTGCAGAGCCGATACAATACCATCACCCGTGGTATGGTGCCGGAGAAATATTATATGCCCCGAATCTTCACCACCAATGGCACTGCCTTTTGCCCGCATTTCTTCCAGGACATACCTGTCTCCTACTTTTGTCATCACCGAATCAACCTGCATGTTCTTGAGAGCGACGGACAGGCCGATATTACTCATCACGGTTCTGACCACGAGATTGTTTGTAAGAGAGCCTTCCTTCTTCATTACGTTGGCGCAGACAGCAAGTATCTGATCACCTGTGAGGACAGATCCCTTCTCATCCACCGCGATGAGACGATCACCGTCTCCGTCAAAGGCGAACCCCACGTCCGCCCCTTTCTTCAAGACTTCGGCGGCCAGTGCTTCCGGATGCTGGGAACCGCACTGGAGATTGATGTTTTTCCCGTCGGGGTCATCGAAAAGGGTTGTGACTTCCGCCCCGAGTTCAGCGAATGTGTCAGGAGCCACCCTGTAGGTTGCACCGTTGGCACAATCGAGAACGACTTTCATGCCTTCCATGGTGAATTCCCGGGGAAAAGAGTGTTTTAAAAAAACGATATATCGCCCCCTTGCGTCGTCCATGCGGTATGCTTTTCCCAATTCGCCCGGAGAAGGTTGAAGTTTCTGCATGTTATTTGCGAAAATCATATCTTCGATGGCAAGTTCTTTTTCATCGGGAAGTTTGAAGCCATCTCCGGAGAAAATCTTTATTCCGTTATCCTGAAAAGGATTGTGTGAAGCCGATATGACAATACCGGCGTCCACTCTCATGCTTGGTGTCAGAAAGGCAACGCCCGGTGTGGGGATGACGCCGGCCAGTATGGCATCGACACCCATCGAGCAGATTCCCGAAACCAGTGCATTTTCAAACATATACCCAGAGAGTCTCGTATCTTTCCCAATAAGGATCTTGGGGGCATGCCCCTTCCTTTTGAACAGATGGGCTGTCGCCCTTCCAATGTTGAGTGCCATTTCGGCCGTCATTGGATATTTATTGGCAACTCCTCTGATGCCGTCGGTTCCGAATAATTTCGCCATATAGCTCTCTCCTTTGAAGAGGTACCGTTGTTGATGCTGTCAGTATGCCTTCCACGACTTCTCTGGAAGGTCGGTGACCTTTGTATAATGGGGGGATACAGACTAACGACCGTAAGAAGATATTATCTCTGATACCAGTGATGCCAGCTTTTTCGAGTCATGACGAACAATGCCGCCTACCACGCTCAGAAGTTCAGACGAATGGATGTTTCGATTTCCCCATAATTCCCCATTATTATCGATTTCAACAAACTCAGCTTTCTGTGCCCTGTATTGTTCGAGAATCTTTTGTGTCGGTTTCCTGGTGTTATAGATTATCCCATCGATTGTGCGCCCAATGTATTCCTCAACCTTTTGCACAAAGTCATTCCCCGTAAATGCGTCCGTTTCACCATACTTAGTCATGATGTTCACGATATAAAATACGATCGCATTCGTTTCTTGAATTGCTTCTTTAACACCCGGGACAAGAAGGTTAGGGATAATACTGGTAAAGAGATCACCCGGACCGATAAATATGAAATCGGCGCTATTGATTGCTTCAATGACAGGGGGATATACGGCTATTGTATCATGATAATGGGGTACGAGATAAATATCCTGTATTTTCTCTCTCTGAGTCTCTCGAGGTATGTCGATCGCTGTCTGTCCATATATCCGGCTTCCATCCGACAACTGGGCAACGAGGGTAGCCTTGTCCACGGTGACCGGCAGAATCGTGCCATGGGCGTCAAGAATTTCAGAAAGCGCTTTAACACCCGTGGCAAAGCTGCGGGTATACTCTGCAAGCATTGTAAGGAGCAGATTGCCTGCATTGTGTCCTTGCAAACGCCTGTCCACCGTTAGTCTTCTCAGCAAAATCGTTCGAATTATATCGCGTTGCGGAGAAAGAGCGAGGACACATTTGAGTATATCACCAGGCGGTAAGATTCCCAGCTCGTCGCGTAACCTGCCGGTGCTTCCCCCGCTGTCGACCATCGATACAATTGCAGTAATGTCGATTCCCTTCAAATCCCTCAAACCTGAAAGAAGTGCGAACTGGCCGCTTCCCCCACCGATTGTCACAATTTTCTGTTTCTTATCTACCATTCCACATGTCCAAATCGTTAAAAAAACGCCTCAATATATATTTTCTCATGCTTTCAGATTTTCATCATCCGCATTCATCGGGTTTTCCGCACCGGGTATCTCATCCGGATCCATGACGACGCATATGCATTTGTATTTTGATTGCTTTTGAAACAGCGAACTACACCATGCATGCAGGGTATGTCAATGCAGACTTCAGGGCTTTGGAACGGGAGAGAAAGACCTTGCTTTCATTGGTGTCCTGAAATAAAGATGGAATCCCCTGCCGGGAGCAGCCTCTCCATCCGAAGGTTTCTGTCACTGCAAACTTACTACGAGATGTCTGTGAGGGAATTGTGATCGTCAAGAGCTCCGGGGCCACGGTCATCGGTATCGACTGTCATCTGGTGGACGTGGAAGTGGACGTATCCCACGGCATTCCTCATTTTTCCACGGTCGGACTGCCTGATGCAGCGGTCCGGGAGAGCAAAGACCGGATTCGGGCCGCCATCCGCAACTCCGGCTACCCTTTCCCCCGCCACCACGTGACCGTCAACCTGGCGCCGGCCGACATCCGGAAGGAGGGCACCGGGTTCGACCTGCCCATCTCCATGTCCATCCTGGCGGCCCAGGGAATCGTCCAACCCGAGACGCTCCACGGCTACGTATTCATGGGTGAACTCTCACTCAACGGAACAATCAAGGGCGTCCAGGGAGTCCTGCCGGTGGCCCAGGAAGTGCGTCGTTCCGGGAGGCCGGGAATCGTCGTGGCCCGTGAAAATGCAGACGAAGCAGCCATGGTGGAAGGTCTCGACGTTCTGCCGGTGGACGTTCTGTCGGACGTGGTGGACGGTTTTACCGGGACGAGGCCGATCGCACCCCACCGGGTGGATCTGGATGCCCTGTTTCGGGAGGGCCTGCAGCCGGCCCTGGATTTCAGCGAGATCCGGGGGCAGGAGCAGGCCAAGCGGGCCATGGAGGTAGCCGCCGCGGGAGGACACAACATCCTGATGATCGGCCCCCCGGGGGCGGGGAAAACCATGCTGGCCCAGCGGCTTCCCGGCATCCTCCCCGAGTTGACGCTGCCGGAGGCCATCGAGACGACCAAGATCTTTTCCGTGGCGGGCCTCCTGGAGCGGAACCGCTCCCTTGTCGGCATGCGGCCCTTCCGTTCGCCTCACCACACCGTGTCCGACGCGGGGATGGTGGGAGGCGGACAGCAGCCCCGGCCCGGGGAAATCAGCCTGGCCCACCACGGTGTTCTCTTCCTCGATGAACTGCCGGAATTCCGCAAGAACGTCCTGGAGGCCCTCCGCCAGCCCATGGAAGACGGGGTGATCACCATCAGCCGATCCGCCGTGAGCACGACCTTCCCCGCCCGTTTCATGCTCGTGGCGGCGATGAATCCCTGCCCCTGCGGATTCCTCGGGGAGACGCGACGGCACTGCCGCTGTTCCGCCACGGCGGTCCGCAACTACCAGTCGCGGATCTCCGGACCGCTCCTGGACCGGATCGATCTCCATATCGAGGTTCCGGCGGTGCGGCACCGGGAACTGGCCGGAGGATCCCAGGGAGAGAACTCGGCCGCCATCGCCGGCCGCGTCCGCAGCGCCCGCATGCTTCAGAAGGAACGTTTCGGTGGAAACACCGCGGCTACGAACGCCCGGATGGACAATGGCCAGATCCGACGGTTCTGTTCCCTCGATGTGCAGTCCCGGCATCTCCTCGAAATGGCCATGGAAAAGCTGGGGCTCAGCGCCCGGGCCTACACGAGAATCCTCAAGACCGCCCGCACAATCGCCGATCTGGCGGAGGCGGAATCCATCGATCCTTCCCATGTCGCCGAGGCGATCCAGTACAGAAGCCTTGATCGACTCGTCCAATCATGATAAAGTGATCTTTAATTGTTTTGGGATGTTAAATCATACTTGGGGGGAATTATGAAGATCAAGATCACGAAGACCGCACCGGCAAAGTGTAAACCAAAATACAAGAACGAGGCAATGCTGGGGTTCGGAAAGATCTTCACGGACCACATGTTCACCATGCCCTACAAGGAAGGCAAAGGCTGGTTCAATCCCGCCATCGAGCCTTACCGGGATTTTCATCTCGATCCCGCCTGCATCTGCCTTCACTACGCCCAGCTCATCTTCGAGGGCCTGAAGGCCTATCGGGGCAAGGACGGCGCAATCTACCTGTTCCGGCCCCTCGAAAACGCCCGTCGCATGAACAACTCGGCGCGGCGCCTCTGCATGCCCGCCGTTGACGAGAACCTGTTCCTGGAGGCTGTCCGTGAGCTGGTGATCATCGAAAAGGACTGGATTCCCAAAGGCCTGGGCACGTCCCTCTACATCCGGCCCACCATGATTGCCACGGAACCGGCCCTGGGCGTGCACGCCTCTCCCGAATACCTGTTCTACATAATCGTGGGCCCCGTCGGCGCCTACTATCCCGAAGGGTTCAGCCCCACAAAAATCTTCGTCGAGGAGCATTACGTCCGGTCCGCCCCCGGTGGCATCGGCTACTGCAAGGCCGCGGCGAACTACGCCGCCAGCCTTTACGCAAGCAAAGCCGCCCAGGAAAAGGGCTATACGCAGGTTCTCTGGCTCGATGCCGTCCACAAGAAATATGTGGAGGAAGTTGGCACCAGCAACATCTTCTTCATCATCGGCGACGAGTTGGTGACGCCGCCCCTGGGCGGAACGATTCTGCCGGGGATAACGCGGGATTCGGTGATCCAGCTCGCACGCAGCTGGGGCATCCCCGTGATGGAACGTCCCGTCACCATGGAGGAGGTGATCATTGCCTCGGAGCGCGGTCTCCTCAAGGAGGCCTTCGCGTCCGGAACTGCAGCCATCGTCTCGCCCATCGGTCAGATGTTCTTCCGCGGGAAGGAACACAAGATCGGCAGCGGGAAAACAGGCACCCTGACGAAGCGGCTGTACAATGAAATCCTACAGATCCAGTACGGCGAGAAGGAAGACCCCTTCGGCTGGCGCCTGAAAATATCAGGGTAACTGCTATTCCGCGGGTTCTTTCCCTTGATCCGGGGAGTTAACGGAGGAATCCACAGAGCTGTTGATGAACCTGTTGATAACTCTGTGGACAAAAACCCTAAGGCTTCAAATGTCACGATTTTATACCGCCTTGCACAAGGTTTAGGCACAACTAATTGTGCCTAATTTCAGCTAGTTGCAAAGCCGGGCAGAATATCGGAACGTTAGCGCGTTCCATGACTCCTTTCTGGAAACAGATAGAAAGAAATGTGCCAGCGGCGTTGAGTCGCGGGATAAAAAAACGAGGTTTCTTCCATTGAAGCGGAATTCCCTTCCTCATTCAGCAGTTCCATCATCCCGCCCGCGGGCGGGATTCAGCCGGTGCCCGCTTGTTTTCCGCCGGGTCTCGATTGTCCTGTCCGTTCTTATGCTGCCGGCCCTGGTATCTCTCGTTCTGCCCGCGGAGATTCGGGGTACTGAGGCGCCACCACTGGAAAAGCTTCTCGCGGACATGCAGGAGCGGTATGAAAAAACCGGAGCCCTGAAGGGGCATTTCATACAGGAAGTCACCGTCAAAGGGTCGAAGAAGGTCGAGCGGGAGGAAGGGACGGTCTACTTTCGAAATCCCGGACGGATGGCCTGGCATTACGAGAAACCGAAGGCGAAGAAACTAATCATCGGCCCCAAGACCTCATGGCTCTATGTCCCGGAGGATCACGCCGTTTATGTCCAGAACGCCGAAAGCCTGCTCAAGTCCAGGCTGACCATGCGCTTTTTTACCGGACTGGGGAAGCTGAGAGAGGATTTTCAGGTCGAATACGCCAAACCCAATGCCGTCGACAAGGACGGGAATCCCTTGCTTGTCCTCACCCCTCGGGATCCCGGTCTGGGTGTCTCCCGCCTTTACCTGACCATCGGCAAGGAGGACCTCCAGGTCCACGAGGTTCGATTTACCGATTCCTACGGGAATCTCACCCGGGTTGCCTTTCGGGACCTGAAGGAGAATGTCGCAATTCCCGACCGGACCTTCTCCTTCCGGCCCCCAAAGGGAGTCGAGGTTCTTCATCTTCCCTGATCCGGCGGGAGCAGCAGTCCATTTTTATCGTCATCCCGCAACCCGCAGGGGGCCGCCATGACGACGCCGTCGCTGGAGAACATCACCTCCCTTTCCCATGACGCCCTTCTCGGCCTGGAATGGCTGGAGACCAACGGCCAGGGCGGTTTTGCCGCCAGTACACTCCTGAACTGCCATACACGGAAGTACCACGGTCTTCTGGCGGCAAATCTGAAGACGCCGGCGGGCCGTTACGTCCTGCTCTCGAAACTGGAGGATGCCTATCATTGCAGCGACCGGGCGACGCCCCTTTTCTGCCACCGCTTCCCCGACTGCTTTGCTCCCGCAGAAACGCCGCCCTTGCGGTCTTTCCGCTGGGACCCGGGACCGGTGTTCGAATACGGAGACGGCGGGTTCACCCTGCGCAAGGAAGTCCTCCTGGTCTTCGAGGAAGATCAGATCCTCATTCGCTACGAGCTTATTGACGGCCCTCCGGACGGGCACCTGACCATCCGGCCCTTTCTTGCCTTCCGTGGGATCCATGCACTGGCGCACCGGAACGCGTTTCTTCAGGACCGGTCGCATCCCATGAACGACGGATTCTCGCTTCAGCCTTACGAAGGGATGCCCGCGATCTATTTCCAGACCAGCCCGCCGCCAATCTTCTCCTCCTCCCCGGACTGGTACTTGAATTTCGAGTACATTCGCGAACGGGAGCGCGGCTACGAATGGAGGGAAGACCTGTTCACGCCGGGAGAACTGACCGTTCCCCTGGAGCGGGGGAAGCCGGTCGTCCTTTCGGCCTCGCTGCTCCCCTGTCGCCGGAAACTGACAGGGCTCTGGACGGCCGAGTCGAACCGGCGGAAGCGGGAAGCGGCGGAAGACCTCTCTTTCCTGGAGCCGTGCGACCCGGGGGACCGTCCGGCCATGCACTCCCTTCTCCGGGCAGGACGGCAGTTCCTGATCCGCACCCCCGCGGGCCGGCAGGCCGTCATCGCCGGTTATCCCTGGTTTACGGACTGGGGCCGCGACGCGCTGATCTCCCTCCCAGGGCTCACATTCCGGTCCGGAAGACCCAAAACGGGAAAGGAAATCCTGGTCGGCCTGGCCGAGCAGGAACGTGGCGGGCTCCTGCCGAACTTCTTCTCCGACGACGGACAGCCCGGCACCTTCAACACAGTCGACGCCCCGCTCTGGTTCTTCTGGGCGGTGCAGGAGATGCTGGCCACAACGGGAGATCTGGGCCTTGTACAGAAGCGATTATGGCCGGTCCTCAAGCGAATCCTCCGTCACATGATCGAAGGGACATCCTTCGACATCTTCATGGACAGCCGGGGTCTTCTTCACGCCGGTTCGGAAGAGATGAACCTGACCTGGATGGACGCCCGGGTCAACGGCATTCCCGTGACGCCAAGGGGAGGTTTTGCCGTGGAGGTGAACGCCCTCTGGTACAACGCCGTCTGCTTCGCCGCTACACTGGCGGAGCGTTTCGGGGAGCGTGACTTCTCCATGAGCGGCCTTCCGGCACGCATTCGCCACTCCTTCCAGGAGGCATTCTGGAACGAAAAAGGGAACTGCCTGGGGGACGTTCTGCAGGGCGGCAGGCTGGACACGTCCGTCCGGCCCAATCAGATCGTTGCGGCCGCCCTCCCCTTCTCTCCCCTCGATCCCGCCCGGATGGCGGCGGTCGTGGAGACGGTCCGGAGGTCCCTCCTGACGCCCCGCGGACTCCGGACGCTCTCCCGGTCGGACTCCCGGTACCGCGGGGTATACGGAGGAGACGGGGAATCCCGGGACCGGGCGTATCATCAGGGTACAGTCTGGCCGTGGCTTCTTCTGCCCTTCGGCATGGCCTTTCTGCGAACCGCCACGGATCGGCGGGAGGCGGAGGCGTTTCTTCTCGGGTACCTGCGGATCTTTCTCCGGGAACACCTCCCGGAGGCCGGAGTCGGTACCATCTCGGAGATCTTCGACGGCGATCCCCCCCACCGCCCGAACGGCTGCATTTCGCAGGCCTGGAGCGTCGCCGCAGCCCTCCACCTCCACACCCTGCTCCATGGCGGTGTGACGGCAACGGAGGAAAACGGGGATCCCGCGGCATGAATGGATTCCAGGCGGCCGGATCCGCGCCGGGAATTCCGTTTACAATCCACATCGACTATGGAAGAATTCCCGGCAAGACAGTAGAGCGGAGGGAAAACCATTGCGCGTCCTGATGTTCGGCTGGGACTTCTCAGCCCGGTTGAGCGGCGGCCTTGGTCCGGCCTGCCGGGGAATCACGGGAGCCTTGTCCGGACTCGGCCACGAGGTGATCCTGGTCTTCCCCCGGGGCAACCCTGCACCGGATGACCCCCGCAGTTCTGCAGAAGATGCAGCACGAGAGATCGACGCCCGGCCCGTTCCCTCACCTCTGACGCCATATCAGACGCCGGCATCCTACCGGCCGCACCCGCTTCGCGAAGCGGAGAGCGGCGATTCGGCAGCGGAACGCGAGTACGGACCCGATCTTTTGTCTGAGGTGATCCGGTTCGGGGAAGAGGCCTCCTGGCTGGCCAGGGACCTTTCCTTCGACATGATTCACGCCCACGACTGGATGACGGCATTCGCCGCCGTCCGGGCTCGGGAAGCCTCCGGGAAGCCGCTTGTTTTCCACCTCCACTCCCTCGAGTTCAACCGCCGGGGAGAGGAGATCAACGGGAACATCTTCGAGATCGAGCGCTATGGAATGGAGCAGGCGGATCACATCATCGCCGTGAGCGCCTTTCTGAAGAACATGATCGTGAGCCGCTACGGAATCCCCCCGGAGAAGGTCACCGTCGCATACAATGCGGCCGATTCGCTCCAGGCGGCCGAAACGATGCCGGCCCGGGATCACAGCCGGAAAACCGTTCTGTTCCTGGGGAGGATCACGCAGCAGAAGGGCCCTCTTTTTTTTCTGGAGGCGGCCGCCCGGGTCCTCCGGGACCTGCCGGAAACGGATTTCATCCTGGCCGGCGACGGCGACGGCCTGAGCGAGGCGCAGCAATTTGCGAAGGACCTCGGAATCGACCGGCGGGTCCGGTTCGCGGGATTTCTCGACGGGGACCGGTTGGAGGCGGCCTTTGCTGCGAGCGATCTGTACGTCCTGAGCAGCGTCTCGGAACCCTTCGGAATCGCTCCGCTGGAGGCAGCCCGGCACGGCGTCCCGGTTATCCTGTCCCGCCAGTCCGGCGTGGCGGAGGTGCTCAAGGCCGCCTGGCGGGTCGACTTCTGGGACACACAGGAACTGGCCCGGAAAATCCTCGACGTCCTGACCGATCCGGACCGCGCAGCCTCACTGGCGCGGGCGGTGCGGGATGAGGAGTCGGGGATCCGCTGGGATGCCGCCGCTGAGAAGATCGATGGAATCTACCGGCAGCTGGAATCCGAGATCCCATAACGGGCCACCGAAGGAATCCTGTTCACGGGCATTTCAGGCTGCTTCCTGAGACCGGGATCCCGGGATCCCGGACCGCGAGTCGCGCCGGCCCCTGCTCCGCAGGATGCAGGACGGGAAAACCGCGCCGGATGGGTATTTGTAACAGCCTGTCGATTCGGACAATCGACGGTATCCAGGTAAGGAGTGCGATCCATGACGGAACACCAGAACACCTACCTGTTCGAAGTCAGCTGGGAGATCTGCAACAAGGTAGGCGGGATCCATACGGTGGTTACGAGCAAGATGCGGGAGGCCCTGCGCACCTTTGGGGATCGCTATTTCCTGCTCGGCCCCGATCTGAAGAACAATCCCGAATTCGAGGAAACGGACGAGGAATGCTGGAACCGAATCCGCGAAGCGACAGCCATCAAGGAGATCCCCTGCCGGTTCGGCCGATGGCGGATTCCCGGCCGGCCGAAAGTCATCCTCGTGGGATTCTCCCGGCGGTACGACAAGGACCAGCTTCTGTTCCGCATCTGGGAAAACTGGGGCGTCGATTCCATGACCGGCGGCTGGGATTACGTGGAACCCGTCATGTTCAGCTATGCCACGGGGGAGGTCATCGAGACGGCGTATCACGTCCTGGCCCGTCCCGGCGGAAATCCGGTCATTGCACACTTTCACGAATGGATGAGCGGGGCGGGCCTTCTCTACCTGAAGCGGCGGATTCCCGAGATCGCCACCGTGTTCACCACCCATGCGACCATCCTTGGCCGCACCCTGTCGGGCACCGGCATGGATCTGTACGGATCGATGGAGCACCTCTCGCCCCAGAAAGAGGCGGGAGCCCATAACATCAGCGCGAAATTCTCTTTGGAACAGGTCTCGGCCCGGGAGGCCGACTGCTTCACCACCGTCAGCGAGATCACGGCCCTGGAGGCCCGGAACATTCTCGGCCGCGCCCCCGATGCGATCACCCCCAACGGGCTGGACATGGAGAATATCCCGGACCTTACGGAAGACCGGGCACCGGCTGAGGCCTCCCGGGCTGCCCTGCTGGCTGCGGCAGGCAATTTCCTTCACCGGGACCTTCCGCCGGACACCCGTCTTTTCATGACCTCCGGCCGCTATGAATTCCACAACAAGGGAATCGACGTGTTCCTGGGAGCCCTGGGGCGCCTGGAGCGGGAGATGGAGGCCGCGCAGTCGGCCGTGGCCTTCCTCTTTGTCATGGGCAGCCACATGGACCTGCTTCCCTCCCTGCAGGCTCACTACACCCGGATCGATCCGGGTCCCATGCCCATTGCCACGCATCGCCTTTCTTACGGCTCCTCGGATCCCGTTCTGGAGACGTGCAAGCGCCTGGGCCTCCGGAACATGCCCGAGAACCGGGTCAACATCATCTTTGTCCCGGCTCCGCTCGACGGAAACGACGGGTTCCTCAACCTTCCATATTACGAGGCCCTCCAGGGGTGCGACATGGGCGTTTTTCCCTCTTATTACGAGCCTTGGGGATACACGCCCCTGGAGTGTGCAGCCTACGCCGTCCCCACGGTTTCCACCGATCTGGCCGGTTTCGGGCAGTGGGTCCGGCAGATGACCGGCGGCTACGACGGCGTAAGGATCCTGGACCGTCGGAACCAGGAGCCGGCGGCCGTGGAGGAAGAGCTCAAGGAAATGCTCCGGGAGAGCTTCTCCTGGACGGGGCAGCAGTTGCTCCAGATGCGCCGGGGAGCCAGGCTTCTGGCGCTGCACGCCAGTTGGAGGGACTTTTACGGGGCGTACCTGGCAGCCTATGATCGGGCCCTGGGAACGGCCTTTGAGCGGGCCGTCAAGATCGCGGCGACGGATGCGGGAGAGAAGAAGCATGTTTTCGCGGGCACCGTCTCCACCCAGCCTCACTTCAGGGTCTTCGCGGCGGTGGCCAACCTGCCCGAGGCGATCGTCCGGCTCCGGGAATTGGCTTACAATCTATGGTGGGCCTGGAATCCCAGGGCACTGGATCTGTTCGCCACCCTGGATCCGAAGCTCTGGCTGGAAATGGGCAACAACCCCGTCCGGATGCTGGAAACGGTCAGCACCACGCGGCTTGCCGAAGCAGCGGAGAATCCGAGTTACATGGCCCTGTACGGCCAGATCATGGGCCAGTTCGACGACTACATGGAGGAGAAGGCCTCCGACCGCAACCCATACGCCACAAATGGAATCCGCTGGTCCAGCCCGGTCGCCTATTTTTCAACCGAATACGGGCTCCACGAGTGCCTCCCCATTTATTCCGGCGGTCTGGGAACCCTGTCGGGGGATCATCTCAAAACCGCCAGCGACATGAACGTCCCCCTCGTCGGGATCGGGCTTCTTTACAAAAATGGGTACTTCCGGCAGATCATCGACCGGAACGGAATTCAGATCGCCGAGTATCCCGAAAACGATTTCTCAAGCCTGCCCGTGGAAATCGTCCGGGACGAACTGGGCGTAGATGTCCAGATCTCCCTGGAACTGCCCGGGCGCACCCTTTACGCGAACATCTGGGAAATCAAAGTCGGCCGGGTCTCGCTCTACCTCCTGGACACGGACGTCCCGGGAAACACCCTCCAGGATCGCTCCATCACAGCCCGCCTCTACGGGGCCGACCCGCGGGTGCGGATCGAGCAGGAAATCCTGCTGGGAGCGGGAGGGGTTCGCCTCCTCAGGAAACTCGGCATCCGTCCCCGGGTCTACCACATCAACGAGGGACATTCGGCCTTTCTGATCTTCGAGCGGATCGCCGACCTGATGAGCGGGGAGGGGCTGTCCTTCGAAGAAGCGGCGGAGGTCGTCCGGGGCAGCACGGTCTTTACGACCCACACCCCCGTGGAGGCCGGAAACGAGCGTTTCCCCCGGGATCTCGTCGAGTCGCACCTGGGGGGATACCTGAAGCGCTTCGGCCTTTCATCGGCCCAGTTCTGGGACCTGGGGCGAAAGGAGCGGGGCGACGACAGGCCGTTCTTCATGACCATCCTGGCCCTCAAAATGTCCCACCGGAGCAATGCCGTGAGCAGCCTTCACGGGCAGGTGGCGCGCCACATGTGGCGGGACGTCTGGAAGGGATTCGACGATTCGGACATCCCCATCGGACAGATCACCAACGGCGTCCACGTGATGTCCTACATCGCCCCCCGGATGAAGGAATGCTTCGATACCTATCTGGGAATGGACTGGGAAAAACACCTGACGGACCCCGAACGCTGGCGGCGCGTCCAGGACATCCCCGATATCCAGCTTTGGCGGATCCGTCACGAGCTGAAACAGCGGATGCTCGATTTTCTCCGCGACTACACCGCCGCCGCAGACACGAAATCCCCCACCTGGAAGAACTGGCGGGAGGATCTGTTTTCCCGGCTGAATCCGTCGGCGCTCATGATCGGTTTCGCACGCCGCTTCGCCCCGTACAAGCGGGCGGACCTGATTATTTCGGACCTGGACCGATTGGATCGGATCGTCAATCATCCGACCCGGCCGGTGCACATCATCTTTGCCGGCAAGGCCCATCCCAACGACGACATGGGAAAAAACCTCGTGAAGCGGGTCATCGACATCTGCCGGGACGTCCGGTTCCGGGGCCGCATCTTCTTCATCGAAAACTACTCCCTCGGCATCGCCCGGATGCTGGTCCAGGGAGTTGATCTTTGGCTCAACACGCCCCGGCGCCCCTACGAGGCCAGCGGTACGAGCGGCATGAAGGTAGCCGCCAACGGCGTTCTGAACCTGAGCGTTTCCGATGGATGGTGGTGTGAGGCCTTCGACGGGACAAACGGCTGGACAGTGGGACCGGTGGTGCAACAGCAGCATGTGGACGAGCGACCAAACGCCGACGAGGAGGACGGCCGGGACCTCTACGATCTCCTGGAAGAAGTCGTCATTCCCGCTTTTTATGAACGCGACCTGTCCGGGATTCCGGAGCGCTGGATCACCACGATCAAGCACTCCATGCAGACCCTGGTTCCGAAATTCAACACGGAGCGGATGCTGGCCGAGTATTACAAAGGGATGTATCTCCCGACGGCACGGCGGGAGCAGGACCTGACGGCGGGCGGCTTCGCCCTGGCCCGTACGGTTGTCGACTGGAAGCGGAAGGTTCCCATGCGGTTTTCCTCGCTAAAGCTCCAGGAAGTGACTGTCGAGGGCATTCACGGGGACACGATCGTGGTGGACCAGCCCCTGTCCGTCCAGGTCCGGATCGAACCGGGAAAGATGGCGCCGGAGGAGATCCACGTGGAGCTGGTAATCGGCCCCAGGGACGGCCACGGTTTCTCCGGGACGCCGGAACGGATCACCCTGAAGATCGTGGACGTGGAAAAGGACGGCGTGCTGATCTTCTCCGGCGAGTATACGGTTCGGGCGAACGGGACCTACTCCTACGGCATCCGGGTTCTTCCGTTCCACCCGCAACTGGCGACGCTTCAGGAGACGGGCCTGATCCTCTGGGGATAAGGAGAAAGACTCCCGCCGGATTGCGAGACGGCCGTCTACGCCATGGGGCGGGCAAAACAGAAACGGGGGCGCTCTGCTTGACAGAGTACCCCCGTCTGTATATATGGTGCCGAAGCCGGGATTTGAACCCGGACAGGCATACGCCCACTAGACCCTGAACCTAGCGCGTCTACCAAATTCCGCCACTTCGGCAAAAAGGCTGGTGCATTTCAAAAGAGCGTTTTTTTCTACACGAATCGCCAATCCCCTGTCAAGAAAAATGATCCGCCCGGGCCGCGCCAGTGGCGGATTTACACAGCATCGGACGGGGTCGGCCAGCGGAAAGGGAAAACATGGAGGTCATCCGCAGTCTGGAGGAAATCCCCCGGGAGTTGGAGGGGGCTTTCGTCACCATCGGCAACTTCGATGGCGTGCACCGGGGACACCGGGCCATTTTCCGCCGCCTGATCGAAGAGGCCCGACCGGTCGGGGCGCCCGTCCTGGTCATCACCTTCGAACCGCATCCGAAAAGTGTCCTCCGAGCCGACCGCCGGCCGTTCTACCTGATCACAACCCCTGAGGAAAAGATCCGGGAGATTGCCGCCACGGGGGTCGACGCCCTCCTTATGATCCCCTTCAACCTGGACTTCGCGGCCCTGTCCGCCGAGGCCTTCGTCCGGGACGTCCTCTGGAAGAGGCTCCGCATCCGGAAACTCTTCATCGGCCACGATTATCGCTTCGGCCGCGGCAAGGAAGGAAACGAGGCCTTCCTCACCCGTTGGGGAAGGACCCTGGGGTTCGCCGTGGAGGCCCTCGGGGCTGTATCCGAAAGCGGTGACGTCATCAGCAGCACCCGGATCCGGAACGCCATTTTCGACGGTGACGTCCGGGCGGCCCGACACCTCCTCGGCCGCCCCTACAATGTGGTCGGCCGGGTCGTCCATGGCCATCGCCGGGGAACGGGACTGGGTTTTCCGACAGCGAACGTCCGCCCCGAAAAGGAACTCCTGCCGGCCCGGGGCGTCTACGCCGCCATCGCAAAGATGGACGGTCGCTCCATGAAGTCGGTCCTCAACATCGGATACAACCCTACCTTCGGTGACGCGGAGTTGTCCGTGGAGGTCTTCATCCTCGATTTCCGGGGCGACCTGTACGGGGAAGCGCTGGAGATTCTCTTCATCGACCGGCTCCGGCCGGAGATGAAGTTCGACGGTCCCGAGGCGCTGGTGACACAGATCCGGGCCGACGTGGCCAAGGCGGAGAGCATCCTGGCGAACTACATGGAAAAGCCCGATGAGGGTCCATAGCCTCCATCCCTGGAACCTATCCTACCGGGACGCTGCCAGCCTCCAGGAGAAACTGCGGGAGCGGCTGATCCTGGACGACCGGTCTTTTCCTTCATCCCTGCAAACGATAGCCGGTTCCGACGTCTCCTACGCCCGGGGGAGCGACCGCTTCTTCGCCGCGGTCGTCATTTTCGCCTATCCGTCCCTGGAACTGCTCGAAGAGGCATCCGCCGAGGACCGGTCTGCGTTCCCCTATATTCCGGGCCTTCTGAGCTTTCGCGAGGGCCCCGTGGTTCTGAAGGCCTTCAGGCAACTCCGGCGTGTTCCCGATGCAGTCCTCTTCGACGGCCAGGGAATCGCCCACCCCCGGGGCATCGGCCTCGCCTCCCACCTGGGGTTGTTCCTCGACGTGCCAACGATCGGATGCGCCAAGACGCGGCTCTACGGAACTCATGGCAACGTCGGCATGGAAAAGGGAAGCAGGACGGATCTCCTGGCGGACGGAACTGCTGTCGGAACCGCAGTACGGACCCGGGACCGGGTCAAGCCCGTCTTTATCTCCCCGGGGCATCGGATCGGGCTGGAGAAGGCCGTCGAGATCGCCCTCTCCTGCTGCCGGGGCTATCGCCTTCCGGAACCGATCCGGCAGGCACACCGGACGGTAAACCGGATCCGCATGGAGGCAGGGGATTAAGAAAGTCGCGATGAGGCAGACGGGCTTTTCGTATGCGAACACCCGTCTGATTTTCCGGAGAGAGAAAACGGGCACGTTCGGAGTGTCAGGACTTGCTGAAGTAAACCTCGCCGATGTAGCCTTCCGCCTGGCTTTTGGTGTTCTGTGAATTGATGTAGAAGCGAAGTCCGTGGGTTGCGCCCCTGGGCTCGCCCCCGTCGACATCCCGGAATACCTTCCGGAAGTCTTCGTACACATTTCGCTTTTCCGTGTACCAGGTGCCGAGGCGGTCCGTCTTGTTGCGGACGACGACGTACCGAATCTTCTTCATGAGGGGCTTTGGACTTTTGGTGATCAACCCCTTCGGCGCCTCGTTGTCCCAGACGTAGGTCAGGATCGGGTAGTTCAACGTCTCCGGGAAGCCGGTCGACGGCAGGACAACATAGATCTGGAGCGCCTGGTCGTCGGTGGCGGACTTCCGGACGTCGCCGCCCCGGGGCAGCCTCGTCGCCGTCCAGGTCCAGTTCAGGTACGGATATTCCTTGAGATCGACGCTGACCTCCTTTTCGAGCCCGAAACCAGACCGGGAATCACTTGCCAGGCGCACATAGTAGGCATCTCCGAACTTCTCGAGCCGGATGACCGGCGTTCCGGAATGGCGCATGATCTTCCAACCCGCCGGAACGCCGTTGACCATCCTTGCGCTCCGGTACAGGGCCACCTCCACGATCTCCCCCCGCAGGGCATACGCCGCGGCGGCGGATGTAAGGAGGAACAGCGCCGCCAGGAGAACAATCCGTTTCTTTCTGTTCATGAAACAACCCACCTTGATTCCCGGGCTCCACCCTGCTTTTTCGAATCCTTCTCTTTCCGTCACCGGGAAAAGGAAAAGCCCGCCAAGCGGGCCTATCGAGCATTACCCAAGAATATTAAACACTTGTGATTTTTTAAGCGGCGATCATAGATCACCTGCGAGGCTCATGCAAGCTCTTTTTTATATCGTTTCATGATCCCCGTCCGGGTGAAGACGGCGTCGACGCGGCCCACCAGGGCCACGATGCTTTCACGCACGCTTTTCTCACGGTCGATGGCGGCAGCGTCGCGATCCGTGACGAGAACCGCATCAAGGGCCTTCCCGGCGGCGCTTACCGTTGGTCCGCTACCCAAAAAAGAAAGGCAGGGCGCGGCCGCCCTGCCTTTCCATTCGAGCCAATGGAGGATCAGTCCTTCATCCCCATGATTTTCTTTGCCATCTTCTTCTTCGCGTCGAAATCCGTCAGAACGGTGAACATGAACCGCTGGGTCTGGGGAGCGCCGGCTCCATGCCAGGTCCCGGGCCCATGAAGGCCCGCCGACCAGTGCTGGAGGAACTTGGCGACCTTCATCCGCTTGTCCGCCGGGGCCGCGGCCCCGAAGGCCTTCTTCAGCATGGGGCCGACCTCCGGGTCTTCCAGATCCTTCAGCCTCGGCATGGTCACCACCAGGCCGCCGCCGATGTCCCCCGCGTTCTTGATGATTTCCCAGAATCCGTGGGCGATGTTCAGCTTGGCGGCGTTGCCGAAGAGATCGTCCGGCAGAAAGACGCCGGAGCCTTTCGGTTCCTCACGGCCTCTCATGGCGGCTGCGATGGCGCAGGCGTGGGAGGTCTCGCTGAAACGGACCATGTCGATGATCTTCTCCTGGATGTGGGGGACCTTTTCCACGCCGATGTATTCGGCGGCCAGCATGGTGCCTCCGATGATCAGGTCGGCGAACCCCACCTTGCAGGCCCCGCCGCAGTTCATGCGGTGGGCCTTGGCGAACCGGGTGACCATTTTCCCGCAGTACTTGGTCTCGCCGCAGAGAAACACACGTTCCCAGGGAATGAACACGTTGTCGAACACCATCGTCGATGTTTCCCGCTGACCGTAGATCGGGTTCCCGAGTTCCGCTTCATCGTCGCCGAACATTTCGCGCTCCGCGGAATAGGCGTTGTACTGGCAGATGTAGGACAGACCCGGGACACTGTTCTGGACGGCAAAGGCCAGGGCGAATTTTTCCTCCCCTTCCTTCAGGGCGCCGCCGGGAAGCACCAGGGTTTCATGGGAGCCGATGGCGCCGCTCTGGCTGACCTTGATCCCCCGCACCACAATCCCGTCGTCCCGTTTCTCGACGAGGTGGACGAAAGTGTCGATATCATCCTGCTGGGAGGGGCGTTTCTTCCGGTCCCCTTTGGCGTCGGTGATGGCACCCGACACGGCCAGGTCGTTGGCCTGGGCAAAGGCCAGCCATTTGTTGAAATTTTCCTCATACTTCGTCCCCAGGACCTGGTCCATTTCCCAGGTCGTGGCGGCCACACTGTTAAGGGCGTCGCAGCCGACACAGCGGTAGTTGCAGGTCCCCACCGTCTGGCTGGTGAGAAGGGCCATCTCCTGCCGCATGTCCAGATCGTGAATATTCCGTGCTACATTGAGGTTGCGGTTGATCGGCTCTCCCGTCAGGTGGGACTTCGCCACCATGACTTCCCTGTTTTTCTCGTCCTCGGCCAGCCCGTACATAGCGGAGTTGGCCATAACCATGGAGCGTGTGACCGGATTGTCCAGCAGATTCGTTACCCATTTCCCCCCGCAATACACACGGGGCTTCATCTTTCTGATGCTGTTCAGATACTCCTCTGCCGTTTTTAGAGCCATCGTCCCCTCCTTCCCCCTTTTTTCATTTTTCGGATCTGACTTCGACGACCCATTCCGCCTCTCCCCCGGTACCGGGAAAGGCCATCATGTTGTGCAATGCCGCTTCCATCATCTCGATCAGTTCTGCCGCGGGGCGTCCTCCGGACAGCAGCAGTACCAATCGCCGTCCTTTCCGTTCGGCTCCTACAATCAGGTCCTTCTGGTGGAAACCTGGAAGCACCTGTTTCCGGGTACAGCAATCCGTGAAACCGGCAAAGGTCCCTGCCAACCCCTGATATGTCGCGCAAACCTTGCCGTCGATATCCACGGCGATGGTTTCCATGCCCGATGATCTCCCTTCAGGTGCCACTCCCTCTCCTCCTCAATATGCCTGCCCGGCTGACCCGAGTCTTTGCTTTCCTCTCCATTGACCGGGGTCTCGTCAAGAGCAGACCGTTCACGTTGATTTTCACTCAACTCGTCGACAATCAGGCTTGTGAATCCGACGTCCCGGAGACGGAGAAGCCCTGCCCGTCATTACGCCCGGGGCTATCCCGGGGAATCCCATGCGGATACAAGATCATTGATTCAGGAACAGGGCAATCCGGAAATATTACGTATTCTATACGTAGCTAAAATACGTATTACAAGGCTTGGACCGCCGCCGATTACAGGGACAGGAGGTGAGACCGCAAGTTGGCCTTCCGGTTTTTCAGGCCGATTTTTTTCCGGATGTTGTCGCGGTGGACTTCTACGGTTCGGGCGGACGCATGGAGGAGCACCGCCATTTCCTTCGTCGTACGCCCTTCCTTGATGAAATTGATCACCTTGATTTCCATCGGGGTGAGATTGGGGTACTTCGACGAGAGGGTGCGCAGGAACGGGGACACGATCTCGTTCGTGTTTCTCTCCAGGATTTTCAGCTGGTTACTCTGGTGGCTGTCAAGATGGGTGATCTTCAGGTTCTCGATGTACGGCAGGATCAGCGCCCTCATGTTGAAGGTGACCTTCTCCTCCAGTTCCGCCTTGTCCTCTTCCCGGCGCTTGAGCAGAACCTTCAGGGCCGTATTGGCATCTTCCAGGTTGCGGGATTGTTCCTCCAGCTCCCTCTCCCTCTTTTTCAGGGCCTCCTCCATCATCTTGCGTTCGGTGATGTTGCGGGCGATGCCGTGGATCGATACCTGCCTGCCGTTTTCCTTCACGATCTGGGCATTCACCTCCAGCCAGACAGCCTTGCCGTCCTTCGTGTAGGTGAGAAATTCCAGGGGATTCGTGACCTGCAGACCGTCCCGCTTCTTCCGGATGAGTTCCCGGACAACGGGGAGGTAGTCCCGATCCAGAAGGGCCTCCAGATTCCGCCCCAGGAGCTGCTCTCTTTCGTAGCCGTATGTCCTGGAGACGGAGGCATTGCAGGAGAGGATCCTGCCGTCCAGATCCAGAATGAAAATGATGTCGCTTGCGTTTTCAAAAAGCTCCCGGTACTTCTGCTCCGATTGCCGCATCGCCTCCTCGGCGCGTCTTCGCTCCGTGGTGTCCGTGACGATTTCGACGATACCGGTAAGAGCGCCTTTTTCATTCCGGACGGGATAGCTGCGCAGCACCCAGTTTTTCTCGTAGGATGAGAAATCCACGACTTCCTGGGGCTTGCCGGATTCGAGCGTTTTTTCCGCCGGGCATATGCTGCAGGGCTTGCTTCTGTTATGAAGCGCCCGATAACAGTGTTTCCCGGTCAATTGGCCCGGCACCAGGCTGAAGGCATCATGCATGGCCTTGTTGGCCCAGATGACCTTCATGTCCGTATCGAGATACAGGACAAGCTCCGTCATGGCGTCGAGGATGACCGACTTCTCCTGCTCCGATTTGCTGAGCGCTTCAAAGATCCGGCGGTACCTCTGTTCGCCCTGCCGGGTCTTCGAATCGGTCTTCTCGGTTTTCGCTGATTTTTTCATTGCTTTCAGCCATGGAGCCCGCACCGTGCCTGCTCCCCGGAAAGCAGCCGGCTTCAGATCTTTCTGTACCGCTCCATGATCTCCGTTCGGGTAAAGACGGCATCGACACGGCCGACCAGGGCCAGGATGTTTTCGCGCCCGCCTTCCTCCCGGTCGATGAGGGCAATGACGCGATCCACGATGAGGCCCGCCTCGCGGGCCTTCTCGATGGCCGTAATCGTCGATCCGCCCGTTGTGATCACGTCGTCGAGGACAACCACGTGCTCCCCCTTCGCCACGTTCCCTTCGACGGCGCTCTTCGTCCCGTGGGCCTTCACGTCCTTCCGGACGATGAACGACTTGATCGGCTCCCCCTCCTGGAAGGAGATCACCGACAGCGCATTCGCCAGGGGATCCGCCCCCAGGGTCAGGCCGCCGGCGGCGGTGACACCGGTCCCGCGGATCATCCCGAAGAGGACGCGGCCGATCAGGTTCATTCCCTCGGGATCGAGGGTAACCGGCTTGCAGTTGAAGTAGAAGAAACTCGTTTTCCCGGAGGCCAGGGTAAACGGCGGATCCTCGCGGTATTGAAAGGAACGGCGGAGAATCAGCTCCGCAAGACGATCCCGGTTTGCAGACAGGTCCATTTCTTATGGGTCCTCCTTAAGTCGATATTCAGGATAAAGACTCCTCGCTGCGGAGGAGGAATTTCACCGGCACATCCACCTGTATCCGGACCGGCCGGCCCATCCGGCGGGCCGGCTCGAACGTCCAGGTCCGGACGGCCTCCAGGGCGGACCGGTCCAGGACATCGTATCCCGACGACCGTTTCACCTTGAGGTCACCCACCCGGCCTTCGGCGGATACTTCCACAGAGAGCAGCACCACTCCCTCATAGCCGCGAAGGCGGGCCGCCAGTGGGTAGGAAGGCCTGGCATTGCTCCGGTAGCGGGGAAGCGCCGCCGTCATGACCTCACCGGCAGTCGCACCTCGGGACGGGAGGGCCGCCGATGCGGAGGAGACCTGTCCCGGACTCCTGGATATCAGTGTCGATGTCGTGGCAGCAAGCAACACATTCCGGCCCCCTGCACCCTGTGCCTCCCGCCCCGCTTCCTTCTCCACCGGTTTCTCCGGGATTACGGCCCGTGGAGCCGGCACCGGTGATTCGGGAACGGGTGCAGCCTTCCCTTCGGCGTGCACCGCAGGGGTCTCATTTCCGGCGGGCACTACAGAGATCCAGGAGACGCTCAGGGCCGGAACTTCCGCCTTCAGGAGCCTCGGCAGGCTGGGTTCGGCAGCGATCAGCACCAGCGTCGCCACCACGGCGACATGGAGGGCCGCCGACATCAGGATGGGAATCCGGATGTTCCTTTGCCGGGAGGGGAGGCGGATGTTCGTCATGGCGTCAGGAATCCTCCGGTGGCGGCAGGGCCTCCAGGACCCGTACGGCCTCCACGCCGTCCTTTCCGTATACGGCCCCGATCGAATCGGCGTATTCCCGGGTAACCACAGCGCCGCCGACGAGGAATGGCGTCCGGAAACCCCGGTCCCGGGCCAGGCCGATCACCTCTTTCATATGGACCATGGTCGTTGTCATCAGAGCCGAGAGGCCCACGGCCCGGGGTTTCACTTCATCCATGGCCGTGACGATCCGCGCGGCACTCACGTCCTTCCCCAGGTCCATCACCCGCCAGCCGGCATTACGGAGCATCAGGGAGATGATGTTCTTCCCGATGTCGTGGATATCCCCTTCCACCGTGGCCAGGACGATCGACCCCCGGGATGCCCGGGCTGCATCTCCCCGCAGCCGCGGCTCCAGGTGCTCCATGGCCCGCTGCATGGCCTCCGCCCCGGCGATGAGCTGGGGCAGAAAATAGCGCTTCTGCTCGTAGAGAGCCCCCACCCGGACGACCGCCGGGATCATCGTGTCCTCCACCAGCCGGGAAACGCCGACTCCGGATGCCAGGGCCTCCTCGACGCGGGCGACAACGCCGTCCCGGTCTCCCTCGAGAATGGCCTGGGAAACCCGCCGGGCGGGATCTAACGCGGCAGCCGGCTCCGGTTCCTTCCGGACCGCGGAGAAGCGGCGGACGTAGGCGGCGGCGTTCCTGTCCTTCGCCAGGAGCACGTCGCCGGCCATCTTCAGGCTCATCAGTTCTTCCTGCGCCGGGTTGGCAATGGCCATCGTCAGTCCCAGCGCCTGGGCCATGGCCAGGAAGGCGCCGTTGATCCAGCGCCGCTCGGGCAGGCCGAAGGATACATTGGAGAGGCCCACGATGGTCCGGCAGTGAAGGCTGCGGGCACACCACTCCACGGTCCGCAGGGTCTCCCGCGGAGCCGCCGGCCGGGAGGCGGCGGTCATCACCAGGGCGTCCACGACGGCGTCTTCCTTCGTCAGTCCGTGCCGCCGGGCCTCCCGCAGGACCTCCCGGACGATCTCCCGCCGCTCCTCGAAGGTTTCCGGAACCTCGCGGCCCTTCAGGGGCAGGAGGATGAACATGGCGCCGTAGCGGGCGGCCAGGGGCAGGAGGCGCTCCAGTTTGTCCCGCTCCCCCGAGATGGAGTTGATGAGGGCCCGACCGGGGTAGAGGCGGAGGGCTGCCTCGATGGTCTCCACGCGGGAAGAGTCGATCACCAGGGGCAGGGAAGTGATGTTGACGACGCTGCCGATCACCTCCCGGATGGTCT
>PHBD01000087.1 GCA_002841865.1 Deltaproteobacteria bacterium HGW-Deltaproteobacteria-19
ATCCACAAGGCAAAGCCCGATGTGCGCTTTTTGCTGGCCTTTCCCGATACGTATGAAGTGGGGATGTCCCACCTGGGATTGCAGATCCTCTATGCCGTTTTAAACGCGCTCCCCGGCGTAGCCGCCGAACGATGTTTTGCGCCCTGGCCGGATCGGGAGCAGCAATTACGCCTGCGCCATCTCCCCCTGACATCGCTGGAATCCGCCGCTCCTATGGCCGGTTTCGACATCATCGGCTTTTCGCTGCAGTATGAATTATCCTACACCAATATGCTCAATATGCTGGAGATGGGAGAAATCCCGCTTAAGTCCGCTGAACGCCTCAACCATCACCCGCTGATCATCGCGGGCGGCCCCTGCGCTTTTAACCCCGCGCCGCTTGCCGCTTTCATCGATGCCTTTGTCATCGGCGAAGGAGAAGAAGTGGTTGCGGAAATTACAGCCGCCATAGCCGAAGGCAAAAAACAAAATATCCCCAGAGACGCCCTGCTTGCCAGGCTCGCGGGCATTGACGGCATTTACGTCCCTCGATTGCACGGCAAAAATACCGTCATTAAAAAACGAAAAGCGATTGATCTCAACGCCTGGCCTCATCCCGTTGCGCCGGTCGTACCGCTCATGCAGACCGTCCATGACCGCATCGTCCTGGAAATCGCCCGGGGCTGTACCCGGGGCTGCCGGTTTTGTCAGGCGGGCATGCTCTGGCGTCCTTACCGCGAGAGAAACGCGCAGTTGATTGCGGACATGGCCGACCAGGCCCTGAAGTCGACGGGTCATGACGAAGTATCCCTTCTGTCGCTCAGTTCCGGAGACTACAGCTGCATTGAGCCTCTGATTCAAAACCTGATGCAAAAGCATTACACGGAACGGGTCGCCCTCGCCCTGCCATCTTTGCGGGTCGAGTCGCTGAGCGCGACGCTGATTGAAGAAATCAGGCGCACCCGCAAAACCAGTTTCACCCTGGCGCCGGAGGCGGGAACGGACAAAATGCGGCAGGTGATCAACAAAGGCAACACCGCCGACGATTTGCTG
>PHBD01000020.1 GCA_002841865.1 Deltaproteobacteria bacterium HGW-Deltaproteobacteria-19
TGCCTCCCCCTCAGGGAGTGGGTTTCCCCTTGAGCTGCCGGTAGAGTAGGTCCTGGATTCCCAATCCGTTTCCCCGCCGGGAAAGCTCTTCCGCCACCTTCTGGTCCATCATCATATCATATGTTTCTTTTCCCGGGAACTTGCTGAGGGGGCTCAGGGAAGGAACCGTTTTGCGCATGGATTTGAGCATCTGGTACGTCATAACGGCTTCAAAATCCGCGCAGGCCTTGCGAAGCTTCTTGTCGCGTGCGGCCGCCGCGGCATCCGCCGCCGTGGCTCCGGTCTTCCCGCCCGTATTCCCGGTGGTCTGAAGGGAGGCTCCCGTTATCTTGTCCATGGTCCCGCTTCCTTCCCGATCAGATGAGCTTCAGCTCCGCCTGGAGCGCCCCGGCGGCCTTGATGGCCTGGAGAATCGTAATCAGGTCCCGCGGCGTGACGCCGATTGCATTGAGGGCCTGGACCATCTCCTGAATGGTGACGGCCTTCGGCACCAGCATCAACTGGTTTTTCTCCTCGGTTACGCCGATGGTTGTGTCCTTCGCCACGACGGTCTGCCCGCCCGGCGCAACGATCGTACCGTCCTTCCTGTTCACGAACGGTTTGGTGCCCTGCCCGGGCTGCGGCGCGAACGGGAGCGGCTGGGAAATGACGGGGGTCTCCTTGATCTGGATGCTCAGATTTCCATGGGCCACCGCCACCGTGGAAATCCGTACGTTTTCGCCCATGACGACGGTGCCGGTTTTCTCGTTCAGCACAACCACCGCCGGCGTATCGACGTTCACCTCGATGTTCTCGATGGCCGTGGCCAGTCCCACAACGCTTCCGGCAAAGGGAGCGGGGACCTGGATCACGACGGTGGAGGCGTCCTTGAGTTTCGCATCAACCCCGCTGATGGCCCTGTTCAGGGCCGCGGCTACGCGGCTGACCGTCGTGAAATCCGGCTGGTACAGATTCACGGTCAGCATTTTCGAGCGCTCGAAATCGAAGCGGACCTCCTTCTCCACAAAAGCCCCGTTGGAGATGATCCCGACGTTGGTCTGGTTCTTGACGGCCGAAGCGCCTCCCCCCGATGCACTGAATCCACCGATGGCCACAGCGCCCTGGGCCACGCCGTAGACCTCCCCGTCGGCTCCCTTCAGGGGAGTCATGAGCAGGGTTCCTCCCTGCAGGCTGGTGGCGTCGCCGAGAGACGAAACCGTTACGTCCATCCGGCTTCCCGTTTTGGCAAATCGGGGCAGGTTGGCCGTCACCATGACGGCGGCGACGTTCTTCGCCTTCAGGGTGGCCGTCTTGTCCCGCATGGCCAGCCCCTGGCGGCTCAGCAGGTTGGCGATCGTGTCCCGGGTGAAGCCGTTCTTCACGTCGTCCCCCGTTCCCATGAGTCCGACCACCAGGCCGTAACCGAAGAGCTGGTTCTCCCTCACGCCGCCGATTGCCGCGATGTCCTTGAGACGGGCGGCCGATCCCGCAGCAGGAAGAAAAAGAACCGCCAGAAGGACGAGGGCGCCGATCCATTTCCATTTTCTATGATCCAGCATGGTCTTTCTCCTGTCAGAAGGGCCAGACATAATCCAGGGTCCTGCTCAGCCAGCCCGGACGCATCTTCTCGTCCACGACGCCCCGCCCTGTGTAGACGATCTTTGCATCGGCAATGTATTTGGAGGATATGGTGTTGTCCGACGTGATGTCCTCGGGCCGGATGATGCCGCTCAGCACCAGGTACTGGTCTTCCGCGTTGACCGCCATCATCCTTCTTCCCTCAATGTAGAGGTTGCCGTTCTCATACACCTTGACGACCCGGGCCGTGATCCGGGCCTGGAGGCTCCCGCCGCGGGACGTGTCGCCCGTCCCCTTCATCGTATTGGAGCTGGTGCCGCCGACGGAGATGGACTCCCCCATGTTCGCATTCTTCTTGAGAATGGAGGTCTCGATCCCCAGGAGGGCGCTGGCCCCGAATTCGGCCTTGCCGTCCCGTGACGTGTTGGTTGTGCCCTTGTTTGCGCCGGTGGCGGATTCTTCCACAACGATGGTCACGATGTCGTTCACGTAACCGGCCTTCTTGTCCGTGAAAAGCATGTTGTGGCTGTTGGCCCCGGGCCAGATCGACCCCGGCGACGCGGGCTGTGCGGGCCGCGTCACGGTGTGAACCGGCGTCGGAATGGGTTCCGACAGGATCGCGTCCGGCTTGTTTATGAGCGAACAGCCCGTCAGGATCAGCACGCAGAAAACTCCGGCCAGCAGGCATCCCTTCGTCCGACGTCCTGGAAGAAACCGCATGGAGAACCTCCTAAAAAACCAGTTGAACCGTGGAATCCCCGATGACGCGCGCATGGAGGATCTTCCGGGAGGAGGTGTTCCTCACCCGGACGGTGCCTCCGTCCTGCCCGTCCTCCTCGCTCACACCGAGGGTCACAATGCGCATCGGGCCGCTTTCGTACAAAATCCGGACCGGCGCTCCTTTGCGTACGACCGGAATCTCGCGAAGCATCGGCTGGGTAATCTCGGTGTGCGGGGCCACGTTGACCCTCAGCATCTTGCCGACGGCGCCATCGGCATCCGTGACCGCCTGGGTCGGGATGCGCCGGACCCATCGCTTCACCACCTGGATGTCCCCGGGGGCAAGCCGGCTGTTTCTACTGAGTGAACGGGCACTCATGACGACGTCCCGCTGGGTTTCGATCACGACCGACACCCTCTGCTCCGCCAGGAAAACCCCCCGATCGTAGATCCGGACGGCATACTGTCCGTGGCCGAGGAACGGATTTCCCTGTACGGGGACTACTTCCTGGGAAATTTTTTCCCCCTGTACCCGCATCTCCTGGGCGGGGCTGGAAAAGATTACCCGGACGGTCCCCTGAGGCGATGGGTTCTGGCTCATCGCGGCGCGATGGACGGCTTCCTGGATCTGTCCGGCACTGATCCGGACCGTCTGCAAGGCCGCATGGAGCGGCCCTGCGTTCACCAGAATGAAGACTACTGCGGCAACGAATGCGGCCGGAAAAAGTATCGTATGGTGTTTCATGTCGATCCCTACTGCTTGATGTTGTTGGCGACCTGCAGCATGTCGTCCGCCGTCTGGATGGCCTTGGAGTTGATCTCGTAGGCCCGCTGCCCGGCGATCATCTTCACCATCTCGTCGATGACGTTGACGTTCGACATTTCCAGGTACTGCTGCGTGATCGTTCCGCACCCCTCTTCTCCGGGATTGGTGACGATGGCGTCCCCCGAGCTGTTGGACGTGGTGAAGAGGTTGCGGCCCATGGCGGTGAGCCCCGCGGGATTGATGAACCGGGCGAGTTCGATCCGCCCTCCCGTCGTCGATGCCCCCGTGCTGTCCGAATAGGACCATGTCCCGCCGCTGTCGATGGTGAAACTGACGGCGGTCGACGGCACCTGGACGTTCGGAATAAGCCTCAACCCTTCAGGATTGCAGAGGTAACCGTCCTTGTCGAGTTTAAAATTCCCGCCCCGGGTATAGACCGTGGTGCCGTTGTTATCGAGCTGGAAAAAGCCGCTCCCCTCGATGGCCCAGTCGAAGGAATTGCCCGTCTGCTGGTAGTCGCCCTGGCTGAAGTTCTTGGACACCGAGACAACCTTGACGCCCAGCCCGACCTGGATGCCCGAGGGCAGCTGCACCCCCGCCGAGGTCTCCGATCCCGACTGGGACGACACCTGGTACATCAGGTCCTGGAAGTCGATGCGGGACTTCTTGAAACCGGTTGTGTTTATGTTGGCCAGATTGTTGGCGATTACATCCTGCTCCAGCTGCTGGGCCCGCATGCCGGTGGCGGCGATCCACAGGGAACGAATCATGTACTTTCTCCTTTTCCTTAGACCACTCTCCCGATCTGGGAAGTGGACTGCTTATCCTGGTCTGTCATCGTCCTGATGATTTTCTGATAGGTTTCAAACGAGCGCTGCAGTTCGATCATGGCCACCATTTCCTTGATGGCGTTCACGTTGGACATTTCCAGGGTCTGCCCCTGGACCCGGGGATCCGTCATGACAGTCATCCCGGCGGTTCCCGGATCGATGTATTGATTGTCACCCTGTTTCTTGAGGTTCTGGGGCCGATCGAAGGTCACCACCTTCAGCTGGCCGACATTGGTGGATATCGTCCCGTCCCCACCGGGTTCGGTGACGGATATCGTCCCGTCCTGACCGATCTGGACATCATTGCCGTCAATCGTGATGGGCCCCGAGGTGCCGAGAACCCGCTCTCCCGTAGAAGTGACCAGTTCGCTGTTCTTGTTGATATGGAGACTGCCTCCCCGTATATAGGCCGTCCCCTGCTTGGTCTCGACCGCCAGGAATCCGTCCCCCTCGATGGCGACATCGAGCGCGCCGCCGGTTCTCTGGAGCGTTCCGGGAGAGAAATCGGTCAGCCCGTACGGAGCATATTCCAATCCCGGGTCCGTCGTCCCGGAGACCGGGTCCGACTGGAGCGCGTAACTCAGGTGAATCGCCTTGAATCCCGGTGTGTTGGCGTGGGCGATGTTCTGGGTGACCATCTCGAGCTGCTGGATGCTGCGGGTTGCCGCCGCGGCGATATCACGGACATCGAGTGCCATGCTTTCTTTTCCTCACCGATTGATGCCCATTCATGAAGCAAGGAGCATGCCTGAAGGGGGATTGCAGGAGAGAGAGGGGGGGGGTGCTTCGCTACCGCAATTCGCGCTTGCGCTCGTCCAGGGAGTACACGAAGGCCAGGATCTCCGCGATGGCCCGGTAGAGTTCGACGGGGATTTCCTGATCGACGTCCAGGCGGTAGAGGAACTCGACCAGGGCGGAGTCCTCCTTCACCGGGACCCCGTGAAGGCGCGCCTTTTCGATGATCCGGCTTGCCACCTCGCCGCGCCCCTTTGCGGTTATCCGGGGCGCCGAATCCGGCTTCCCGTCGTATTTCAGCGCCGCCGCAAGGGGGGTCTTTTCCTTCTTATGGCCGGGGCGTTCCTGATTCATAGGATCCTTCCGCGGCGGTTGCCCGCCCGTTTCCAAAACCGGCCCGTTGCCGCTCGCAGGAGGTCAGGCGTAAACATTGACCGCGTCCCTCTGGAAAAGAGGCAGGGACAGTTTTTTTTCCTGGATGGTCCGGTTGATGTCGTGGTCGGCCAGGCAGACAATCCCGGCCTCGGGGAAACCGGCGGCCGCCAGGCGTTCCTTGAGTTCGTCCATGCCGGACTGAAGAAACTGCCTGACCTCTTCCGTTCCGCAGCGCAGAGCTCCGCTCATTCGCCCCCCGGACAGCCGGGCATCCACCAGGATGTCCCCGAGCGCTTCCATGTTGAGGCAAAGGACCACCCGAAAGGACTCCTCCGCTGAACCGTCTTCCCCGTCCTGCCCCCCCTCGGGATAGATGAACAGGTCCTGGACCCGGATCCCGCCGGGGAACGCTGCGGGCACCTGGACTACAAACGGTCCCCCTTCCCGGCGCGACAAAATATTGACATCCCGGTGGACGTCCAGGGTCTCCAGGGCCGACCGGGCAGTAGATGCCGCCTGCTCCAGGTCTTTCCGGCCGGGAGCACCTGCATCCATCGTCGCCAGTTCCCGCTCGGCCGCCTCGGCCAGACGGAGGAGCGATTCCCTGAGCGTGCCCGGAGAGGTTTTCACCGGGGCGTTTCCCTCGGCCAAACGGGCGTCGGGATTCCTGTCACCGTCGGCAGGCGCCGCCTGTTTCGCCGGGCTTCCGTCAACGCCGTCCGAGGCCTGCTTCCCGGAGCCGGAGAAGATCAGCGATGACAGGAGACCCTGCAGGCTGTTCCGCTCGGCCGCCACCAGGGGGAAACGATCTGCCGGGAGGGTTTCCGCCATCGACTCGACCAGGGCGGACAACTGCCGGAACATGTCACCCAGGAGACCGGGCCTGCTGCGGAAGATGCTGAGAGATTCCGGGAGCCGACCCTGTACGCCCGGCTGGTCGTCCGCCAGAACCTGGAGGACGATCTGCGGGGAGTTCCGGACGACCCGGGCGGCGAACCGCGCACCCTCGCCCAGGGGTTGCTTCGTCTCCGCCAGAACCCGGGTGTCTCCAAGATCCAGAAGGAGGAGCCCCCCCTCGCGGACTTCAAGAACCATCGCTTCCACGCGCTCGCCGACGGAGAGCGGGGGCAGGCTGCCCGCCCGCGTTCGATTCGTCGGAGAAAGAGGATGCGTTGAGGGATCGGAAAGGGATATGAGTTTCATGGGGGTGGCTCCGCCCTGCTCCGGCCGACGTTACCTCTTCCCGGTCAGATTCAGGATGAGGTTGACTTCCCCGTCCGGGATGCCGGTGTGCCTTGCGATCTCACGCTCCGAGAGACCGCGGGCGGCCAGGGCCAGAACCTGTGCGGCCCTTGGATCCCCCGCCGGGGGAGGGTCGGCCTCCGGTTCCTTCCGTTCCGGGGCTTCCGGGCACAGGGTCAGGAGCTCGCGGATTCTTTTTTCCCGCTCATCCAGGGCACGGGCCAGCTCCTTGAGCGTATCCCGGCTCTCCTGGACGGCCGTCAAAAAATGGTCGGTCGCGCTGCGGGAATCCTCGACGAGCTGCCGAAGGTCCTGCATCTCTTTTTCCCCGGGGAGAACGTTTTTCCGGCTCATGGCCCTGCGGACCTGCCAGAGGAGGAAAAGAACGAGCAGCGCAAGGGCAACATCCATGCCAAGCTGCAGCAGCAGAAACTCCCGTGTCGTCATCGCAAGCATGTCGGCTCCCATCCGTTCCGTCAGGCAAGCACGTCCAGGCGGCTTCCCTGGATCCGTTCGTCTTCCGCGGCACTGCCGCCGTCAACCACGGTTTCGATGGCCTGCCCTTTCCGTCCGGACTCCGGGGACGCATCCTCTTCGTCCTGTCCATGGGCGGCCTTTTCCTCCCGCTCTTCCCGCTCCGGGGAGGGAAAGGGCTTCTTTTTCTCCCGCTGCCGGTAGGGGACGGGCTGCCGTTTCCGGTCCGAAACCGGGGACTGGACCTGCGGGACCGCCTCGGCACCAAGAATCGGAAGCATCGGTCTTTTAATGTCCATCGCTCATGACCACACGATCAGCAGGCAGGAAACGATATCCAGATTTCCTGACCTTGTTCCACGGAAACGGCCGCCCCGTAATGTTTCCAGAGAAGCAGGGACAGACAGAGTGCACAATGGGGACGATCCTGGATCCGCGGCTGCCGGCCCTCATCCAGCACTCCCTCCATATCCTCCCGCTCCTCGTCCGTCAACGGTGTTCCGGTATGGCGGATGCCGAGAAGAACCCGATCGTTCTCTTTCCCGATCGTCACGTTAAGCTCATGATCTCCCTGGGATCCCATGCGAACCGTCGCATGACGGAGCAACGCCCAGAGGGCCATGGCGAAATGGGCCTGGACGCCCCGCACGGGCGGAACCCCGTCGGAAAGGTTCAGGACCTTGCGGACCCGGTGCTTGAAGTCCAGGTAATGATCCGCAAAGCGAACTTCCCGACGCACCAGGCTCGGAAGATCAAACCGATCCTCCTTCTTGTGGGTGAGGATCCCGAACCGGGAGGCGACATCCTGGAAGACATCGGCAAATCGCTCCGATTCAGTGTTCAACAACCGGACATCGGAATGAATCTTCAACCAGTCCTCCGCCAGCGTACCCGGCATCTGAACCGCGTTTTTCTCCATGGCCGCCTGCAGGTTCTCCAGGCGCCGTTCGAGAATCTTCGCCCTGCCCATGATCCCGTTCAGCGGGTTGGCAAAGTTGTGGAGAAGCCCCGGCACGAAAGCATACAGCATGGTTCCTGAAAAGGCCTCTTCCAAGGCACGCTCAAGCTCTTGTATTTCCATGGTTATTCCTCATCAGATTCTCTTCCGGTCTATCCAGCAAACCGCTTCCGGAGGGTACAAGATCCGCCGGCAGCTCCACATGGACTACGGTCCCCCGCGCGGGCGCCCCTTCCGCCCAGATCCTTCCCCCGTGAAGTTCACAGGCGAGACGGCAGAAGGCGAGCCCGATGCCGGATTCGCTCTTTCCGGTCCCGGGACCGGGAGCACAGCCGCTGCCGGGGCGGGGAGAACCCGTCACTTCATTGCCTGCCTTGCCGCCCGAAAAGGGACGAACCAGGGCCGCCTTGACCACCTCCGGCATCCCGGCGCCATTATCACACACGGAAATGCGGATCCGGCCCGTGGAGGCGTTCCATACCCGGATACCGATTCGCCCGCCCCGTTCTACCTGGGCGACGGCATTCAGCATCAGATTGCAAAGAACTCTTTCCAGCAGGGGCTCGTCCGCGACCAGCGTCACCGGGGCCTCCTCGATGTCGATCTCAAGGTGCACGTTTTTATCCCGGCACAGCACCACCCACATTTTCTCCAGGCGATGGAAGAAGAGGCCGACACGGATAATGCACAGTTCGAGGGCAGGTCCATGCTCCCCCAGACGTGTGATCCGCAGGTACCCCTGGATCATGAGCTGGAGATCCCGGCACCCCTTGAGCGCACTATGCAGGAGCTCCTCCTCCCGGGAGCGCAGGCGGCATCTTGAAAGCAGGTCCAGGTTCGCCAGGATAATCGTCAGAGGGTTTTTCATATCATGAACGATCATGCGTTGCCAATCGACGTGCAACAATCCCTTTGTGGATTCCATCTGCCGCCTTCCCTGTTCCATGCCCCGCCCCCAGCCGCTCCCCGCTCACCACACGTTGAGATCCGAAAACCAGACGGTTTTCACAGCCTCCCGCTTCAGGACCTGGTTGATTCCCTCGGTGATCTCCTTCCGGAGGGTTTCCCGTTCTTTAGGCGTTTTCAGTACCTCCGCGGTCTTCGCGGACAGAATCGTGTGGATTGTCCTCCGGACGTCCATTCCGTTCATCTCGGGAAGGACTTTCCGGTCCACCGGATCCAGCGCGACATTGACGACTGCCAGCCGCGGGGTTCCCGATGCATCCTTTACATCGACATAGAATTCCTCGACCAGGGACGCCGCCGCGGATGCCTCGGCAGGGATCCGGGCATTGATGGGAACCACATTCCCGGTTGGTTGGCGGCCCATCGGACTCCAGAAGAGCAGGACAGCCGCGGCCAGGATCCCGAGAACCCCGATGCCGATCCCGCCCGCAATGACCCGCCGGTCCCTGAACCACGCCCGTTTGGCTTTTTCCGGCACCTTTTCCCCCGCATCATCCGGTGGTGGATTTTCCACCACGGGACTGCTGTCCAGGGGAATGTCCAGGATGTCCAGTTTCGCCTTTTGCTGCGCCATGACGACTCCTCGCTCAGCTCATGCTGCCACGTTCGCCCATCAGGTCGTCCGCAGCTTCGAATGTACGTTCCGGTGTTTTTCCAGGTCCCCGATCGAGGCGATCCAACAGGGCCTTCGCTTCCGGGAAATCCGGATACAGTACAAGGGCTTTCAGAACATGCTCCCTCGCCTCGCTCTCCCGTCCGGCCTCCATCAGGACCCTGGCCATATTGTACCGAAGATGGTCGTCATCGGGATCCATGAGGATCGCCTTCCCATACAGATCGATGGCTTCATGGAGGCGGCCCTGCTTCCGGCAGGCAATGCCCAGGCGGTTGTAAAGGTGAAGGTCCGACGGATTCTCATTCAGGAGGACGCGAAAGATCTCCTCCGCCTCGCTGTTCAGGTTCCGGGCCAGCAGGGCCTCGCCGATCTCCCTGCGGATGGGCAGATCCGCCGGCGCCTCCCGGGCAGCCTGTTCGAAGGCTTTCCTGGCATCCTCGACGGCGTCGTTTTCCAGGAGGGCTTTGCCGAGGTTCAGCTGCCGGTTCGCATTCTTCGGACTGATGGCCGTCGCCTTCCGCATCGCAGCGATCATCCGCTCCCGGTCCCCCTTGCGGGCAAACACCTCCGCCAGGCTGTCATAGGCGCGCGTGAACCGGGGCTCGCAATGGATCGCCTTCCGAAAGGCCTTTTCTGCATCCTCCAGCATGCCGCGGCACACGTAAAGCTCCCCCAGGTGCTGGTAGACGCGGGGATTTTCCGGCTGCAGCGTCATGGCCGCCTTCAGTTCTCCCAGGGCCCGGTTGTATTCTCCTTCCCCGATGAGCACCTGGACAAGCCGGAGACAGCCGTCCAGCGGGGACGGGTTCGCCCGCCGGTCCAGCACGGCATTGATCTTCTCTTCCAGTGTCTGGACCGCAAACGGCTTGATGATGTAGGCGTCCACATCCGTCTCCGCGGCCTCCGCCACGATTTCCTCCGCCAGTTCCCCCGTTACCATGATGAACGGCAGGTTGCGGAGCCGTTCGTCCTTCCGGACGCGACGCAGAAGGCCGATACCGTCGAGCCCCGGCATGAAGAGGTCCACGATCGCCACGTCCACTGGATCGTCCAGAAGCCGCTGCCACGCATCGAGGCCGTCCTTTCCCTCCAGAACGCTGGTGTGACCGAGGGAGTTGAGCATTTTCCGGATGCTTTTCCGGACATCCCGATGGTCATCCGCCACCAGGAAGGTCAGGCTCCGGTCCGGAGGGTCGGTCATGGTCATTCCCTGTGAACCCATGTCAGCTCACTCCTCCCAGAAGACCCCGCAGCCGGAGCACCGCCTGGGTATGGATCTGGCAGATCCGCGATTCCGTCAGATTCAGCACCCGTCCAATCTCCTTGAGGTTCAGTTCCTCGTAATAATAGAGGGCCAGGACCGTCCGCTCCTTCTCGGGGAGCCGGTCGATGGCCTTCTTGATCCCGTCCTTGAGTTCCTCGTCTTCCAGAAGCGAGAGAGGATCCCCGTGGTCGATTTCCTCCTGCAGCCGCCCGCATCCGTACCGTTCGAGAAAGTCAGGGGGAAGATCCTCTGTGCTGATCACCTTGACCAGTTTCGCCTCATCGAGGAGCTCGAAATATTCCTCCAGCGGAATGCCCAGATGATCCGCCATCTCCTGCTCATCGGGGGGCCTGCCGAACCGTTTCTGCAGGGTTGCAAAGGCTTTCTCGATCTTTGTATCCTTGGTGCGAACGGACCGGGGAACACGGTCGGCGGCCCGCATCTCGTCCAGCACGGCTCCGCGGATCCGGATCTTTGCGTAGGTCTCGAACCGGACGTTCTTCGTCTCGTCAAACTTCTCCAGCGCGGCCATGAGGCCGATCACGCCCGCCTGCACCAGGGCGTCCCGATCCGCCGGCGCCATCATCAAGCGGCCGGTCATACGGCTCACGACCTGCTTCACCAGGGGCGCATACTGCAGAATCTGCTCGTCTCTCCCGTTTCTATTCACGGCTGGATCGAATGGTCCTGCTGCTGAAAAAGCGAATACTTCCCCCCTCCGCCCCTCCGGGCATCTCTCCGCACAGTCTCGATGCGATGTCCTGCAGGCATCGGCTGGCAGGAGACGAAGGGTACAGTTCCGCCAGGGCTTTCTGCTTTTTCACGGCCTCGGGAAGCCTCGGGTCATGGAGGATGAAGCCCAGGTAGTCGAGCGCAACGGTCAGGAAATGGTCCGTCGCATGCCGAAGCCGCTCATAGGCCTCCCGGGCCTCCGTCGGGTGGTTGACCATGTTGACGATGAGGCGGAACTTTTTCCGATCGTATCCCTGGTAGAGAACTTTCATCAGCGCATAGGCATCGGTCAGCGCCGTCGGCTCGGCGGATGTGACCACGATGATTTCATGGGCGGAGGAATTGAAATACGTGACGTTCCCCGAGATGCCCGCCGCCGTGTCGATCAGCAGGAACTCCGGCCTGTCTTCAAGCGAATTGACCGCGTCCAGAAGGGTCAGTTTCTGCCCGCGCGAAAGTTCCGTCATCTCTGCAATGCCGGAGGAGGAGGGCAGGACCTGCATCCCGCCGGGTCCCGTCACCAGCGTCTCCGCCAGGCTCTTTTCCCCCTTCAGGACGTGGTACAGGTTGTACTTCGGCGTAAGGCCCAGGAGCAGATCGATGTTGGCGAGCCCCATGTCCGCGTCCAGGACGAGGGTCTTCCGGTTGCGCTGGGAGAAGATGTAGGCGATGTTGGCGGCAATGTTCGTCTTTCCGACGCCTCCCTTGCCGCTCGTAAAGGCAAGGACGCGGACGGGCTTGTCCCGTACGTCCGCACCTTCGCCTTCATTGTGGAGCCCGCCCTTGCCGGGGATATTCGCTCCGCCGCGTTCCCGTTCCCGCTCCATGGCCTGCCTGAGTGTTGCTGCCTGGTCCAAACTGTCCCCCGTCAATGAATCGAATGCCCCAGAATCAGTGAAGCCAATGATCCCGGGGTGACTTCCTTGATATCCTGCGGCACGTTCTGTCCGCAGGTCACATACCGGACGGGCCGTCCCGCCTGCTCCAGGATGTCGAAAACCACGCCGAAGCGCTGACATTCATCGAGCTTGGTCAGGATGAGCGAGTCATAATCCAGGAGCCGGAAACGGTCCGCCGTCACCTGGAGGCCCTCCCTGTTCATCGCCGGCGTCAGGAGCAGGCTCACCTCCAGGTCCGGCGACTCGCCAAACTGCCGTTTCAACTCGCTCAGATATTCCGTGTCTTCGGGATTCCTCCCCGGCGTATCCACAAGGATGACGTCGCGGTCCGTAAAGCTCCGGAGGGACTCCCGGAACCCCTCGCCGTCCCCGGCCACCAGAAGGGGAAGCTTCATGATGTCCGCATAGGTCTGGAGCTGGTCCACCGAGGCAATGCGGTAGGTATCCATCGTGATCAGGCCTACCTTTTGTTTCTGTTCCAGGGCAAAGCGGGCGGCCAGTTTTGCCAGGGTTGTGGTCTTCCCGACACCGGTCGGCCCGACGAGCGCTTTCACGCGCTTCCCCTCGGCGGATACCGCTTCCTGGGGAAAAGAGCGGAGAATCGCTTCCCGGGCGCGGCGGACGGAAGACTCGTAGGTGTCCCCCTCCGTGTCGCCGCCTTCCTGCCGGACCCCGTCGACGATCCGCAGGGCCCGTGCCCGGGAGACCCCGTTGGCCAGCAGCCGGTGATACAGGCGTCCATAGGGAGACTGCTCGCGGCTGCCTTGACGAAATCCCAGCATGTCGAAGAGCGTAAAGAGGGCTTCCTTGACTTCCGACAGTTCCTCCCGGAGAAGCTGATCCGGCCGGTCGTTCCCGAGCAGTCCCTTCAGTTCCCGGAGCTCTCCCGAAATGGAGCGGGCCCAGTCGGGCATCCCGTCACCGCCCGGATGGGCGGAGGAGGCCGGGGGTTGCTGGCATAAGGAGGAGGGAAGCACTTCATCCTGTTTCCGATCCAGCGCGGCCACCACCTCCAGGAGGGGCGGATTCGAATCCCTCAGGGTCTTCGTGGACAGAATGATCGCCTCCGGCCCAAGGTCCTTCTTGACCCGGCGCATCGCCTCCTGAAGGCTGGAAACCTCATACCGTTTCATTTGCATGTTGCAACTCCAACAGACCAAGAGAGGTCAGTTTTGCGTCCCGGCTGATTTCATTATGGGCCAGGACGACCAGGTTGGGCACAAACCGCTCCAGGATCCGGCGCAGATGGATTCGAACAGTGGGAGAGCACAGAAGGATCGGCTGCAAACCGCGGGCGGTGAAGAGCGGAACAAACCGTTTCATGTTTGTGACAAGTTTCCTGACCATCTGCGGATCCGGAGAGGCGAACGATTCGAACTCCGTGTGCTGGAGTGTCTGCTGAATGCCCTCCTCGATTTCCGGGGAGATCATGATCACATGGATCCCGCCCCGCTCGTCCGTGTGCTGGCGCGTAATGACCCGGGACAGGGCCTGCCGCACATAACCTGTCAGGACATCTACATTTTTCGTCAGGGGAACATAGTCCGCCAGCGTCTCCAGAATCGTCTGCAGATCGCGGACGGGAATTCGCTCCCCGAGAAGCCGCTGCAATACTTTCTGCAAGGTCCCCACGGGAATGACCTTCGGGACCAGATCCTCCACGAGCCGGGGGGCAGAGGTGGCCAGACTGTCCAGAAGCACCTGGATTTCCTGGCGCCCCAGGAGCGAGTCCACATTGGACTTGATCAGTTCCGTCAAATGCGTGGTGATCACCGTCGCCGGATCGACCACGACGATGCCCTGGGCCTGCAGGGTTTCCCGTTCGCGGTCCGGAACCCAGACCGCCGGGAGACCGAAGGCGGGTTCCTTCGTCTCGATCCCCTTGACGCGAATCTTCATGCCTTCCTGAACGATGGCGAGCTGGTGCCCTGCCAGGATTTCTCCGCGGGCGACCTCGACCCCCTTGACCAGGAACGCGTACTCGTACGGTTTGAGCTGCAGGTTGTCACGGATATGAATGGACGGAACGACGAATCCCATATCCTGGGCGATCTGCTTGCGGAACATGCGGATCCTGCGCAGCAGTTCTCCTCCCTGGGAGGCGTCGACGAAGGGAATCAGCCCGTATCCCACCTCGAGCCCGAGTGCATCCAGCGGATCCAGGAGGGGCGCTGCCTCCGCCGGCGGAGCCGCCGGTTCCTCTTCCTTCAGTTTGGCCTCTTCCCGGACCCGGATGCGGGAGAGCTGCCAGGCGATCACCCCAACAGCCGCGGCGATGGTCAGAAACGCCTGTTTCGGCATTCCCGGAATGAGAGCGAAAATAAGGATCACGATCGCCGCCGCGGCAATCGCCTTCGGCTGGGCGAAAAGCTGCATCCGCATTTCCTGGCCCAGCTCCGTGGAGCCGGCGGTCCGGGTCACCAGCATGCCTGCCGCGGTGGACACGATGAGCGCCGGCACCTGCGTCACCAGCCCGTCCCCGATGCTGAGCAGTGTATAGGTCCGAGCGGCGTCCGCGATGGGCATTCCCTGCTGCAGCGCGCCGATGATCAGGCCGCCGACGATGTTCACCAGTACGATAATGATCCCCGCGACGGCGTCACCGCGCACGAACTTGCTGGCGCCGTCCATGGACCCGTAGAAATTGGCCTCGCTCTCCAGGTCCCGGCGTCGCTTGCGCGCTTCGTTGTCGTTGATCAGGCCCGTGTTCAGATCGGCGTCGATGCTCATCTGCTTGCCCGGCATGGAATCCAGGGTAAAGCGGGCGGCCACCTCGGCGATCCGTGTAGCCCCCTTGGTGATGACCACGAAGTTGATCAGCACGAGGACGGAAAAGACGATGATGCCGACGACGTAGTTTCCCCCCACGACGAAGGTCCCGAAGGCTTTGATGACCTGGCCGGCCGCCTCGGTTCCCTCGCTCCCGTGGAGCAGGATGAGCCTCGTGGAGGCGACATTGAGGGACAGCCGCAGGAGGGTCACCACCAGCAGGACCGAAGGGAACACGGAAAAGTCCAGGGGACGCAGGACGTACAGGGACATCAGGAGGATGATGAGGGATATCGCGATATTCATGGACAGCAGGATGTCCAGGAGCAGGGTCGGAAGGGGCACCATCATGACGAGCAGAATGCCCACAACACCGAAGGCCAGGACGGCGCTGGAGCTCTTCATGAACCCGGCCATCGAGATGCCTGAATCCGCTGCAGCGACTCTTGCTTCCATGAATCTGTCTTCCCCTTATGATGCGTTCTCGCGGAGCCTGTATACGAATGCGAGGATCTCGGCGACGGCCCGGTACAGATTTTCGGGGATGATCCCGCTCACCTCAACCATCTTATACAATACTTGTGCCACCGGCTTGTTCTCGACCACCGGCACCCTGTGTCGCTCGGCAACCTGCCGGATGGTCGCTGCCAGGAACCCTCTCCCCTTGGCGACGACCGTCGGGGCGGCCATGCGCTCCGGGTCATACCGGATGGCCACGGCAAGGTGGGTCGGGTTCGTGATGACCACGTCGGCTTTCGGCACGGCGGCCATCATCCTTTTGCGGGCCATCTCCTGCTGGATTCTCCGGATCCGGCTCTTGATCAGGGGATCCCCCTCCGTCTCCTTGGTCTCATCCTTGATTTCCTGTCGGGACATGCGAAGGGTTCGTTCGAGCTCCCAACGCTGGTAGGCGTAATCGAGGACCGCCAGGAACGCCAGGATGATGCACGTCGTGCCGAGAATCCGGAATGAAACCCGCCCCATGAACACGAGGATTTCGGGCACGCTCCGATCCATCAGCGGGATCAGATGGGGCAGCTCCGACCGCACGGCCAGATACGCCACGAAACCGACGATGGCCAACTTCATGACGCTTTTCACCAGCTCCATGACAGACTGGAGGGAGAACAGGCGCTTGAACCCCTCAAGGGGGTTGATTTTGGACAGTTTCGGCGTCACGCTCTCCGCTGTGATCTGAAAACCCACCTGGAAGGTGTTGGAGGCCAGGCCGGCCAGGACGACGGTCAGGAAAAGAGGACCCAGGAGGATCAGCATATCCAGGACGGTCTGGGCGAAAAGCGCCGGCACCGTGTCCGTACTGAGCGTGACGGCGATGCTGCGGCGGAACGAAGAGCGCATCATGTTCATCATGCGTTCCATCGCTCCGGAGCTCTGAAAGTACAGGCAGATCAGGCAGGCCGACAGGACCGCCGCGGAGACCACTTCCCGGCTCCGGGCGACCTGTCCTTTTTTGCGCGCTTCTTCCCGCTTGCGCGGAGTTGCGCGTTCTGTTCTCTCCTGGTCGTCCCTGTTTCCCGGCACAGTCGTGCCTCCTATCGATCAATTGACGGTAGCGTCAAAGAAGCTGCGCATCTACATCAGCCGGAGAACCGCCCCCAACTCCCCCGGGATGCGGGAGATGAGCCGCGCCACAAGGGCCACGAAAAGCGGGACGGACAGGCCGAAAAAGAGGAATCCCACGGCAATCTGAAGGGGAAAACCGACGATGAACACGTTGATCTGCGGTACGGTCCGGGCCACGATGCCGAGGGCCACGTTGGTGAAAATCAGGGCGGCCATGATGGGGGCGCCGATCTTGAGGGCAATGACAAACACCCCGCGGGTCCATTCGAAGATCGTCTGCACGAGCGGCCCCGAGATGTGAAGCCCTCCCAGGGGGACGATCCGGAAGCTCTCGGTGACGGCCTGGAGAAGAGCATGGTGGCCGTCCACAATCAGAAAGATCACCAGGGCCATCAGGTACTGGATCTCGGCGATGACGGACACCTGGCCGTTCGAGACGGGATCGAGCACGTTGGCAATGAAGAAGCCCATCTGGAGACCCGCCATTTCCCCTGCGTACTGGATCCCAGCAAAGACGCAGCGGACGGCGAACCCCAGGATGACGCCGACCAGCACCTCTCCCGCCATGGTCACGATCATGGAGCCGACGTTCCCCGTCAGGGCCTGGACGTTTGCCGGATCAGTGAACGGAAAAACGAGAAACGAGAGGATCAGGGAGAGACCGGCCCTCACCCGAAGCAGGACCGGACGGTCTCCGAAAATCGGCATCAGCGCAATCATCGAGCCCATGCGCAGGAAGACCAGGAGGAAGGCTCCGATCTGCTCGGGAGTGACCATCGGGATATTCATGGCGGATGCCCCCGGCCTCTATGATCCACGCTACCCGATGTAGAGCGGGATTCCCTTGAAAATCTTTTCGGTGAAGGTGATCAGGCTGTTCAGCATCCAGGGCAGGGCCACCACCATGGCGACCAGACTGGCGACGATCTTGGGTACGAACGAAAGAGTCATTTCCTGGATCTGGGTGAGCGCTTGGAAAAGGCTGATCGCAACCCCCACCACCAGGCTGACCAGCAGGACCGGCGCCGCCACGAGCAGCGTCACCTTCACGGTTTCCGCCATGACCCCCACAACAAAGTCGACATTCATAATTTCTCCATTCCTTCGCGGCCTCCCCAGGAGGCGGCTGTTGTTATGAATCGGACCGGCCCTCCATGGAAGGCATCACCGGAAACTCTGCGCCAGGGAACCCACGACCAGGTACCACCCGTCCACCAGCACGAAGAGCAGCAGCTTGAAGGGCAGGCTCATCATGATGGGCGGCAGCATCATCATCCCCATGGAGAGGAGGATGCTGGCGATCACCATGTCGATGACGAAAAACGGGAGATAGATCATGAACCCGATCTGGAACGCCGTCTTCAATTCGCTGATGATGAACGCCGGGATCAGCGTCGTCAGGGATACTTCCTGGGGATTGGCGGGCCGCTTCTCCTTGGAAATGGAAACGAAAAGGGCCAGGTCCTTTTCCCGGGTCTGTTTCATCATGAAGTCCTTCACCGGGGCGATCGCCTTCTCCATGGCCTGCTCCCCGGAGATGGTTTCCTGGTAGTAGGGCTGCAGGGCCTCCGTGTTGACCTTCTGCCAGACGGGGGCCATGATGAAAAACGTCAGGAACAGGGCCAGCCCGATCAGGACCTGGTTCGGCGGCATCTGCTGCGTCCCCAGGGCGTTCCGCAGGAGCGACAGCACGACGATGATGCGCGTGAAGGACGTGAGCATCAGCAGGATCGCAGGCGCCAGCGACAGGACCGTCAGCAGGAAAAGCAGCTGCAGGGCCGTCCCCGTCTTGCCGGGAGTATCGGCGGCGCCTCCGATCTGGAGGTTGACGTTCGGCAGGGAAAGCGACTGGGCCGCTCCCGACGATGCCAGGAGCAGGATGACCGCCGGAATCACGACCAGGGCCAGGAGGATGCAGGCCTTTCGACTACTCCGCCCGTTCACGGTTTCCCGCCTTTCCTGGAAGAAGCGAACGACTTGAGCATCTTGCGGTACCGGTCCAGGGTCATTGGAAGCGGGGACGCCGGGGCTCCGCCTTGCGGTCGAAGCCGATCGAGTGTGGAGGGATCGTCCAGGTCGGTAAGCACGGAGATCTGGGCGCCCGTGACGCCCAGTGCCACGACCTTGCCCAGGATATCCACCACCAGGATGCTGCTCTTCGGGCCCAGGGAACGGGTTGCCAGGATTCGGATCGCCTGTCCTTCATCGCCCCCGCCTGCGGGTGCCATGAATTTTTTCAGGAAGTAGACGGATCCGATCAGCAGGCCCAGTACGATCGCCAGGGCGAAGAGCATTTTCAGGAGTGCCGAAAAAAAGCTGAAGTCCACGGTCACACCTCAACGAAGGTTGTTGATCCGATCCACGGGGGAGACGATATCCGTCAGCCGGATCCCGAATTTCTCGTTCACGACGACCACTTCCCCCCGGGCGATGAGACGCTGGTTCACATACACGTCCATCGGCTCCCCGGCGAGCTTGGCCAGCTCGACCACCGACCCCTGGCCCAGCTGGAGCAGGTCGCTGATCAGCATCCGGTTTCTTCCCAGTTCGACGTTCAGCGTCAGCGGAATGTCGAGGATGAAATCCAGGTCGAGAGATTTTCTCGCGTCCGCACTCGGCGGGGCACTCGGCGGGATCTCCCGGAAGTTGACCTCACTGACATCCGTCGGCGGTTTTTTTGTCTGCGAGAGGGCCATCTCCTCCTGGACGTCGTCCCAGGTGAGATCTTCCTCCGGCTTTGCCGCTTCGGCGCCGCCTTCCTCTCCCAGATCGATTCCTTTCAGCAGATCGTCAATTTCCTTCTGCTCCATCGTCCTCTCCCCCTTTCGACAGGATCACCTCGGAAATCCTGACGGCTTGGTTGCCCTTGTAAATCCCGGGGTAACCCCGGTACTTGGGAATGCCTTCCACGTACACCGTGATGGCGTCGGAAGCGTACTGGTCCAGGGGAATGACGTCCCCCGGCTTCATGTTCACAACATCGCGGGCGGAGATCTCCGTGCTGCCCAGCTCCACACCGACCTCGGCCTGAGCCTTGGCGATGTTTTTCCGGAGCCGGTCTACCCAGCCCCGGTCGGCCTCGAGCTGTTCGCTCTGAAAGCCCGCCTGCAGCCTTTCCCGAACGGGTTCTAGGGTCGAATAGGGCATGCAGAGGGTGAGGATCCCCGACGAGTATTCCACCTCGATCTCGAACTGGATCACCACGACGACATCCGTCGGCGAGACGATCTGAACGAATTGCGGGTTGATCTCCGACCGCTGGTAGACGATCGACACGTCCAGGAGGGCTCGCCAGGCCTTTTCCAGGTCCTCCAGGGCATTGATGACGACCTTCCGGATGACGCTGCTCTCGATGGCGGTGAATTCGCGGCCCTCGATCTTGAAGAAATCCTTCCCCGTTCCTCCGAAGATGATGTCCACCAGCATGAAGATGACCTTGGCCTCCACGACGCAGAGGGCGTTTCCCCGCAGGGGATCCATCCGGAACAGGTGCAGGCTGGTGGGAACGGGCAGGGTCTTGAGGAACTCGCCGAACTTGATCATGTCCACGGAGACGGCAGTCACGCTGGCAACTCGGCGGAGCAGCGACGACATGGTCGCCCGGAACATCCGGGCGAACTTCTCGTTGATCATCTCCAGGGTCGGCATCCGGCCGCGGATGATCCGGTCCTGGCTGGTCAGATCGTAGGGAATCGCGTCGTTGGGATCGAAGGAGACCGCTACATCCGTCTCGATTTCCCCGCCGGAGATTCCCCTCAGGAGGGCGTCCACCTCTTCCTGTGTCAGGATATGCGACATGGCTCACTGTGCCTTGACATGGATTGCACGATCTCTCTTCGACGTCCCTTCGGGATCGTCACACTCGCCTGTTCGGGCCGGCCCCGGAAGGGACAGACCCCGGTCCGCTTCCTTACTGGATCACAAACTCGGTGAAATATACCTTGGACACCTTCGCGGTGGTCAGGAAGGTGTTCAGCCGCATGGCGATTTCCTCCCGGAGACGCTGTTTGCCCGCCATGTCCATCAGTTCCTTGACGGACTTGGCAGACAGGAGATCCAGCACGTTGTCCCGGAGCCTGGGCTTCATCTGATCCAGCTCGGCCACGCCCTTCGCGTCCGAGATCTCCAGCTGGATGGCCAGCTTCAGGTAGCGCTCCCCGTTGTTGTCCATCAGGTTGACGATGAACGGATCCATCGCCCACATCACGGCAACAACCGGCTTCGGCGCCGCCTCCTTCTTCGCGGTGGCCTGGGTATAGAACCAGAAGCCGCCGCCCCCGGCTGCGCCCAGCAAAACCAGCACCACGATACCGATGACGATCGCCTTGACGGGAAAGGATTTCTTCTTTTCCCCGTCCTTCTTCTCTTCCGTTTCTTCCTGCTTTTTTTCCGCTGCCATGTATCCTCCAGAAGCGTTTCTTTTTCTTCCTGTGCTGCCGGTTAACCGGATCTATCCGGGAAATGCGACTGCCAGCCGGATCCATCCGGCGGCCGGGCCGGATCGCCGGGCCGTCCCTTCACCGGGCGTCCCCGCCCAGGCGATGGAGATCTTTTCCGCGGGGATCCCTCCCGTTTCGTTCAGGTATCGAGCCACCGCATCGGACCGGAGGATCGACTGTTCCCGTTCCGTTTCTCCGGCTTCCCCGGGCCCGTGATGTTCCTCCTCGCCCGTTACGGTAATCCTCGCCCCGCCGCCCCTTGATACGGCCGCCAGTTGATCGAGGACCATCCTCAAGGCCGGTCCCGGCCGGAGGGACTCTCCCTCGAACAGGCCGGGCAGCGGAAGATGGACGGTGAATCCTCCGGTTGCGGCGTCGATGCGCGCTCCCGGAACGGAAGCCAGAGAGGCTGCGACGGCGGCCTGCCGGTCCCGGACGATGTCGCCGGGCCGCCCGGAATTCTTTCGAGACCTCTGTTCCTCAACGTCCCGGTCCGAATAGGGCCGCACAATCGGAAGGAGAAACCGTTCCACCGCGTTTCCGCCCATCCGTTCCGCCCCGAGGGCCGAAACGGCGGAGGCAGCCGCCCGGGAGGCCTTCTCCGGCTGGAGTGTGGAGAAAGCCAGGAGCAGAACGAAAAACGTCAGGAGCAGCGTCATGAGATCATTGAACGTCAGCATCCAGTTCGGCCGGTTCCCGGAATCACCTGTCTTCGGATGTCTGTACGCCTGTCCGGTCAACGTTCCACCCCCGGCATAGAAACGGAAATGACAAGGTCTCCGCGGGGATCCGCGGGTAATCCCGCGGCCGGCCGCGACGCTGCGCTCCCCCGGATGGACAGTGGGGTACGGGCTCCGTCCCGCTCCAGAAATTCAATCACGCTAGCGGCCCGCAGGGCGGGCGTCGCCCAGGAAGCGCGGGGGTCGCCTGTCCCGGCGGCGGGACCGAAGGCCGCGACGCGGACGGCCAGATTCCCCTTTGCCGCGGCATTCCGAATCTCCCGAAGGAAAGGATGCATCGACTCCCGGATCGTGTCCCGCCCCTCCGCAAAGAGGGCATTCATGCCCAGGACCATCCTCCATCCCGAGCGGGTCTTTTCCAGGGCAACGTCCCGGCTCAGATTCGCGTTTTCAAGGGCACCCCGCAGGATGCCTCCCGCCTCCGCCAGGAACTGCGATTCGGCAGCGGCGTGTTCGCCGGTCGTCACCAGGGTTGCAGAGGCGCCGGGTCCTCCCGTCCGGGTGGTCAGGTCGACCTTGCCCCCCAGGGCGGCCCGGATCTGGAGCGCCGACCGCCCGGAGACCTGGGAATAGGAGACAAGCATGGCGAAGAAGACCACCAGGATCATCGCGAGGGATGCATACGTGGTCTGCCAGATTGCCACCGGCTCTTCCGGCGGGATTGTTCGCCACTGTCCGTTCCTAGTCATCGTAGCGGGATCTCCGTTCCCGGGGGGCGATAAAGGCATGCAGTTTCTGTTCGACGATCCGCGGGTTATCGCCCAGCTGAATGGCATGAACCCCTTGAATAATGAGCTGTTTCACGAGCATTTCCTCACCGCTCCTCGTCCTGAGCTTGCCCGCAATGGGCAGGAAAACCAGGTTGGCAAGGATCAGGCCGTAAAACGTCGTTACCAGTGCAATCGCCATGGACGGCCCGATAGAGGAGGGATCGTTCATCTTCATGAGCATCTGAACCAGCCCGATGAGCGTTCCCATCATGCCCATGGCCGGTGCGAAATGCCCCATGCTCGTCATGACCTCCGCCCCTTTCCGATGCCGCTCCGCCAGCCAGTCCAGTTCGGTCTCCAGGATACCGGAGACCTTGTCCGGTTCAAGGCCGTCCACCATCAGGCGGATCGCCTTCGCCAGGAAAGGATCCCGCTGGCGACTCGCCAGGCCTTCCAGGGACAGGAGGCCATCCCGCCGTGCGGTGCGCGACATCTCCACGATCAGGTGGATCATCTCCTGCGGTCGGGTGTTTCGCCGCAGGAAGGCGTTTTTCATCACCCGGAAGACGCCGAGCATGTCCGACATCCGGTAGTGGATCAGCGCGGCGCCGAAGGTGCCGCCGAGAACGATCATGGCGGAGGGACCGTCAAGAAACCACGTCACCCCGCCGCCGGTGGCCATTGCCAGGATGACCAGACCGAAAGCGCCGATAATGCCGATGATGGTTGCAAAATCCACAGGCTGCCTACCCGAAATCCACGATTGATGCCGCTCCCGGCGTTACATGCAGGACTTTAAGCAAGCCATGTACCAACACGGGGAAAGGGTGGCGGAACCTGGGAAGGATGCGATGGATGCAATAGGAAGCGGGGGGGAGGGGAATCGCAGACGGCAAGGCGGGCTGACGAATCGTCAATGCCTTGACGCATCTTCTCCCCGGGGCCGGCGAAGCCCCGGCCCCGGGAGGGAGATGATTACTGCTTGATGTTCATGAGGAGCTGCTGCAGGTCATTGGCGGTGGAAACGACCTTGGCGCAGGACTGGTAGGCCCGCTGAGCCGTGATCATGTTGATGAATTCGGCAGCCACGTCCGTGTTGGAGACTTCCAGGGAATTGGACATGATGCCTCCCAGGCTCCCGGAGCCGGGCTGGTTGATCAGCGGCGCCCCCGACTTGTCGGTCTCCGTGAAGTAGGTTCCGACCTTGCTCAGGCCACCGTAGTTCGCGAAGTCCGCCATCATGAACCTGGCCAGTTGCTCGGTCTGCCCGTTGCTGAAGGAGCCCGTGATCACTCCGTCCGTCCCGATGGATATGCTCTGGAGTGACCCGGCCGAGTACCCGTTGGCGTTTACGGTCGTGATGGTCGAGTCGCTGGCGAACCCGGTGAGGGTCGCGGCGTCAGCGGACGTTACATCCCAGTTGATGACCCCGGCCGTGCCGATATTGGCGCCGGCAAAGGTGAAGGCGACGTTCGCCGCGGGGGTGAGCATGGCGCCGTTGGCGTCAAAGGTGACCAGGGTTGCGATGGCGGCGGCATTCGTAATATTCCCGTTTGCATCCTCCAGGCTGCCGGAGATGCTCCACTCCCGGGCATTGGCCGTTTTCGTGAAGGTGGTTGTCATGGTGTACTCTGCGCCGTCGTTGCCGTAGACCGTCTGGCTGGCGCTGAAGATGTCGCCCGTCGCCGCCTGGGCATTGAGGTTGGCGCCGAGGTGGACGGTCGTGGTCGTCATCGGCTGCGACTGGATGTTTGCGAGGTTGATGTCCCCCAGGTTGTAGACTTCCGCCCCGCCGACAAACATGTTTCCCTGGATCCGGTAACCGCTCCCATCCACCATGTAACCGTCCTCGTCGATCGCGAACGAACCGTTCCGCGTGTAATACGTCAGGCCGGCCCCGTCCTTGGCGATGAAGAGTCCCTCGCCGTCGATCGCCAGATCCGTGACGCTGGAGGTGGTCTGGAAGGACCCCTGGGCGAAATTGGTGGCGATGGATGACACGCTCACGCCCTGGCCGACCTGCATGTTGCCGGAGCCGCCGGAGAGGGTCTGGCTCAGCATGCTCGAGAACTGGGCGTTGCTCGCCTTGTATCCGACGGTGCTTGAGTTGGCCAGGTTGTTCCCGATGACGTCCAGCTGCTTGTCCACAGCCGTCATTCCAGTGGCCCCGATCCATAATGAACTTGACATGATAAAACCTCCTCCAAATATTCTATATGATTGATGATTGTCCTTCTTCTACGAGACGGAGGTCACGTCGCTGAAGGCCACTTCCTGCCCGCCATCCAGTGTCAGGTAGACGGAACCTTCACTGAAACTGACCGCCGTCACGGTTCCCGTCACCAGACTGTCCCCTTCGCCCGCCGAGACGGCCTTCCCGATGAGATTGACCGCCTGCAGGCTGTTTGTATCCACGGCAAGACTCTCGATGCTGTCATTCAGGTTGGTGAGCTGTTCCAGGCTGGAGAACTGGGCGAGCTGGGACGCGAACTCGGTCCCGTCCGCCGGATTCATGGGGTCCTGGTACTTCAGCTGGGCCACCAGCATCTGGAGAAACGCTTCCTTCCCCAGGGTTGTCGCCGCGGTGGTCGATGTCGTCGACGTGGTATTGCCCGTTCCGCTGATGCCTGTTACGCTCATGGTGTATCCCTCTCGTTTGGTGTCAGTGCCTGTTCAGGCAAATACGCTGATCCCGTCCGTGGTTATCCGTCGCGGAGCCGTCCCCGCGGCGGGCTGCCGTGCCTCGGTGCCGGACTCTCCGTTCCGGCGGCCCGACCCCGATCCGTGGCTGTTTGACTCATTCATGTTCCTGCCGTCGTTGAGACCGCCGTATCCCCCGGAAGGTCCGCCGTTCGACTGGAAATCCCGTCCCGATGTCTGCATGGAAAGCGACTCCACCCGCAGTCCCTGGTCGGAGAGCGCCGTCCGCAGCTCCGCCGCGTGTCCACGGAGGGTATGAAGCGACTCCTCCCGCTGGACGGACATCATGATCTCCACCGATTCCTTCCGGACCCTCACGTCCATATCGAGGTTCCCGAGATGCTCCGGGGAGAGAACAATGCGGACCCGGCCCCCGTCCGTTCCCGCCTTTTCGGCCGCCGTCGCCCAGGCATCCGAAGCCTGCTTCAGGACGGCGGATGGATCGCGAAGGGACTCCGAAGAGGTTTCATGGGACGGGAAGGGCGTTTTTGCGGCCGCCAGCGCTCCCTGCGCTTCACCACCGGAGTTTCCGGAAGCGGCTCTCTCGACGCCGGGCTGCGACGCCTGCTCGACGGTGTCGCGGAACGTTGTGGCATCTGCTGCGGCAGCCTGTTTCGCCTGAATCTCCGTTGCGGGCTTGTTCTCCTGTCCTTTCGCCGCCACCCGCTCAGGGCCTGATTCCGTCCGGCGCACGTCGAAGGGTGCGGATGAGGAGATTTTTTTCGTTCGGATATCGACTTTCACTACGCCCGCACCTGCGGCTTCCTGGCCCGTATCCTGCCGGGCCTGCCCGGACTGCTTCCGGACTGCCGTGCCGGCCGCGGAGGTGGATAACGCCTGCCGGCCCGGATCGATGGCGGAGTTCCCGCCTTCCGGCGCACTGTCCGGCGTCCGGGAAAGGGAAGCGGTTGGTTGTTCCGTGTTATTCGAAGACGTGCGGGCGGGCTGATTCTTTTGCCCGGCATCGGCGATGATTTCCCCGTTCACGGGAACCGTGTTCTTTTCGCCGGCCGCGGACTTGAGAATTTCTGCCGTTCCCTCGCTTTCAGCGGGGCTTGCCACCCGGGCTGAAGGGGAGTTCGGGGCCGATGTGTTTTTCACTGTTTCGGAATCGGCGGCCGGGGCGTTCCCGGTGCTCTGGCGGCTGACGGGGCGATCGTTCGGCCGGGAAAGCGAATCGGCGGAAGAGGAATCCGTCTCTGTGCGCATCGCGTTTGCCTGTTCCAGGGCATCCATCCCCGCGCCTTCCCCGTCAATGCCGTAAGATGAACCGGTGTGCCGGGTGTCCGCGTTTGTGATCGGTTGTTCCGTTATGCTGCCTGTTTCCAATGTATCGCCCAGGGAAGGCATCCCTTCGACGGCCGGCGGAGCAGGAAAAATTTTCCCGGTAGCATCCGCACCAGAAGCGGCCGGAGCATTTACGAGTTCAACCGACCCTTTCATTGACGTATCGATTCCTGAAGCGGCCAGGATTTCGACCTGTTCGACGGAAACCGGCGCGGGAGGCAGATCGGGCGGTACAAGGGGAAGGGGAAGAGAAAGACCCGCCGGCAGGCCGGAATCGGTGCTTTCCGCGCCGGAGGCCGTCCCGGTGTTTTCAATTCTTTCGGGCTCCCGTGGGTCGGCATATCCCGGGCCGGTCACAACGGCCGGATTTTCTCCGGTGGCCGCCTTCTGCGGTTCCGCCGCCTGCTCGGCGAGGATCTGGGAAAACACAGGTTCCCCGGAGGTAACCGGACGCGAAGCCTGATTCATTCCGCTCGCAGAAAAGCCGTCCGGTGATTTCGCGGGGGTGCCCACCGGCGCGGAACCCTCTCTGAAGAGGGGAATCTCGCTGATCGGGGGTGGCATCATTTGTATTGCTGAAGGAGTCATCGTTCCATTTTTTCCTTTGCCAAGACGCATTTGCAACTGCCGTGCCAGACCCTGCACTCTTTATTGTTCTGCAAATACAGCATGTTGCAATTAGCGAATCCGGGGTGCGCCCCCGGAAGGGAAAAACTTTCCGAGCTGCAAAAAGGCAAAATAATCCCCCGTCCGATGGGAAAAAAAGGGGGACAGATTTGAAATCTGTCCCCCTTAAGCGAAAAATAAATCTGACCTGTTTCCTGATCAGTCTTTCTGCGGGGAAGGCGCCGCGTTGGTGACCTCTTTCGTGATCTGGACGGCTCTGTCGACGTTGACGTGCTTCATCACGGCGCCGGCCTTGTCCTTCTTCATGTACATCGTGATCGCCGCCGCGGTCTTCGTATCCAGTTTCTCGAGCATGGCGCCCGCTTTGTCCGGGGCTGTCGCATCATAAACCTTCGCCAGGTCCTTGAGCCGTTTCACGTCCTGGTTCTTTTCGGCCTCCAGGCGCGTATCGAGCCGCTTTTCCAGGGCGCCTAGGGCGGCAATCTTTTCCAGGATTTCTTTTTTAAGGACCAGGAGCCTGTCCTCGTCGGCGCGAACCAGCGCCTCCCGTTTATCCAGTTCACCCTTCCGCTTGTCCAGGGCTGTCACGAGGTCCCTCTCCCGCTGCAGTTCGTCATCCAGCACGTCCCTGACACCGGTCCCCCCCTGTGTCGTCTGGGCGCCGGCTTCGGACAGGATCGACCGGTCCGACCCGGTCGCCCCGGCGCTCGACAGGGCGCCGCCCATGGCCGCGAGTTTGATGACCAGGACGACGACCACGAGGACCTGTAGAATCCAGAAGGCTTTTTTCATTTTTTCTTCCTCCGGGCGCCGATGATGGCCCGCTCATCCATGGCGGCCTGCTCCCGCGTTTCTTCTTTCTTTTTCTGCTCTCCGTCATGATGGTCCCGGAGGGTTTCCATGACCTTCCGTTCCTTCATCGCATGCACAAGCCGTTCCCGCCTTGCCCGCACCTCTTCTTCCCGCTGCTCGACCACGGATCTCTGCTCCTGGACCAGCCGACGGCAACACCGGACATGAACGAGGTGCATCTCCATCTCCATTACCTCGACCGTTTTCTCCTGCAGGTTCCTGAGCAGGCCCAAGGCGTCGTTCACCTGCCTCTGAAGGCCGCCGAGGCGTTCCTTTTCTTCTTTCAGGCACCGGACCTCTTCCACGAAGTCCATCAGGGAACGCTCTTCCTGGCGTTTGCGGACATCGAGGACGGTCTGAAGCGGAAATGGCATCATGGCGTCAGTTTGCGAGCAGGGTCATGAGTTCGTGCCGCGCCTGGGCAAAACCGATCTTTTCCTCCATCCCCTGACACAGGTAGGCATCGACCCGGCCGATCATGGCAATGGAGCGGTCAATCTCCGGATTGCTGCCGTTCACGTAGGCCCCGATGTTGATCAGGTCCTCCGCCTTCCGGTAGGTCGCGACAATGTTCTGCAGCTGTCCGGCGCATTTGCGGTGCGGATCGTCCGTCACGTCGATCATCACGCGGCTGATGCTCTGCAGAACGTCCACCGCGGGATAATGGTTGCGGCTCGCCAGGGTCCTGGTAAGTGTAATGTGTCCGTCCAGGATGGAGCGGGCCGCGTCGGAGACGGGTTCGTTGAAATCGTCCCCCTCCACGAGAATGGTGTACAGGCCGGTGATGCACCCCTTCCCCTCCACGGGACCGCACCGCTCCAGAAGCTTGGGCAGCATGCTGAACACGGACGGGGTATATCCCTTCGTGGCAGGCGGCTCGCCCACCGAAAGCCCGACTTCCCGCTGGGCCATGGCATAACGGGTGAGGGAATCGATCATGAGCAGGACGTTCTTCCCCTGATCCCGGAAATACTCGGCAATGGACGTGGCAAGGGAGGCCGCCCGCATGCGGATCAGGGGGTGGCGGTCGGAGGTCGCCACGACCACGACGGACCGTTCCAGCCCTTCCCGTCCGAGGTTTTTCTCCAGGAATTCACGCACTTCCCGTCCCCGCTCGCCGATCAGTCCGATCACGTTGACATCCGCCTCGGTGCTCCGGGCGATCATCCCCAGAAGCACGCTCTTCCCCACGCCCGATCCGGCGAAGATCCCAAGCCGCTGCCCCTTTCCGCAGGTAAAGAGACCGTTGATGACCCGGACGCCCAGGTCCATGGGCTCCCGGATCCGTCCCCGCAGAAGGGGGTTGATCGGATCCGCGTACAGCGGGTAGGAGGCCGTACCCTGAATGGGTCCCCCGACGTCCATGGGATTTCCCAGGCCGTCGATCACGCGTCCCAGCAGGCTGCTCCCGACCCGGACGGAGGCCTTGCGGCCCAGCGACTGGATCTGGCATCCGGGACTGAGTCCCTGCATTCCCTCCAGCGGCATCAGGAGGACCTTGCCCTGCCGGAATCCAACCACCTCGGCATGGACGGTCTCATCCGGACCGGAATGGATGGTGCAGACCTCGCCGATGGAGACGGCGGGACCGTGCCCTTCCACTACCAGGCCGACGATCTCGCTGATCTTGCCGTAGACCTTGATGGGCTGGATGCCGTCCAACTGCTGCCGGAGGTGGGACAGGTCAAGTCGCACGGATTCCGTCCCCTCCATTTTCTTCCTGCGGCCAATTCTCCGCCGGTCCGGAGGGTTTTCCCCTCTTCATCTGCGACTTCAGTTCTCCGAGCTGATGATCCAGGCGGGCGTCCACGTCGCCGAAACGCGTCTCAATGAAGACACCCCCCCGCCGGAGGGTCTCGTCCTGCTCAAAAACAACGTTCCGGAGACCGTCCGTCTGCCGCAGGAAATCCTCCCGAATTTCCTGCAGGTGCTGATAATCCTGCGGGTGCATCCGGATCTTCACTCCGTCGCGGTCCATGACGTTCTTCATCGCCGCCTTGAGGACTGGAACGACCGAATCGGGCTGCTGCGCCACTTCCCGATGCAGGACCTTTTCCGCCACGGCAAAGACCAGCTCGAGGATATCCGGTTCGGAGTCCTCCAGGATCTTCCGTTTCAGCGAAGCCACTTCCGCCAGAAGCCCGGCAAGCGTATCGAGCGACTTGCGTGCTTCGGCCTGCTGCGCCGCCCGGCCCCGCTTCACACCTTCCCGGAGCCCTTTTTCATAGTTTTCCGCGACGGAGTGGCGGAGCTTCTCCTCGAACTCCAGTTGGAGACGTTCTCCGCCGGACGCCTTCGGTCCCTGTCCGGAATGGCCGTTTTCCGTCTCATTCCCGTAAAGTCCATCCAGGGGCGAGAGGGAGTCCGGCCTTTCCACCATCCGGATGTCCGAGGGGCGAAGGATCTTCGATTTAGACGAACTCATCCGCATCCTCTCCCCGGAGGATCACGATCCGCCCTTCCGTCTCCAGGCGCTTGGTGGTGTCCAGAATGCTCCGCTGGCTCGACTCTACCTCGGATACCCGCACGGGAGGCATCATCTCGATTTCCTCCTGGAGCATCTCCGCGCCACGCTTCGACATGTTCTTGTAGACCTTCTGGCGGAGGCTCTCATCCACCATCTTCATGGCCTTCGCGAGTTCCTCCGAGCTGACCTCCCGGAGCAGTTCCTGCAGGCTCCGGTCGTCCAGCTTCAATACGTCTTCGAAGGTGAACATCAGGCCGCGGATCTCGCCCGCCAGGTCCGGATCCTGTCCCTCGATCGATGTCAGGATGGCGCCCTCGGTGGAGCGGTTCATCCGGGTCAGGATTTCCGATGCGGTCCGGACGCCGCCGATCACCTGGTCGTTCATCGACCCGGTCACGATCTCCTGCTCCAGCGTCCGAGCCACCTCTTCGATGAATTCCTGGGGGACGCTCTTGAGGGTTGCGATCCGCCGGACCACTTCGGTCTGCATTTCCGGCGTGAAACTCTCCAGGATCATGGCGGCCTGGTCCGATTTGATGTTGGCCAGGATGAGCGCGATCGTCTGGGGGTGTTCATACCGGGTGAAATCCATGAGCAGCTTCGGATCGATGTCCCGGAGCTTGTCGATGATGGGATTGTCCGTGCTCCGGGAGGTTCCGACGTCGGAAAGGATGTCCTGGGCATCCTTCTCGCCCAGCGCCTTGGTCACGATGTTCTTCGTCACCCCTTCCTGGACGATGACGGTCCCGCCACCCTCCTGGGCCATGATGAGGAATTCCTTGGCAACGCCCTGAATGACATCGGCCGGGATGCTGCTGATGCGGTTCATGTACTTGCCCACTCTCCGGATCTCCGACGGCCGCAGGTTTCGAATTACCTCCGCCGCCAGATCCTCATCGAGGGCCAAGAGCACGATCGCTGCCTTTTCCTCGCCCGTCATGACCTCTATCCTTCCTTTTCCAAACGCTTGGCTTCCATTCCTACTTCAGCCAGTTTCTGAGCAGTTCCGCAAACTTCTTTGCATCCGCCCCGGCGAGTTGCTGCACCATCCCATCATGGGACAGTGCCGTCATGTCCGTCCTTCCCTCCGGCAGCGACGGTGCGCCTTCCCTTCTCACACCGGAAATCTCCCGCGAAGCGGACAGGGACAGGGATTGAGGCTCCATGCTGACGGACGACGTCGCGGCAAGCAGGCCCCTGAGAAAGGGCCGGACGATGAAGAGAACCACGAGGGCAAGCGCGGCAAGAATCACGATGTAGCGCACGAAGGGCAGGAACGGGGTCAGGCTGTCCTGCCAGCGGGCGGAGCTGCCGCTGCCGTCCGCATCGGCATGGCTGAACGGCATGCTGGTCACGGCCACCTGGTCTCCACGGGTCGTATTTAAACCGGCAGACTTGCGAACCAGGTCTTCCAGTTGCTCGATCTCCTTCTTGGGACGCTCCTGGAACGCCTCCTCCCCCTTGTCGTTCTTCGTATAGACTCCGTCCACCACGACGGCGATGGAGAGTTTGCGGATCTCTCCCGCCGGCAGGATGGTCTTGTTCACCACGCGGTTGATTTCGTAGTTGACGGTTTCGTCCGACTTTTCCCGCTCCGAACCGGAGCCCGCCGTCGCGGCCCCTGCTGCTGTTCCCGTTCCGCCACCGGCGGTGTTCCGCTCCGTCTGTTTTTGCGTGCTGCGAACCACGGCCGATTCCGGATCGTAGGTTTCTTCCGTCTTCTCGGTCACCCGGAAATCGAGGTCCGCCGATACGCGGACGACGGCCTTTCCCTTGCCCACCACGTTTTCCAGCATGCTCTGGACCTGGCCGGCAAGGTCTTTCTCCATGTTTCTCTGGTACTCGACCTGGGAGGTCGACATCTTGGCCATCTTTGTGTCGCCTGGAGGCCGAGACAGGATGTTCCCCTTGCTGTCGACCACGAGAACGTCGTCGGGACTCATCCCCTCGATGCTGCTGGCGACCAGGTAGGCCACCCCGTCCACCTGGTTCTGCCGGAGCGAGCGCCCCGATTTCAGTTTCAAGGTTATCGAGGCCGTCGGCTTCTTCTGCTGGTCGATGAAAAGGGATTCCTTGGGAATGGCGATGTGGACACGGCTCTGCTGGATCTCGTCGAGGCTGTTGATCGTCCTCGCCAGCTCTCCCTGCAGGGCCCGGCGATAGTTGAGCTGCTGTTCGAACTCCGTCGCCCCCAGGGACTTCTGATCGAAAATCTCGTAGCCGACGTGCCCTCCCCGAGGCAGGCCGGCGGAGGCAAGCTCCATCCTCAGTTCCGGCACCCGGTCGGCCGGCGCCGACACGGTGTCTCCGGACGGGGAGATCTTGTAGGGGATCTTCTTCTCCTGGAGGCGCTTCACCACCGCCCCGGCGTCCTCGCTGGAAAGCCCGGAATAGACCACCCCGTAATCCACCTGGTTGGACCAGAAGACGAGCCCGACAACGAGAGCGATGGACAACAGACCCGTCGCCAGCAGGGCCATCCGCCGTCCAGGCGGGAGGGCCGTCAGATTCTGTTGAAGGGAGGAAAAAATGGCTGAAAACGGTTGCATGGGTCCGTATTTCCTCTTGTGTCAGCGGCAGGGGCCACCCTGCCGGAGCAATTGCATCATGAATAAAGGGAGAGGCCGCCTACACCGACATGCGCATGACTTCCTGGTAGGCTTCCAGGACCTTGTTGCGCACCTGGATCATGGTTCTGAGGGAGAGGTCCGCCTTCTCCAGGGCAATGATGGCGGAATGAATGCTGCCGTTGTCCTGGAGCTGGACGCGGTTTATTTCCTGATCGGCCTGCTTCTGGAGCAAATCGATGTCCTGAACGGCCTTTTTCAGCGCCTCTCCGAATCCTTTGCCGGCCGCCGTCCCCAGGCTTTTTCCTGCCCCTGCCGGGGAAATGCCCGCCCCGCCGGTAATCCGAATATCATCCATGACGGTTTCTCCTCCTGCCCGGTTCACCGGGCGGCATCCGTCGGCCCCAAGGAACCGACCCGGAATTACTTGCCGATCTCCAGGGTCTTCAGGGCCATGTTCTTCGCTGCGTCAAAAGCGGTGACCGTGGCCTCGAAGGACCGGTTCACTGCGATCAGCTCCGCCATCTCGACGATCGGCTGCACATTCGACATCGTGACGACACCCTTGTTGTCCGCATCCGGATGGGAGGGGTCGTACACCTTGCGGAATCCCTGCGTATCCTCACGGATATTATCAATTTTTACGGATCGGACCGAGTCCTTCAGGGCATCGTCGAAGCTTCCCATGACCTCCTGGGACGACACGGACACGACCTTGCGGCGGTAGGGTCCCCCTTCCGGGGTCTTGGTCGTGGAGGCGTTCGCCAGGTTGCTGGCCACCACGTCCATCCGCGCCCGCTGCGTCGCCAGCGCGTCTCCACAGATTTTGAACGATGTCAGAAAATCCATCTTACTTCGTCTCCTTCACAACATTGCCGATCCCTCGGAATTTGCGGGCCAGCATTTCCACCGTCATGTTGTACTGCAGCTGATTCTCCGCCAGGCGGGCCATTTCCTTGTCGAGGCCGGCCCTGCCCTCTTCCCGGCGGACCGCGTAGGATGCGTCCTTCCCTCCGGTCCGGCCGTCCATGTGCCTGGGGTGATCCGTCGTCAACGGCAACGTCCCGGAAGAATGGACCGCCTGCTGAAGGCTTTTGTTGAACTCGAGATCGGACGACCGGTACCCTGGCGTGTCCAGGTTCGCGATGTTGGACGTGAGAAGCTGGTGGCGCTTTGACCGATAGTCGAGCATTTTCGATAGCATATCGATCGTTTTGCCGAAAAGTGCTTCCATGTCTCCGCTCACCTCCCTATGGCTGTCAGTCTTGCAAACCCTGTACCACTCGCCTGCAGTTTCGCAGGGCCATCAGGATCGGCGATCCTCCTCTTCATATTCATGAAGCTTGTTCCGCATGGTGCGGACGCTGATCCCCAGGATCTTCGAGGCGGTGGTCCGGTTTCCGTTCACTTCTTTTAAAGTCTTGAATATCATGGCTTTTTCCGCGTCGCGCAGCGTCATGCCCGGGGTCGGGGGAGCCTTTCCCGGAGGTTGTACGGGCAGGACGGGAGCGGGAGATGCCGTCCGCTCGTCCTGGAATCCCTCCAGGTGAAGATGCTCCGGGCGGACGATCCCTTCCTCACAGAGGAGCACGGCCCTCTCCATGACGTTTTCCAGCTCCCGCACGTTTCCCGGCCAGTCGTACCGGAGCAGGAGGTCCTGAGACTCCCTGTCCAGGGCCGGCGCGGGCCTTCCGTTCACCTGGCTGTATTTTTGAAGGAAGTGGGCGGCGAGGAGCGGAACGTCATTCCTCCGCTCCCGGAGGGCAGGAATTTTGACGGGGATGACACTGAGCCGCCAGTAAAGGTCCCGGCGGAATTTCATGTCCTCCGCCGCCTTTTTCAGGTCCACGTTCGTCGTGACGATGATGCGGACGTCGACGGGAACGGGCTCCCGGCCGCCGACCCGGTCCACCTTCGACTCCTGGATGACCCTGAGCAGCTTGGCCTGCAGGTTGACATCCATGTCCCCGATTTCGTCCAGAAGGAGGGTTCCGCCGTGGGCCAGCTCGAATTTCCCGATTTTTCGCTGGACCGCCCCCGTGAACGCCCCCTTTTCATAACCGAACATCTCGCTTTCCAGGAGCTGCTGCGGGATGGCGGCGCAGTTGACGGCTACAAAGGGTTTCCCGTTCCGGCCGCTGTTCAGGTAGACGAAGCGGGCGAACAGTTCCTTTCCCGTGCCGCTCTCACCCTGGATCAGGACGGTGGAGCGGCTGTCGGCGACGCGCCTGAGAAGATTGAGCATCTCCAGGATGGTGGGGTCCGCCGTGATGATTCCCGCCTGGCCGGCCGGGCCGACGGCAGGATCGAATTCCACCTTTCCCGGCGCCTCATGGGACGCAAGAACGTTCCGGATGATGAACTCCAGGTCATCCAGGGTGAACGGTTTCGTGATGAACTCCGAGGCGCCTTCCTTCATTGCCTCGACGGCTGTGTTCACGGTTCCGTATGCCGTGGCGAGAATTACCGGCGTGCCGGGGGACTGTCGCTTGATCTCCCTCAGGACGTCCATCCCCCCCACCCGGGGCATTCTCATGTCCGTCACGACGACGTCGTACTTCCCCTCCGCGAACATTTTCAGGGCGACGGCGCCATCCTCCGCCGTATCCACCTCGAAGCCGCAGATCTCCAGGGACTCCGACAGGGCGTCCCGCATGGAGGGATCGTCATCGACGACCAGTACGTGCGTTGCTTCCATTCCTCTTCCTCACGTTGTTGCGTTTCTCCGCTTTCACCGGGAAGCCGCGCCGATCCTCCAGGGACCGTCCGCCTCCTGGGCGCAGGGCAGATAAAGAACCATGGAGAGACCCGAGGCTTCGTCATCGACGAAGCGGATGATCCCCCGATGGGCCTCGACAATGTTTCGAATCACCGCCAGGAAAACCCCCTGTTCGCTTTTTTTCTCCTGGAAAATTCCCCGGATCCCGGCATTGGACGGGTTTGTTTCATCCAGCCCGAGGAGCCGGAACCGGATGGCCGCCCAGGACATCTCGCCGTCCCGGGAAAGGGCTACGGGGGAAGCCGTCTCGATGACAAGCCGTCCACCCGCGGTCGAGGCGGTAATCACTTTCAGAACCATCTGGACCAGGAGATGCTTCAGCATCGGGCGATCTCCCCGGATCACCGGGTCTCCCGAACCGTAACGGATTTCGAGAAACGTCTCGTCGCCGTCCATGAATGCCTCGGAGGATTGAAAGATCTCCCCCAGAAGCTCGTGGATGCGGATCGGCCGGAGACTGAACCCGTAGACCCAGCTCGCGGAAAGCAAGCTGGAGATCCGCCCCTCGATCTCCCGTACACAGGACAGGATGCGCTTCAGCCGGCGCTGGTCTCTCTCCCCCTGTCCATCCCTGAGCAGGAGGGTGGTCGTCAGTTCGATCGACCCTAGCGGGTTCCGGATTTGATGGGCGACTTCTTCCGCCATTCCCCCGAGCGCCGTTAGGGTTTCCCGGCGCCAGAAGGCCTCGTCCTGCTCCCGGGACCGGCGGACGGCATGGTCGTCCGGCGTTCCCGGCTCGTTCAGCGGATGATGTCCTTGAATTTTCGGGACCACTGCGCGTCCTCCCTGGAAAAGTCGGCCACTTTCCCCCAGAATTCGTCCTCTCCCGCACCCTTCACCTGGGCAAACGCCTTGTCCGCCCCCGTCATGTTTCCCTGACTCTCCAGGGCCCGCCCCATGCGGTACCAGGACCACCGACGCAGAGACGCATCCGGCGCCGTATTCGAAACATCCTGCAACAGCTTCATGCCCTCCTGGGTCGTGCCATCCTTCAGATATGAGTCCGCCAGCCGGATTCGTCCGTCCGCCAGGACGGTCGCCAGCCGCTCCGGATCGGCGGAAAATCCCTGGAGCGCTTTCCGGTACTGGTCGATTGCCTGGGGAGTCCGGCCCTCCGCATCCAGGAGCATTGCCAGCTCCCGATGCAGGAAAGGATCTCCCGCCTGGTCGGCATGAACATTCAGGGCCTCTCCATACCTCAGGATCGCATCGCTTCTTCGCCCGGCGATACGGTCGATGCCTGCCCTGAGCGCAGCAACCTCTCTCTGCAGACCGGTGTCTTTGGACTGCCGGACATCCTGAAGAACCCTCGACGCCTCCGCTGCATCCCGGCGTTCGAGATCCAGCCGGGCAATGGACACCGCCAGGAGATCCCTGGCCCGGTCATCCGGGGCCTGGCGGCGGATCGCCTTCCACAGGGATTTCGCATCCGCATCGAGGCCGATTGCGGCCAGGCTCTTGCCGATTCCGTAAAGGCGCTCAAAATTCAGACTTTCCCGGAGGTCCCGGACAGGAATCTGGAAATACAGGGCGGCCACTACGGTGTGGTCATTCTTCTGGAAAGACTCATCCAGGACCTTCTCTACGGAGGCCATCATCCAGGTGCGGCTGGAGGCGGCAAACGCTCCGAGCGGATAGGTCGCCGCCACATACTGAAATTCCCGGAAGGATTCCCTGTAACGCCCCTTCATCCACAGACCGTAGGCTCTCTGAAACCGCACCCGTTCAATCAGGCCGTGGTTCCGGGTCGTCTGAAGGATCTGGTTGTAGGCCTCCAGGGGATCCCGGAAAGCCTGTGCGAGTGAGAGGAAAAACGGCACCTTCAGCTCCGGCCTGACCAGCCCGATATTGGCCGCGGCGAGGGTGCTTTCCGCACCTTCCCAGGAGTCGGGCTTCATTTCCTTGACGCGGCTGAATACCGCCAGGGCGGCTGTCGGCCGATCCGCATGGAATAGAGAACATCCCAGGACGTAAAGTGTCACCGCGGTCTGCTCACCCGCCGGATAGAGGCTGGCGGCGACGGAGAGGATCCGGGTGGCATCGGTGTACTGCTTCGACCAGTAGTGAGCCAGGCCCAGATTCAACAGGGCATCCGCGGGCAGTTCCGACAGGTTCGGCCAGCGGTTCAGGACGGTTTTTGCGCTTTGCAGGGCGGCATCGATCCGCCCCCCGGCGAGGTGGATCGCAACCATTTGCAGGGTCGCCGCCTTGGCCTTCGGGTGATCCGGATGGCGGGAAAGGAAGTCTTCCAGGCGCGCGGCTGCCAGTTCTGTTTTCCCCGTCTTCATGTTCATTTCACCGAGGAAGTAGGGGGCATCCACAGCCAGGGGTGAACCAGGGTAGCGGATCAGCAGTTTTTCCATCGCCGCTGCGGCCTCGTAGTAGAATTTCAGTTTCTCGTAAGTATGGGCCAGATTGAAATAGGCCCGGTCGTTTCCGGCGGATGGATCCTTATACTGCTCCAGGATCTGCTTGTAGGCATCCACCGTCTCCAGGAGTTTTTTGTTGTTCCCCTCTGCCAGATGGAAGGAGCAGTCCGCCAGGAGACGTTTCGCCTGTTCCTGCGCCGTCGCCTCGACATTATTTTGACGCAAGAGCTCGGAAAGCATCTCGGCGGCACGGCCATAGCGGCCGCCGTCATATTCCGCCTTGGCCGGCTGAACGAGCGGGTGGACGGGAACGGCGGCCGGCTTCGAGCCGTCGGACGCCGGCGGCGGCGGCACGGAGCCTCCGCGCTCCGCTTCCCCGGGGACATTTTCCGCTTTGTCAATATCTTGACGTGCCGGCGGTTTTGACTCCGGGGCGGGCGCCGCCGGGGAGGCTAACCGGCTCTCCGCGGGAGGGGCAGCGGTTTTCCCGGGGCCGCTCCCGACTGCATACCAGATCACAAGGGAGATGGACGCAAGCACGAGAACGCCAAGGGAAAGGAGGATCGACGCCATCTTAATCCCGCGGCTCTTGATGGCCCCGGTAAGCATTTCGATCATTCGAAACCGACGACCCTTGATGGCCCCGGTCATTTTCTCGATCATTTGAAGCCCGCGACCCTTGAAGGCCCTGGCAAATGCTTCCATCATCCGGAACCCGCGCCCGAACAGACTGAACGACACCGTTACCTCCCATGATGATCCGCCTCCGGTTTCCGGAGGCGAGCGGCTGAATGCAGATTGGAAGAAGATCCGCAAGGATCCTGACGCTGGAAATAGCAAGTTGCATACCATTCCGTCACGGGCGGTGGGCTCTCCGTTCGGCTTCCTGGCACTTCCCTTGCATTAGATCCCGGTCGAAACAACGTTGGTTTCAGCCGGAGAAAAACGCCGAATAAAGTGTAAGGATGAGATGACGCCAATGGAAAAGGAATCACCGACGAATCGCAGAGAATATTCCAGAGTTTATGCGTATATTCCTCTTTCTTTCCGCAAGGTCCTGCCTGAAGAGCGGCCCGTCATCCGAGCCCGGCTGGCGGGGGATGCCATTTTCCCGGGATCCAACGTCGCCGTCCCGGAGATCGGGGACCGGATCCTTTATGAATGGCTGAAGATGCTCAACAACAAGCTGGACGGCATCGTCCGTTTATTGACCATCCACGCCGAAGGCTTCCATGCCCTGCCGTCCAAAGCGGTCCAGATCAGCGGCAGTGGAATGAACTTTTCCTCGGCGGAACCGTTCGAGCAGGGGGATATGGTGGAGTTGAAGATGATCCTCACCGTCAACCAGCCGACAGCCCTCTTCGCTTACGGGGAGGTCGTCAAGGTGGAGAAGCAGACCAGCGGATACATCGCGGCCGTTACCTTTGTGAAGATGGACGACCATATCCGCGACGAGATCGTCCGCTTCGTGTTCGAGCGGGAGAGGGAAATCCTCCGTGAAAAAAGGCTGACGGAGTAGTCCATGATTGTCATTATCGGGTGCGTCATCGTTCTGGTCGCCGTTATCGGCGGCTACCTCATGGAGCATGGGAACCTCTCGGTTCTCATCCAGCCCGCCGAGCTCGTCATCATCGGAGGGGCGGCCCTCGGCGGCCTGATCATCGCAACACCGATGAAACTGCTGAAGAGCATCATCCGTTCCTTCCTCGGCCTCTTCACGGCAAAATCCCTGGGAACAGCAGATTATCTTGAGGCCCTGATGCTCCTCAACGGCCTCTTTTACAAGATCCGCCAGGAGGGGCTGGTCTCCGTCGAATCGGACGTGGATCAGCCGGAGAAGAGCGCCCTGTTCAACAAGTATCCGAAAATCCTGAAGAACCCGCGAGCCATCGGCCTGGTCACCGACACATTGCGGATGGTCATGACCACGACCATCGCCCCCCATGAACTGGAAGCCCTCATCGACACGGAAATTGACGGCCATTACGAAGAGATGATCAACCCCTCCAAGACCGTGACGTTCGTAGCCGACGGTCTGCCCGGACTCGGGATCGTCGCCGCCGTCCTGGGCGTCGTCCTGACCATGGGAAAAATCGGCGCCCCGCCGGAGGTCCTCGGGCACAGCATCGGGGCGGCCCTGGTGGGAACCTTTCTCGGCGTCCTCCTCTGTTACGGCTTCGTGGGACCCATGGGACGGAACATGGAGCACACCGCCACGGAGGAGATCCAGTACCTCCAGGTCTACAAGGCCGCGCTGATCGCCTTCATCGGCGGGGCGGCGCCGAAAGTGGCGATTGAATTCGGCCGGAGGGTCATCCCCTCCCACGACAAGCCGAGCTTCCTTGACGTCGAGGCGGCCCTGCGGAAAGCGAAACGCTGACCGCGGCAGAAGGAACCGGGATGGAAGAACGCACCCCCATTGTCATCCGCAGGATCAAGAAAAAGAGGCACGACGAGCACCACGGCGGCTCCTGGAAAGTCGCTTATGCCGATTTCGTCACGGCCATGATGGCGTTCTTTCTTCTCCTGTGGCTGATCTCCATGGTTGCCCCCGACAAGAAGATCGCCGTTTCAGAATACTTCAAGAATTTCGATGTATTCAAGCAGGAGTCCAGCAGTGGCGGCCGCTCCTTCATGGACAAGAACGCCGCGGTCCTGACCCTGACCAACCAGGCCATTCGCCTGGGGCCCCAGGACCTGGCGGCCAAGCTCAAGAAAGCCGTCGACGAGAAACTGGGGAATCTGAAGGATCAGGTGCAGGTGGACATTCTGGAAGGAGGAGTCCGCATCCAGATCATCGACCTGGAAGGCAGCACGATGTTCCAGAGCGGCAGTTCCGAATTGACGGACAAGGCCCGCACGATCCTGAGCCTGGTGGCGGAAAATATCCGCAACCTGCCGAACCGGATCGCCGTCGAGGGACACACGGACTCGGCCCCATTCAGGGGATCCCAGATCACGAACTGGGAACTTTCCACAGCCCGGGCGTCAGCCGCCCGCCGGGAAATGGAGAACGACGGCATCGATCCCGGCAAGGTCGCACGGGTCGTCGGATATGCGGACCAGGAGCTCTACATCAAGGAAAATCCCAAGGATCCCAGGAACCGCCGCATCAGCGTGATCGTTCTTCAGCAGAAGGAAGGAGCCGCAGCTTCTTCACCGGCGGCGGCGCCCGCGCCTGCCGGGGCCGCCGTGCCGATCCCGGCGGCTACCGAAGTCGGAACGGGAACGCCGACAAACACGGGGAGTCCTTCACAGGGCCCGGCCCAAAGCAGCGCAACTCCCTCGACCCGCTGAAAGCCTCTGCACCCGGCTCCACTCCCCTCCGGCGGAGATCCATCCGGCCGCGGATCGATGCCCGGTCCGGGCGTCTTCATGAGCGCCCCGGTCAGGACTCCATGGCATCCCGGATTTTCCGGGACAGGTCTTCCAGGCGGAACGGCTTCTGCAGAAAACCCCGGACCCCTTTCTCCAGGATCTCCGACGCCCGGCCGTCCAGGCTGTAACCGCTCGACAGCAGCACACGCACCGACGGGTTCAGCGCCTGCAGCGCCCGGTTCACCTCGTCCCCACCCATCCCCGGCATGATCATGTCCAGGACCACAACGTCGATCTCCGTTCCCCGCGACCCGTAAACCTCCAGCGCCTCCGCCCCGCTTGCCGCCGTCAGCACCGTATAGCCAAGGCCCAAAAGCATCTCCCGCGTCACTTCCCGCACCATCGGCTCGTCGTCCACCACCAGAACCGTCCCCCGGCCCGGCTCGATCCTGCCGGTCGACGCCGCCTCCCGGACAACTTCCTCCCCCGATGCGGGAAGGTAAATCTCGAACGTCGTCCCCCGGCCCGGCTCGCTCGACACCGTGACGATCCCGCCATGACCCTTCAGGATCCCGTAAGCCGACGCCAGACCCAGGCCCGTCCCCCGACCCATCTCCTTCGTCGTGAAAAACGGATCGAAGATCCGCTGACGCGTCCGCTCGTCCATCCCCACTCCCGTGTCCGATACCGACACCTTCACGTAGGACCCCGGCCTGATCCCGTATATCCGGCAGAAGCCCTCGTCCAGGTCCACGTTCGACGTCGCCAGGCTCAGGTCGCCCCCACCCGGCATCGCCTGCCAGGCGTTCACGAACAGGTTCAGAAACACCTGCTCCAGCTGTCCCCGGTCAGCCTCCACGCTCCACAGCGACGTCTCATACCTTTCGTCGATCCGGATCTCCTTCTTCGTCCGGCCGAACATCCGCGCCGTCTTCCCCACCAGCTCGTTCAGGTCCGTCGGCTTCACCTCGTAACGACCGCCCCGTGCAAATCCCAGCAACTGGCGCGTTAAGTCCGATCCGCTCTGAACCTGCGACTCGATTGCCTTCAGCCTCTCGTAATGCGGATGCCTCTCCTCCAGGTCCAGCATCATCAGGGATGCGTACCCCTGGATCCCCATCAATAAATTATTGAAGTCGTGCGCTACACCCCCCGCCAGCGTCCCCAGAGACTCCAGCTTCTGCGCCTGCAGCAGCTGCTCCTGCATTTGCTCCAGCTTCTCCCGGGCCTCCCGGATCTCCGTCACGTCCATGTTGTTCCCCAGCACCGCAGGCCGACCCTCGTACGTGATCATGGTGACCGACTCGAGGATCCATCGGAGATCCCCGTTCTTCTTCACAATCCGGTACTCATAGGGCGAGGCCAGCGTCCCTTCCCTCATCTGCCAGGCCTTCTCCCTCACCATGGCCCGATCCTCGGGATGCACGATCTCGAGGGTGGAGGTCCCGATCATGTCCGCCTCCGTGCGTCCCGTATATTGCAGGATGTGGTGGTTTACGAACCGGAACTTCCCGTCGATGGCGATAAACTCGCCCGCCTGGGAATTGTTCGCCATGATGCGGTACTGCTCCTCCGCCCGGATCCGCTCCGTGATGTCGCGGAAGACTCCCCGGAACCCCGTGGGACGGCCTTCCGCGTCCCGCATGAGCGACGCGGAGTGCTCAACGGTTCGCCGCTCCCCCGTCCTGGTGAGCAGGTCCAGTTCGTACATCCGGATGGGCGTTTCCATGCGGAACATCTCACCGTAGGCCCGGGCGATGTCCCTGCGCACATCGTCGTCCGCCGTGAAGCGTTTGTAGCTGGAACCCATGATCTGATTCTTTTCATAACCCATGGCCTTCCGGAAGGACTCGTTGCAGAAGGTGATGCGGCCGGCGGGGTCGAACTCCACGTACCCTTCCTCGATCTCCTCCAGGATCGTGCTGTACCGCTGCTCGGTCCGCCGCAGGGCTTCTTCCGCCGCCCTGCGGGCCGAGAGATCGCGGATCGCGAGGACCCGAGCCCGGGTGTTCCGGTAGGTGATCGGTCTCCCGAAAATTTCCATCGGAAAGACCGTCCCATTCTTCCGGAGTCCCAAGGCCTCCAGGTAGAGTTCCGGGGCGTCGGCCTCGGCAAGCTTCGCGACCGCCGGCGCCACCGATTCTGGGGCCAGGAAATCCAGAACGCTTTTTCCGATCGCCTCCCGGGATTCGTATCCGAACATCCTGAAGGCCGACTCATTGGCATCGAAAATTATGCCGTCCCTGTGGATGAGAATGCCCTCCCAAGCCGCATCGGCGAGAACCCGGAACCGGTTTTCGCTCTCCCGGAGCGCTTCCTCGGCCTGCCTGCGGTCCGTCACGTCCAAGAGGATTCCGTTGAAGACGGCTTCATCCCCACGCCGCACCGGGACGGACAGGCCGCGGAACCAGATCACGTCACCCGATTCTTTCACGAACCGGCCCTCGAAATCCCATCGGCGGAAGGCCGCAACCGACTCTGCGATAGAATCCATGAACCGCCCGTAATCATCGGCGTGCAACCTGGATGCAAAAACCTCGAAGAAGGCCGCGGCTTCCCTGTCTATTCCAAATATCTCCGCGGCCCGGTCGCTTACAAAATAAACCCCCATGTCGCCGTTCGGACGGGCATAGAACTGATAGACCAAACCGGGCAGGCTGGAAGTGACGGCGGACATCTGCTCGCTCCTGTGGCGCAGCGCCTCCTCCGCCTTCTTGCGCTCCCGGAGCTGCGCCCGTGCGGACTGCAGCAGCTCCCGCTGCATCCGGAAGGACTCATTCAACGTCGCTGCCAAAAGAACGATGCCGAAGGCGATGGTGACCCACCGGGCCATGGGCGGTTGGGGAAAGAAATACAGGGGCAGGACTCCGTAGAGCTCCAGAATGGCCAGGGAAAGGCAGGTCAGGACGGCAAGTGCGATTGTGACAATGGCGGCCCCCCGGCCGAGGATCAGTCCCGCCACGGCCGGCAGGACGACGAACTGGACCAGGTTCGTGTCTTTCATGCCGCTGCCGAGGATGACGACCACGAGGAAGTGGATCCAGAGCCCGGCGATGACAACTGCGCCGGCCATACGGATCCGCCTGCGATGCATCAACAGGTAGCCGGCCAGGACGACGGCCAGGGCAAAAAAGCTGGTCACGGCACTGGCCGCCTTTTCGCTGAAGAAGAAGGGGACGCCGATGAGGAGAGAAGAAAGCGCCAGTACGATCATGAACGCCAGCATGGTGCCAAGCACCCTGGCGGCGCCGGTCTTTGACTCGTCATCCGGGAAAACGGGGGGACGGAACCAGGCGCGGAGAATCGTGAAAGCGTCCTTTCCCATCGACAGGCCTCCTTTGCCGCCCAGTTGTCCGTCCACATTCCGGAAGAGGAATCAAGGACATGGAGACAGGGCTTCCGCAGGGTCGGTTCCCAGGTCAAAATTGCCCGAGCGTTACCCGATACTCATCTCCATTCCTTCGCGGGCAAACACGACCTCCGGTGCGCCTTCCGTCCCGGGCGGACAGAGCGTTGCAGACAGGGCGTTCAGCTCGGCGTCGGTCCGCATCGGGTCATGATGGAAGAGGACCAGTTTTTTGACGCCTGCCCTTCCGGCGGCCTCGATGGCATGCTCCATCGGCGAATGTCCCCAGCCGATTTTGCCGTGAACATATTCCTCCCGGGTGTACTGGGCGTCATGGATCAGGCAATCCGCACCACGGAAAAACTCCTCCAGGCGTTCGTTCCGTTCCCTTGCAACGGCCTCTCCTTCCGCGGCCATCTCCTCGCTGTAGGAGGGATCCAGGGGATCCGTGGAGAAGATGTTCCGGAACGGTTCCGTGTCGAAGACGGTGCAGAGAACCGCGCCGGCCCGTTCGAACCGGTACCCCAGGCTCAGGACCGGGTGATTGAGGTAGATGGACGAAACCAGAAGGCCCTCTCCCAGGTCGAGGCGTCCTTCCTTGAGGTCGAAATACCGGATTTCCGCGGCGAGATCCGTCCAGCGGACCGGGAAATACCGGTAGGCCATCTGTCCGCCCATCACGTCCCGTATCGTTTCCGCTTCATAAGTTGCCGGTCCGTAGATGTTGAGCCTCGTCCCGGGAACATAGACGGGCGTGAAAAAGGGAAAGCCCATGATATGATCCCAATGGGTGTGGGTGAGAAAGAGGTCGGCCCGGATCGGCCCCCCGGAGAGATCGCGGGCCATCATGCGGTTGCCCAGGTCCCGGATGCCCGAGCCGGCGTCGATGATGACGGCCCGCCGGGAGCCCTCAAGCCGAAGCTCGATGCAAGGCGTGTTTCCCCCGTATTCTACGGTATCGGGTCCCGGACAGGGGATGGATCCCCGGACCCCCCAGAACCGGATCTTCATCACGTCACGCCTTCCCCGCAATGGACAGGAAGATCTTCGCCCTCTCGATCTCATCCGACACGGCATCCCGGAGTGCCGCAATCGCAGGCGCATCCATCCCGGTCTCTTCCCGCAGGCGAACGATCTGGAGATCGCCGGAGGAAAGATCCTGACTTCCTCTTTGCCGGAAGAGATGATCGCAGTCATCCGCCAGGCTGACGATCGTCACCATCAGCCTCCATTCGTCCTTCGCCGCCGAGGGATCATGATGACAACGCATCACCTCCCGCATGGCCTCCGTCTGCTTCCATTTGTCGGCGATCAGGACGCCGATCCGTCCGTGATTCAGTCCCAGGACCCGTTCCTCTGCCGCGGTACTGGATTCGGCCGCCCCCTCCTCCAGCAATGCCATCACCCGGCAGTAATCATCCGGAAAAACGCCGTTCAGGGGAATCTTTCCCAGGTCATGGAGAAGACCGGCCACGAAATATTCCTCCCGCCGGATCGCAGGGATGCCTCGCATGGCCGCCAGGGATTTGGCAATGACCCCAACCCCGATGGAGTGGGTCCAGAATTCATCCATGGACAGCGCCTTGTTGTTTCCGCCGTTGCCCAGGGCCTCCAGGATTGCCGTGCTGAGGGCCAGGTTCTTCACTGTGTTGACGCCCAGGACGATGATGGCCCGCGTGAGGGAAGTCACTTCGTCGGGCAGGGAGTAGTAGGCGGAATTGATCAGGTGGAGGACTTTTCCCGTCAGGACCGGATCGAGCGCGATCACCCGGTTCAGGTCATTGGGAGAGGTATCCGGCCGGTTGCAGATATCCAGGACCTTCGCAACCGTCGTGGAGAGGCTCGGCATGCGGCCGATATAACTCTCAACCTGCTTCAGGCGATCATCCATCTGGGCCCCCGGCTCCGCTTCCCCGTTTCCATGATTGCTCATCCCGCCAGGACGCTGCGGACCTTTCCGGAGAGTTCCTCGATGCGAAAGGGTTTCTGGAGGAACTCGCGAATGCCGCGCTCCATGATTTCCCGCGCCTTCCCGTTGAGGCTGTACCCGCTGGAGAGGATCACGCGCACCCCCGGATCCATCGCCCGGAGATCATCATACACCTCTCCGCCTCCCTTTCCCGGCATGATCATGTCCAGGATCACCACGTCAATCCCCCCACCCTCGGAGCGGAACAGGGAAATGGCCTCCTCGCCGCTCCCCGCCGTGAGAACCCGGTACCCCAGGCCTTCCAGCATCTCCTTCGTCACGTCGCAAATGACGATCTCGTCATCCACCACCAGGACCGTTTCACACCCTTTCTTCAACGCATCGTCACCGGGTTGCGGTTCCTCCGCCGGCGACCGGTCCGAAGCGGGGAGGAAAACCCCGAACGTCGTCCCCCGGCCAGGCTCGCTCGACACCTGGATGAATCCCCCGTGTCCCTTGACGATCCCGTAAGCGGAGGCCAGCCCCAGGCCGGTCCCCCGTCCCATCTCCCGGGTCGTGAAAAACGGGTCGAAGATCCGCTGACGCGTCCGTTCGTCCATCCCCACGCCGGTATCCGCGATCACCGCCTTCACGTACCGGCCCGGGGCAACCAGGTGGACCCGGCCGCTCTCTTCATCCAGCACTACACCGGACGTCTCCACGTGCAGCTCGCCGCCCCCGGGCATCGCCTGCCACGCATTGACGAACAGGTTCAGGAAGACCTGCTCCAACTGCCCCCGGTCCGCCTCGACCGCCCAGAGCCTTTCCGCATACTTCTCATACAGGCGGATCTCTTTCCTGGTCCGGCCGAAGAGGAGCACCGTTTTCCGAAGCAGCTCGTTCAGATCCGTCGGCTTCACCTCGTATCGGCCTCCCCGGGCAAAGCCGAGGAGCTGGCGGGTCAGGTCCGATCCGCTCCGGACCTGCGATTCGATCGCCTTCAGCTTTTCACGGTTCGGGTGGTTCTCTCCCGTATCCAGGAGCATCAGGGAGGCGTAGCCCTGGATGCCCATGAGCAGGTTGTTGAAATCGTGGGCGATGCCGCCGGCCAGCGTGCCCAGCGACTCCAGTTTCTGCGCCTGGAGGAGCTGTTCCTGAACCCGCTCAAGCTCTTCCCGGGCCTCCCGCAATTCCGTGACGTCCATCATTTCGCCGAGAACGGCCCGCTGTCCCTGGTACATTGCCGGGGTGAACGTGCCCATGAGCCACCGGACACCGCCCGCCTTCGTCCGGATCCGGTATTCGCAGGGAGTGCTCCTCCTGCCCGCCAGCATTTCCCGGGCCTGCCGGCCGGCTCCCTCCCGGTCCTCCGGGTGAACATAGTTCAAGCTCGGAGTGCCCAGGAGTTCTTCCTCCGCGTATCCGGAAAGGAAGACGGCCTTGGGGTTTATGTAGCGGAGAAGTCCGCCCGTGGCAATAAAGATTCCCGACTGGGAATTGTGCAGCGTGATGCGGCGCTGCTCCTCCTCTCTCCTCCGGGCCGTGATGTCCCGGCAGACAAAGACGGCGCCGAAGGGCGAACCGTCCTCGCGGCGGAGGACGTCGCCGTTGACCTCCGCGGTGAGCCGCCCGCCACTCTTCAGGATGAACTCGTACTCGATCGGGCCCAACGGGGTCTCCTGCATCCGGATCGTGTTGACGAAGGCCCGTTCCCGGTCCTCGGATGCGATGAAGGACAGCATATTGGCCCCGACCATTTCCTCCCGCCGGTAGCCTCCTACCTCCAGCGCATGATCGTTCACGTATTCGATCGCGCCCTCCATGTCCATCCGGATCACAATGTCGGGAATCGTATTCACCGTGCGGCTGAACAGTTCCTGGCTCTCCCTGAGCGAATCTAGGGCCAGCAGGCGCTCCCGGCTCTCCCGGCGGGCCGACCGGAGAGACCGGTCCAGGGTCCTGAGGGCGTCGTTCAGCATGAGGACGGTAACCAGGATGGCGAAGGTGGCCTGGCTCCACTGCGAAAGCGGAAGCTGGGGGAAGTGGCGAAGAGGCAGGACATCACCGATTTCCAGCAGCGTCAGGGCCAGGAGCGCCACGATGGATGCGGCCGTGGCGCCCAGGGCGGCTCGCTGCCCCAGGAGGAGCCCCGTCATCACGATGAGGGCGATGACGAATGTGATGTTCGCGTCCCCGAGGCCCTTCCCGGCGATCATGACCAGGAAAACGACGATCCAGAGGGAGGAAAGAAGAAGGGCTGCGCCCCTGCGGACGGCTCCCCGGTGCAGGAGATGCCGGCAGACGAGGGTGATGAGGAGGATGGCGGCCATGAATATGGTGCTGCTCCCCTTGCGCTCGTAGAAAAAGGGGATGACGATCAGGACGTCGAGCAGGCACAGGAAGACGATGCCGTTCGTCAGGTGATGGAGAAGGACGGCCGCGCGGCGGACATCGTCCTCCCCGGATATTCGGGGACGCTGGAAAAAGGAGTGGAGACGCGAGAGTGCTTCCCGGCTCGCCATGACGGTTCCTCCGATATCAGCGTTCCGGCCCGGCCTGGAGATGACCGGCGATCCGGCCCGGCGAAATCCTTCCGGAACGGATTCTGCTTCAGGACCCGTTGGTGAGAATCAGACAGACATCCACGAAAAAGGGACCGTCGTCCGTCTCAAAGGGAATGATGATGGAAGGACCGCCGAGAACGTGCCGGATGGAATGCCCGCTGCCCGATACCACCGTGGGGATGGCCGCCGTGACGCTCAGGCCTTCCGACTCCAGCTTCTTGCGGGCGGATCCGGAGACCATGTTGGTGAGTTCCCCCACGGCGTCCTTGACATCGCCGTTGATGGAGGCCTGTTCTTCGCCCAGCATGTTCGAAACGACCTTCAGGATGCAGGGCTCGCTGAACGTCAGGGCCAGCGAACCGCGGGCGGCACCGGTGAGGCCGATGACGCCGGAGACATCTCCTTTGGCTGCATTGTCTTTTTTCAGAAAGGCCTTTCCCGCCCTGGGCTCCACGAAAGCCATCATCCTGAGAACATCCGTGGTGCCGGCCAGAAATGCATTGATAAAGCGAACGTCCATAGGTTTCTCCCTACCCGGGAATCCGGTCCTTCCTACCCCAGGATCTTCTGAAGCTTTTCGTTCATCGCCTCCGCCGTGAAGGGCTTTACGATGTAATTGCTCACCCCCGCCTTGACGGCCGCCACGACGTTCTCCTGCAGGGCCTCGGCAGTGACCATGAGAAAGGGCGTTACCTTGAGCTCTTCGTCGGCACGGACGGCCTTGAGGAGTTCCAGGCCGGTCATGTTGGGCATGTTCCAGTCGCTGATGACCAGATCGATCTTCTGTGATTTGAGCACTCGGAGCGCGATCGATCCGTCTTCCGCCTCAACGATGTTCTCGTACCCGAGCTGCTTGAGGATGTTGCGAATCACCTTCCTCATGGTGGCAAAATCATCGACAATCAGAAGTTTTAATCCTTTATCCATATAGATGCCCCTTTCTATCAATTCCTCATGAAATCTGTGCCCTGAACAAAACCTGCATCCCGTCGGCCTCGAACCGGAGACGGATCTCCCCGGCTTCCCCGCCCGCCCCCGGAGGAGGCACCGTCTTTGTCCTGCTGCAGGACGGCAGCGTGAGATGCGCAATGCGGTCAGAGTCAACCAGCCGGAGAAAACTCCCGCAGATCATGTTGACGCACTCCTTGAGGCAGTCTTCCCTCAGGGCGTCCGTCACATCATCCCCTTCCAGGAGCAGGCTGTTTTCAACCATCGCCGCGGCGATCTCTTCGCTGAACAGGGCCTCGAAGCATCCGGTCAGGACACCTGTGAACGAGATTGAGGCCAGCCACTCAGGGGCGCTCTCTTCCCCGTCCAGCGGTTCCAGGTACAGGTAGTACATTTTTTCAAAGACATCGAAGATGGCCTTGACCAGTTTCTGCTCGATTTCTCCGTGTTGTTCCTTCATGGGATTTCCCTTCCAGAATCCAGTCTTTCAATTGACCAGCTGCAGCACATCCGCCGCCTTGTCGAGCTCGTCGAGAAGCACGATCAGATTCCGCTCCAGGTCGACCTCGCGGAGCTGGAACTGCTTCATGACCGAACCGATGCCCCGATGGGCAAGGCCGTCCAGGCCTCCGTCGATGCCCGCCATCAGACAGAACTGATCGGAAAGATAGATCAGGCCGGCGATGGAATCCTCGTCGTCGAGAAGGTCGGGGCGATGGTGGAACGCGATTCCGTCCCGGATCGCCGGGGGGAAGTTCCATTGATCGGCAATCCGTCCCCCCAGTTCCGCATGGTTGATCCCCAGGATCTCCTCCTCCGCTTCCAGGAAAGAGCAGCTCCGCCGTTCCATCTGGATCTGAATCTTCTCATAGGCATCCTGAACGAATTCGCCCAGGATCAGTTTTCCGATGTCGTGCATCAGGGCCGCCGTATAGAGCTCCTGGTCCTCACGCTGGCGCAGATGCCGGGAGAGGATCTGGGACATCACGGCAACGGCGACGGAGTGTTCCCACAACGCCTTCCCCTTATCCACATAACCGCCCTTGGACGCCTGAAAGAAACGCGATGCGCCGGCGGTGAACACGGCGGACTGAAGATGCCTTCGCCCCAGGAAAACAACGGCCTCGTGTATGGTCCGGATCTTTTGCCTGGACCCGAAGTAAGCGGAGTTGCTCATCTTCATGATGTTGGCGGTGATGGCCTGATCGTACTGAATGACCTTCACCAGCTCCTGGGTCGAATAATCGTCATCCCGCAACAGATCCGAGACCTTCTGTATGGAGGCCGGAAACGCGGGGAGCTTGCGGATGGATTGCAGAATTTTCTCGACCATCATATTTCCTTCAGGGTTCCGTTCGATACCTTGACGAGGCACTTTCCGTCAGCCACGCTGAGTCGAACCGTCCGGTTGAAGTTCAGCCCCGTGTCCTCTGCACCGATGAGGACGTTGTTCCGCCAGAAAATTTTCCTCATGGCCGTGATGTTCTTCTTTCCGATCCGGAAGTAATCCGTGTCGTTCAGAATGCTGGCCCCGCCGGCAACCTTCACCGTCATCCTCCTCTTTTCGGCGCCCAACTGGTAACAGGACTTGAACAGAAGAGGGATTCCCGTGTCGGCGAACATAGCCGGTGCCTGGGCGGCCTTTGACTGGTCGAGGGTGGAATCAGGGAGCATGAAGTGAAGAAGCCCCGCCACTCCGGCCACAGGGTCGTGCACGGCCACGGCAATGCAGGAGCCCAGCGCATAGGTCACGAGGACGTCCTCATTCTTGCTGCTGCACTTTATATCGGAAATACCAACGACGATATCCACCTTGTCATCCTGAGCGAGGAATTACTTCAGGATGCGTGAATGCAAAATCGAGACCATTTTCAACGGTGTCTCGATGTCTGGCGGCAGAGGGGGTTCCGTCTTCGGATCATAAGAGGGAACAGCTTACAATCGTTTCAGTTTCTCGACAAGCGTAGTCCGATTGAGATTCAGGAGCTTGGCTGCCCGATTTTTGACCCCCCCCGATTTTTCCAGGGCCTTCAGGAGAAGATCCTTCTCGAACTGGATCACCATGTCGTTAAAATTGACGCCCTCGTCAGGAAAGTCGACCGAGTAGACCTGCTCGATCCGGTTCTTGCGCGTGGCGATCTTCTCCGGAAGATCCTCCATCAGGATATCCCCGGAATCCTTCATGACCACGAGCATTTCCACCAGGTTTTCCAGCTCCCGGACATTTCCCGGCCACGGATAGTCGATCAGGGCCTGAATCACATCGGAAGAAAACCGGTTGATCGTCTTCTTGTTCCGCTTGCTGAATTTCTTGAGAAAGAAGTTCGCCAGGATGGCGACGTCCAGGCCGCGCTCCCGGAGGGGGGGCAGGTAGATCGGAATCACGTTGATGCGGTAAAAGAGGTCCTCCCGAAAGCGTTTTTCCGCAACGGCCAGTTCCAGATCCTGATTCGTGGCGGCAATGATTCGGACATCCGCATTGAATGTCCTGACGCCGCCGATGCGTTCGTACTGTTTTTCCTGGATGACCCGGAGCACCTTGACCTGCAGCGCCTGGCTCATATCGCCGATTTCATCCAGGAAGATCGTTCCTCCCTGGGCCAGCTCAAACCGCCCGATTCGCGTCCGGATGGCCCCCGTGAAGGCCCCCTTCTCGTGACCGAACAACTCGCTCTCGAGGAGATCCTCGGGAATGGCGCCGCAGTTGACAGGCACCAGGGGCGCTTCCTTGCGGTCGCTGTTGAAATGGATCGCCCGGGCGGCCAGCTCCTTCCCCGTTCCGCTTTCTCCATGAATAAGGATGGTGCTGTCGGTGGTAGACACCTTCTGGATCTTTTCAAAAACCTTCTTCATGGTCTCGCTGTAACCGATCAGTTTGCCCAGATCGAACCGCTCCTTCAGGTGATCCCGCAGAACCACGTTCTCTTCCTTCAGTTTGTGAAAGGACAGTGCCCGGTTGACGGAAATCTTGAGGCGGTCTTCCCGGATGGGCTTGGTGATGTAATCGAACGCACCCATTTTCATGGCGTCCACCGCCGTGTTCACTGTCCCGTAGCCGGTTATCAGGATGATCAGTGCATCCGGATTCATTTCCTTCACAAAGGAAAGAAGCTCCAGGCCGTCGACATGAGGCATCCGCAGATCCGTCAGGATCAGGTCATAGCGGTCCGTGACATAGGCATCCATAGCCTCCTTGCCGTCCTTGACGGCAACAACCTCGTAACCGCTCTCCTCCAGAAGGTCCTTCAGGTTCTGGCGGCTCATCTCTTCGTCTTCGGCAATCAGGATCCGGGGACGTTTTGCCATGAGGTTTTCTCCTTCGACTCCAATGGTTTGACGGATTGTCAATTTCATGACAGGAATTGTCAAGTATTTTGTAGGGCTGGAATCATTATCTTTTCACCCCTCCCGGTCGCTTGCTTCAGACGATCGATTCTCTCAACCCGTCCATGAGCGAACAAAACAGGCAGGCGCGGCGGCGCGGCCGTTCCGGATCGTTGCCCGCCGCTGCAGGCCGCACACCGACCACACACAGATCTAAGGATGTGAAGGATATAAATGCGTCCCAAGGTCGTCCCGGAAATACGGAAAAGGAAATGGCCTCAAAATTGCTTCGGACAGCCCGAACGCATAATTCCCATAACGAACCTGCGAAGGTCGAAAAGATGTCAGGAGGAGAAAAGCTATGAAAAAAATGTCCCTGAATACCAAGCTGTTGACCGGCGGCGTCCTGGTTGTGCTGATCCCGCTGCTGGTGGTCGGTGTCTTCAGCGCCTGGAAATCTTCCGAGGCACTGTCCGACATCGCCGAAAACCAGGCCGAGATCGTCGCGAAGAACGTGGCCGGTCTCGTCGGCATGGCGCTCGCGGAGGAGATGAAACTCATCGCGGGCCTTACTGCTGATCCGGCCATCACCGAGGCGGCGTCCGGCAAGACCGACGGTGCGACCCAGCGCCTGACGGCGATGATGAAAAAGATCGGCCACGACTACGAAGGCATCTTCGTCAGCGACGCTTCCGGCGTTGGCCGCGCAGACGGCATCGGGGGCGGCTACGTGGGCCTCAACGTCAGCGATAGGGATTACTTTTCTGCAGCGAAGGCAGGGAAGGTGAATGTGGGATCGGTCATCAAGTCCAAGAAGTCGGGCAGTCCCGTTGCGGTTGTCGCCGCTCCAATCCTGGGAAGCAACGGCGAGTTCCGGGGAATGGTAGCAGCCGTTCTGAAGATCGACTTCCTCGTTGAGAAGATCGTGGCCGTGAAGGTTGGCAAAACGGGCTATCCGTTCATGACCGACAAGACAGGACTCGTCATCGCCCACCCGAAGAAGGAATTCATCCTGGAACTGGACCTGGCGAAGCAGGCGGGGATGGAAAACATCATGAAAAGAATGCTGGCGCACGAATCGGGATCGGAACGTTACGTGTTCCAGGGTACCCCCAAGATTGCCGGCTTTGCTCCCGTTGAGCTCACCGGCTGGGGTGTCGGCTTCACCCAGGACCAGAAGGAATTTCTCGCGCCGGCCCATCTGATCCGGAACTTCATCCTGATCATCGCCGTGGCGTTCCTGGTCCTGACCGTGGTCGGAGTTCTCTTCTTCGCCCGCGGCATCAGCCGTCCAATCACGAGGTCAGCCGACCAGTTGGGAGAAGCGGCGCAGCAGGTCTCCGCCGCAGCGGGTGAGGTGTCCGCTTCCAGCCAGTCCCTGGCGGAAGGCGCCTCCGAGCAGGCGGCGGCCCTCGAGGAAACCTCCTCCTCCCTGGAAGAGATGTCCTCCATGACCAAACAGAACGCAGGCAACGCCTCCCAGGCGGATGCCCTCATGAAACAGGCCAACACCGTCGTGAAGAAGGCCAACGACTCCATGGAGCACCTGACCAGTTCCATGCGGGAGATCACCGCCGCAAGCGAGGAGACTTCCAAGATCATCAAGACGATCGACGAGATCGCCTTCCAGACCAACCTTCTGGCCCTGAACGCGGCCGTGGAAGCGGCACGGGCCGGGGAAGCGGGGGCGGGATTCGCCGTCGTGGCGGAGGAAGTCCGGAACCTGGCCATGCGGGCCGCAGAGGCCGCGAAGAACACCTCGGGCCTGATCGAGGGCACCGTC
>PHBD01000021.1 GCA_002841865.1 Deltaproteobacteria bacterium HGW-Deltaproteobacteria-19
CCCGCAAAGTCATCTGTCTGAGCGCCGCCAGGCGCGAGTTATGACTTTGCAGCGGAGCGAGACGATGCAGGGTCGAAAAAACGCTTCTGAGCGCGAGGGAAGCCTCTCTCCCGCTCCATCTCGCCCCCGTGCACCGAAGCGACTCCCCCTCTTCTGGAAAATCCCCAGGAACTATGGTAGCATGCGCCGTCTTCGCATGGGGGGCGGAGACCCTGCCTCACCGACTCATCCACATTCATACCGAAAAAGGAGGGAACATGAAAGGGAAGAGCCGTCTGGACGCCATCTTCAAGCCGCGGAGTGTCGCCATGATCGGGGCCTCCGGCACACCGGGAAAGCTCGGCTACGACATTCTCTACAACCTGATCCACGCCGGATTCAAAGGATCCATTTATCCCGTGAATCCCAAGGCCGACGAGATCCTGGGACTGAAGTCCTACCGGGACATCGCTTCCATTCCTGCCGCACCGGACCTGGCAGTGATCGTGATCCCGTCGCGAATGGTGATCGGGGCCATCGAGGAGTGCGGCAAGGCCGGCGTGAAGGCGGCCGTGATCGTCACCGGCGGCTTCGCCGAGGCGGGGGAAGACGGGGAGAGGCTCCAGGTCGAGCTGGCCGCGACGGCCCGTAAACACAACGTCCGGCTCATCGGACCGAACTGCCAGGGAGTCAATCATCCATATGCCAGCCTCTGCGCCTCCTGGCCGCTGTTGACCACCCGGGGCCGGATGGCCTTCATCTCCCAGAGCGGCACCGTCGGGGCGGCCCTGATGGACTGGGCCAGCGAGGAGACCCTTGGCGTGAGCGTCTTCGTCAGCCTCGGCAACCGGGCGGACGTGGACGAAGCGGACTGCGTTCAATACTTCAACGCCGACAGAAACACCCGGGTGATCGCCCTGTACGTGGAGGGGGTCAAGCGCCCCGCCGCCTTCCTGGAAGCGCTTGAGAATGTAACCAAGCCCGTGGTGATCCTCAAAGCGGGCCGGACCGCCCGGGGACGCGTGGCGGCGGAGAGCCACACCAAGTCCCTGGCGGGAACCGACGAGATCTACGAGGCCATCTTCAGGAAGTACAAGGTTCACCGGGCGGACAACCTGGAGGAGCTGTACGACTACGCCAAGGCCCTGGCTTACATGGACAAGCCGAAGGGACGACGCCTGCTTTCCATCTCCAGTTCCGGCGGCGCTGCCATCCTGGGCATCGACGAGGCAGAGAAATTCGGCTTCACCTCCCCGGCACCGTCCGCGGCCCTGCAGAAACGCCTCCGGTCCTTCCTGCCAGCCCATTGCGGTGTCAGCAACCCCATCGACCTGACGGGAGACGCCATCACCGATCCCAGCCTCTATGCCAAGGTCATCGCCGAGGCAAAGTCTGACTACGACACGAGCATCGTCATCTTCGGCGATCCCATCCACGGCGCTTCGGACATCGTCACCGGCAAGGGGGAGCTCGTGGTCTTCTGCGGCGGCGCCGACGTGGAGCGGGAAGAAACCCGGAAGATGCACAGGAAGGGAATCCCCGTCTATCCCACGCCGGAGCGGGGCGTCCGGGCCCTGGCCCAGCTGGTCCGCTTCGAGGAGGCCCCGGCGGCAAAGACGCCCCATACCGCGGCGCCCGCCGGCGGCCCGAACCTTCTTTCCACTCTCGCAGCCATGGCCCTTCTGAAAAAGTATCGCGTGCCTATGGCTGACACGGTCCAGGCCGACACGCCCTCCAGGGCGGTCCTGGCGGCGAAGGCCTTCGGGGGGCCAGTGGCCCTCAAGATCGCCTCTCCGGATGTGGCCCACAAGTCCGACGCCGGAGGAATCCGGTTGAACCTTTCCTCCAGTGCGTCGGTGCGCGGCGCTTTCGATGATATCCTGGAAACGGTCAGGCGTAGAATCCCGAAGGCCAGGATCGACGGGGTCACCGTCTCCGCCATGGCCCCGGCAGGCGGTGCGGAGGTGATCCTCGGCATCGTGAAGGACCCCCAGTACGGCCATGCGATCATGTTCGGGCTGGGTGGTATCTTCACGGAGATTTTCAGGGACGTCCGGTTCTGCCTGCTCCCCGCCTCAGAGGACGAGTTCCTCCGGGCGATCCGGGGCATCCGGGGGTGGCCGGTCCTGGCGGGCGTCCGGGGACAGAAGCCAAAGGACGTCAAGGCGCTGGTGAGGCTGATGCAGTCTATGGCACGGCTGGTAAAAGATCGCCCCGATATCGAGCAGATCGATCTCAACCCGGTCCTGGTCTACGAGAAGGGCCTCTGCGCCGTGGACTGGCGGATCTACGCCGGCTAACAGTGGGGTCCGGTCTTGAAATGACGCATCGAGTAAAGAGGGGACAGATTTCAACTCTGTCCCCTCTTTCTTTCAAGACCTGATCCCGTATCATGGTTCATGGATCATAGGAGGAGTGTCGACGGAGATGCGACCGCCTTCCCGAAACCGGATCGCCGGCTGCGGCCCCAGCGGACCATACCAGGCACCGATCTTCGTCCCCTGGGGATCCAGCAGATCAAAGGCGTGGAGGGGTCGGTTCCGGTCCATGGCCAGCCGTTGCATCCCCTCCACGGCTTCGCGAAGATCCCGCTCGGGAACCGGCAGCTCCCGCCACCCTCCATCGAGGGTCCAGTCACGGCGGAGCATCATCATGGCCGATGGGTGAGCATCGGAACCGGCCAGGAAGTAACGGCAGTCAGGATCCGCGTCACCGGCGGTGAATTCCTCCTCCGCATCCAGAGCCGCCCGCAGGCTTCCCCGGGACCTGGGGATCAGCCGGAACACCAGGACCGTGGCCGCCGCCAGGGCCAGGAAGATCACGAACAGCAGGTTTGGGTCGATCTCCGTCATGCCCTCTCTTCCCTATTCCGCTTCATGAACACCTCGATCATGGGGTATCCCCCCCGCGGGCGATCCCGGTTATCGACCGAGGAGGCTCATCATAAATTCCTGATAACGCTCCCCGGCGGCTCCATGAATCGGAAAGGCATCTTCCAGAGCGCGCCGGTCTGCCTCCGTCAGTTCGATGTCCAGCGCACCCGCGTTCTCTTCCAGGTAAGATCGGCGCTTGGTGCCGAAGATGGGAATGATGTCTTCGCCCCGGCCAAGAACCCAGGCCAGGGCGATCTGTCCGGGCCGGCAGCCCTTTGTCCGGGCCATCATCTCCACCCGGTTTACCAGTTCGAGGTTTTTCGCAAAATTCTCACCTTGAAACCGGGGTGAACTGCGTCGGTAGTCCCCCTCCGGCAGGTCCTCGAAAGAACGGATCTGCCCTGTCAGAAACCCCCGGCCCAGGGGGCTGTAGGCCGTGAAACCGATCCCCAGTTCGCGGCAGACCTCAAGCGTCCCCTCTTCGGGATCCCTTGTCCAGAGGGAATACTCGCTCTGGAGGGCCGTCACGGGATGGATGGCGTGGGCCCGGCGGATCGTGCCCGGCCCGGCCTCGGAGAGACCGATGAACCGGATCTTCCCTTCCCGGATGAGATCCGCCATGGCGCCGACGGTCTCCTCAATGGGCGTTTCCGGATCCACCCGGTGCTGGTAGTAGAGATCGATGACCTCGACGCCCAGGCGCCGCAGGCTGGCCTCACAGGCGGAGCGCACGTATTCCGCCTTCCCGCACACCCCCCGGTATCGGGGATCGTCGCTGCGCAGGATCCCGAACTTGGTGGCCAGGAAGACCTCCTGCCGGCGGCCGCGGATGGCCCTTCCCACCAGTTCCTCGTTCAGGAAAGGCCCGTACACGTCGGCCGTGTCGAGCAGGGTGATCCCCATCTCCAGGGCACGATGGATCGTGGCCGTCGATTCCGTGTCATCGCGGATGCCGTAGAATTCGGACATCCCCATGCAGCCCAGCCCCAGGGCCGAGACAGAGGGACCGTTCCTGCCGAGCCGTCGCTGCTTCATCCCGGATTCCTCCTTTACGCCCTCATTCATTTGGCGGATCTTTTTCCCGCTGCCGGAGTCGCCAGGACTGCCAGGATCTCGCTCAGATCGGGAGTCTGCCGGATGGGATAGACCTTCGTGAAAACAACCTTTCCCGTCTCGTCGAGTAGAATGTTCGCCCGCTCCGAAAAACCCTCGGGGCGCAGGATTCCTACAGATTTCGCTACGTCACCGTGGGGCCAGAAGTCCGCAAGAAGGCGCGTGTGCTTGAGTTTCAGGCTTTTGGCCCAGGCTGCCTTGCAGGGCACACTGTCCACACTGAGACCGACGGCTATCGTATTCAGCCTCTGAAACACCCGATGCTGCTTCTCCAGGTCTTTCATCTGCCGGGCGCAGATGGGGGTCCAGGCCAGCGGATGGAAGGACAGGAGGATCCTGTTCCCCCTATAGGCCGCCAGCCGGAAATCTTCGTCGTCCTGGTCCTTGAGCAGAAAATCCTTCACCTTCTTCCCGGTTGTGATGACTTTTCGTTCCGTCATGACATGCCTCCTCTGGTTGGATTCGGATGGATCGCCGCTGCACCCTGGGTGAACCGGCAACTTCCGGCTTTCCTTTCCTGCATCGAAATGACCGTTTCGTCACACGGCAATATTCCGGGCGATTCGCCGGATGGCATCCGATTCGATGATCCGGAAGCCGGGTCTGGACTCCCGGGCGATGGCCAGGATCGCCCGGGCGAGGTCGCCGGCCGCAACGGGCTTGTAACGGTCCGGGACGGCAAAACCGAGAAGTCCCGAGAGCGTCTTGCCGATCGATTCCCCCATCCTGCTCTCCCTCCGGTCGCCCAGGATCAGGGACGGCCGGAAGATGCTCACGCTTTGAAAGGGGAGCCCCCGGACGGCCTGTTCGAGTTCACCCTTGACGCGGTTGTAGAAGATCCGCGAGGAGGCGTCGGCACCAAGGGCCGTCACCAGGAGGAGATGGGACGCCCCGTTTTCGGCGGCCCCGCTTGCCGTCTCATAGGCATATGTGAAATCGACGCGGCGGAATCGCTCCCGGGATCCAGCTTTCCCTATCGTCGTGCCCAGGCAGGAAATGATGTGATTCACTGCGAACAGACCGGCGAAAGAGTCGAGCTGTTCGAAATCGACGGGATGGACCTCCAGTCGTGGATCCTGAACCGCCATCGGGAGTGGAGAGCGGACCGGTACGATGATCCGCTGGTAATCACCCACCGAGAGCAGCAGTTTCAGGCATTCACCGCCGACCAGACCCGTCGCTCCCAGAAGCAGAACCGACTTGTCGCTCATTTTCATCCTCTCCGATTCAGAATGTCGCCGATGGGAAACCATAAGGGAAACAAATGCACGCCGTCAATGGATGATTGCCGGATTCAAATGGAATTGCGGTTCAAATCTATACGTTTTAATGTTATGAACGATCAGGAGGGATTGAGCATGGCCACTGTGGACCGTTACGAAATCAATCGCAAAATAAGGAACATCCTGGTTCGGTACGACGTCGATACAACGAAGATCGACTACTCATTCATCGGCAATACGGCGTACCTCTATGGAGAACTCCGGAAAAACAGGAAGGGAGACGAGTTCGAACTCGCCAACCTCGAACAGATGGTGAAAGAGATCACCAGGATCAATGGTGTCCGCTATATTCAGTTCGATTTGAGAAACTGGATTATCAACTATTCCGGGATGGCCCTGAACATCAGCAAGGGGAAAGCCGCCCCCGGCCCCCAGACGATCACCGTCGGAGAATTTGAACCGCAGGGCCAGGATCTGGAACTGAAGGTGGAAAAAGAGGAAAAGCCCAAGGATCTTCAGAAGAAAGAGAAAGAGAAAAAGGAGTCGTAGAGACCACGCCATCAGCGCGGCAGATTGCTTTGAGACCGGATCTCCGACTTTCACTCCGGGACGCCGGTTCTCTCCGTAACCGTCCCGGCCGGAATCAATTCGACGGTATCGCTCCCTCCCCGGGACTTTCTTTTCCCGGACGACTGCATCCATTTCTGAATGTTCGATTTCTGAAGCCTTGAAAAGACGGCCTCCAGTACCCGCCGCATGAATTTCACCTGCAGAACGGGAGCCAGCCGGTTCAGGTCATCGGCGCCAAATGCCAGCATCAGGCAGTCCGTCCGGGCCTCGACATGGGCGATACGGGGCTTTCCCATAAGACCGACCTCGCCGAAGATGTCCCCGGCCTGAAGGCTTGCAATCGCCTTCCCCCGGAAGAGGACATCCGCCCGGCCTTTCACCAGAACGTACATCCGGAGATCCAGATCCCCCTCCCGGATAATGCGCCGGTTTGCCGGCATGTCTTCCCATGCTGCGATTTGCATGAGATCGTCGATTTCGTCCGCTTCGAAAATATCGAAGAATGCGATTTCATCGAGAAGCCGAAACAGAACGGTCTTCTGAACTTCTGAAGGAATCACCAGAACCCCCGCTCCATGCAGTTGACGATAAAGGGCAGGGACCGGCCGGCGCCCTGCTGGAAATATTCATGAAGCTGTTTCCCGACGTCCGGGTAAAGCGGCGTTCCCCCGAGTTTCCCCACGGGGACCCAGCACACCTCCAGGGAACGGGTGTGATCGGGACGGACTTTCGGCGTCCCGTGGATTTCTTTCGCTTCGAAAATGATGTGCAGGGTCTGGGGATAACGCTTCGTCGCCGGAGCCTCGCCGATCATGATAATGTCTCCGATGACCAGTTTTACGCCCAGTTCGTTTCTCCACTCCAGGGTCGTGGCCTCCTGAAGAGGCACATCCTTGTCGACGCCGCCGCCCGGCAGGGCGAACACGTCTTTTCCGCCGTAAACGTAACGCATGCAGAGAACTTCACCCGCCTGCTCAAACACGGCCGAAACACGCACTCTCATCTCTGCCTCCTGATTTTGATTCAGCGTTGTGAGGATGAATGACACATCCAAGATTGAGACATCATCGACTCCATGATAAACCGGCGGCACGCCGGCGTCAACACAAAGACTCTCCACCGGATGCCGCTCCGTTCCGGAACGACGGCAATCGACACACCCTGTCCCCGGCCAGGCCGAGCCGAGCCGTTCTCAAGACGGCCCGGCGCCGCTGTGAACGAGCCAGTCGTAAATGTGCCCGGCGATCTCCTCCCAACCCGGCTCGGAGAGCAGCGAGTGGGCGTGATCCGGGAAAATCTTCAGCGTCGAGACGGATCGATATTTCCCGGCGATCTTCTCCACAACCGGGACAGGCGTCATCCGGTCCTGCTCGCCGACCAGTGCCAGCACGGGAACGGTGATGTTCGCCGCATTGACGCGGGAGGCCCGCTTCCCGTCCAGGGACCACAGGCCCATTTCAAAAAGGGCCCGTCCGGAGTCGTGCACGTACCGGCCGTAGATGCGACGCGCGGTTTCTTCCGGCAGCAGGTTCAGGGCGCCGTACCGGGAGTCTCCGTAGGACATCAGGACCGGCTTTTCCCAGAACCTCCACTGGAGCATCTGCGCCAGGAAGCTTCGGGTCACGGAAGGGCTCGTGACCCAGATGCCGGCCGGGGCGGCCGAGGCAACCAGGACAAGCGCCCTGGCAAGTCCCCGGCTCCCCAGGATCTGGGCCAGGAGACCCCCCATGGAATGCCCCATGATCACCGGCTTCTCCTCCAGCCTGGCGATTTCGTCCTCCAGGTCCTGCACAAAGTCGAGGAGGCTCGTCATACCCAGCCGCGGGTCCGGGGGCGCGCCGGGATCCGCATCGTGGTAGCGCAGGGTCGGGGTAATACACCGCCAGCCCCGGGCCTCGAACCAGTCGCGGTAATTCTCCCAGATCCAGGGTCCGACATACATGCCGTTGATCATGAAAAGGATTCCACCCATCTGCACCTGCCTCCTCGTGGATGCCGGCGGGACGACTGCGCGCAAAACATACGCAGCCATCCGCAAGAGCGCCGGATCGCGCGCCGGCCGTATCCGGTAACGGTGGCATCATGTTAAATGATCCACATTCTTTAGGCAATGAGCGATTCGCAGAGACGGAAAACCAGTTCCGGGCAATTTCCTCTTGACATTCGCAGACATTCCGGGGTAGAGACATCCAACTTTTTTCATTGGGAGAAATCAATGTCCATCGGAACCATCCAGGCAAACTTCTTTTTCAGCTTTTTTAGCTTTACCCGGGAGGTCTGCCTGTAGGGTCCGAAACAAATTGAAATGAAAGGGCCGCGGGCGGATCTCATACCGCCCGCGGCTTTTGTTTTTTTGGCCAGGCCGCGGAATTATCCACGGCCTTTTTTATTTTCCGAAGGAGGAGATCATGAAACGGATTTCTTGTCGCACCCTGTGGGCTGTCCTGGCGGCAGTTTTCCTCATTGCCGCCGGTCCGGTCCAGGCGAAGACGATCAAGGTCGGCGCCGCCATCAACATGACGGGCCCCGCCTCCACCTGGGGCCAGTACCACGCCAAGGGCATGCAGGACTACCTGGCCTACGTCAACGACGTCAAGGGAGGCGTCGCGGGCAACAGGATCCAGGTCATCCTGGCCGACACGGCCTACAAGGTTCCCGAGGCGGTGGCGGCAGTCAAGAAGTTCGCCATCCAGGACCAGGTGGACATGATCGCCACCTGGGGGGCCGGCGAGGGGCTGGCGGCCAAACCCATCGTCCAGCAGTACAAAATCCCCACCATCAATTTTTCCACCAGCTGGGAGATCCTGGAGAAACCGGTGGACTACATGTACCTCCCCTTCGGCAGCTACCGCATGGACTGCCAGGCCGTCCTCGAGTACATCAAGGCGATCCACACGGGCAAGGACGCGCCGAAAGTCGGGCTCCTGACCTTCAACAACGCCTACGGTCGATCCATCCACAAGCCGACCCGGGAATACGCCGCCCGTCTGGGGGTGAAAATCGTCGCCATTGAAGAATTCCCGCCCAAGACCGTGGACCTGACCACGGAGCTGCTCCGGCTCCAGAAGAGCGGCGCCGAGTACGTCTTCATGCAGATGCTCCCGTCAGCCATCATCACGACCCTCCGGAGCGCCGACCGGCTCCGTTACGCCCCCCGTTTCTTCGGTACCTGGACCTCGACGGATCCCGATTTCTTCCGTCAGGGCAAGGGTCTCATCCGGGACCGCCTCGCCATGCAGTTCCCGGGAGGCCTCCCGTCGGACAACATAGCGGGGATGAACGTCATGAAAGAGCTCTGGAAACGCTACCGGACCGTGACCCGTTTCGACGCGGCCTACTGGGAAGGCGTCGCCGTGGGCATGATCATGGAGCGGTCCTTCGTCCGAGCCCAGCAGAAATTCAAACAGATCAACCGCAGCACGATCAACCAGGCTATGGAATCCTTCAAGAACGAGGATTTCGGCGGCCTGCTCCCGCCGGTTACCTACACGAAGAAGGATCACGGCGCCTCGTTCAGGGCACGCATCGTCCAAGTCCGGGAAGACGGCACCTACGTTCCGTTGACCAATTTCTATACACCGGGAAAGGAAAAGATCCGGCTCGTGAAATAGATTCCAACGACGCCGGTCCGGCGATTTTACCGGGCCGGCGAGGATATGGGTTCCGCCCCGCCGATTCCGGACGCGGCGGCACAGAAAGACGAGGAGCAACAACCATGAAGGCATTTCGGGGAGAGCCGGCTCTCTTCAAATCCCCCACGGAGCCGGACCGCCGGGCGGATCTGGACGTGGAGGGCCTGTCACTGGCCTTTGGAGGGGTCCAGGCCCTGCAGGACGTAAGCCTCACAACCAGGACCGGCGAGCTCCTGGCTGTGATCGGCCCCAACGGGGCGGGCAAGACAAGCCTCCTGAACTGCATCACCGGCTTTTACAGGCCCCAGAAGGGAACCATCCGTTTCAACGGCCAGGACATCACGCGGATGCCCGCTCACCACCTCGTGCGAGTCGGTATCGGACGGACATTTCAGAACATCGAGCTGTTTCCTGGAATGACGGTCCTGCAGAACCTTCTTCTGGCCCGGAACATTCACTGCCGGTACCGTTTGGCGGATGCATGCCTTTTCAGTCCCGCCGTCCGCCGGGAGGAAATCCGTCACCGCCGTCTCCTGGAGGAGCTGATCGATTTTCTCGAGATCCAGGCCATCCGCAAGAAAACCGTGGGGTCCCTTCCCTACGGCCTGATGAAGCGGGTGGAACTGGGACGAGCCCTGGCCCTGGAACCGAAGCTCCTCGTTCTGGATGAACCCTTCGCCGGGATGAACCTGGAAGAGAAAGAAGACATGGTTCGATTTCTCCTGGAGCTGAACAAAGGGTGGAACCAGACCATGATCCTCGTGGAGCACGACATGTCCATCGTGATGAGCATCTCGGATCGTGTCGTGGTTCTCAATTTCGGCGAGCAGCTCGCCGAGGGCACGCCGGAGGAGATCCGGAACCACCCGGAGGTGATCCGGGCTTACCTGGGGGACGAACATGACGGCTGATTCCGTTTTGCTGGCCCGTGCCTCCGGAGGCTGGCTCAGCCGGTTGCTCTCCGGCACGCCTCCCGGGACATCGGCGCCTTCGCCCGAGGTCGCGGCAGGGGCGCCGACCGGACCCGGCCCGAAGGACGCGCCCAAGGACATCTCCCGCCTGACGCTCCCGCAGGTGCTCGCTCGCCAGGCGGCAATGCTGGGCGACCGCACGGCCATCCGAGAGAAGGCCTACGGCATCTGGCAGACCCATTCCTGGAACGACTACCTGTCCGGCGTCCGGAAGACGGCCCTGGGCCTCCAATCCCTGGGGCTGCGGCGTGGCGAGTCAGTCGCCCTCATCGTCAACAACTGCCCCGAATGGCTCTTCGGAGAACTGGGTGCCCAGGTCCTCGGAGCCGCCACCCTGAACCTCTTCACCTCCTCCGTCGCCAGTGAACTCCGCTTCTCACTGAACCGGATCGGCGCATCCTACGTCATCGTCCAGGACCAGGAGCAGGCGGACAAACTCCTGGAGCACCGGCAGGACCTCTCCCATGTCCGGAAGGTCATCTACATCGATCCGACAGGGATGCGGTTCTACCGGGAAGATCCCTGGCTGATGAGCTACCGCGAACTCCTGGATCTGGGCGAGGAGTCGAACCGGAGCGACCCGGAGCGTTTCGACCGGGAGATGGCTCAGGGAAATTCCCGGGATACGGCCCTGATGATCCAGACCTCGGGAACCACGGGGGTCTCCAAGCTGGCCATGCTGAGCCACCGGGGCCTCACCGCCATGGGCCGGAGCTGGACCGGCCATCTTTCACTCCAACCCGGGGAAAACTGGATCTCCATCTCTCCCCCCGCTTGGATCGTCGACCAGATGTGGGGCGTCGGCGTTGCCCTGGTAAGCGGGATGACGATGAACTTCCCGGAGACCCCGGAGACCGTGACGGAAGACTTCAGGGAGATCGGCCCCGCCGTCCTGATCACCTCGTCCCGTTTCTGGGAGGACCTTGCCTCCCGGATCCGGGTCCGCATGTCCGACGCCGGCTGGATCAACCGCCTGCTCTTCCACTGGGCAGAGGCGGCGGGTCACAGATCCGCCGAGCAGGGCCGATCCAACGGCTCCCGCTCCTGGTCCAACCGGCTGGTCCAGGGCCTTGCGAAACGGATCGTCTACGATCCGCTCCTGGACCGCATCGGCTGCTCCGGCTTCCGCTGCGTGCTCACAGGAGGCCATCCCATCAGCCCCGACGTGATCCGCTTCTTCCGTGCCATCGGACTGAACCTGAAACAGTGCTACGGCCTGACCGAGTCGGGAGGGATCTTCCAGATCCAGCCGGATGACGAGGTGAAACCCGAGACCGTGGGCCGTCCCCTGCCGGGAACGGATGTGAAAATCGCCGAGGACTCGGAGGTCCTGGTCCGGGGGGATGCCAACTTCACAGGATATTACAAAGACTTCGCCGCCACCGAAGGGGCCTTTCAGGACGGCTGGCTCCTGACGGGAGACGCCGGCTACCTGGACGGGGACGGGCATCTTGTCATCATCGGCCGCAAGGAGGAGATCATCCGCAACAAGACCGGTGAGGCCTTCTCCCCCGACTTCATCGAGACGCGGCTGAAATTCAGCCCCTATATCAAGGAGGCGGTAATCTTCGGCGAAGGCCGTCCGTTCCTCTCGGCGTTTATCAACATCGACTTCGGCAACGTGGGAAACTGGGCGGAGGAGCGGATGATCCCCTACACGACCTACCTCGACCTCTCCCAGCGGCCGGAGGTGGAGGAGCTGATCCTTGCCGAGCTGAAGGAGGTCAACGAGCGGCTCCCGGCGTTCATGCGGATCCGCAAGTTCATCCTCCTCTACAAGCTCCTCGACGCCGACGACGACGAACTGACGCGGACGGGCAAGGTCCGGCGACGCTTCGTCTACGGACTGTACCTCCGCCTGATCGAGGCCATGTACCGAAACGAGCGGGAAGTGGACGTGAAGACCCCCATCCGCTACCGCGACGGCCGGGAAGGATGGATCGAGACCCGGGTCCGGGTCATCCCGGTAGACTGAACCAGAAAGGGTGTGTCATGGATTTCTTCCTTCATCTTCTTGTCAACGGCCTGAGCGTGGGTTTCCTTTACGGCCTGTCGGCCCTGGGCTTCGTTATGATCTTCAAGTCCTCGAGCGTTCTCAACTTCGCCCACGGGGAACTTCTGGCCATGGGGGCATTTCTGTTCCTGGCCCTGGTGACATGGGCCGAACTTCCCATTGCCCTCGCTTTCCTGCTGACGCTCGCAGGCTGTTTTTTCCTCGGCTTCGTCATCGAGCGGCTGTTCCTCCGGCCCCTCATCGGAGAGCCGCTGATCTTCGTCATCATGCTCACGGTGGGGCTGGCCTCCATGTTCAAGGGGCTCCTGCTCTTCATCTGGGGAGGAAACCTGCGCACCTACCCCGATTTTCTCCCCGAGTGGATGGGGCTCACCTGGGGCACCATCTCGGTGCCGCCTGTTTATACCGCCGTTCTGGCCGTGGGGACGGTCTTTCTCATCCTCTTTGGCCTCTTCTTCAAATTCTCATCCCAGGGAATCTACATGCGATCCGTGGCGGACAACCAGCGGGCAGCCCTCTCGCTGGGCGTTCACGTGAAACGGGTCTTCGCCCTCTCCTGGGCCATCGCCGCGCTGGTTGCCGGGATGAGCGGCATCGTCCTGGGCGTCATCAACGGCATCAACGTCCACGACCTGTCGGCCATCGGGCTCAAGGTCTTCCCCGTGGTCATCCTGGGCGGGCTGGATTCCATCGGCGGGGCCATCCTGGGGGGCATCATCATCGGCCTCCTGGAGACCTTCACCGGCGGCTACCTCTCCCCTTCCCTCCGGGACGTGGTGCCCTACATCGCCCTCGTGGTGATCCTGATGGTGAAGCCCTACGGGCTCTTCGGACTGAAAGAAATCGAGAGGGTCTGAGATGACGACGAGGAAATGGAGTTTTCATCCCTGCGGGAATTATCGGGAACGGTACGACCAGGAACTTACGGTGTTCGAGACCGACTTCGGCCGCCTCTGGGCCGTTCTCGGACTGGTTCTGCTCTTCGGGGCCGTCCCTTTCGCGTCCTCTCCCTACCTCCTGTACATTCTCAACATAACGGGCATCGCCGCCGTCGCAGCGGTGGGCCTGAACATTCTCGTCGGCTACACGGGACAGATCTCTCTTGGCCACGGGGCCTTCGTCGGCGTCGGGGCCTACGCGGCGGCTATCCTTGCTTCTCGCTGGAACGTCCCGTTCCTGGCGGCGGTTCCGGCGGCAGGACTGATTGCGGCGGCGGTCGGTATGGTCTTCGGCATCCCCTCGGGACGGATCAAGGGACTCTACCTCACCATTGCCACCCTGGCAGGCCAGTTCATCATTGAATACGTTCTTGTTCACTGGGAATCGGTCACGCAGGGAACCATGGGGATCACCGTTCCACCGGCAGGCATCCTGGGGTGGTCCATATCCGGAGACCTGCCTTTCTTTTATGCCATTTACCTGGTCCTGGCGGTAATGATCTGGATGGCCGTGAACCTGATGCGAACCCGCTACGGCCGTGCCCTCGTGGCGATCCGCGACAATGACCGGGCCGCCGAGGGGATGGGCATTCCCATATTCCCCTACAAGCTCCTGGCCTTCGGGATCAGTTCGTTCTACGCCGGTGTCGCCGGAGCCCTGTGGGCCTACTACCTGGTCAGCGTCACGTCGGAGCCATTCAACCTGGGCCTCTCGGTGGAGTACATTGCCATGGTGATCATCGGCGGCATGGGCAACATGGCCGGCGCCGTCTTCGGGGCGATCTTCATCACAGGCTTGAACGAGATTCTCCGGTTCGTCACAGAGGCCTTCATGAACATGGGCATCCTGTCGGAATACGGCCTGAATCTGGCCCCCCTGCGGGAGTTCACCTTCGGCCTTGCCATCGTCCTCTTCATTCTTATCGAGCCCCGGGGACTGGCGGAGGTCTGGCGGATTGTCCGGTCGAACTTCCGCCTCTGGCCGTTCTCATACTGAGGAGGAAAGACCATGGACAACGAGGTTCTTCTGCAACTCAACAATATATCGGTGGTCTATTCGGATGTGATCCAGGTCCTCAAGGGTGTCTCCCTGGCGGTGGAGAAGGGGCGGATCGTCTCCCTTCTCGGAAGCAACGGGGCTGGGAAAACGTCCACCCTCAAGGCCGTCTCGGGCCTCCTCAAGCCGGAGAACGGCCGGGTTACCGAAGGTACGATTCTCTATGGCGGACAGCCCGTCCAGAACGAGTCGCCCGAGACGATCACCCGCAAGGGGATCATCCAGGTCCTGGAGGGACGGCAGCCGTTCAAGTATCTGACGGTGGAGGAAAACCTCCGGGTGGGCACAGCCACCCGGCCTGTCGGCCCGTATCGGAAGGACCTGGACATGGTCTATGCCTATTTCCCGGCCCTGCTGACGCGGCGGAAGAGCCTGGCGGGCTACTGCAGCGGCGGTGAACTGCAGATGGTCGTCATCGGCCGGGCCCTGATGGCCCACCCGTCGCTTCTCCTCCTGGACGAGCCCTCCCTGGGCCTCGCCCCGCTTGTCGTAAAGGAGATCTTTACGATCATCCGCCGCATCAACGAGGAGCAGGGCACTACGATCCTGCTGGTGGAGCAGAATGCCCGGATGGCCCTGTCCATCGCACACTACGGCTACGTCATGGAAAACGGCAAGATCGTCATGGAGGGGCCGGCTGCGGAACTGGCGGAAAACCCGGACGTCAAGGAGTTTTACCTGGGGATGGGGGCGGAGGGGATGGTCCGCTCCTATCGGGACGTGAAATCCTACAAGCGTCGGAAGCGCTGGCTGTAAACGCGGCGCAGGGACGGAAAACGGCTCACCGGACGGCATCCGCCCGATGATTCAAACAGATGAGGGTTCCTCTTCCCGTGTCAGGCGTTACGGGATCCGGCTGCCAGGGACAGGCGACGGCCGAGGTGGTTTCCCAGGCGTTTCCCCAGGGCGGCCAGGGTCCAGATGAGCGGCGCCCCCATGGCCTGGGGCAGAACGCCGGCGTCGCAGCAGTACAGATTCCGGATCCGGGTCTCGAGGTTGGCATCCATCACTTCGCCTACGCGGCAGGAGGCCGAGGGGTGGGCTCCGATGGGGTTCAGGGCCAGGATGCTGTCTTCCCGGGCCCCGGCTTTCCGAAGGACCCGCTTGATGAGTTCGACACCCTTATCCAGACGCTTGCGGTCCTGCAGGGTGATGGGCTTGGAGAAGGACCCGCCCGGGTAGATCTCACCCTCCGTTTCGTCCCGAACCTTCACCATGATTCCCGTGTAATCCCTGAACTCCCGAAGCTTCGTAAAGTGCTGGAATCCCTTGGAGGCAAGGAGCACGGCAAACTGGGACCAATTGGGGAAAACCGGCAGGATGATGAGGCCCTCGGACTCATAGAGGTCGGTGGTCCCCACCGCCATCGGATGGGCGTTGTACGTGTTCATCCCGGGTACGACGCCGCCGACGAATTGTAGCCAATCGCAGCAGAACCCTTTCCCGGCCTCCCGGATGCCCGCCCGCCGGAGCAGGTGGACATCGGACATTCCCGCCGAGAGGACCACCGCCTTCCCCCGGTACCGGAAGGTTCGCCCGAAACGCTTCCCCTCCACGCCGACGGCCGATCCGCCCTCGCAGAGGATTCTGTCCACGCGAGTACCCAGTTTGAGTTCCGCTCCGAAACGGACAGCCTCGTCAACCCAGGCCCGCGCCGTCCACTTGGCGCCCCTGCGGCAGCCCAGCATGCAGTCGCCGCAGCCCTCAATGCATTTCTCGGCATCGATGAATTTTTCCATCTTCCGCCAGGGAAGACCGGTGGACTGAGCGGCATCCATGAGGCGGAAATTGGCCTCGCCGATGAGCCGGTCCGGCAGTTCGGCGATGCCCAGTTCCCGGCGGACCTCCCCGGTCTCGACGGACAGGTCGATTCCAAACGCAGACAAGACCGATAGTGGCGGGGGCATGGCGCATCCGGCGGAGAGATTGGAGGCGCCACCCAGGGAATCGGCGAACGTCACGGGATGCTTCTCCCGGCTGCGGGTCAGTCCGCAGCCATCGAGGACCCGCATGACCGTCAGGGTGCTCCCCATGTGGTTCACCCGGCCGCCCCGTTCCAGCAGGAGCACCCGGCCGCCCTGCGCCGCCACGCTCCGGGCGACGGCGGCCCCGGACACGCCGGAACCGACGACGATGACGTCATATTCCTCTTCATGCCTGTCTGCCGGTTTCACGATTCAATTCTCCCGGCGATGTGCTTTCCCCTGATCATACCTGCGCTGTCTCAACCCCATCCGCCGTTTACCGTCTGCGCGCTTGACCCGTCTCCCGAAACAACAACTCATGTCTTCATCGTTTCCCGGACCCAGTCCATGTCCAGGGGCAGGGGTTTTCCCGGATCCCGGTAGAGTGAAAGAGATCCTTCCGGGCAGTGCTCCACGCAGAGTTCGCAGCCCATGCAGGCCTCCTTGTCGTATGACCGGACACCGTCCAGAAGGGTCATCGCCCCGAACGGGCAGATGCCCGCACAGGTCCCGCAGTCCCGACAGATTTCATGGTTTACCCGAACCGAATAGCCGGAGCCGGCGCTCTGGGAGAGGGAACCCTCGAATTTTCGGACCCTGCGGGAAGCCTCCAGGCTCACGCAGCATTCGGGGCAGCAGTTGCAGATCACGCCGGTCGTGCCCCCGGTGGCAACCTTGAAGAACGCCTGGGTAATATGCCCCCTCTTCCGGAAGTCCCGGACCAGGGCCAGGGCTTCTTCCTGCGTGACTCGCCGCGGGTGGTACCTCCCGCAGTGGTCCAGCCAGAATTCGGCGATGTCCCGGCCGACGGCGATGCAGCAATTGACAGGCCTGCAGGCCTCTCTGCCTCCCTTCGCCGCCCGGCAGGGGCAATCCATTACGGCGATGAAATCGGGCTCCCGGAAGAGAATTTCCGTGGCCTGTGCATAAGGAATGATCTGCCGGTTGCCCGGACCTGCAAGCCTGACATCCTCCCGGAGGGTCATAATCTTGACCGCGTCCGAAGAGGACAGGACTTTTGCATGGTAACGATCGAAGGCGGCCCGGAAGAGCATCGCCGACGGCCGGAACCACCTCGGAGCGGCAGCCGCCAGTCGGGTCATCGCCAGGCTCAGACGCACGTACGGGTGATACGCGGCAAAATATAGGTAGTTGTGCAATGCGCGATCGATTCGCCAGCCGTGCTTCCGGATCATCGTCCGGGTGGACGCCTTCATTCAGAACCTGTCCCCAGCGTCTTTTTCCATCAATTTCGGGGGACAGTAACGTCTATGCCGGGGCCTGTCAAGGGCATTGGACCTCCCAATGTCTGTTGAACCGGTTCGCCGCCCTTGACAACCACCATCGAATGAGTAAATTACGACGGTTGTTTTCCTATAATAAGCATTCCGGCCGATGAATCGTATCCCGAGGGGCCTGGCAGATCGCCGGGAGGGCCGGGACGACCCGGATTCAATGCGCAGGCAGGCCCTTCGGAATGCCTGCCTGCAAATCGAAATTCATAAAAAACAGGAGGTGTCCGAAGATGAAGGTGAGACCGTTGCATGATCGAGTCCTGGTACAGCGCGTGGAGAGCGACGCAAAAACCGCGGGGGGAATCATCATTCCCGATACGGCCAAGGAGAAGCCCCAGGAGGGCAAGGTGGTGGCCGTCGGTCCGGGACGCATGGATAAGTCGGGCAAGCGGATCGTTCCGGAGGTCAAGAAAGGAAATCGGATCCTGTTCGGGCGCTATGGAGGAACGGAAGTCAAGATCGACGGGGAGGAATACCTCATTATGGGCGAGGAAGACATCCTCGGGATCATCGAATAAGGACGGGAGGAAAGAACGAACATGGCTGCAAAAGAAATCAAGTACAACGTAAAAGCCCGGGAGCGAATCCTGCAGGGCGTCGATACCCTGGCCAACGCGGTAAAGGTAACCCTCGGTCCGAAGGGAAGGAACGTCCTCATCTCCAAGACCTGGGGCGCTCCGACCGTCACGAAGGACGGCGTCACCGTCGCCCGGGAGATCGAACTGGACAACAGGTTCGAGAACATGGGCGCCCAGATGGTCAAGGAAGTCTCCACCCGCACGTCAGACACCGCCGGCGACGGCACGACGACGGCAACCATCCTCGCCCAGGCCATCTACCGGGAAGGCTCCAAACTGGTGGCCGCCGGGATGAATCCCATGGCTCTCAAGCGGGGCATCGACAAGGGCGTCCAGATTGTCACGGAGGAGTTGAAGAAAATCTCCAAGACCGTGAAGGACAAGAAAGAAATCACCCAGGTGGGCATGATCTCCGCAAACAACGACATCACCATCGGCTCGATCATTTCTGAAGCCATGGACAAGGTCGGCAAGGAAGGGGTCATCACCGTCGAGGATGCCAAGGGCATGGAAACTACCCTGGACGTGGTGGAAGGCATGCAGTTCGACCGGGGCTACATCTCTCCCTACTTCGTGACGGATCCGGAAAAAATGAACATCGTCCTCGAGGATCCCTATATCCTGATCAACGAGAAGAAGATCAGCACCATGAAGGACATGATCCCGATTCTCGAGGCCGTCGCGCGGACGGGCCGTCCGCTCCTCATCCTGGCCGAGGACCTGGAGGGAGAGGCCCTGGCCACGCTGGTGGTCAACAAGATCCGCGGCACCCTCAAGGTCGCCGCCGTGAAGGCCCCCGGATTCGGAGACCGCCGCAAGGCCATGCTGGAGGACATCGCGATCCTCACGGGCGGACAGGTCGTTTCCGATGATATCGGCGTGAAACTGGAAACGGTGACCCTGAAAGAGCTGGGGACCTGCAAAAAGATTGAGATCGACAAGGACAATACCACCCTCGTCGACGGCGGCGGCACCAGCAAGGCCATCCAGGAACGGGTGAAAATGATCCGGGGACAGATGGAGGTCACCACGTCGGATTACGACCGGGAGAAGCTCCAGGAGCGTCTCGCCAAGCTGGTGGGTGGCGTGGCCCTCATCAAGGTCGGTGCGGCCACGGAGATCGAGATGAAGGAGAAGAAGGCCCGTGTCGAGGACGCCTTGAACGCCACGCGTGCAGCCGTCGAGGAAGGCGTCGTGCCCGGCGGCGGGGTTGCTCTCCTCCGCAGCCTGCCTGCCCTGGAAAAGGCAAAGGTTCCCGATGAAGAGCGATACGGCGTGAAGATTCTCATGCGCGCCATCGAGGAACCCCTGCGCCAGATCGCCGCGAACGCCGGGTATGAAGGCTCCGTCGTCGTGGAAAAGGTCAAGGGGAAGAAGGGCGACTACGGCTTCAATGCCGACACAGGCGAGTACGTGGCCATGTTCAGCGCCGGGATCATCGACCCCACGAAGGTCACCCGCCTGGCCCTGCAGAACGCCGCCTCTGTCTCAGCCCTGATGCTGACCACCGAGGCCATGGTGGCGGAAGCGCCCAAGAAGAAAGGGTCCGGCATGCCCGCGATGCCTCCCGGCGGCGGAATGCCCCCCGGCATGGGCGGCATGGGCGGCATGGGAATGGATGACATGGATTACTGATCCATGCACCAGACTACCGATTGACATGGAGCCCTCTCCCTTGGGAGAGGGCTTTTTCTTCACCCGATAACGGCTGCAGATGGAAACAAACCGTTTGCCATCTTCCCGGTCATCCCTTATTATGTGCCCCGATTGTGATCAGGCATCGGGGCACGCGGACCTCCCGCAATCTGCAGGCCCTGACCGGACAAGGATTTTGCCCGGTAGAAACCGTGACGAAAAAACGATACCAATTCGGCATTCTTCTTTTTCTTCTCCTGGCGCTCATCCTCTGGGCGCAGCCCCCTGCGGCTTTTTCTGAAGCCGCCTTTCCGTCCCCCCGGGGAGCCGTCAATGATTTTGCCGATGTCGTTCCCCCCGCATACAAAACCCGAATGGAGAACCTCGCCCGGGAGGTCCTCGAGAAGACAGGAACTTCCGTGGTCGTGGCCGTCCTGCCCACCCTGGGCGAGGAAGACCTGAAAGATTACACGAATGGGCTTTACTCGGCATGGGGAATCGGGAAAAAGGGACAGGACAAGGGAGTCCTGATCCTCCTGGCCGTGAAGGAGCGAAAACTTCGGATCGAGACGGGTTACGGCGTCGAGGGGATCCTCCCGGACGGGCTGACCGGCGAGATCATGGACAAGTACATGCTCCCGCATCTCGGCCGGGGGGAATATGGAATGGGCCTTTATAACGGCATGTTCGCCGTCTCCTCGGTGATCGCAAAGGACGCCGGGGTACAACTGACCGGCGGAGGAAACGGAAATTTGTCTTCTCGACGGACGGCACCGGCCGTCAAGAAGAGCATGTCCCCCCTGACGGTGATCCTGCTCATCGCGGTGGTGGCCGTACTGCTGCTTACCCCCCAGGGACGGGCGCTCCTGCCATGGATCCTGTTCCTCCTGCTGAGCAGCAGTGGCCGGGGCGGCGGTGGATTTGGCGGATTCGGAGGCGGTGGATTCGGCGGGTTCGGCGGAGGATCGAGCGGAGGAGGCGGCGCCGACAGGGGATTTTAGCAGGCGTTTGAAAAAATGGCCGCCTGGAAACAGGTTCAGCAGAGAGGTGCCATGATGGGAAAAATACCGCAGCGACCGGAAGAGATTTTCGAGGCCTTCCGGGATGACATGAAACAGGCCTTTGGCGACGACCTGCGGGGGATCATCCTCTACGGGAGCGGTGCGCGAGGGGAATACGTCCCCGGCCGTTCGGATCTGAACTTCCTGGTGACCCTTACCGATGCCGGCATCGACAACCTGGACCGATCCTTCGGGGTCGTCTCCCGTTGGAAGAAGCGAAATGTGGCGGTCCCCCTGTTCATGACAAGGAGCCTGATCCTGCAATCCCTGGACTGCTACCCCATCGAGTTCCTCAACATGCAGCTTCACTACGTACCCATTTACGGAGAGGATGTGCTCAGGGGCCTCGACTTTGACCGCGGCAACCTGCGCCTTCAGCTCGAACGGGAACTGAAGGGAAAACTCCTCCACCTGAGGACAGGCTTCCTTGAAACGGAAGGCAAGGACAAGGCCATCGGCAGGCTCATCAAGGTTTCCCTGACGGCCTTCCTTTCCCTCTTCACGGCTCTTCTGTACCTGAAGGGAATCGCCGCTCCCCGGGATCGAAAGGAACTGATCCGTGAGACGTCGATTGTCGCGGGGCTGGATGGGAGCATTTTTGAAAAATGCCTGGACATCCGGGAGAATGTCCGAAATCCCCGGGGTGCGGAGGCCCTCGCACTCTTCAAGTCTTACCTGCGGGATATCGGAAAACTATGCGATTATGTAGATCAAATGGAATAGATAACTAAAGGAGGTTGGTCATGTCGAAAGGAAAGATCACGTTGTTTGTCGCCATCGGGGTGCTCGTCATTCTGGCCGCAGGCCTGTATGGCTTCTTCAAGGGGAATTACAACCGGTTCGTAACCTTGGACGAGGGCGTCAAGGCATCGTGGGCGCAGGTCGAAAACCAGCTTCAGCGCAGGTACGACCTTATTCCGAACCTGGTGGAGACGGTGAAGGGCTTCGCCGCCCAGGAGAAAAGCGTGCTGGTGGAAGTGACCAACGCGCGGGCCAAGGTCGGCGGCGCCGGGTCAATCCCCGACAAGATCAACGCCAACAACGAGCTGTCGGGCGCCTTGAGCCGCCTTCTGGTTGTGGTGGAAAAGTATCCGGACCTGAAATCGAACCAGAACTTCCTGAAGCTCCAGGACGAACTGGCGGGAACGGAAAACCGGATTGCCGTTGAGCGCAAGCGTTACAACGAGGCCGTTCAGAGGTACAATGTGGCCATCAGGAGCTTCCCGGCAAATCTGTTGGCGGGCATGTTCGGATTCAACGCGGCCACGTTCTTCCAGGTGCCGGAGGCAGCGAAGGCGGCGCCACAGGTCAAATTCTGACGGGTTGAGAAAAGACTCGACGCGGGCAGTTGAAAAATGCCCGTGTTCCGGGCTGCCGAAAGGGGACAGCGATTTACCTTTCCTCCAAAGCGGCGAGGGATGAGGAGAACTTGAGCAGACGGCTCTTTTTCAACAGCCGTCTATCGGGGCGGGTATGGGGGCTGCGGGTAACACTCCGCGGCCCCTGCTGTGTTATGGACAATGCTCTGCCGTCATGTACGGGCAGATCGACGATCCGGAATACGGAACGCTGATTCCGGCCCGATCATGGACGAGCCGCCGGGATTACCCTTCTGTTCCGATCGAATTCGAAATAAAAAACCGGGGGCGCGGTGGGTTCCCACCGGCCCCCGGAAATTGTAACATCCTCTGCCAACGGCGCACCCCGCATGCCGCGGGGCGCCTGCCGCCTATCGCTTCTTATGCCGATTGGCCTTGAGGCGTTTCCTGTACTTATGCTTGCTGATTTTCCTTCTTCGTTTTTTGACAACGCTGCCCATCTTGACCCCTGATTTTTCTTGATAAAATGATTGTTCTCCGTCAACGCGGGGGCACCCTATAGCACGCTGGTTCCCCGGACGCAACGACTTTTTCCGCATGCACCGCTTTTTTCTGTTACGACGATGAACCCGATAATACTCAGCCGGACAGGCCGAGGCCACAGAAGGCCCGGACGTTCTCCATTTTCTCCATGAGATCGTAGCTGCGCTGTACCTCCACTCGGTTCGTCTCAGGCGTCCCGCCGGCACAGATGGCGCTGGCCATCAGGTAACCACTGAACCGTGAGGCGGTCAGGTCCTGGATGAAATAGAGGAGTTTCATCCTGTCTTCTGTCGTAAATTTCGCACTCCCGCGCAGGTACTTGTCAATCCAGGGGCGAGTCACTTCGTTCCGGTAGTCCGCCTCCACAGGCATTGTCGTGACGATCCCACCGGCGATCTCCTGGAGTGTCCCCAGGAACTCGATGAATTTCAGCCTCGTGTGATAGAGGCCGGCATTGGAGATGCCCGTGTCCGGAACGGGAATTCCGCTCGGGTGCTCCACCGCCTTGGCCAGGGATCCGAGGACGCATCCCCAGCCGATCTCCGAGGCGATCATCATGTCGGTGATCTTGCTGCGAATGTGGCCGGCGCGCTCCGTGCCGTTCATCCGGGCCACCAGTGCCGCCGCCCCGGCCAGGATGTCGATGCGGGCGGACGTGCAGGCCCCCTTGGCGATACGGACATAGGGCGAAAAGTAGTTGATGAAGTTTTGCGTGAATTCCCACTCACCGCACAGAAACACCCGCTCCCAGGGTATGAACACATCGTCGAAGACCGACAGGCACTCGACAAACCCGATCCTGGTGCTCACGGGGGACTCCATTTCCCGGGGCTCCCGGGGCCCCGGGGCCGGCCGGGTGATGAAGGTCAGGCCCTTCGTTTCGATGGGGGTTACGAAGGACACGGCATAGTCCTTGTCCTCCTCCCCCAGCACCCGGGAAGGGGATACGAAAATGTAATGGGTAAGCGGCGCATTGGAGGTGTGCGTCTTGGCCCCCCGAACCACGATTCCCTCTCGGTTCCTTGACACCACCCGCAGGTGCAGGTCCGGGTCGGCCTGACGGGAAGGCGGAAGCGACCGGTCGCCCTTGGGATCCATGACCCCCATGCAATAGCGCAGGTCCTTCCTCTGCATCTCCTCGAAAAAGGCCCGGAGGTTGGCGTGATAGTTCGTTCCCCGGGCCCGATCAATGTCCCAGGTGGTCGCCCACATCACGGAGAGCCCGATGCCCATGCACATGGAGCAAAAGTGCCGGCTGTTGTTCCGCTTGATCACTTCCACCATTTTCCGGACCTCACCGGTTCCCAGGCGCAGGTGCGTCCAGAAGCTCACCTTTTCTTCGATGAAGGGCGACCAGGCCGCGAAGTCCTTTTCGAGTGCCGGATCCCCCGGCCAGTCATACTGGGTACAGGTCTCGCGCAGGCTGATGGAGAACCAGGGACTATCGGCCACATTCTCCACCCGCTCTCCGCCGATATAGATACAGGGATGCTGGGCCCGCAGGCTGTCGAGGTACTGCCGGGATGTCATGATGCCCATGCCTCTTCCTCCTCTCAGCGATGGAATCCGTTCCCGCAACGGGGCGATGAAGGCTCTTCCTTCCGGAGCGCCTCCCGCTACTTGGCGATCATGCCGCCGTCGTTGACGACGATGTGGCCCGTTATATAGGCCGAGGCGTCGGACGCCAGGAAGACAACCAGGCCTTTCATGTCGTCCGCGTCCCCGATTCTTCTCAGGGGAATGCCCTGAAGGATCATGTCGTGAGCCTCCTTGAACTCGGGCTTCTCGATGTAGGCCATCATGTCCGACCGGAAGAAGCCCGGGGCGATGGCGTTGACGCGGATCTTGTAAGGGGCCAGCTTCACCGCCAGGTTCATCGTAAGGACGTTGATGGCCGCTTTCGTGGAATTGTAGGGCACTGCAGGATGGGCGATCTCTTCCGAGCCACGGAAACCCATGACGGACGAGATGTTGATGATGTTGCCGCCCCCCTGCTCCTTCATGATCCGGGCGACCTTCTGGGTCAGGATCCATACGCCCCGGACGTTCACATTGAACAACTGATCCCAGCGCTCCAGGGGGAAATCGAGGGTCGGGGCTCCCCAGGTGGCCCCGGCATTATTGACAAGGATGTCGATCCGGCCGAACCGCTCTTTAACCGCCTGGACCATCTTCTCGACCTCTTCCTCCTTGGCGACATCGCAGGCGATGGGCATCACCTTCACGCCCGTCTCTTTCTCGAGCAAGGAGGCCGTTGCCTCCAGGTTCTTCATCTTCCGCGAAGTGACGACCACGTCCGCCCCGGCTTCAGCCAGGCCCGTAGCGATAAATTTTCCGATGCCGCGCCCGCCGCCCGTCACCAGGGCGACCTTTCCGTTGAGCTTGAACAAATCGAATGTCTTCATAAAATCCTCCGTTGCTGCGCATGATGGCGAATCCGTAACAGAGATGGCTTCATTTTTCCATGAAAAGCTCGCGGAAGCAGGATCCTGCGCATCCATGCACCCGCTGACGGTCCGAGAGTCGGAATACCGGAAACGAAATGTGGGAAATTTCAGGTTGACGGAAAACCGGAAGATGGTTTAGAATTTTACTACATGCGACGTACCGGATGGTGATGTTCTCGACTTCCCGGACATCCCTTTTCCCATCGCCGCTTCTTGAAAGCATGGAAATGGTGCTTCCGTATCTAAAAGACTTCCATGGAGGAACCGTCCAGCGACGAGAACGTCCCGCCGCGGTCGATCCAACAGGGCATGAGTGAAATCAAGCCGGAAAATCAAGCAACATCTCCCCAAACACCCGCAGTCCGACGAATACCGCCGGCACCATCGAGGCTCCGGCATACGCTGACTCAGAACACTTTCATTATTGGCTCAGTCATGGTACAAATCTCCAAGCCCTGTACGACAGACAGCGGCTGCATCGTTTTTCCCGATGAGGCACCGGCGGAGAGATATCCTGTCGTGCTACCCGCTGTCCACCCCCGGATGACATCCCGCCCGGATAAATGAAACGCGGGGTATCAGGCTCGCAACCGTTTATGAGTACAGTTTGAGGCCCAGTAAAATCAATAAATGGAGGAGGAAGCTATGAAGAAATTTTTATGCGGCATCGTAATTGCTGTGCTTATCCTGGCTGCAGCGTCGCCGGGACAGGCAGAGGTTCGTCCCGGCACTTTTTCCGTAACCCCATTTGTCGGCGGCTACGTCTTCCACCACGATCAGAACCTGAAAAATGCCCCGGTCTACGGAATTCGGTTCGGCTATGACATCACCCGGTACATCGGCGTGGAAGGCGTCTTCGATTATGTACGCACCGAGTACTCCGCACCCTGGAATGTGATGAGTACGGACGCCCAGAACTGGGCGGCCGCCAGGAGCGATAAGACGAACGTCTTCAACTACCGGTTGGAGGGTCTCGTCTACCTCGCGCCCGACTGGAAGGTGGTTCCCTACCTCGCAGCGGGCTTCGGCGGCCAGTCCGTCTCCTATCCGTCAGAAGTTGGTGGAAACAAGAACAAGTTCCTGATCGACGTCGGCGCAGGTTTGAAGTGGTTCATCACCGACTGGCTGGCCCTGCGGGGCGATGTCCGTGTGCCGTACGTTTTCGGCAGCACTTTCGAAAACCTTGAGTACACGCTGGGACTGAGCTTCATGTTCGGCGGCTCAAAACCTGCACCTCCTCCCCCTCCGCCCGTAGTGGAACCCAAGGTAGAAGCACCCCCGCCTCCTCCGCCCCCGAAGGAAGAGCCCGTCCAGGAAGTGAAGAAAGAGGCTCAGGCAGAGCAGACGGCTACCGAGAAGGAAATGCTGGAGAAGGGCCGGGCCACGATCAACGTCCTGTTTGACACGAACAAGTCGGTCGTCAAGAAGCAGTACCACGACGAGATCGCCAAGTTTGCCGATGTCATCAACCGGCATCCGGAGATCAAGGTCTGCATCGAGGGCCACACTGACAACGTCGGAGGCAAGGCCTACAACAAGAAGCTCTCGGAAAGACGGGCCAAATCGGTTATGAAGTACATGATCGACAAATTCAAGGTCGACAAGGATCGCCTCTCCTCGAAGGGCTTCGGCCTGACGCAGCCCATCGCGAGCAACAAGACCAAGGACGGCCGGCAGAAGAACCGCCGGGTGGAAGCCGTGGTCGAGTACATCGTCCAGAAGTAGATTTCCCCTGAAGCCGCCCTTCCGGCCCGCCGGAGGGGCGGCTCCTCCAAATCCACATGTTGACAAGGAGAACCCGATGAGAAAGCCATGGCACCTGGCTGCCGTCGCAGTTCTGTGTTTCTTCCTGCTCTCTCCCGCGGACGCCGCGGAGAAGGTCTACATTAACGGGATCGACGCCAATTTCCCGCCCTTCGCCTATGTGGACAAGAAGGGCGTTCCTGACGGCTTCGATATCAAGGCCCTTGACTGGATCGCCAAGGACCAGGGCTTCAAGGTCAAGCACCAGCCCCAGGACTGGGACAGCATCGTCCCAAGCCTCCTGGCCAGGAAGATCGACATCGTCGCCTCCGGGATGAGCATTACAGACGCCCGGAAAAAGCAGGTCAATTTCTCCACGCCCTATTGGAAAATCAAGCAAGTCCTCGTCGCCAAGAAGGATGCCAGACTGACGGTGGAGCAGGCCCTTGCGGCCGGCAACAGGATCGGCGTCCAGCGCGGCACCACGGAGGCCAAGTGGATTGATGAAAATCTCATCAGGAAAAAGGGCCTGAAATTCCAGCTTGTCCAGTACGACTCAGCGCCAATGGCCATCGAGGACGTCCTCAACGGCCGCATCGCTGCCGCCGCCATGGACGACGCACCCGCTATGGATGCCGTCAGCAAGAAAAAGGCCGTGAAAATCCTGGGGACCTTCGGTATGCCCGACGAGTTGTTCGGCTACGCCGTCCGCAAGGAAGACACGGCTTTTCTGAATAGAATCAATGCGGGTCTGACGAAGCTCATGAAGACTCCCTACTGGAAGGAACTGGTCAAGACCTACATCAACAAAAAATAGAAGCCCGGAAAGCTTCCCGGGATATTTCGTTCACCCTCCCCCGTCCCAGTGATGGGGGAGGGTTCGTTTGTCAACGAGGGGCCGGCCGGCCCGAACCTCGGAACTTCAATGCCTGAATCGCTTCTCGCCGTCCTGGACGCCCTGCCCTATCTCCTGGAAGGATCCTTCATCACCCTGGTGGTTGTTCTCGGAGCCATGGGTTTCGGATTCTGCCTGGCCGTCCCCTTGGCAGTAGCTCAGGTATACGGCCCACGCTGGCTGCGTCCGCTTGTCGCCCTGTATGTCTGGTTCTTCCGCGGGATCCCGCTTCTCGTCTTCCTGTTCCTCTTCTACTTCGGCCTCTGTACGGCCCTGGACATCAACCTCTCCGCCTTTACGGTGGCCGTCGTTGTCCTGGGTCTCATCAGCGCGGCCTATCAGTCGCAGATCTTCCGGGGCGCCATCATGTCCCTGCCGGAGGGGCAGTTGAAGGCGGCCCGGGCCCTCGGAATGAGCGATGCAAAGGCGATCCTTTTCATTATTCTCCCCCAGGCCCTGCGGCTGTCCATCCCCGGATGGTCAAACGAGTATTCCATTATCCTGAAGGACTCGGCCGTAACCTATGCCCTGGGCGTCGCGGAGATCATGGCCCGGACCCATTTTGTGGCCACCCGGACCTACCAGCACATGCCCCTCTACGCCGCAGCGGGGGCGATTTTTCTGGTCCTCACCTGGCTGGGGATCAGGGGACTGAGGTACCTGGAAGAAAAGGTCCGCATCCCCGGCTACTCTCATCACGAGTTTTGAACCATGGAAGAACCAATCCTGAAGGTCGAAGGCATCAAGAAACGCTACGGGAAAAAGGAGATCCTCCGGGGGACCTCCCTGTCCATACGCCGCGGGGAGCTGAAGATCCTCATCGGCCCGTCCGGTGCCGGGAAGAGCACGCTTCTCCAGTGCATCAACTTCCTGGTCCGCCCGGATGCGGGCCGGGTCTGGCTGGAAGGAAAGGAAATCCATCATGCACAGGGCAGAGAGCTCCACCACTACCGCCAGCAAGTGGGCATGATCTTCCAGGATTTCAACCTGTTCGATCACCTTACGGCGCTCCGGAACGTGGAGATCGCCCTCGTCAAGGTCCGGCGGATGAGCCGGAACGAGGCCCACGACCGCGCCATGGCCGAACTGGAACGGGTCGGGCTTGGGGACCACGTACAGAAATACCCCGCCCAGCTCTCCGGAGGCCAGAAGCAGCGCGTCTCCATCGCCCGGGCCCTCGCCATGGATCCCAAGGTGATGCTCCTGGACGAGCCCACCTCGGCGCTGGATCCGGAGCTGATCGGAGAGGTCCTGGCGGTAATCCGCGACCTGGGGGAACTCGGCATGACGATGCTCATGGCGACCCATCAGATCGCCTTCGCCCAGGCTCTGGCAAACGAGATCGTCTTCATGGAGGACGGCCTCATCGTCGAAGCGGGCCCGCCGGAGAAAATCTTCGGGTGTGCAGAAAACGAGCGGACCCGGGAGTTCTGTTCCAAAGTAATGGAACTATATACGGATAACCGGTGAAATGCCTGTTCTGTCCCCTCCGCTTGATAACCCTCAGGGGTGCGGGGGCCGTCGCGGGGGCTTCCAGCGAGGCTTCCGGCAGCACCCTCCCGCTATAATAAAGCGACCATGCAGGGTGCATCGGGAGGGATAAAAGAGGGATAGCGGTACGTCATGGAAGAATGGCTCTACATACAGAATGAGGCGGCGCCGGCCCTGTTCAGGGGGTTTTGGGTGAGCGTCCAACTCATCATCCCCTCTGCAACCCTGGGGCTCCTCCTGGGTATCCTCGTTGGAATCCTGCGGGTCTTCGGCAACCGCGCCGTCTCCGCCGCGGCGAACCTTTATGTCACCCTCTTCAGGGGTATCCCCCTGATCGTCCAGCTCTTCGTCTGGTACTTCGGCCTTCCCTACTGGAACATCTACCTGACGCCCTTCACTGCGGCAATCCTGGGATTCAGCCTCTGCAGCGCCGCCTATCACTCCGAATACATCCGGGGGGCGCTCCTGTCCATCAAACGGGGCCAGATGCTGGCGGCCCACTCCCTGGGCTTTACCAGGACCCAGACGATCTTCTCGGTGATCCTGCCCCAGGCCATGCGCCGCGCTCTTCCCGGCTGCGGAAACGAGATCATCTACCTGATCAAGTATTCCTCCCTGGCCTACATGATCACCTGCATCGAGCTGACGGGAGAGGGGAAGATCCTCGCCTCCGACTCTTTCAAGTTCACCGAGGTGTTTCTCCTGGTCGGTGCCTGCTATCTCGTGATGACAACCCTGGCGACACTTCTTCTCCAGGCGCTGGAGGCGCGACTCCGGCTCCCCGGCTTCGAGCACCGGAGCTTCTGAGGACGCCATGGCATCGAATTTCCGCCCCCTCGATCCGGAGACCATCGCCCGCATCCGGGAAGCCGTCGCACCCGCCTCGGTGATCGAGGATCGCGACAAGCGGGAACCCTTCGGCAGGGACGGAACCGTCGAGGCCTTCGCCATGCCGGAGCTTGTCGTCGAGGCGACCTCCGCCGTCCAGATCTGTGCGCTCCTCAAGCTCGCCAACGAACTCCGTTTCCCCGTCACGCCGCGGGGGCTCGGAACGGGCCTGGCGGGAGGCGCCGTTCCGATTCACGGCGGTGTGCTCCTGTCCCTGGCGAAAATGAACCGGATCCTGACCATCGACCGGGATAACTTTCTGGCTGTGGTCGAGCCGGGCGTTCTGAACAAGGACCTCAAGGACGCCGCCCGGGAGGCGGGCCTGTACTACCCTCCCGATCCCGCCAGCTACGACACCTGCTCCATCGGCGGCAACGCCGCCACGAACGCCGGAGGCCCTTCCTGCGTGAAGTACGGCGTCACCCGGGAATACATCCTGGGCCTCGAGGCGGTTCTGCCCACGGGGGAACTGATCCGCACGGGCGTCCGGACCCGCAAGGGCGTCGTCGGTTATGACCTGACCCGCCTCCTGGTCGGGTCCGAGGGAACCCTGGGAGTCATCACTCAACTCGTCCTCAAACTTATCCCGCATCCCCCTGCGATCACGACGCTGGTGGCTCTCTGCCCGAGTCTCTCCAGCGCCATGGAGGCCATCCGGGCGGTCCTGGGCGCGGGTTACGTCCCCTGCGTCGTGGAGTTCCTGGACCGGCACTGCCTCGATCTCGTCGGAGACCTTCTGCCTTTCGAGGGCGTGCGGGACGCCGACGCGTTCCTCCTGATCGAGACGGACGGCGCTCCGGAGATCATCGCCCGGGAGATCGAGGCGATCGGGGAGATCTGCCTGGGATCGGGGGCGGACCAGGTGCTGCTCGCCCCGGACGCACGGCGGCGGGATCGCATGTGGGACGTCCGCAAGGCCGTGTCCCTCCGGATCGAGGAACGCTACCCCCTCGACGTCCACGAGGACATTGTGGTTCCCATCCGCTGCATCGCCGATTTTGTGCGAAAGCTGCCCCCCCTGGAGGCGGCCTACGGCATGAAGATCTTCACGTTCGGCCACGCCGGGGACGGGAACCTGCACCTCAGCATGACAGCGGAGACCCGGGAGGCCCGGGAGCGCATCGAACGGGGGATCGAGGAGATTCTGAAGCTTGTGCTGGGCATGGGCGGAACGATTTCCGGGGAGCACGGCATCGGCATGATGAAGAGCAAATACCTGTCCCTGGAGCTGTCCCCCGAGAGCATCCGCCTGCAGCGGCGCATCAAGGCGCTCTTCGACCCGCAGGGCATCCTGAACCCGGGAAAGGTCTTCTCTCCCCTGCCCTGAGTATTTGCCCGCCAGCGGCGAGTGATGCGCGGATGCATGCCCCGTGACAGCCCCCGCGCCCCGGAATAACCATCCAGTTGCGGGGGCGCGGCCGGCAGAGGCAAGAGGTTCGATTCTTGAGCGAATCCACGAACACACCAAGACTCTGGACCTTTGAATTCCTTTCACTCTGCCTGGTCGTCATGGCGGCCTTCGGCAACGTCAGCGTCTTCTACGGCTTTTACCACTACCTGGGAACCATCGACATTCCCGTCGTCTGGCGGGGCTTCCTGGTCGGCCTGGAGCCGATGGCTGCTTTTATCCTGCGGCTGGCCGTCCTTCCCTGGCTTCACGTGCGCAATGCGTATTCCGTCCTGACGGCCTCGCTTGTCCTCCTGATCCTGTGCTCCTGTTCCTACCTGTGGGTCTTCACGGTCCCGGCCATGATCGTCCTCAGGATCGTCCACGGAGCGACCTTCATGCTTCTCACGTCGGCCGCCATCTCCCTGATCGTGAACTTCATCCCGAAAGAAAGAAGCGGCCAGGGATTCGGCACCCTCAGCGTGGCGACCATGCTCCCCTATGCCGTCATCCCGCCGCTCTGCGAGGCCCTCCTGCCCCGCGTGCGCGGCGAAGCAGACCTCTACGCGGGCGTGTCGGTCTTTTCCGTTATCGCCATCGGGCTCCTCGTCCTCCTGCGCCGGCGCCTGACCGGGGCCATGCGGGACATGGACGGGGCGCTCCTTCGCCGCCCCTCCATGTCCGAGATCCGCCGCAATTTCCGGATCCGGGCGGTGCTTCTGCTCCTGTCCGCCACCCTGCTCGCCTATATGGCCCATGCGACGTTTTTCTACTTCCTGAAGGACCTGTCCCTGGAACTGCGCACCGGAAATGTCGGCCTTTTCTTCACGATTTTTACAACGACGATGATTGCCGTGCGCGTTTTCGGAGGCTTTCTCTTCGACCGGCTCGACAAGCGGCGCTTCCTGATGGCCGGCCTTGCGCTTCTTGGCCTTTGCCTCTTCATCCTCCCCTGGGCCTCGACGCCTTCCGTCTACTACGGCCTGGCCGGGCTGTACGGGCTGTCCGTGGGCGTCAGCCTGCCCCTCCTGAACGCCCTGCTCTTCACCGCTTCTCCCCCGTCACTCCGGGGCCTGAACACCAACATGACCCTGTTTACGCTGGACCTGGCATACTGCCTGATGCCGTACCTGGGAGGAATGCTCGTCGCGTTCGGAGCGGGCTTCGGTGTCCTCTTCCACGTCTCCCTGGGATTCGTGGCCCTCTCCCTCGTGATGATCGCCGTGCCTTCCGAATCGATGACACTTTCGACCAAATCACAATAAAAAAGCCGCCCTCTCCATCGGAGAGGACGGCCCTTCTTCATGTCGGGGAGCCTTATTTCACCTTGAACCCGAAGGAGTGGCAGCTCCCGCAATGGTCCGTCGGGGGCTTGTGGCCGTGGTGGCAAACCTCGCAGTCCAGCTTGCCCTCGTGGGAGGCATGCGGGTTGGGCTCCACCTGCTTCGTCCGCTGTGCAAGCCGGTCGTAGTCGCCGTGGCATTCGAAGCAGACCTTCGTAGGAACGGCGGCCTTCGGCGGGCTCTCCTTGTGGCACTTGTCACACGTGACGCCCCTGTCCTGGTGCCGGTCCGCCATGAACTTCCCTTTCGGGGCGGAGGCTGGGTCCGCGGCCGACACAGACAGCACGACCGCGGTCCCCAGCAGGATCGCGGCGAGGACCAGCAGTCCCCTCATTCCGATCCGATTTCGCTTCATGTCCCATCATCCCTTCATTTCCAGGGTTTCAGCGCCGCGACATTCTTTCCGGCGATCCGGCCGAAGACGATGCACTCCGTCAGATTCCCGCCGCCCTGGTAGACGAACTTCAAGGCCGATGAAATTTCGCCGGCCGTGTAGAGCCTTGGAATGGGCTTGCCTTCCCAAGTCAGGACCTCCCGAGCAGCATTGGCGGCGATCCCGCCCTTCGTATTCGGCCCACCCGGGTAGAGGGGCAGTGCATAGAAGGGCGCCTTCTCCACGGGTTTCAGGGTGGCGGCCAATCTGCCGAAAGTCTCGTCCTTTCCCTTGGCGCATGACTCGTTGAAGTTGGATACAGCCTTGACAAGCCTCTGCGAATCCATGAGTTTTCTGTTCTCCGGGTGGTTCCTGATCTTTCCCGCAATCTCCTCGATCGTGTTCCCCTGGAGGATCCATCCCCTGCGAACGGCATCCATGTTGTCTTTCGACCAGGGAACGATTCCGAAGCCGGCGGTTGAGATCCCGAGGTTTGTGATGGTGAACGTCGAACGGAGGGTCTCGTCGAAAACAAACCAGCTGGGAACCCGAGGATAGATGAGCTCGAGGATGTCGAACTTGACCGCCTCCTTGTAGAAGAAGTAGCGGCTCGGGTCTTTCGTCACGAGATGTTCCGCCGCATAGCGATCGCCGTAGTTGTCGACGACGATTGCATTCGGGCGTCCCACGGCCGGTGTGATCAGACCCGCTTTCAAGCCGTGATACCGCAGGGGAACCGCCGTAATGATTCTTGATGCCGCTTTCCCCACCTTCGCCAGACCTGCACCGACTGCCATGGCCATGGCAATGCCGTCGCCCGTGTTGTCCGGAGAACCATAGAACGCCCAGCCTTCCACGCCCGGCCCCTCGAGAAAAGCCTTTCTCATGGCTTTGTTGTATTCGTATCCACCTGTCGTGATGATGACTCCCCTCTTGGCCTTGACAGCGATCTCGCCGCCGCCCTTCCTGGCCGCAATCACGCCGATGACTTCTCCCCTGTCGTTCTGCACAAGCCGCTTCGCCGGCGTCTCGTACATGATCCTGGCCCCCTTCTTCCGGGCGCCTTCGGCCAGCACGTAAAAGAAGGCCTCGCCGTTCATTTTCTCCATCTTGGGCTTGTTCATCGTCGCCTCGTTGAAGCTGGCCTGCCCCGTGAAGGTGCTCCCGAATACGCGGTACTTGGAGTCTTTCGCGCCCGGGAATTTCGGGAATGCCGCCCCGGCGAATGCCGAGAAGCCCACGGTCTTGTACTGCGGGTCCAGCTTCTGGAGAAAGTCGACATTCTGCGGGGCATACTCGGCCCAGGCCTCGGCCAGGCCGTCAGACCATTCCGGCTGCTCCCCCTCCAGCTTCCAGGGAATGTTCTCTCCGCTGAACATGGCCTTGGCGTATTCCTTCAGCGCTTGCCTGTCTCCCGTTGGGTCTGGACAGTGATAAATCCCTCCCGACATCCTTGTATTGTTAATGAGTTTTGCTTCGGGCTGTTTCTCCAGGACGAGGACCTTCGCGCCTTTTCCGGCGGCCTCGATGGCCGCACAGGCTCCGGCCCCGCCGAATCCCAGGATCACGACGTCCGCCTCCAGGTTCCATTTCTTCGGCACGACGGAGCGGGCACCGGCTTCTGCCACGCCAATGCCCACCAGGGCTGCGGCGCCGGTGACCGCGGCGGTTCCCTTGATAAAGGACCGCCTGGACAGGTTCCGGTCTGATTTCTTTTCGGACATGGGATAATCTCCTTTCGATGGATTGTGTTGATGGAAAGTTAACGATTACTGAGGGGGATCATTGGATATGCCGGGTTCCCGGACTGCATGTCGACTTGGACGTTGATTTGAAAATGGTTAACGGATTACGCGATCAAACCTTTCGGGAGCATATGTTCTCCATGTCGCAATAAATAAATGACATCCGACGGAATCCTTGTCAAGTCCCTTTCGGATGTCCTGCCCGGCGTCACGATAGGGCCGGCTGCAGAACGTGTTCTTTGCCGGGCCATCCAGGCGGCGGCTGGGAAAGCGTTTCCTTTCGTAGACGGGAGATGCTCCCCGCTTTGCATCCTCGACCGTGAATGATTCCGCATTGACAGGCCGATCCTTTTCATCCTATTCCTTGAACCGTTCATTTCGGCCCTCCCTGCTGATCCCCTGCCGACGGACGGCATCATAACAACGGGGAAACAAGAAAACGGACCGCAAGGCTGAACGGAGCCGCAGACTTTCGAACCCCCCACAGAAAAAGAGAACCCGTCCATGGACGTCTTTCTCGTCAATCCTTTTTTCAACGGGCAGGCGGAGATTCCCCCCCTGGGGCTGGCGGCCGTTGCGGCGCCCCTGACGGCGATGGGAATCGGCGTCGGGATCCTCGACCTGGACCTCGCCCCTTCTTCGCCGGACGGTCTCTCTCTCCTCCGGAAACGCATCGCCGACGGCCGCCCCCGGATCCTGGGCGTCACGGCCCTGACGAACAGCTTTCCCGCGGCCCTGGACGTGTTCCGGACAGCGAAGGAAGCGGATCCGGACCTCTTCACTGTCCTGGGCGGCATTCACGGGACGGTTCTCCATGATGAAATGCTCGGGAGGCACGAGACCATCGACGCAGTCGTGCGAGGGGAAGGGGAAGTGACGTTCCCCGCCCTGGCAAGAACCGTTCTGCAGGGAGGAATAATCGGGACAGTCGACGGAATCAGCTTTCGGGGTCCCAAGGGCATTATCGTCACCCCGGACCGGACTCCCGAACCTGACCTGGACGCCTTTCCCCTCCCCGGTCATCATCTCCTGGAAAGCGGACGTTACCGGACGCGGAGCCTCTCTTCCAGCCGGGGATGTCCTCATCGCTGTACCTTCTGCTCCATTCGCTCACTCTATGGCGGGACCGTACGCCTGCGGTCCTCCGGCTCCCTTCTGGAGGAGATCCGGCTCCTCATCGGGCAGGGAGCGGAACGGATCATGTTCACGGATGACAACTTCACCATGGACAGCCGTCGAGTCCGGGAGTTGTGCGGCGCCATGATCGGTCACGGCCTGAACCGGGGCGTAGAATACTATGCCCAGGGACGGATCGATGACCTGTGCCGGATGCCGCTTATGGCGGGTATGCTCGGGGGGGCAGGGTTTCGCGGGCTCTACATCGGCGCCGAGTCGGGGTCGCAGGAGATCCTGGATTCATACCGGAAGGGCATCTGCCCCGAGGATGTGCTCCGAGGTGTTTCCCTGTGCATCGAACAGGATCTTACCCCTGTGGTGAACTTCATCCTCCTGGGCCCTCTGGACACGGCCGAAACGGTGATGGAGACGATCCGCCTGGCGAAGAGGCTCTTTGAAAACGGCGCTGAGATCGCCTATACGGAGGCCGTCATTCCCTACCCCGGCACGCCTCTTCGGGAGGAGCTCCGGCGGGACGGTCTTCTCCGGGAAACGAACGGCATGGCATATTTCGCTCCCCGCCGCGGCCTGGACCCGGAGGGCTTCTTCCGCCTCTGCGACATGGCCCGGGCCATGAACCGGCTCGTCCACGCCCGGGACCCGCTCTACGAAGCCCGCCGCGTTTACTACGACCTTTCTTTTCTCGAATCCCTTCTCCTCCGTGAAACGCCACCGGCCTTCGCGGAGCTGTGCCGGACCACTCCCGCCGACAATTCGTCGGAGACGGCCCGGGAGATCCTGTTTCTCGGGAAGCAGGTTCGGGAAGCAGTCTGAACACAGCGACCAATTCAACAGCAACGAAAGGAGATCCGCATGTCGAACGAACAGACACCCCAGCAGGGCGTCCAGATCATCACCGGGGACGATATGGCAAGGGGGCGCTACAGCAACAACATGGCCGTGGCGTTCAACCCCGAGGAATTCATTCTGGACTGGCTGCTGAGCTCCCCCGGGGGAGTCCACCTGGTGTCCAGAGTTATTGTGAGTCCCTCGCACGTAAAACGGATCATCGATCTGCTCTCGAAGAACCTGGAGCGATACGAGGAACAGTTCGGCGGCATTCCTGTCAGGGATTCGGTGGATCCGCATATTCACTGATCCGCAGTGTTTCACGGGCGGAGCGGTCCATGCTGCCGCTGCCGTTCCATGGAAGACATCGAATGCTCTACAAACGGCTATCCCCTGGAAACACGTGGTTGAAGGGAGCGGAACGATTTTCCTCTATCCGTTCCCGGGAACCGGTCCCCCTGGCGATTCGGGATGGAGCAAAGATCCTTGCATGATGTCCTGCGCGGGAAATCTTGACAGAATACCGCAGGACCTTTATAGGAAATGGAATTTCTCCCCTTCGACGACGAGGCCATGACTGCACTTTTTCTCGACAAGATAACGCGCGAGGACATGGAGCGCATTCGGCTCTTCCGATATGTCAGCCTGGATTCCATCATGGGCCTTCTGGAGGCCTGCAGCATCCGCACCCTGCAGGAAGGAGAGATCCTGCTCCAGCCCAGCCGTTCCAATACAGACCTCTTCCTGATCCTGAGCGGCAAGGTGAGGATCCACCTGGAGTCCATGGATTCGGACCCACTGACCATCCTTGGTGTCGGCGAAAGCATCGGAGAGATGTCCGTCCTCGACGGCAAGCTGACCTCGGCATTTGCCGTGGCAGACGAGATCTGCCAGCTCCTGGTCATGGACGAGGACATCCTCTGGTCCCTTGTCCACTCGTCCCACGCGGCGGCATGCAATCTTCTCGCTATCCTGACCTGCCGCCTCCGGAATACGGATCGCGTCCTGACCAAAAGCAACCATCTTGACGAGGTCTACCAACTCTACGGAACCGTCGACGCCCTGACGGGGATCCACAACCGCCACTGGATCGACGACGCCCTGGATCGCCTCTGCAGGCGCTGCGATGTGGGCGAGATCCCGCTGACGGTCTTCATGATCGACATCGACCATTTCAAGCTCTTCAACGACCATTACGGGCATCTGTGCGGCGATCGAATCCTTCACTCTGTGGCCCGGATTCTTGCCGATCACGTCCGTCCCTCCGAACCGCTCGGCCGCTATGGCGGCGACGAATTCCTCATCGTTGTCCCCCATGTCGATGAATCCGAGGCCGACTGGATCGGCCAGCGGCTCTGCCAATCGATACGCGAAGCCCCTTCCATCAGCGTAGAGGGGAGAGACCTCCCCCATCCGACGATCTCTGTAGGCCTGGCCACGAAAAAGGCAGGCCAGACCACGCGAGAACTTCTGGATGCCGCCGACCAGGCCCTGTACCGAGCCAAGAACAAGGGTCGGGACCAGTTCTCCCGCTGATCCATTCCTGCAACCCGTGACGGGCCGGCAGGCCCAGTCCGCCGGATCCCGAAAGGAGAAGCATCTTGGAATTCCGGTTCATCCGGTTCGAGACATTCGGCCCCATTGGAATCCTCACCCTGAACCATCCGGAGAGGAGAAATGCACTCTCCCTGGAGATGCTCCGGGAGCTGAACCTCCTGACCGGGGACATCGCGCGGGATGAGTCCGTCCGGGTCCTGGTCATCCGCGCCGCGGGAAAGGTCTTCTCGTCCGGCCACAATCTGGGCCAGATGGTGGACGGGAGCCTGACGCACTATCGGGATATTTTCCAGACGTGCGGTTCTTTCATGCAAAAGCTCCAGGAGCTGCCCCAGCCTGTCATTGCCCAGGTCCAGGGCGTGGCCACCGCTGCAGGCTGCCAACTCGTGGCGGCCTGTGATCTCGCCATAGCCGAGGAAGGAGCAACCTTCGGCACTCCGGGAGTCCGGATCGGTGTGTTCTGCACTACGCCGGCCATTCCCCTCGTGCGGGCCGTCGGCCGGAAGCGGGCCCTGGAGATGCTCTTCACCGGACGCATGGTCACCGCCCGGGAGGCACTGGACTGGGGGCTGGTGAACCGCGTCGTTCCCCTCGACCGGCTCGAGGCGGAGACCCGCTCCATGGCGGAAGAGATCGCCCAGGCCAGCCCACTGACGCTCGCCATCGGGAAGCGAGCCTTCTATACCCAGGTCAACCTCAGCGATGAACAGGCCTACGGCTTCGGCAGCGAAATCATGGTCGGAAACCTCTTTGCCGAAGATGCCCGCGAGGGCATGCAGGCCTTTCTCGAAAAGCGAAAACCCCTCTGGAAAGGGAAGTGAAACCGTGCCGACGGAAAGGAGGTGAAAGGGAAACGCCGGTCAGCTCTAGCATGGCACTCATGGTTCATTCCATCACTCATCAACCTTTGACACGAGCTGAAGGAGGCCGCTTATGCTCTGGGCACCACTGACGGAAGAAGACAAGAAACGTTACAGTGTCCTCAACAAGGAAAACCTTGAATTCCTGATGAACCGCTACAACAAGGTGAACCGCTGGGTCATCGCCGACATGATCCGCCGGAGCGCCTACCACAACCCGGACAAGCCGGCGGTCATCTTCCAGGGAAAGACCCTCACCTACAGCCAGTTGGAACAGGAGTCCAACCGGGTGGCCAACGCCCTGACCGCACTGGGCGTGAAGAAATACGATCGGGTGGCCATTCTGGCCCACAACACCATTCATCACGTGATCACCTGGCTCGGCTGCGCCAAGATCGGCGCCATCTACCTGGCCATCAACTACCTTCTCCGGGGCAAGGACATCTCCTACTGCATCGACCACTCGGAGAGCGTCGCTTTCATTATCGAGGACGCCCTGTTCGATCTGGTCAAGGATGTGCAGAACGACATGCCGACGGTGAAGACCTGGATCTGGTCGAACCAGGGGGCCGGCAAGCCGCCCGCAAACGACCGGTTCGTCGATTTCGACGCCTGGTACGGGAAGTATCCCGCCGACGAGCCGGATGCCATTCTCCACATCGAAGATCCCTGCCAGATGACTTATACCAGCGGCACGGAGGCACTGCCCAAAGGAGTCATCATCAGCAACCAGGCACTCATGGCCCAATACATGGGCGCGATCGTGGACGGCCAGTACGACGAGGACGACATCTCCATCAACGCCCTCCCCATCTACCACTGCGCCCAGCGGGATGTCTTCCTGAACCCAATCTTCTGGGTCGGCGGGACGAACGTCCTCATTCAGCCGGATATCGGCCTGATCCTGAAGAGCATCGCCGAGTTCAAGGCCACCCTGTTCTTCGCGCCTCCGACCGTCTGGATCGGCATGCTCCGCCACCCGGAGTTCGCGAAGCAGGACCTCTCGAGCCTGAAGAAGTGCTACTACGGCGCCTCCATCATGCCCATGGAGATCCTGAAGGAGATGATGGAGCGTCTCCCGGGCGTGCGGATCTACAACTACTACGGCCAGACGGAGCTGGCGCCCTACCACACGATCCTGAAGGCCAAGGACGCCCTCGCGAAAATCGGCTCCGCCGGCCTGGGCGGCATCAACATGGAGACCCGCCTGGAGGACGACGAGGGGAAGGTGGTGGCGGTCCCGGACGTCCCCGGTGAGATCTGCGGCAAGGGACCCCACGCGCTTATCATGTACTTCAAGGAGCCTGCAAAGACGGATGATGCCATGAAGGGAGGCTGGTTCCATTCCGGAGACATCGGCATCATGGACTCGGACCGTTACATTACCGTGGCGGACCGGAAGAAGGACATGATCAAGACGGGCGGCGAGAACGTAGCCACCCGCGAGGTGGAGGACGCCGTCTACCTGGACAAGAGGGTCCAGGAAGTGGCTGTCATCGGCCTGCCCGATCCCAAGTGGGTCGAAATCGTCACCGCGGTCATCGTCCTGAAGGCCGGCGAGACCATGACCGCCCAGGAAGTCATGGATCACTGCCGGAAGAACCTGGCGCCGTTCAAGTGCCCCAAGAAGGTCGTTTTCATGGACGCCCTCCCGAAGACCCCTACGGGGAAGATTCTCAAACGGGAGATGCGGGCCTCCCTGAAGAATGCCCCGGGCTGATCCGGCAAGCATCCGGCGACGCGGCCCCCTCCTTCGGGAGGGGGCTTTTTGTTGCCTGACGAGATTGTTTCTGTTATCGATGGGCCAAATTCATGGCGAGGAAACCATGTACCCGAAGCAACACTCCCTACCGATCCTGATGACATTGCCGGCCGCGCTGTTTCTGCTCTTCGCGGAATCGACGTCCTGTCTGGCCTCCGGCGGCCTGCACGAGGCGGCAGACCATGTCGGGAGAATCCTGCCCGTGTGGACGGTTCTGCCCTTTGCGGGGATTCTCCTCTCCATCGCCCTGTGCCCCCTGTTCGTCCCCCACTTCTGGCACAACCACTTCGGGAAGGTCTCGGCCTTCTGGGCCCTGCTTTTTGCCCTGCCCTTCCTGATTTTCGACTGGCAGGTCGCTCTCTACTCGATCCTCCACATCGGCCTCATCGACTACATCCCCTTCATCATTCTCCTGTGGGGGCTCTTCACCATCTCCGGCGGCATCGTCGTAAAGGGATCCCTCCGCGGGACGCCCCTGGTGAACGCGACCCTTCTCCTGATCGGTACGTTCCTGGCCTCCTGGGTGGGAACGACCGGCGCCGCCATGATCATGATCCGGCCGGTCCTCCGGGCCAACCGCGACAGGGTCCACAAGGCCCATGTGATCTGCTTCTTCATCTTCCTGGTGGCCAACATCGGCGGCTCCCTGACCCCCCTGGGAGACCCGCCGCTCTTCCTCGGATTTCTCCACAATGTGCCTTTCTTCTGGGTTACCAAGGGCATCCTGCCGGAAATGCTGGCCACGGCGGCGCTGCTCCTGGTCCTCTTCGTCGCCGTCGACATCTACTACTTCCGGAAAGAAAAGGAATTCCGAGAGATCGCCTCGGAAGAGCGAGCCCCCGTCCTGATCGCCGGGACATATAATTTCCTCCTTCTCGCCGGCGTCGTGACGGCAATTCTCGTCAGCGGCTACTGGAAGGCAGGACATCTCACCATCTACAGCGTCGAGGTTCATTACCAGAATCTCCTCCGGGACGCCGTCATTGTGATCCTTGGCCTCGTCTCCCTCCGGATTACGCCGAAGGAACTGCGGAGCGCGAACGAATTCTCCTGGGGCCCGATCCTGGAGGTGGCCAAGCTCTTTGCGGGCATCTTCATCACCATCATCCCCGCCCTGGCGATCCTGCGGGCGGGACTCGACGGGGCCATGGCGCCCCTCGTGGCGGCCGTTCAGACGCCGGCACATTACTTCTGGGCCTCCGGGGTCCTCTCCTCCTTCCTGGACAACGCCCCGACCTACCTCACGTTCTTCAACATGGCCCTGGGCAAGGTGAGTCTGGTTGAGGCCCAGGTCCCGGCAGCCCTGGCAGCGGGAACAGCCACGGCCAACCCGGCCTTCATCGGCTACCTCACGGCCATCTCCGCCGGGGCCGTCTTCATGGGGGCAAACACCTACATCGGCAACGCCCCGAATTTCATGGTCAAGTCCATCGCCGAGGAGGCCGGTGTCGACATGCCGAGCTTCTTCGGGTATATGTTCAAGTATTCCATCCCGTTCCTGATTCCCGTTTTCATCCTGGTGACATTCATCTTCTTTTAGGAGGCGTCATGAATCCGACCTATTTCGAAGTAACCGTGGAGGGCAGCCACGACCTCCTGAAAGGATTCGTCATTGGTTTTCTCGAAGGGCGGGGGATCAGCGGCGAGACCTTCTTCGGTGACGAATATGAACTCGATGAGGAAAATCCCCTGCAGCTTCTTTTCCGCATGATGGGCAACCGGGAGGAAAGCACGACTGTCATCGTCGAGGCGGAACTACGCAGCCAGCTCCGGGAGGCGCTCCAGCGCCGGAAGGACTCGCTTCCCCTGAAGGTCGTCTCCGTCCGGGAAGTCATGGGCGCCACCTTCGGCTTCTCCGTAAAAACCTATTCGAGGGAAGTCGGCCGCTCCCTCCGGGATCTCTTCAGCAGCCCCCCGGAAGGCGTTGCCGTCGAGCCCCCCTTCTCTCCCGAGGAAAAGATCGACCCCGACGGAAAGGGTGTGGAGGCCTATGCCCCGCTCCATGAATACGAGATGAGATGGAAAGGACGGGTGTCCGGAGCCATCCGGGAGACCTTTGCCCTGTATCACAAAGTGGGGCGCTTCGAGGTGGTCAAGCTGGGGGACCTGCACCTGGATTACGGTGAGCGGATTCTGTGATCCTTCTCGTCCACCCCCCGGTCTCCAAACCATGCGAGCCGCCACCCGGCATCGCCAGACTGTCGGGAGCGCTCAGGGAACACGACGTACCACACCTTCTTCTGGATGCAAACCGGGAGGGCCTGCAGCATCTCCTGGAACAGACACTCCCCGGGGATCCCGCCGACACATGGACCCGCCGGGCCCGCTCCGGGCTGCAGAAGAATCTCCGGCTGCTGACGACGTCCGGAGGCTATCAGAATCCCGATCGGTACCATCGCGCGGTCTCCGACGTGAACCGCACCCTGGAGCAGTCCTGCCCGGAGGGTCACCCCCGGGTGACCCTGAACAATTACGAGGATCCCGCACGGTCCCCCCTGCGGAGCGGCGACCTGCTGGCGGCAGCCGAACGTCCCGAAGAGAACCCGTTTTTCCCATGGTTCCGGGACCGCCTATCCCTCCTCCTCGACGATCCCGGATTCACGGACATCGGTTTTTCCCTTAACTACCTGAGCCAGGCCCTCTGCACCTTCGCGATGATCGGCTATCTCCGTCGCCTCCAGCCGGGCCTGCGCATTCTGGTCGGGGGCGGACTGGTAACTTCGTGGACCCGCCAGCCCGGCTTCGGTCGACCATTCCGCGGACTGATCGACGAAATCGTCGATGGTCCCGGAGAGGCCGGACTCCTGGAATTCCTCGGAAAGCGTCCCGGCCTCCTCCCGGCACGGCCGGACTACCGCAACCTCCTGTCCCCGGGTGTGAAAGGCACGGATCTTCCCTACCTCGCCCCCGGTCCGATTCTGCCCTACAGCGCATCCTCCGGCTGTTCCTACGGGAAGTGCGCCTTTTGCCCGGAACGTGCGGAGGGCAGCCCTTTTCGCCCAATCGCGCCGAAACGTGCTGCGGAGGAAATCCGGGGCCTGACGGAGGAGTTCCGGCCGGCCCTCATCCATCTTCTGGACAACACCCTCTCGGCGGCTATGCTGAAAGCCCTCATCGCGGCTCCTCCCGGCGTTCCATGGTACGGTTTTGTCCGGGTTTCCCGGGACCTGGCGGACCCCGATTTCTGCACGGCCCTGAGGCGATCCGGGTGCATCCTGCTCCAGATCGGGATCGAATCGGGGAGCCAGCGGGTCCTCGACGCGCTGGACAAGGGGATCCGCCTGGAAACGGCGGTCAAGGCCCTGCAAGGCCTGCGGGACGCCGGCATTGTCCCGTACGTGTACCTCCTTTTCGGCACACCCGAAGAGACGGAACCGGAGGCCCGGGAGACCCTGGATTTCACCGTTCGGCACAGCGAAGCCATCGGGTTCCTGAACCTGTCGGTCTTCAACCTTCCCGTCGGTCGCACCGGAATGTCGGACCTGGACATCCGGCCCTTCTACGAAGGGGATCTGTCGCTCTACCGCGATTTCCGGCACCCCCGGGGCTGGGACCGGGGAATCGTCCGCCGTTTCCTCCAGTCGGAATTCCGGAGGCATCCCGCCATCGCTCCCATCCTGAGGCGGGATCCGCCGCTCTTCACATCGAACCACGCCCCGTTTTTCGCTCAGACCCTCTTTCCCCGGGATCGACGCTGAACCGGCGGCCCCCCGGCGGGGTTCTTTTTCATTGACAGCCGGCGGCTGGAATCCGTAGAGTATCGTGAAAATTCGCCATCCGCTTTTCGAGGTTCTATCCCATGAAATCCAAGGAAAAGGACTATTTCGAGGCCCTCTACGAGGTGACCCGGCTGATCAACGCATCGCTCGACCCGGACCATGTCCTGGACGAGATCGTCCGGTCGGTGGTGAACGCTATGGGCCTGAAGGCCGCAAGCCTCCGCCTCCTCGATACCCGCAGGAAAAAGTTGCTCCTGGGGACCTCCTGCGGCCTTTCCGCGGACTACCTCCAGAAGGGCCCCATCCTGGTGGAGGCCAGCGGGCTGGACAGGAAGGCCCTCCGGGGGAAGACCTGTATTGTCCGGGACGCCCGGACGGATCCGGACTTCCAGTACGGCTCACAGGCCCGGGAAGAGGGAATCGCCTCGGTTCTTGTCGTTCCCCTGGTCCGCGAACGGAAGGCCCTCGGGGTTCTTCGGGTGTATGCGGACACGGTCCGGGATTTCTCGAAGCGGGAGATTCGCTTTCTGGAAGCCGTAGCCCACCTGAGCGCCATCGCCCTCGATAATGCCCGCCTGCACCGGGCGCTGGAAACCCGCTGCGAGCTGATGGCGGCCCATAAGCTCCGCATCGACGACAATTAAGGAAAAAGCAATGATCCGAGTAGGTATCAACGGATTCGGCCGGATCGGTCGCCAGGTCTTCCGGGCCATCCTGGAGCGCTGCCCCGGGACGGTGAGCGTTGTTGCCGTGAACGATCTCTACGACGTGGCAACAAACGCCCATCTTCTCTCTTTCGACACGAACTACGGCCGTTTCCCCGGAACCGTGCGCGTCCGGAAAGACGGGTTCTCCGTGAACGGGCACCCCGTGAGGAACTTCGCCTTCCGCGATCCCGGCCAGATTCCCTGGGACGATGCGGGCGTGGATGTCGTAATCGAAAGTACGGGACTCTTCACGGAAGCGTCGAAAGCAGCCGCCCACATCGAGGCGGGCGTGAAGAAAGTCATCATCAGCGCTCCCGCGAAAGGGGAGGATCTCACCGTCGTCATGGGTGTCAACCACCGTCTATACCGACCGGAGAAGCACCACATCCTCTCCAACGCCTCCTGCACGACCAACTGCCTCGCTCCGCCGGTGATGGTCCTTCACCGCCGTTTCGGCATCGAACGGGGCATGATGACGACGGTCCACTCCTATACGAACGACCAGCGGATCCTGGACATGCCCCACCGCGACCTCCGCCGGGCCCGTGCAGCCGGCCAGAACATCATTCCCACCACCACCGGGGCGGCCCGGGCACTATCGCTGGTGCTTCCGGAACTGGAGGGACGATTCGACGGCTATTCCCTGAGGGTTCCCACGCCGACCGTATCGGTCGTCGACTTCACGGCGGAACTCCGGAGCGAGACCACGACCGATGAACTCAGGCAGGTCCTCCGGGGGGCGGCACGGAACTCCCTGAAGGGCATTCTCGGATTCGCCGACATTCCCCTCGTATCCAGCGATTTCAAGGGGGACAGCCGGTCGTCCATCGTCGATCTCGAGTTCACCCAGGTCCTGCGGAAAAATTGGGCGAAAGTTGTGACCTGGTACGACAACGAATGGGGGTATTCCTGCCGGGTAGCCGATCTGGTCGAGTACATCGGCGGGCGGGGGCTCTGATCCATGAGTGTACACATCCTCGTCATCGACGACGACGCCGTGGCGTGTGAGTTCCTCGAGGAGGCCCTCTCCCGGCAGGGCTACGAGGTCCAGACGCGGACTTCCGCTCGCAAGGCCCTGGAAGAAGACCTGTCTCGATACGACATGCTCCTGTCCGACATCCGGATGCCCGACATGGACGGCCTGCAGTTTCTCCGGGCCGTCCACGAGTCCTGGCCCCAGATGCCGGTCATCATGATGACGGCATTCGGGTCTCTGGAGACGACGATGGAGGCCCTCCGTCTCGGCGCCTGGGACTACATCAGCAAGCCCTTCTCCCCCGACGCCATCCGGGCCATGGTCCGCAAAGTGCTGGAGGTCAGGAGTCTTCACCAACTGCGGATGCTGGGAGAGCCCAAGGCGGAGACGGAATCCCATTTCATCGGATCCTCCGCCACGATGGTGAATTTCTACAAACAGCTGGCCCGGGTCGCCGACGCCTCGGCGAGCATCCTCATCGAGGGGGAAAGCGGCACGGGCAAAGAGCTGACGGCCCGCTCCCTTCACCAGTTCAGCTCCCGCCGGGACCGGCCTTTCATCCCGGTTCACTGCGGCGCCATCCCGGATACGCTTCTCGAATCGGAATTGTTCGGCTACGAGCGGGGGGCCTTCACGGGGGCGGATCATTCCCATCCGGGGCTTCTGGAGTCCGCCAAGGAAGGGACCATTTTCCTTGACGAGATCACGGAGATGTCGCCCGCCCTGCAGGGAAAGCTCCTCCGGTTCATGCAGAACGGTGAGATCCGGCGCCTGGGAGGACATGACGTCCGGATTGCCTCCGTCAGGGTGGTGGCAGCGGGAAACCGGGACATCGACGAAGAGGTGCGAAGCGGGCGTTTCCGGGCGGACCTCCTGTACCGGTTCGTCGTCCGTCTCCACATCCCGCCGCTCCGGAAACACAAGGAGGACATTCCCCAACTGGTGAAGTCCCTGCTGAATAAAATCGGGCACCCGACGGTCCGCGTCTCCGACGAGGCCATGGAATGGTTCATGGCCTACTCCTGGCCCGGGAACGTGCGGGAGCTGGAAAACGTGCTTCAGCAGACACTCCTGCTCTCACCCTTTGCCGTCATTCTGCCGGAGAATCTGCCGCTCCGATTCCGCCCGGAACGGGTCGACGAGCCGTCCCTGCCCTCCGTGACGCCCCTGGAGTCGGCGGAGCGTGACCAGATCCTCCAGACACTCCGGACGACTTCGTGGAACCAGAGCCGTACGGCAACCCTTCTGGGCATCGACCGGAAGACCCTCCGGAGCAAAATCCAACGTTACGGTCTGCAGCGGGAAAGCGGTTCCTGAAGGAGACTCTCAGGCGGATGGTTTCTCGACGATGGGAAAATAGAGGATAAACTCCGTCCCTTCCCCGGGACGGCTTTTCAGTTCGATCTCCCCCCCGTGCATTTTAACGATGTCCTGGACGATGGCGAGTCCCAGCCCCCGCAGCCCCTCATCGGCATGGGTGCTGAAGAACGGTTCGAAGACCTTCTCCTGGAGTTCCCGGGGAATGCCCGGTCCCTCGTCACGGACGGACATGGCGACGGCGTTCTTTTCCGGCACGGGGTAGGCGGACAGGACGATGCCGCCTCCCTCCGGCATGACTTCCAGGGCATTCTGGATGAGGTTGAACAGGGCCGTCTGCGTCCGGTGCCGGTCCACGTAAAGTCCTGGCACCCCCTCTTCAATTCTTACGGTCAGCGAGACGCCGGTGTTCTGAATCAGGGGTTCCACCAGGGCCGAGGTCTCACCGAAGAGGTTCTGGATCGACAGGGCCTCCATGTGGGGCTCCGGAAGCCGTGTTGCCCTGCGGATGTTCTTGATGACGAGGTTCAGCCGCTGGGTCTGCTGGACGATCAGCTCCAGTTTGCGGTGCACATCCGGCGGCCAGTCGGCCCGCTCCAGGAGAAGCTGTGCCATCCCGGCGATGGAGTGGAGGGGGGTTCCCAGATCGTGGGCCAGCGTCGCCGTCAGGTATCCCAGTGCGGTGAGCTGCTGGAGCTGGTTGACCTGTTTGGTCAACTGGACCACTTTGGAGGTGGCCTCCTGGACACGTTGTTCCAGGTGCCGGGTCAACTCCTGGTTCTCCCCGTGCACACGCTGAATCTCGTCGGCCATGGAGTTGAAATGCTCCGCCACGTATCCCCACTCGTCCTTCCAGTGGACGGAGATCCTTTTTTTATACAAGCCCCTCGGGAACTCGTCGATGGCCTCGACGATGATCTTGAGGGGCCGATCGATGATCCAGCCGTAGATGAAGACAAGCACCAGGAGGATCCCCACCAGGAGACCGGCCGTGCTGTAAACAAGCATCATTCGGGCCCGGGAGAGAATTTCACCCCGGGACTGGGAGAAGGAGATGACCCCCACCACGATGGGCCCCTCCCGATCCGACGTGAAAGGGTACAGGAGACCGAGGGCCGGACCGCTGTCGGTAGTCAGTTCGGTGTATTTCGGTACGGACTGCTCCAGTGAGGAAAGGATCGCCACTTCGGGCCATTCATACTGGAGTCTGCTCGCTCCGGCCACGTAATCCGCATCCTTCCTGTTCTTGTCTACCGTGAAGATGTCGATCCGGGCAAAGCGAATGTCCGCCTGGATCAGGTCCTTGAGGGTGACATCCAGGGCGGACAGCCCCTGGCGCGTCGGGAAATGCTGGTAGTACGTGTGGACGGTCTCGGCGACGTCATAGAGTCTCTTGATCTGCTGTTCGAAAAGAATGTTTTCCAGGACCCGGAGCTGGATCCATCCCCAGACTGACATCGCCAGCACAAGGCTGGCCAGGGTTACGACGAGAATGCGGACGCGGACGGTCACGGGTCTCTCCGAGGCATGATTCCTTTTCGCCGTTACTTATCATAAACGGCGACGGATGCAACAGGATCCGGATGAACTGGATAAGGGCAACGAAGCAGACGACCCCTTTTCAACCGTCCGGCCACAAAGAAAAGGCACACCGGTAACCCGGTGTGCCTTTTCTGAATGACTTCTCGAAACTGCGCTCTTCGAACCTACTTCTTCTCAGGCGCGGGAGCGGGAGCTTCGTCGGCCTTCTTCTCGGCCTTCTTCGCCTTCTTGGCCTTCTTCACCTTCTTGGCCTTCTTGTCGGCCTTCTTGTCGGCCTTGGCATCTGCCTTCGCATCAGCCTTCGCATCGGCCTTCATTTCAACCTTTGCCGCATCGGCCTTCGCCGGGGCAGCTGCCTTCTCGGCCGCGATCGCCGACGTCGTGAAGAGGAAAACAAACCCAACCAGCAACAGTACCAAACGTTTCATCAACTTGTACCTCCTTCATGGATTTTGTTTTATGTTTCCGTTCCTCCCGTAGAGGAACGGTCCCATACGATTTGTATCCGCCTTACTTTGGCGGTGCGGCCGCGTCGGTTTTACCCCTGACGTCCGCTTTCTTCCTGGATACGGCGTTTGTCACCCGGATAGCCACGTCCTGGTTGTCTTTTTTCACATAGGAAACGGTTACCTTGTCTCCAATGTTCACTTTCACCGGCTTCTCCAGGATGAACTGCATGGTCTCCACAGTTGCCGAATTGCCCTTGACCGCCCGTTCGATCCGGATCATCCCCTCGGTTACCTCGACGACAACGCCGCTGGCGTGCATCCTCGTGATCTTCGACGATTTCGCCTTCCCGGGGGCTGCCTTGATCGGCTCGGCCTTCACGGTGGACTTGGAGGTCTGCTCGGCAGCAATTCCCATTCCGTACATCACGAGGGCCGCGGCAATTACCAGTACAATCAGACGTCTCACGAAACAGGTGCCTCCGTATTTGTTTGACACCTATAGAGCAACAGGCATGCCACAGAGGGGCATTCCCAAAAGATCGTGCCAAGCATCTGCCGTTATTGGTAATTATTTTTGGAGAGCGGGGTCTGCTGCAGGCCGGAGGCAGGATCAGCGTCTACTTTTTCCCCGGAGGGTGGGGAATTATGCACCAGCATCCCAACCATCAAGAAACCTGTTGGCCCGGAGGTTATCCAGTGTTCGCCAGAGGTTTCGTTCGCTGTGGGCCTCCACAGTCAGGAGGGGTCTTCTCTGCAGAGAGCGAAGCCGTTCGAAGAACCCGTGAAAAGGGAAATTGCCCTCACCGACGGGCAGATGCTCGTCCGTCCGGCCGGCGTTGTCGTGAAGATGGACATGCCCCAGAAAGCCCCCCAGATCATCCATCCACTCACCCATGCCGGCATTGGAAAAGGCATTCCCGTGTCCCGTGTCGAAGCAGAAGCAGGATACGGTCGGGTCCAGGGCAGCCAGCAGGGGCTTCAGTTGGATCGGATGCGTTTCATAGACGTTTTCCAGGGCGATTCTCGTTCCCATCTCCCGGGCCAGGGCCTCGAAATGCCGCCAGGTCAGGATGCTCTGCTCCAGCCAGGCGTTTTCCTGTGAAATGTAATACCGGGGATCGAAGGCGGGATGGCAGACAACGATCCGGGGCTGAAACAGGGGAACCAGTTCGAAGACTTGCTCGATCCGGCGGACACTGACCCGGCGGATTTCCGGATCCACCGCTCCCGGTCGCAGGTCGATGAAGGGGGCGTGAAACGTGATGGGAACGCCGGCGCCCCGGAGCCGGACGGCGACATCCGCGAAATCATCTTTCCCGAAGGCTAGGAGCGCGGCGTGGCTGAAGGAGATCTCAGGCTGCAGGCCCTTCTCGATCATGAAATCGAGATACCGGTCCTTGAGAAGGACAAAGGGAACATGAACATGAATCTGCTTAAGGATTGCCTGCATGATTCTCCATCCGGCGGCCTGTGGGCGCTCCGTCGGGTCGTTTACCACAACCGCCTTGTATTGTCCAAGACCGGGGGAGGGAGATTTGCGTTGACAGCGGGAGTTGGGGCTGCTATTAAAATGCGAAATGATTTCCTCTGGATGGGATGTCGGATGGGATCCGGATCCCTCTCCGGACATTCGAAAAGGAGACTCGATTGGCCCCTGAGCAGAACGACTCCCAAGCACTGGCCCTCCACTGCGTCAACGCCTGCCTGACCAAGAAAGCACAAGACCTGACGATTCTGGACGTCAGGAACCTCTCCTCCTTCACGGACTATTTCATCCTCTGCACCGGCCAATCGGACCGCCAGGTTCAGGCCGTCTGCTCCGCCGTACAGGAATACCTGAAGGAAAGGGGAATCCGCCCCCTGGGCATCGAGGGCGAACGACACGGGCGATGGATCCTGATGGACTACGGAGACGTGGTGATCCATATCTTCTATGAGACCGTGCGGGAGTTGTACGACCTGGAACGCCTGTGGTCGGAAGCACCGCATCGGAAGGTCCCCGACGAGGCAACCCATCTGGACGTCCTCGAGGAGGACCCGGGGCGTTGAGATCCTTCCTGGCGGGGCTGGCCGACCTGGTATTCCCGCCCCGCTGCGCTTCCTGCAGCGGCAAACTGGAAGACGGGGCGCATTTCTCCCTCTGCGAAGGCTGCCGGTCCGGAATCGGTATCATCCATTCCCCCCTCTGCACCGTCTGTGGAGAACCCTTTGCATCGGATGCGGAAAAGGATCATCCCTGCGGTTCCTGCCTGGTCGGCCCTCCTCCGTTCGCCACCGCACGCTCCCTGGGACGGTACGATGGAGTCCTGATGACCATGATCCATCGGCTCAAATATCGGGAACAGTCCCGCCTGGCAGAGCCCCTGGGGCGGCTCCTGGCTGCGGGCGACTATCCGGGCCTTCGGATCGGGGAGGCATCCCTCGTCATCCCGGTGCCCCTTCATCCGCGGCGCCTGCGGCAGCGGGGATTCAACCAGTCCCTTCTCCTGGCAAAGGCTGTCGGGAAGAGCCACGGCATCCCCGTGGATGCCCGTTCGCTCCGGAAGCCCGTTGCCTCCGATCCCCAGGTGTCCCTCGGCAGGAGGCAGAGGGAGCGAAACGTCCGGGGGGTCTTTGTCGTGGCGGATGCGGAGCGGATCAAGGGAAAAGGGATCCTCCTCGTGGACGACGTCTATACGACGGGGAGCACCCTGAAGGAGTGCGCCCGGGTTCTCCTCCGGGCCGGCGCCCGGGAGGTCTCGGTCCTCACGCTGGCGCGGTCGGTGGAAAATCTCCATCCGCCCGGAGAAAAGGAAGAAACCGGCGGCAGGGAAACCTGACGCCCCGGAATCGTGAATCGGAAACGGAGAGTCTCATGGACAAGATTCTGGACCGGCACACCCTGAAACAGGTTCTTGAAGGGCTCCGCGCACAGGGCAAGCGGGTCGCCTTCACCAACGGCTGCTTCGACATCCTCCACGTGGGCCACATTCGCTACCTGAGAGAGGCGAAGAAGACCGCCGACATTCTGGTCCTGGCACTCAATTCCGACCGCTCCGTCCGCTCCATCAAGGGGGAGCGGCGACCCATCGTCCCCGAGGAGGAACGGGCCGACGTCATGGCGGCGCTGGAGATGGTGGACTATGTCACCGTCTTCGACGAAGACACACCGGGCGAGCTCATCGCCTTCCTGGAACCGGACGTCCTCATCAAGGGGGGGGACTGGAGCGCGGAGACGGTGGTCGGACGGGACGTGATCAAACGCCGGGGAGGAAAGATCGTGATCGTGCCCCTTACGGAGGGCGTCTCGACGACCAACGTCATCGGGAAGGTTCTCGATGTCTACGGCGCCGGGAAGAAGTAAAACCGTCCGGCGAACCGCAGGGTCTGCTCAGATGTTCATATGCCGGGGTTCGTGACGGAGGATCCGGCCCGGCAGTTCCCCCGTGTGCTCCCCCCCGTCGATCACCACCCGGCCGTTCACGATGACCTGCTCGATCCCCACCGGGTACTGGTGAGGATCCCCCCAGGTGGACCGATCCATGATGCGGACTGGATCGAAGACCACGAGGTCCGCAAACCATCCCTTCTGGATCCGTCCCCGTCCGGTCAGGCCGAACTTCTCCGCCGTGAGGGACGTCATCTTTTCGATGGCCCTTCCCAGCGACATGATCTTTTCGTCCCGGACGTAGCGGCCCAGCATGCGCGGGAAGGTCCCGTAGGAGCGCGGGTGCGGCTTGTCCCGGGAGAGAAGGCCATAGGGTGCCAGGGCCCAGCCGTCGGATCCGATCACGACCAGGGGGTGCAGGATGATGCGCTTGAACGTCTCTTCGTTCAGGGAGAAATTGATCATCCCCACCTGATCATTCTCCTGGACCACCAGGTCGAGGATGAAGTCGAAAGGTTCCCGGCCCGATTCCCGGGCGGCCTGGAGGACTGTCTTGCCTACCAGGCAGCTGCTTTTCTCCGTCAGAACGGAGGCGATCTGGATATTGTCCCAGCTTCCGAGCTTCTCCTCCTGCTTGAGGAGATGCCCTCTCAGCTCCCCCTCCCGATCGGTGCCCCGGATCCGGAGCAGGTTCTCCCGGATGGATCCGTCCTTGATCCAGCGCGGGAAAAAAACACTCAGGAAGGTCGAGGTGGCGGTGTAGGGATAGCGATCCGCAAGGACGTCCAGTCCATGCGCCCTGACTTCCGAGATCCGTGACAGGACCTGGTGAACCTTGGGCCAGTTTCGGGGATAGGCCAGCTTCAGGTGGGAAAGCTGGAGACTGACCCCGGCGGCCCGGGCCACCGCGATGGATTCCTCCACCGATTCCGCCAGGAAGTCCCCCTCGTCCCGCATGTGGGTCGTATAGACACCACCCCAATGGGCCACGACGGAGCACATGGCAACCAGCTCTTCCGGAGGGGCGAACATGCCGGGGGCATAGATCAGGCCTGTTGAGAGACCCATTACGCCGCTCCGCATGGCCGCATCGAGGATCTCTTTCATGCGTTCGATCTCCCCGGGACGGGCCGCCCGGTCATCTTGGCCGACCACGGCCTGGCGCAGGCTGCCGTGCCCCAGGAAGGTGGCGTAGTTGACGGCCATTCCCCGGTCGGCAAGGGCGTCGAAAAATCCGTTCACGTCCTCCCAGGTGAGTTCGATCCCGTAACGTTCCCGGAGCAGGCGCTCCTTCTCTTCACGGAAGGCGCCCGCCAGTGGAAACAGGGTGAAACCGCAGTTCCCGGCGATTTCCGTGGTCACGCCCTGGTGGATCTTGCTCTCCGCCCGGGGGTTCACGAGAAGTTCCATGTCCGTGTGGCTGTGGGGATCGATAAACCCGGGGGCCACGGCCATTCCGCGGGCATCGAGCACCCGCCGGGTGCGGTTTCTGTCAATGCCCGGCGCGATCAGAACGATGCGGTCCTCCCGGACGGCCACATCCACATCCAGGCCCGGCGTCCCGAGTCCGTTGAAGACATGGCCTCCCTGGATGATGAGATCGAATTCGCAATCCGTTTTTCGTGGATTCATGACTGAAGCCCTGGTGTGAGAAAGCCGCCGGTCACTATCCCGGCCTGTGGAAGCCCAATAGAGCAGAAATCCGAAAAAAATGAAAGTTGGAAAAGGCACCGGCAGGAGCCCGGAATCCCCGGTACAGCGCAAACTTCCCGTTGCAAGATGAAGCACACGTGGTATATACGGTGCGGCTTGGACCATGGCTGACCCGGTACAGCAGGAAGCCTTTGTCAAGGCGATCCAGGCAAAATTCGAGAAGAAGATGAGAGAACACGAAATCGAGCAGTTGGAGTACTGGAAAGGCCATCTGGATCGCCTCGGCGCCATGAAACCCGAGGGGGTCGGCGCCCTCCAGGTTCAGCTTCGCAAGGTCGCGGACATGATGGCAAACCGGATCCGAACCATCAAAAGGGAACCCTGATGAAAGACCTCGCCAATTTTCTTTTCGAAGTTGGCATGCTCCAGCGGACGCCCCGAACGGGCTTCCAGTTCCTGGGCTCCGGCAGTGAGTCCGTGGCGGAACACGTCCTGCGGACGTTGTTCATCGGTTACACACTGTGCCGCCTGGACGAACGGGCGGACCTCCGGAAAGTTCTGCAAATCTGCCTTTTCCATGACCTCCCCGAGGCCAGGACGGGCGACATGAACTATGTGAATAAAAAATACGTCACTGTGGACGAGGAAAAGGCGGTTGAGGACCTGGCGTCCACCCTCTTCTTCGGCGAGGACATCCGTGAAGCCGTGCAGGAATTCAATGACAAGAAAACCCGCGAGTCGCTGATCGCCCACGATGCGGATCAATTGTCGCTCATCCTGATCCTGAAGGAACGCGGCGACCTGGGAAACAAGTACAGCACGGAATGGATTTCCTATGCCCGCCAGCGCCTCTGCACGGACAACGGCCGGAGACTCGCCGCTGCGATTCTTGAGACGGAGTGGTCCGACTGGTGGTTCAAGGAAAAAGGCGACTGGTGGGTCAACGGCAACCGGGGCTGACGCCGTGAAAGGAGGGGAAGCAATGAACCACAAGCGATTCCTGTTCATTATCACCGCTGGTCTATGCGCGATCCTGCTGTGGGGATGCGCAACCCCCAAGTGGAAAACGGACGAAGCGGACCGGCACCTGCGGATGGCCCTGGCGTACATGACCTCCGGCCAGTTCAACCCGGCCCTCAAGGAACTTTTTGAAGCGGAGAAACTGAATCCGGACAATCCGAGAACTCATTACGCCATCGGTCTCATCTATATGGAAAAGAACATGCCGTCCGAGGCCATGAAATCCTTATCCCGGGCCCTGGAGTTGAAACCCGACTACTCGGAGGCCCACGTTTCACTCGGCACGATCCATTACTCCATGGGTCGCCTGGATGAAGCCATTGCATCCTTCAACCGCGCATTGTCCAACGTGCTTTACGAAACCCCGGGCCTTGCCTTCTACAACCTGGGACGCACCTATGCCAAGAAGCAGGACAACCAGATGGCACTTCGCATGTATGCGGAGGCAATCCAACGCGACCGCGGAGGATACATCGTTCCCCTGGTCGAATTCCATATCGGCATGGTCCGGATGGGAGAGGGCAGATGCGACAAGGCCGTCGGCCACTTCCAGAAGGCCGTGGAATTGTCGCCGGCCTACGCGGAGGCACACTTGCGGCTCGGTGAATGCCAGCTTCGCCAGGGCAAGAGGACGGAGGCGGCCAAGTCCTTCGAGACGGTCATCAAACAGGCGCCGAACACGGATTTTGCCGCTCGGGCCCGGGAAACCCTGAAAATCCTTTCACACTGAGAACCCTCATGGCATCGAAGAAACAGAAACGATCAATTGAAGTTCGAACGCGAAAACAGAAAAAGGGCTGGAGGACTCTTGCCCTGTCCGCTACCGCCCTGATCGTCGTGGGCCTCCTCATCTTTTTTTTCGTAACCCTTTTCGACGCCCTCTTCCCGACCTCCGGCAAGGGAACCGCTCAAAGAAAGGAAAAACGGGAGGTGATTCTGTACTTCTCGGATGCCAACGAGCGTTTTCTTATCCCGGAAAAGCGTTTCATTCCGAAAGAGGCGACGGACGAAGAGCAGGCCCGGGAGATCGTGAAAGCCCTCCTGGCCGGTTCAAAGGCGGGCAATACAGCCACACTTCCGTCGAAGGCGGATGTCCAGGGCGTCAAGATCCGGGAGGACGGAACGGCGGAGGTCAGCTTCAACAAGGCCTTTGTGAACGCCCACCCCGGTAGCGGGACGAGTGAAATGGCAACCGTCTTTTCGCTGACGAATTCGCTCTGCACAAACATCCCCGTCATCAAGAGAGTCCGGATCCTGCTGGACGGCAAGGAACTGGCTTCCATCCGGGGGCACATTGACACGCGGAAACCCTTCACTCCGCGAGAACTTTCAGCATCAGGCGCCAAGTCCTGAAACACACGAAGAGCGGTCGATCCCGGAGTGACCCGGCATCGACCCGGCGGAACGGATATGTCGGTCAAGACGAACCTCTCCAGAATCCGGAACATCGGCATCATCGCCCACATCGATGCGGGGAAGACCACCGTAACGGAGCGGATCCTTTATTATACGGGCCGTTCCTACAAAATGGGCGAAGTTCATGACGGGGAAGCGGTGATGGACTGGATGCCCCAGGAGCAGGAGCGGGGAATTACCATCACCGCGGCGGTCACGACCTGCAACTGGGAAAACCACGAGATCCACATCATCGATACGCCGGGCCATGTGGATTTCACCATCGAGGTGGAGCGGTCCCTGCGGGTTCTCGACGGAGCCGTCGTTGTATTCGACGCCGTCGGCGGTGTGGAGCCCCAGTCGGAAACGGTCTGGCACCAGGCCGACAAGTACGGCGTTCCGAAGATCGCCTTCGTCAACAAGATGGACCGCATCGGCGCCGACTATTCCCGCACCCTGGATATGATGCGGGAGCGCTTCTCCTCGCTCCCCCTGCCGATCCAGATCCCCGCGGGACAGGAAGACGGGTTCCAGGGCATCGTGGACCTGATCCGCCGCAAGTTCATCACCTGGGACAACAGCACCCAGGGACAGAACTTCACGGTCCAGGATGTTCCGGATGAGTTCGCCGGGGCGCTGCAAGACCACCGGGACCGGATGATCGAGGTCCTCGCGGATCTGGACGACGGCATCGCCGAGAAGTATCTGGCCGGCGAGGAAATCGGAGAGGATGAAATCCGGAAGGCCATCCGCCAGGCGACGCTATCGCTCCGGGCCGTACCGGTGATGTGCGGGACCGCCCTGCGTAACAAAGGCATCCAGCCGCTCCTCGACGCGGTGGTCCAATACCTCCCCTCCCCCGTGGACGTCCCCCCCGTGCGGGGTCATCATCCCGTCACCCATGAGGAAGAGGTCCGCCACAGCAGCGCTGCGGAGCCGCTGTGCGCCCTGGCCTTCAAAGTCCAGCTCGACGAGGGGCGAAAACTCACCTACCTGCGCATCTACTCCGGGCAGGTCAAGGCCGGCGGCGAGATTTACAATGCCGGCAAAGGCCGGAAGGAAAAGATCGCCCGACTGCTGAAGATGCACGCCAACAAGCGGGAACGCCTCGAGACGGCCATCGCGGGAGACATCATCGCCGTCGTCGGCCTCAAGGAAACCGCGACCGGAGACACGATCTGCGACGAGGGGCACCCGATCCTCCTGGAACCGATGGACATCTACGAACCGGTCATCAGTCAGGCCATCGAGGCGAAAACCCCGTCTGATCAGGAGCGGCTTGTTGTGGCTCTTGCAAAATTCGTCGACGAAGACCCCACCTTGCGCGTAAAATACGACGACGAGACGGCCCAGACGGTGATCTCGGGCATGGGGGAGCTGCACCTGGAAATCATCATCGACCGCCTGATCCGGGAGTTCAACGCCCACGTCAACGTCGGCAAGCCGCGAGTCGTCTACCGGGAAACGATCCAGAAGAGTGTTGAACTGGACGGCGTCTTCGAAAGGGAACTGGGGGACCGGCGCCATTACGGATCCGTACGTCTCCGCCTGGAGCCCCTGGAGCGGGGCATGGGGAACGACATCGTCAACCGGATCGACCCTGCCCAGGTGCCGGAAGAATTTCACCAGGCGATTGTCGAGGGAATCCGGGAGGCGATCTTCAGCGGAACCGTGGCCGGTTACCCGGTCATCGACGTCCGGATAACCCTCCTTGGTGGGCTGCACCGGGACAGCGAGTCCTCTCAACTCGGCTACAAGATCGCCGCCTCCACAGCGTTCCGCGGGGGCTTTGCCCAGGCGGACCCGGCGCTCCTGGAGCCGATCATGCTGGTCGACATTCTCTCCCCGTCGGAGTTCATGGGCGAGGTGATCGGCGATATCAACGCCCGGAAGGGAGAGGTTCAGGCCATCACCCCCCGGGGCCCCATCAGTGAAATCCGGGCAAAGGTGCCCTTGAGGGCCATGTTCGGATATTCGACCGATCTCCGCTCCGCCACGCAGGGTCGGGCGACATTCTCCATGCATTTTCTCGAATTCGGCAAGAGCGGATCGTAACCGGGGATCAGGCCGCTCCGGAGGACCCCTGCCATCATGAAAACGCTGGGCAAGAAAATCAGCCGCCTGTACAGCCTCCCCGCGGTTCAGGTCTCCCTGCTCACCCTCAGTGTCGTTGTTTTGAGCGCCCTGGCGGTCCACTACTTCGAGCACCTCCGCCAGGAGGCAAACATCACGACGGTCTGGGATGCAATCTGGTGGGCCATCGTCACGATGGGTACCGTCGGATACGGCGATAAATACCCCGTGTCCCTCGGGGGCCGCCTGGTTGGAATCCTGGTCATCCTGTCGGGGGTGGGGCTCATGTCCCTGTTCACGGCCACGATCGCATCTCTCTTCGTGGAGCAGAAGATCAAGGAGGGAAAGGGGTTGGATACGATCAAGGAGAAGGACCATATTGTCCTGTGCGGATGGAATCAGCACACGGAGGAACTGCTGAACGGCCTGATCCGCCAGGGCTTTTCCGGGGAAAAACCGATCGTCCTCATCAATGAACTCTCTCCCGATGAACTCGATCCCCTGCGCCTGAAGTACCACGACCTGAAGTTCACCCGGGGCAACTTCGTCCAGGAAGAGGTTCTCATGCGGGCCAATATCTCCCGTGCTGCCGTTGCGATCCTCATGGCGGACCTGTCGGGGGGGCACCCCCGGGATCGGGTGGACGAGCGGACGACGCTGACGGCCCTCACGATCCGCTCCATCAGCCCCCAGATCCGGATCATTGCCGAGCTTCTCAACAGTGAGAACAAACCCAGCCTGAAGCGGGCTCACGTCGACGAAATCATTGTCCGGGGCGAACACATCGGGGCGCTCATGGCCAGTGCCGTCGACTCCCCGGGACTCCCTAAAATCTTTTCGAACCTGATGGCCCTGGGAGACACGAACAAGCTCTGGCGGGTGGAGATTCCCCAGGCCTTTATCGGGAAAACGTACCGCGAGCTGTCGGATCATTTCCGGCATCATCATCACGCCATTCTCCTGGGCATCACTCGAGACAAGGCAGCTGTGCGGCTGGAAGACCTGCTTTCAGACAACACCTCCGTCATCGACACCTTCATCCGGGAGAAGATCCGCGAGTCGAAGAAGGACTTTCTCTACGAGCAGGATGAGGCAAAGTTATCCATCAACCCCGACGGCGGCTATGTGATCGCATCGAACGACCATGCCGTGGTCCTGTCCCGGAACAAGCCCCGGCGCAGTTGAATCATTGACGGCGCGGAATCGAGGAAAGGCCGGCCATGAACCAAGACAGCATCTCTTTCCTGCAGGAGCCGGAACTCTTCCGCGATCTGACGGCGGAACAGATCCGGGAACTCATTGACATCTCCCGGCGCGTGACGTTCCACGCCGGGGAGACCATCATGCGGGAAGGCGAAGAGGGAGATACGCTTTACATCATCCTCGACGGAACGGTAGAGGTGGTCAAGAGCCTCATTCTACCGGGCATGGAAGAGGATGACGCGATGGACAAGAGCAAGGTCTTCACACATCTGGGCGCCCAGGATCATGCCGTGTTCGGCGAAATCGCCCTTCTGGAGAAGCAGAAACGGACCGCCACCATCACCGCCCTGACGGACTGCGTGCTGTACGAAATCCGAAAGGACGATTTCCTGCGGCTCGCCGAGGAGGATACAGCCCTGGGTTACCGCGTAGCCCTGAACCTGGCCCGGATTGTGAGCACCCGCCTGCGGAAGGCCGACGAAGACACCATCAAGCTGACAACGGCATTGAGCATCATTCTGAAACAGACCTGACGTAAATCGCGGGGACGGATTTGAAATCCATCCCCGCAAATCTGTCTCCGTTTCCGGGGGACGGGCGTTGCAAGGTACGATGAAACGCGAGAGGGGAAAGCCCCTGCCATGAAGCCCGAAGGAAAGACAGCATCGGAACGCTGGTCCAAGCCCATTCTGGATAAGGACAAGGTCCTGGCCAGCATCTTCCGCATCAGTGCGCTCCTGACAACCCCATCACGGGTCGACGAAATCCTGGAAAAAATCCTCGACGAGGTGGTCGGCACCATCGGATTCGACCGGGGGATCATCCGTCTCTTCGATGAAACGAAGCAGTTTCTCCATGCCCAGGTTATGAAGAATTACACCCCGGAGGAACGCCGCCGGGTCTTTGCCGCTCCCCTGAACATCCATAAGGACGACTGCATGGCTGTGAAGGTGGCCCTCTCCGGGGAGCTACTGGCCATCGAGGACGTCTCCACGGATGACCGTGTCACGGAACTGGACCGCTACCTGACAAAGATCATGGATGAGGGCTCCATCTTCATAGCTCCCCTGAAGATCGACCAGGAAGTGATCGGGATTCTTGCCGGGTTCAGCCGAGAGCATGTCACTTTTTTTGCAGAGGAGATCCGCCTGTTTCTCACGTACGCAAGCCAGATCAGCATTATCATCCACGCCACACGGCTTCTGGAGACCAACGCCGAGAAGATCCGCCAGCTTCTTGTCCTGGAACAGGCCGTTTCGGAGATGAACGAGAGCTACACGCTGGATCATCGGATCATGGACATCATGATCCTCAGCGGTCTCCGAATCGCCGCGGCGGAGAAGGTCCTCGTCTATTTCCTGGATGTGGTAAAGGAACGCTGTCTGATCAGTGACGGCGAGACCGTCTTTATTCACGATCAGGCGACTTGTAACGAAAAGATCGGCAACGGGATGATCCGGCAGGCCCTGGACGCCAACTCGATCCTGGTGTCCACCGACCAGGACAGGCGGGAGGGGAAACCCCTCTATGATGACTGTCCCTCAGAGATCGCCATTCCTTTCAACATCCGGGACAAGTTCCGCGGCGCCCTCTATCTGGCGAAAAAAACGGGAGGATTCTCGCCGGATCAGAAGAACCTCCTGGACATCCTCGTGAAGAACGCCACCACAACCTACGACAACGCCATCATGCACTCCATTCTCTCCCTGGAGGCGAAAACCCTCAAGTCGGAGGTTGAGAAGCTTCGCGAAAACCAGGAGATTTTGCTCGGGTACCATAACATTCTCGGCAAGTCGGAGCAGATGATCGACATCTTTCACATGATCGAGGACATTGCAGGACACGACACGAACATCCTCGTTCAAGGTGAGAGCGGCACAGGAAAAGAACTCATCGCGCGGGCGATCCACCGGCAGAGCAACCGCAAGGGCAAGCCCTTTGTCGATGTCAATTGCGCCGCCATTCCCGGCACCCTCCTGGAAAGCGAGCTCTTCGGCTACGAAGCGGGGGCCTTCACGGATGCCAAGAAACGGAAATTGGGTCTCCTCGAATCGGCCCAGGGCGGAACGATGCTCCTGGACGAAATCGGCGATATGAGTTTCCCCCTGCAGGCGAAATTTTTGCGCATGCTGGAAGACAGGCACATCCGTCGTCTGGGTGGCACGCAGAATATTCCCATCGACGTCCGCTTCGTATTTTCCACCAACAGGGACCTCAATAAGATGGTGGCAGACGGCCAGTTCCGGGAGGATCTCTTTTACCGGATCAGCGTCGTCCCGATTGCACTTCCCCCTCTTCGTGAGCGGAGGGCGGACATCCTGCTTCTGGCCAGCTACTACGTGGACGAGTTCAATCGGAAATTTCGCAAGAATGTCCGAGGTTTCACCAAGGAGGCCCAGGAGGTTCTCCTGAACTATCCATGGCCCGGCAATGTCCGGGAACTGCGAAACGTCATCGAGCGGGTTATGATCCTGCAGAATATCGGACCGTTTATCACGGTGGCCAACCTGCCTATGGAAATGAAAGCCGCGTCACCTGGAGGAATGCAAAAGAGCTCCCTGGACAATTTCTCCTCTCAACTTGCCCTGGGCGGGATCAATTACGACGAGTTTGTGGAAAAGGTCGCCCATGACGTCAAAGAGAAAATCATTGCCCAGGCCCTTGAGCAAAGCGCTGGGAACAAAGCCAAGGCAGCAAAATTAATTGGAATATCAAGATATAAATTCATCCGGGAAGAAAAAAAGCTTCTCGGTCAGAACAAGGCATCATGATCGTGCGTATATCGCACTACCGTTCACTATTCGCACGCACATAGTTTCATTTTATATTTCAATGTCTTAGGTTAAAATAATACTTATCGTGTGCATCAATCGCACGGTTCGAGTTTCCAATCCTGACATTCCTGCCTTTTCCTATACCATTACGATTCTTGTACGCATCCCTACTTACAGATATTAAACTATATTATTCAATATGTTATGCATCTCTCATATTTTTCCACCCAATCGTTTCGCTTCTGGCATCGGACTTGCGTAACATAAAGACAAACAAACCCGAGAACCACTGGGAGATAAAAGAAAACAAGAATCTGGCAACAAATGCGAAAGAGTTCAACGGACAAAGGAAAGCGCAAGAGTTCGAACATCGATTCGGTTTCTTCGGTCATTCAGAGTAACGGTCAAGGGTTAACAGAAGAAGAGTTTTTCCTGTCTGCAGAAGGCGGGAGCGCCAGCGGGAAAAAAGACGAACAGAGCGAAGAAAAGAAAGGAGTTGTTCCGAAAGAGCAGAGTATCCGTTTTTTTCTTCCAGAGGTGTTTTGACGCAAATGCCAAGTGTGATGATTGTTTTTAATCGGTGGGTGGTTTCTGTTCCCTCCTTTCCACCCACCGACCCCCTAGAGTGAATCTGGGAGGCGTAAGTTACCGGGTGCCTTCCAGTTTTATACAGGGTGGATGGTTTTCAGGTTCCCTCCTTTTCCATCCACCCTTTTTTTTATCTTTTTTCCGACCCACCCGAGTCACTCCAGAGATCAGTATCCATCTTCATCTTTCGCCAACTCCGAGGCATTCACCTTGTGCCGGAACACCCGATAGACCCAGATCTGGTATGCAATCACCATCGGAACGAACACCATGACCACAACCGTCATGATCTTCAGCGTATAGGGACTGGACGAGGCATTGAAGAGAGTGGCGCTGTAAGCAGGATCGAGCCGGGAAGGGATAAGGTTGGGGAACAGTCCGGCGATGCCGGTGGACACTGTCATGAGAACCGCGGCACAGGAAGCAAGAAACGCCCAGAGGAACCTGCCCCTGCCCAGGAAGAAGCGGATTGCCGCCAGGGCCGCCAGCGCCGCCAGGGGAAATCCGAGGAGAATCGGAAAAACGACGAAATTGCGATCGAGCCCAGTGGCCGAAGCGGTATAAAGCAGAAAAAGGAAAAGGAAGACCGTCAGGGCCGCCCAGGCTTTCCCCGCAAACTCCGCTGCCCGGACGGCCAGCTTGCCGTCGGTTTTCCAGGCGAGCCAGAGAGCCCCATGAACGGCAAAGAGCAGCAGGAACAAAATTCCCGTCAAGAGCCCATAAAGGTTAAGAAGTCCCACCAATCCACCCCTGTACCCGTTGGCATCGATGGGAAGGCCGACAAACAGGTTTCCGAAGGTAACTCCGAACAGAAACGCAATCAGCGTGCTGCTGATGGAGATTGCCGTGTCCCAGCGTTGCTTCCAGGATTCCGTCGTCCCCTTCCCCCGGAATTCAAATCCCACTCCGCGGACGATAAGGGCAAACAGAACCAGCAGGAGCGGCGTATAAAGAGTGCTGAACAGGAGGGCGTAGACTCCGGGGAAGGCGGCAAATGTGGCGCCACCCGCCGTCACGAGCCATACCTCGTTTCCATCCCAGACGGGACCGACCGTGTGGAGCATCACCCGCCGCTCGTCATCGTCCCCACCCAGGACCGGGAGCAGGATCCCCACTCCCAGGTCGAAACCATCGGTCATAAAATAGACGGCCCACAGCAGGCCCCACAAAACGAACCAGATCACCTGATATTCCATATCATGCCCCCTCCGGGCCGATTGTCTTCACCGGGACGGGCTCCGGCCCCTTCCGGGCGAACTTCGCCAGCAGGTAAATGTCCAGGAGCCCGAGGAACCCGTAGAAGAGTGTGAATCCGGCCAGGGACAGGATCACCTGCTCCGTCGAGACGTTGCGGGAGACGCCCTCGGCTGTCCTGTAAACACCATAGACAAGCCAGGGCTGGCGGCCCACCTCCGCCACCGTCCAGCCGAGTTGGGCGGCGATATAGGGCAGCGGGATGGCGTAAAACAGGATTTTCAGGAACCACTGGTATTCATCGAGCCTTCCCTTCCGAACGAGAAATACCGCGATGGCCGACAGGAGTACAAAGAGCCCCCCGAGGGCAACCATCGTCCGGAAACTGACGAAAACCTCCATGACGGGCGGCCGGTTCTCTTTCGGGAACTCTTTGAGTCCTTTCACCTCCGCCTTGAAATCGCCAAAGGAGAGGAAGCTGACGACGCCGGGAATGGGGATCGCCTCCACGGCGTTCCGTTCGTTCTTTGCGTCGGGAACGAGGAGCACGTAGAACGGCACTGTCTTCCCGGTTTCCCAGTGGGATTCCATGGCGGCCAGCTTCGTGGGTTGGGCCTTCGCGACGTCTTTGGCTGCAAAATCACCCGCCGCGATGAGGAGCATTGAGCTGACGAGACCGAAGACGGCAGCCATACGGAACGAGGCCGTGAAGAGGGGTTGCTCGTTTTTCCGGAGCAGGTGCCAGGCCGAGATTCCCAGGACGAAGAAGGCGGCCACGACGTATCCCGACAGGGTGGTGTGGAAGAACTTCCACCAGGCATAACTGTTGGTTACCAGTGCCCAGAAATCGACCATCTCCGCCCGGCCGTTCCGGATCACGTACCCCACCGGGTGCTGCATCCAGCCATTGGCCAGGAGGATCCAGAGGGCCGAGAGATTTGTGGCGAAGGCGACCATCCACATGGCAAAGGCGTGCGTGCGTTTCGACACCCGGTTCCATCCGAAGATCCAGAGCCCGATGAAGGTGGATTCAAGGAAGAAGGCCACCGTTGCCTCGATGGCCAGCGGAACACCGAAAATATCGCCGACAAAGCGGGAGTATTCCGCCCAGTTCATGCCGAACTGGAACTCCATTGTGAGTCCCGTGACGACACCGAGAATGAAATTGATGAGGAACAGCTTGCCCCAGAAGCGAGTCATCCTGAGGTACATCGGGTTCCCCGTGGCGACCCAGCGGCTCTCCATAAATGCCACCAGGATGGACAGTCCCAGGGTCAGGGGGACGAAAAGGAAGTGAAAACCGGCCGTGGCGGCGAACTGCAGGCGGCTCAGCGCAAGAACATCCATAGGATCCGACCTCCTCGGGGAGCGAAAAGCGACGCAATGATAAACGGACAGGCCCGATTTTGCAAGCCTGCCGGTAGCAGCGGAGGCCTGCTAAGGACCGTGGGGTACGGAGAGACCGCCGCGGGGTAACTCCGACAAGGCACAAGGACCTCCCATGCTGCTTTCCTTGACACACTCCCATTTTATCCCGTATGGAGCAGTCATGCTGATCCGGAGCGCATGTCTCCGGGGAACCGTGAAATGAAAGAGATCCCTCATGGCACGCGAAATCGAGCGCAAATTCCTTGTCTTCAGCGATTCATGGCGGTCGGAAGACAACGGCGTCCTGTACCGCCAGGGATATCTCCGGTCGGATGAGAACTGCGTTGTCCGCATCCGGATTTGCGGTGAAAAGGCGTTCCTGGCCGTCAAATCCCTCCTCTCGGGGATTACCCGCCTTGAGTTCGAGTATCCCATCCCGCACGCCGACGCCGAAGAGATGCTGGAACGGCTCTGCCCCCGGCCCTGGATTGAAAAACGCCGGCGGCGGGTCGGTCACGGCGGCCTCACTTGGGAGATCGACGAATTCATGGGAGACAATGAAGGGTTGATCCTGGCGGAGGTGGAACTGGAGAGGGAAGATCAGCCGGTATCAATGCCTCCCTGGGTGGGAATGAGAAATTTCTACGGATCCACGTTATTTCAATGTGAACCTGGCTCTTAAACCTTACCGGTTGTGGAAGACGGCCGGCGATCCCGGCTGCAAGGAAGGAACGCCGGCGGAAGAATCATCGGAGACGCAAGGAGGAGACCGTGCCGTACATCCGCGTGAATGACCTGAATCTCTATTTCGAGGCGTCCGGAGCGGGCGATCCTCTGGTGTTTCTCCACGGACTGGGATCGAGCACCCGTGACTGGGAACTGCAGGCGGCGTTTTTTTCCAGCTGCTTTCAGGTTATAACCTTCGACAACCGGGGGCACGGACAGACCGACAAGCCGCGGGGTCCCTACAGCGTGCCCCAGTTCGCCGCGGATGCGGCGGCATTTCTGAAGGCCGTCGGGACTGTGCCGGCACATATCGTGGGGTTGTCCATGGGGGGAATGACGGCGTTCCAACTCGCCGTCGCCGAGCCGACCCTGGTGAAAAGTCTGACCATCGTCAACAGCGGGCCCGCGCTTGTCCTAACCAACTCCCGGGACCGCCGGGCGTTCTTTCTCCGCCGCCTTGTCGTTCGCTTCTTGGGGATGAAAAAGATGGGAGCCATCCTGGCGGATATGCTGCTTCCGGAACCGCACCAGAAAGACCTGCACAACACCCTGATCACCCGGTGGGCGGAAAACAACCGAAGGGCCTACCTGGCCTCCATGAAGGCCATCACAGGCTGGAGCGTGGCCGACCGTATCGGGGAAATCCGCTGCCCCGTCCTGATCGTCACAGCGGATCAGGATTACACACCTGTTTCCCTCAAAGAGTCTTACGCCCGACAGATACCCGGGGCGGAAATCGCGGTGATCCGGCAGTCGCGCCACCTCACCCCGATCGACCAGCCGGACGCCTTCAACGAAGTCCTCCTGGGATTCCTCTCGAGCCATTCCGGTGGTCCCCGCATCGCATGATCCCGTCCTTCGGACCCTGAACCCGGGGCTCCCGCCACCCCAATGATCCCGCCCTACCCTCTCCAGGCTTCAGCCTCGTTCCAGCGGGCATAGAGTCGTTCCCGACGCCGAAACTCGGCGGAGTGAACGACCCGTCGCCCGTTCCTCACCTCCGCCCCCAGGTCTGCGTGCAGCATCTCGTGATATACTACATACTCCAGCACGAAAGGCGGGACGGTTTTCCGGTCCAGCCACGGATGGATGCGAATTGTTCCGGTCCGGCTGCTGTAGCTTCCCAGGATCCGTCGCCGGACGTGGCGGGAGGCCTTCCCCTGGCTCCAGGTGATGGGAACCGAGAGGCGGCCGTCAAAATAGATTTGATTGATCTTATCGAAAATGACCTGGAGGTTGTAGTGCCGTCCCCGGGGTTCGATGCGAACGGAACGCGGGGGCTGTTCGGGCCGGTCCCGGAGATGGCCGCGGATGAAATCGCCGATGAGCGGCCCCGGCTTTTTGCGGGTGCGGGCGAAGCGGGCGACCTCCCGAAGGACTTCGTCGCCGGCATCGAGGAAGATGCGGTGGAGGCGCAGCCGGACGCCGTCGGGGGCCGTCCGGACGCGAATCATCGAGACGTGATTGTCCGTGAGGACAAGATGAACGGGGCGACGCAGGCTTGACTCCAGGCGCTCCCGGAGGTCCCGTTCATCCGAGACAAGAGGAAGGCAAAGCTGTTCCATGGATCCGCCGGCGGGCCTGTCGCCCTTCCGGCGGGACGGATCGTTGGACCGCGTCACTTGTCGCGCTTCTTGATCCTGTTTTTGTCGTCCACGAAGACGCACCTGGGTGACCATTTCTTCGCCGCTGCATCATCCACCATGACATAGCTGGCGATGATAACCAGGTCACCCCGGGAGACTTTTCGGGCCGCCGCTCCATTGAGACAGATGACCCCGGATCCCGCCTTCCCGGTGATGGCATAGGTGGTGAACCGCTCCCCGTTGTCGACGTCGTAAATCGCCACCTTTTCATAGGGTAGGATGTCCGCCGCCTTCATGAGCTTTTCATCGATGGTGATGCTGCCCTCGTAATGAAGGTCCGCATCGGTGACCGTGGCCCGGTGGATCTTCGACTTCATCATGAACCGTTGCATGACGCGCCCCTTGTCCTTACATATTCATTATTTTTCGTTTTCGGGTCCCCCGGACGCCTACAGTTCCAGGGGTTCTCCGAAGACGGAATTGTCGATGAGCCTCGTATTCCCCACCCGCACGGCCAGGGCCATGACGCAGATCCCTTCGATCCGCTCCGCATCCTTCATGGTGGCGGTGTCGCAAATCTGGACGTAATCGATCTTCGTGTAAGGGTGGGATAAAATGAATGTCTTCGCTTCTTCGATGATGGACGTCGCGTCGCGATCGCCACAGGCATACCGCTCCTGGGCCCTCTTGAGGGATCGGGAAAGGCTTAGCGCCGATTCACGCATTTCCGGTTTCAGGTACGTGTTCCGGGAACTCATGGCGAGGCCGTCGGCCTCCCGGGTGGTTGGCATGGCCACCACCGTGAGGTCCATGTTGAGGTCCTCCACCATCCGCCGGATCGCTGTAAGCTGCTGGAAGTCCTTCTTGCCGAAAATGGTGACGTGGGGCTTGACGATATTGAACAGTTTGCAGCAGACGGTGGTGACGCCCCGGAAATGACCGGGCCGGGAGAGACCGCAGAGGTTGTCGGTCACTTCCTCCACGTTGACATAGGTCTGGTAATGGGGAGGGTACATCTCCGGATTCGACGGGAAGTAGATCACGTCCACGCCGACGGACTCGGCCATCCGGTGGTCCCGGTCGAAGTCCCGGGGGTAGCGGTCCAGGTCCTCCGCGGGGCCGAACTGGGTCGGGTTGACGTAGATGCTGACCACCAGGCAATCGGCACGCTTGCGGCCTTCCCGCATGAGGTCGAGGTGCCCCTCGTGAAAGAATCCCATCGTGGGAACAAAGGCAATCGTCTTTCCCTGCCGCCGGAGCGACTCTGAGAAAGTCTGCATTTCCCGAACCGTTTCGATGATCTGGATCATCTTCGGAACCCCAATAAAAAAAAGCCTCGCCGTCGCGTGACGGGAGGCCTTGGTTGCTCTTGATTCTCTCTGCTGCCTGACCTTCCCGTCTCAGTCCGTCATGCGGATCCAAGCGGTCAGCGATGCCGTATCAAACGGGTATGGTGTTGTCAAGCCCTTTTCGCAGAGCATCCAGAAGAACGATGCTGAGGCGGCCGAACTCGGCGGGAGACAGGGTCTCTCCCCGGCGCCCCGGATCGATCCCCGCAGCCAGAAGCAGATCCCCGAGATCGCTTCCTTCGGGCAATCCCAGGGATACCCCTTTGAGATTGTTGAAGATTGTCTTCCTCCGGCTGGCGAAGGATGCCCGGACGACCGCTGTGAAACATCCCTCTTCCCCGAGCGGGAACGGGGATTCCTCAAGAAAATCGAAGCGCAGCACCCGGGAATGAACCCGGGGGACGGGATAGAAACAGGTCGCCGGCACATCCAAGCGCTGGGTAACGCGGGCAAAGGCGGCCACCAGGACCGACGGGATTCCGTATTCTTTCGTCCCCGGAGACGCCGCCAGCCGCGCCGCCAGCTCCTTCTGGAACATCAGGACTGCCGTGCGGATCCGTCTTCGGTGCGCCAGCAGATGAAACAGGATCGGAGTCGACAGGGAATAGGGAATATTCCCCACCACTGTGATCTTTTCCATGCCTGCCTCGTCGGCGAGAAGCGAAAAATCGACGGAAAGAACATCCCTTTGGAGGATCTCGATGTTGTCCTGTTCACGGAAGCGTTCCCGGAGGATATCCGTCATCCTCGGGTCCACCTCGATGGCCAGGACGCGCCCGGCCGCCCCGGCGAGAAGCTCCGTCAGGGCTCCTGTCCCGGCCCCGATCTCGACTGCCGTCCCCTCTTGGCCGATGTCCGTCATGGCGGCGATCTTTTCCAGGATATTGCGGTCTTGAAGGAAACACTGTCCCAGTTTCTTCCGGGGGCGGAGGCCTCGGGAGCGGAGGATTTTCCGTGGAGTGGTCATTTCTTTCCGGCCCTCCAGGCAGTCAGCAGCCGCCTCGTGACGAGATAGGCCGGCACGGCGAAGAAAGGCGCGAACAGGAGACCCCCTACCTGAAGAGGAAGGAGAATATGCCAGCCGAGATTTGCGATGGCGGTCAGGGAATAGTCGGGCAAGGTCAGGGTGCACCGTTCAACTCCCAGAAGGAGCCGGCCCGCCTCGTACTGTGAAAAATAGAAAACAGGTATCGTCAGGGGGTTCGAGATGAGCCAGGACCCCAGATAGGCCGCAGTGACGTGCTGACGGAACAGGACGGATACGGCCACGATAAGGGCCGTATGAAAGGGAATCGTCGGGGTTACGCCGATGAAGACGCCGATGGCAATCCCCAGGGCGATCCGCCGGGGGTCTCCCTTGAGGCTCACGAACTGCCGGTAAAACTCCCCCAGTCTCCGTCTGATTGGATTCATTGCCGCTCGGACAGGGGCCACCGGGAGACCGCGTTCAGGTCATAAGAGTCCCGCAGACCCCGGGAAAGACGGTAATCGCCGACGACGGCGATCATGGCGGCATTGTCGGTACAAAGGATCGGCGGCGGGATGAGCACCTCGATCCCCCGCTCCCGGGCATCTTCCTGGAACCGCGTCCGGAGCCGGCTGTTGGCGGCCACACCCCCGCAGACAACCACCTGTTTCAGACCGTTCTCTCCGGCCGCCCGGAGGGTCTTCTCCACGAGCACGTCGACCACGGCCTCCTGGAAACTGGCCACGACACCGGGCATTTCCCCGGCTGCCGGCATTCCCTTCTGCTTCACGAAGTTCAGGAGTGCCGTCTTGAGGCCGCTGAAGCTGAACTCCAGGCTGTCCCGCATGGCCCGGGGAAACGTATATGCGGAGCGGTCGCCCTGCTTCGCCATCTTGTCGATCACGACCCCACCGGGATAGCCGATGTCCAGGAGTTTCGCAGCCTTGTCGAAGGCCTCCCCGGCCGCATCGTCTCGCGTCTGCCCCAGGATCGTAAAGCGCGTGAAGTCCTCCACCCGGTAAATCGTCGTGTGCCCGCCCGAGACGACGAGCGCCGCGAAGGGAAATGACGGCCGCCGGTCCGAGAGGAAGATGGCTGCCACGTGCCCTTCCAGGTGGTTGACGCCGACGAAGGGCAGCCTCCGGCCGAAGGCGACGGCCTTGGCCGCGGAGAGACCCACCAGGAGAGAACCCACCAGGCCGGGCCCCCGCGTCACTGCGATCCCTTCGATCCCGTCAAGCGTCGTTCCGGCATCGTCCAGGGCCTGCAGGATCACCGCCCCGATGGCCTCGATGTGCTTGCGCGAGGCGATCTCCGGGACGACGCCGCCGTATTTGCTGTGGACGTCGATCTGGGAGGCGATGACGTTGGAAAGCATGATGCGACCGTCCCGGACGACCGCCGCCGCCGTCTCGTCGCAGGATGTCTCGATGGCCAGGACCAGCATGATACCGTTCTCCAGGGGTTTTTCGTTTACATTCAAACCGGGAAACTATATAGAAGTCCCCGAACTTTGTAAAGTTCGCCGGACACCGGCCGTCCCGACAGCAGTCAGGCTTCCGGCCATTCAAGACACCGGCAGGGAGCGCCAATCATGGAAATCAAGACGGACTTTCTCATCCTGGGCAGCGGAATAGCGGGCCTCAGCCTCGCCATCAAGGCCGTCGACCTCGGCAGCGTGGCAATCGTTACCAAGAAGGAAAAAATCGAGTCTTCCACCAACTACGCCCAGGGGGGCATCGCCGCCGTCCAGGCGGAAACGGATTCCTTCGATTCCCACATCGAGGATACCCTCGTCTGCGGAGCGGGTCTCTGCAAAATCGACGTCGTGAAGTTCGTCGTCGAAGAGGGGCCGGAGCGGATCCGGGAGTTGGTGGACTGGGGGGTCCAGTTCACCCGGACCAAGGATCACCCAGACCGCTTCGACCTGGGCCGGGAAGGCGGGCATAGTGCCCGTCGAATCCTTCACGCCCACGACCTGACGGGCCGGGAAATCGAGCGAGCCCTGTCGGAAATGGCCGGCACAAAGCCGAACATCTGTATTTATGAAAACCACTTTGCCATCGACCTGATCCTCAAGTCCCGCATTCCGGGACAGGCGATCACCGGCAGCGACCGCTGCCTCGGCGCCTACGTCCTGGACATCCTGCGCGGCGAGATTCACACGTTCCGCGCCCGGTTCGTGATCCTCGCCACGGGCGGCACGGGAAAGGTCTACCTCATCACTACGAACCCCGATATCGCCACCGGCGATGGCGTGGCCATGGCCTACCGGGCCGGGGCACGCATTGCCAACATGGAATTCATCCAGTTTCATCCGACCTGCCTGTACCACCCGGAGGCCAAGGCATTCCTGATCAGCGAGGCGGTCCGCGGCGAAGGCGCGATCCTGAAGCTGAAGAACGGGACCCCTTTCATGGACAAGTACCACCCCATGAAAAGCCTCGCTCCCCGGGACGTGGTGGCCCAGGCGATCGACACGGAGCTGAAGAAATCGGGGGACGAATACGTCCTCCTGGATATTTCGCACCGCGACCGTAATTTCATCATCGGCCGCTTTCCTCACATCTACGCCCGCTGCCTTGAATTCGGCCTGGACATCACCCGGCAACCAATTCCCGTTGCCCCGGCGGCCCACTACCAGTGCGGGGGTGTCGCCGTCGACGCCTGCGGGGAATCGAGCATTCCGGGTGTCTTCGCCTGCGGCGAGGTGGCCTGCACCGGCCTCCACGGGGCAAACCGTCTGGCCAGCAATTCCCTTCTCGAAGCGGTGGTCTTCAGCCATCGAATGTTTCTCCGGATGAAGGAGCGCTTCCCATCCGTCGCAGAGGATCTTGTTCCCATCCCGGCCTGGGATCCCCGGGGCGCCACCGAAAGTGACGAATCCATCGTGGTGTCGCACAATTGGGACGAGATCCGGTCCTGTATGTCCAACTACGTGGGGATCGTCCGCTCGGATAAGCGTCTGGAGCGGGCGGCTCGGCGCGTCGAGCTGATCAACCGGGAGATCGACGAGTACTACCGGAACTTCCTGATCACGAGAGATTTGCTGGAGCTCAGAAATATCACCACCGTGGCGGGCCTGATTGTGAAGTGTGCCCGCCTGCGGAAGGAAAGCCGGGGGCTTCATTTCAACATCAACTACCCCGAGCGGGACGACGAACGCTGGCTGAAGGACACGGTCCTGATCCAGCCATCCCACGACCGGGGCAATTTCTCCAATCCCCTTGCGATTTGATGCGTTTCAGGGCCAGGAAAGCTCGACCTTGCCGAGGACGCCGGTAAAGGCAAGCTTGAAGGGTGCGCCTTTCGGAACGGACCCGGCCTTGAATTTCAGGGTATAGCAGTTTCCGTGGTAGGGATTCACGTAGGGATAGAAGGCGGTCACGAGAGGGGACACCTTGCCGATGCGCCGCACCTCCATGGGTTCGAACCGGTTCCCCTGGTCGTCATAGAGATAGACCTTCCAAACGGAGCCGCTCTTGTCGAAGTCGTTCGCATCCTTTTCGGGCATCGCGGCGTAGAAGAAGAACTCGTCGAAATCGGAGGCCATTTCATCGAGCACCTCCCGTCGGGTCTTCATCTGCTCTTCCGTCAGGCCATAGAGCCGGGCATAATCTTTCACATAGGCGGCCCGAAACTCGGCGGACTTGAAGGTGACGGTCAGATCGGCCCGGGTCTCGAACTGGGAATGGAGGCTCTTCGTCCGGGTCGAGGCATCCAGAATCGCCAGGTACTCTTTCGAGACGCCCTTCTCACGCACCATGTCGACGTAGCTCTGCAGATAACCGCAGCCGCAAAGAAACGCCAGGACCAAAAGCACCGCTCCCGACGCAGCAAACCGGATCATGATCCTTCCCCTCGGATGGACGATCGGTTCGTTCATGCTCCCTCCCCGAAGACCCGCTGAAAGATGTAGTCCACATGCTTGAGGAAATTCTCCACCCGAAATACCTGGTCGAGGTCTCCCTCTCCGATGCGGGCCATGATCTCCCGATCCTCGCTGAGCAGGCTCCGGAAGGGCATCCCGCGCTCCCAGGAGGCCATGGCGTTCCGCTGCACCGCGGCGTAGGCGCCCTCCCGCGTCATCCCGCTCTCGACCAGTTTCAGAAGAACCATCTGGGAGAAGATCACACCGTGGGTCATCTCCAGGTTGGCTTTCATCCGCTCCGGGTAGACCACCAGCTTTTCGATCAGTCCGGTGAAGCGGGCCAGCATGAAGTCCAGGAGGATGGTCGCATCCGGGCCGATCACGCGCTCCACCGAGGAATGGCTGATATCCCGCTCGTGCCAGAGGGCAACGTCCTCCAGGGCGGCCAGGGCGTAAGACCGCATCAGGCGGGCGAGGCCGGAGAGATTTTCCGAGAGCACCGGGTTCCGCTTGTGGGGCATGGCGGAAGATCCCTTCTGTCCGGGCGAGAAATACTCCTCCGCCTCCCTGACCTCCGTTCTCTGCAGCAGCCGGATTTCCTGGGCGAACTTGTCGATGGAGGAGCCGATGATGGCCAGCGTGCAGAAATACTCGGCATGCCGGTCCCGCTGGACGATCTGGGAGGAGACCGCAGCGGGTTTCAGACCCAGCTTTTCACAGACGTATTCCTCCACGCTGGGGTGCACAAAGGAAAAAGTGCCCACGGCCCCGGCCAGTTTGCCGACGCCGACGATCTCCATGGCCCGTTCGAGCCGGAGCCGGTTGCGCTGCATTTCCTGGTACCACAGGGCCATCTTCAGCCCGAAGGTGATGGGCTCTGCGTGAATGCCGTGGGAGCGACCGATCATCAGGGTGCGCTTGTGCTCGAAGGCCCGCATTTTCAGCACCGCCAGGAGCCGGTCCAGATCCGCAAGCAGGATCTCCGCGGCCTCTTTCAGGAGCACCGCCAGCGACGTGTCGAGGATGTCCGAGGAGGTGAGGCCCATATGGATGAACCGTCCCTCCTCCCCCACCTTCTCCGTCACCGAGGTGAGAAAGGCGATCACGTCGTGCTTGGTGACCTTCTCGATCTCGTCGATGCGCTCCACATCGAATCCGGCCCTTTCCCGGATCACGTTCAAGGCCTCCCGGGGGATCTCTCCCCGCTCGGCAAAGGCCTCGCAGGCCAGGATCTCTATGTCGAGCCACTTCCGGTAGCGGTTTTCGGCGCTCCAGATGCGGGTCATGGCTTCTCTGGAATATCTGGGTATCACGAATCGCTCCTTTTTCCGTCTGCTTCCCCGCCCTTCATGTAGATCGTCCGGATGGGGAAGGGAATTTCGACGCCATCTTCCCGATATCGCCGGTGAAGGCGCTTGATGAACTCATGCCGGACCATGAACTGGTCCGTGAAGGTCCTGACCCGGAGAATGGCGCTGAAATTGATGCTGGAATCTCCAAAGGCGACGTAGCGGACCAACGGCTCGAATTCGGGCACACCGCCCTCGATCTCCACAAGGACCTCTTTTGCCACATCCAGTGTAATCTTTTCAACCCTTTCCAGCTCGCTGTCGTAACTAACCCCAAGCGGGATGACGATGTTCATCTCGCTGCTCTCCAGGTCGAAGTTGGTAACCTTCGCCTTGGCCAGCTCGGCGTTCGGGATCACAATCATGTTATTCGGCGTCGCCCGGAGCGTGGTGCTCCGCCAGGTAATGTCATGGACGACGCCCTCCTCCCCGCTGGCGAGCTTCACGTAGTCTCCGGGCCGGATCTGGCGTGAGGCGATGATCTGGATTCCCGAGAAGAGATTGGAAAGCGTGTCCTGAAGGGCCAGGGCCGCCGCCAGGCCTCCCACACCAAGGGCCGTCAGGACCGGAGTGATGGAGATCCCGAGGGTCTGCAGGATGACCAGGATGCCAAGGAGAAGAATGATTGCTTTCGAGATGTTGGCGAAAAGAGTGGTGTTGACGAAGACGCCGCCTGCCCGGCTGCTGTAGAGATTGACGATGCCCACGGTCAGGCGGGCAAGAAAGAACGTGACCGAGAGGATTACCAGGACCAGGATGCCCTTCTCCAGAAGGCTGAAGACGTGGGCCGAAAGGGGAACGGCATGGATGGCGGCGTACGCGGCCGTGGCCGTGAACCAGTAGATTCCCATCCGCCGCAGGGCCATCACCAGAATATTTCCGCTCTCCCACCCGGTGCGACGGATGATCCGCCGCAGGATCCGGCGTGCCAGGGCATCTGCCGCGATACCACAGAAGATTCCCGCCGCCATGATGAGCAGGGGGAGGATGTAAACGTGCTGTGCCAGGAGTTGGGTCATGGGCGTCCTAATGGGAATACGGGCCGCTTCTGCAGCCCCAGCCGAGGGGTTTCCTCTACCCCGGATTCCGGCCCGGTGCAAGCCCCTTTGTGGGCAACGGAGTTCCTCCCGGTACGGGCATCGCCTTTTTCAAAGGGATTGACAAGAACCGCCGACTGAACCTATAAAACACACATCTGCCTGTTTCATCACCGCCATGGCGGGTGTTAACACGGGCAGGGAACCGGCCCGGCGAAGGATTCCATGAACATTCGAGATTTCCGCAATCCGTCCCACCCTGTGGACCCACTGTTTCTGAACCGCTGGTCCCCCCGGGCTATGTCCGGCGAGGAGCTTTCGGAAGCGGAACTCATGACTCTTTTCGAGGCCGCCCGCTGGGCGCCGTCGTCCAACAACAACCAGCCGTGGCGGTTTTTCTACGGCCGGCGGAACACCCCCCGGTGGGACCTTTTTTTCAATCTCCTTACGGAAAGCAACAAGTTATGGACGCATCGGGCAGCCGTCCTGGTCGTTGTCGCCTCGAAGACGACCTTCGACAGCGGAAAATTCGCCCGTACCCACAGCTATGACGCCGGCGCCGCCTGGGGACACCTGGCCCTTCAGGGATCCCTCATGGGACTGGTCGTTCATGGGATGCAGGGATTCGACTACGACCGGGCCAAGATGGAACTCGCCATGCCCGACTTCTTCCAGGTGGAGGCCATGATCGCCATCGGCCGGCCGGGGAAAAAAGAAGCTCTGCCGGAGCACCTCCAGGAGAGAGAATTCCCTTCTTCCCGGAAGCCCTTGGCGGACATCATCGTGGAAGGCCTGTGGAAAGCGTAACGATGGAAGACTCCCGAGCAATCAGGTACGAAGAATTTTTCAACAGCCTCACCCACGGAGCGGGCGTCCTCCTGAGCGTCGCCTGCCTGGCCGTCATGGTGATTTTCGCCAGCCTCCATGGAAATGCGCGCCATGTCGTGGGCTGTAGTGTCTTCGGAGTCAGCCTGGTCCTTCTGTATACGGCCTCCACCCTTTATCACAGCGCACACTCTCCCCGCCTGAAACATATCTTCAAGACCATGGACCACGCCTGCATCTATCTTCTGATTGCGGGAACCTACACGCCATTCATGCTGGTGACCCTTCAGGGGCGGTGGGGATGGTCACTCCTGGGCATCGTCTGGGGAATCGCCCTCCTCGGAATCGTGTTCAAGATTTTCTTTGTTTACCGCTTCCGTACAGCAGCTACGGTCGCCTATATTCTGATGGGGTGGCTTGCGGTCGTTGCCATCAAGCCCCTCCTGGCCAACCTTTCCGCCGCGGGCCTTGCATGGCTCGTAGCGGGGGGGCTTTCCTACACGGTCGGTGCCGTCTTTTACCTGATGAAACGTCTGCCCTACTCCCACGCCATCTGGCACATCTTCGTCCTGGGCGGCAGCCTCTGCCACTTCTTCGCCGTCCTGTTCCACGTCATCCCGGCCGGGAACGGTTGATCCCGCCGGTTTTCTCAAATCATTTGAACAGGAAGGATTAAGTCATGATCAACCTCGACGATCTGGACTGGCAGAAGAAAATGGTTTCCCCGGATGTCGTTCTGACAAAGATCGAACCGGGGATGAGTATTTTCCTTGGAACCGGCGTGTCGGAGCCCCGGACCATCGTGAAGCGCCTGATGAACTCGAGTCTGCCGAATCTGAACGACCTGGAACTGATCCAACTGGTGAGCATGGGGGATGCCATATCCTACAGCAGCACGGCCAATGCCCACAAATTCCGGATGAAGACCTTCTTCTCCGGATGGCTGGCCAGCTCCGCCATCACGTCCGGTTCGGTGGACCTGGTTCCCTGCCGCTACTCCGACATCCCGCGGCTCATCCACAACGGCACGATTCGCATCGATGTGGCCTTCGTACAGATCACCCCTCCCGATGAGAACGGGTATGTGTGCCTCGGCGTGTCGGCGGACGTCCCAAAGTACGCCCTGGAGCGGGCTTCGCTCGTCGTGGGCGAGATCAATCCCGACGTCCCCTGGACCACCGGCAATACCCACGTCCACGTCAGCGAGTTCAATTACCTGGTCCAGTCCGACGAGCCCCTGATCTACTTCCCCCGCTGGCCCGTGGACGAAGCGCTGGACAAGGTTGCGGCCAACATCGCCTCCGTAATCGAAGACGGGAGCTGCCTGTCCTTCTACTCGGGAACGCTCTTCGAGGCCCTGGGGAAACACCTCACACGAAAGCGAAACCTCGGCATCCACTCGACTTTCTTCACGGATCCCCTGATGGAATTGGTGAAATGCGGGGCCGTCACAAATATGAAAAAAGGGTATTTCCGCGGGAAGTCCCTCACCGTTTACGCCCAGGGAACACCGGAACTGATGAAGTGGCTCCATCGGAATCCCATGGTGGAATTCCAGCCCATTGACGTCGTCTCCGACTACTCGCGCATGAGTCTCAACGACAAGATGATTGCGATCCTCCCCGCCCGGAAGGTGGATATCACAGGCGGGATCGCACTCCACGTGGGCCGGGGAAACATAACCGCAACACCGGGTCAGGCCCACGACATCTTCGCCCGCGCGGAGTGGTCCAAGGGGGGAAGGACGATCTTTGCCCTCCCGAGCCGGAACCTCAAGGGCAAGTCCAACATCGTCCTGTCGGCGGATGAATACCCGAACCAGTTCACGAACCGGGAATCCCTCGATCTGATCATCACGGAGTACGGCATCGCCACCATGACGGGGCGGACCGTTCGGGAGCGGGCCCAGGCTATCATCGACATCGCCCACCCGGACGACCGGGCCGAACTGGTCCGCCAGGCCAAGGAGTCCCGGATCCTCTACGCAGACCAGATCTTTCTCTCCGAGGCCGGGTATTTCTACCCCGAAAAGATCACAACGACGCACACATTCAAGGGAGATCTCACGGTCCGCTTCCGGGCCATCAAACCCTCCGACGAAGAGGAGATGCGCCGGCTTTTCTACCGGTTCTCCGACATGACCGTTTACTACCGCTATTTCAGCCCAATCAAGGCAATGCCCCATACGAAGATGCAGGAATACGTCAATGTCGACTACCGGCGCGCCATGTCCATCGTCGGCGTGGTCGAGGAGAACGGCATGGAGCGGATCATCGCCGAGGGCCGGTATGTCCGCCACCGGGACCGTCCACTCTACGCAGACATGGCCTTCGTCGTGGAGGAGCGCTATCAGGGACGGGGGGTCGCTTCTTTCCTCCTGGAGACGCTCATCCACGTAGCCCGGGACCAGGGGATCGAGGCCTTCACGGCCGACGTGTTCGCCGACAACAAGGCCATGATGAAGGTCTTCGAGAAGGTCCCCTACCCCCTTCGGGCCGTCATGGAATACGGTATCTACAACCTGACGATTCCGCTCACGGACCCGGACGAAGGATCCCGGCCGGAAGATTAAAAATATGTAAGATTAAAAACCTTGAAGCCGCGGATGCACCATGTTAGAAACCGCGTCAATGCTTCGAATCGGGACCTGTGGAAAGGAAAACCATGATGAAACGTTTTGGGGTTGTGTTGATCGCAGCGGCTCTGGTCGTAGCAGCCGGCCTGGTCTGGGCCAAGGACACCAAGACCGTGGCGGTTCTGCCGTTCTCCGTCTCCAGTGCTGAAAACATCGACTACGTCCAGCAGGGTATCTGGAACATGCTGTCCAGCCGCCTCTCCAGTTCCGGCAAGATCGACGTCCCGGGCAAAGACAAGGTGATGGGCGTCCTCCGCGACAAGGCCGGCAAGGAACTGCCCATGGCGGAGCTTCAGGCCGTGGGGAAGACTCTCCAGGCTGACTACGTCGTCGCCGGCAGCGTCACCAAGATCGGCGGCAACCTGAGCATCGACGCCAAACTGGTAGACATTGCGACCAGCAAGGCCGCCGTGGGCGTCTTTACTTCGTCCAAGGGAATGGATGAGGTCATTCCGAAAATCACGGAATTCGCGCAGAAAATCGAGACCCATGTGCTGGGCGGCGTCGTGCCGGATGTCACTCCCCTGACACCTCTGCCGCCGCCGACGGCGGTGAAGCCATCCGGTACGAGCATGAGGGAATCGGAAATCATTGCCGGTATGAAGAAGGGCCGGGCCGGGACATTCACCGGCGCCATCAATCCCGACTTCATCAATGCCATGCAGCCGGTGGACCGCAAGGGTTTCTGGATGAGCGAGCGGTTCCCGATCGAGTTCAGGGGAATGGACATCGGAGACGTGAACGGCGACGGCCTGAAAGAAATCGTGGCCATCACGCGCAACGAGATCCGGATCTTCCAGAAAAAGGGACGAGCATTCAAGATGCTGCAGAAGATCTCGGGCAGATCGTACGATAATTTCATCGCTGTGGATATAGGCGACGTCAACAGGAACGGGGTACATGAAATCTTTGTAACCAATGTCGTCGGTAACGTCGTGAGATCTTCCGTTTACGAGTGGCAGGCCGGAAAGTTCGTGCCGATTGCCAATGATCTCCCGTGGTTCATTCGGATTATCCATCGTCACACACCCGACACGATCCAGATACTCGGCCAGCGGTTCCGCGAACATGGCACATCTGTCGATGGTCAGGAATACACCCCGTTCGACACCCCGATCTATGAAATCGTCTGGGACGGATCCGCATACAAGGAAGGAGCCAAACAGCGTATACCGTACGGTCTCTCTGTTTATGGACTCACAATCGATGATATGGGAATAGGAAAGGGAGCGAAGATCATTGCCCTTAACCAGGACGATTACCTTTGCATTTACGATGAAACGGACAAACCCCTCCAGAAGCTGCAGGTCTTCGGGGGCGCCAAGGAACTGCTTTACAAGAGCGATGATCCCTTCGGTGGAAGCAACACCTACCTCGAAGCACCGAAAGATTTAAACCTCGAAACCCACATGGCCAAGACCTGGATTAACCAACGCATTCTGACCACTGACCTCAACAAGGACGGAAGGCGAGAAATCCTGCTGGTCAAGAATATGTCTACATCCGGGCGTGTCTTGCGGAACATCAAGCTATTTACCTCCAGTGAGGTCTACAACCTGGAGTGGGATGGTCTTGGCATGGTGGAAAACTGGAAAACGAGGAAAATCAATGGATACGTTGCGGATTATCAGTTCAAGGACGTAGATAACGATGGGGAAAATGAGATCGTCATGGCTCTTGTGCTCTCCACCGGTGCTTCCTTCGGCGACACCAGCGTCCTCGTGGCATATAAAATGACCCCCGTGGCCTCCCAGATACCCCAGGCGGAGCCCATTGAGGGCCAGAAATAGAAGACCTCGATAGGAGTTGACAAGATCGTATTTCTGTTATAATGCGGTCGCCTGCTTTGAAAAAGCTAATGGCGGTGTAGCTCAGTTGGTCAGAGCATACGGCTCATATCCGTAGTGTCCGTGGTTCAAATCCACGCACCGCTACCATGAATACAAGGACTTGGAGATTTCTCCAGGTCCTTTTCTTTTTCCGTGCGCTTTTATCCTCCGAATTGTCATCCTGGACACTCACGACAAGCCGATTTTTCCCGATGTCGCATCGTCTTCCAAGTTTCCCACGGATATCCGATGACCCGCTCCGGCACATATCGTATACGGCTCATTCCACGTTTCCTCTCTCACTCATCTTCATGCCGCTGTCTCGGCGCAAAGAACCTGATTGAACCAGGGACAACGTCATCGTTAAATCCATTCTTACATGTTCGCCGACCTTCGCTTTGTTGTCCTCACAAGTCACATTTTTCAGTCGTTGTTGTCTGTAAGATGCCGCAGAAACAATCTTTTTCTGTCTTTCAATTCCTCTTGGAAGATTTATTCCCGGCGCCATTCGAAGGTTGCTTTTTCGAATTTGATATGCTAGGGCACGGTACCCCCAAACAAGTTGATGCTATAGAGGAACGGGAGAAATGGAACTTCCAGCGCAGTTGCTGGAAGATTTCGTCTTCTGTAAACTGACGGCGAGGCCTGAAGGGGGGAGGAGTGTAACTACTATCATAAGGAGGAAGGTGTTCATGTCTTACGCAGAGGAGTATCAGAAGAAGTTGGTTAGCCCGGAAGAAGCTGTAAAAGTGGTGAAGAGCGGGGACTGGATTGACTATGGATTCGGCCATACCAAGCCGATTGCCTTAGACAAGGCCCTTGCCGCCCGCAAGGATGAGCTCAAAGACATCAATATACGACACACTTTGAGCCTGACCCCCCAAGCCTGCGTCGAGGCAGACCCCGAAGGAGAAGTCTTTACCTATCAGGATTGGCATTTCTCCGGCTACTCGCGCAAACTCCACGATAAGGGCCGGTGCTATTATCATCCCATGATTTTCCGTAATCAGCCCCTTTTCTACAAGAAGAGCATCAAGTCAGTCGACGTTGCCATGATCCGCGTGACCAAAATGAACAAGGACGGATATTTCAACACGCACATGGGCAACGCGGCAGTGCGTGCGGCAATGGATGTCGCCAAGAAGATCGTCGTCGAAGTGAACCCGCTGCTCCCCTGGGCTATGGGCGGACGAGACGAGGTCGTGCACGTCTCCGAGGTCGACTACATCGTCGAGCACGAGTCCAAGGTCGAGGCGATTCCTCCGGCTGCCCCCACCGAGATCGACGTGAAGATTGCCAGCCACATCGTTCCCATGATTCCCAACGGCGCCTGCATTCAGCTCGGCATCGGCGGTCTGCCCAATTATATCGGGACGAAATTGGCTGAATCGGACATCAAGGATCTGGGTTGCCACACCGAGATGCTGGTCGATGCCTATTATCACATGTATCAAGCCGGAAAACTCACCAACAAGAAGAAAGGCGTGGACAAGAAGAAAAGTGCCTACGCGTTTGCCGCCGGCAGCCAGTTCCTTTATGACTGGATTGACCTGAATCCGTCGCTGGCATCCTATCCCGTTTCCTACACCAACGCTCCCCATGTCATGTGCCAGCATGACAACCTGGTTTCCATCAATGCCTGCGTGGAAATCGACCTCTTCGGACAGGTGTCATCCGAATCGTCGGGACCGAGGCACATCAGCGGCACAGGCGGACAGCTCGATTTCGCCACCGGCGCCTACATGTCCGATGGCGGCATGTCCTTCATCTGCTGCAACGCCGCCTACAAGGATAAGAAAACGGGCGAAATCAAATCCCGGATCGTACCCACCCTGCCTCCCGGCTCGATCGTAACGGTTCCGCGCACACAGGCCCACATGATTGTCACCGAATACGGTGTCGCCGACCTGGCCGGAAAATCAACCTGGCAGCGTGCTGAGGCCCTGATCAATATCGCCCACCCGGACCTCCGGGATGGGCTGGTCAAGGAAGCGGAAAAGATGAACATCTGGAGGAAAAACGGAAACGGAAACGGAAAGGGTTAATAGACTCTTCTCCGATACCGATGAACAAGAAGCCCGGCCCTCGGCCGGGCTTCCTGTTTTCGTGGACGCCCCCGCCGGCAAGGTGTTATGGTGCCCTCTATGGAAACCCCGGCAATACGATTTTCCCCCCATCCTTTCCCGGACCTGACGGCTCGCATCACAGAAACTCTGGGCGTAACGCCGATCGACTATCCCGAGCGCTATGCCGCCATTCGGGCCGGCCGAAAAGAGGGCGCCCAGGCCGCGGGGGTCCTGCTCCTGATCCGGATGGAGGGGCATACTCCCTTCCTACAGCTGATCAAGCGCTCCGCTATGGTGGCCCAGCCAGGTGACCTGAGCTGTCCGGGGGGCATGCTCCACGGGGCTACCGACGTTGCATTCCGCTCGCTTCTCTGTTCCGGCGCCATGCCCGTCATTCAGGGGCGCCCAAGGGAACTGTCCCGTCTCCGCGGCCCCTTGGAGTATCGGCTGATCTGCCTGTTTCTGGCAAACGCCCTCCGGGAGACCTGGGAGGAACTCGGCCTGAATCCGATGCGGATCCGCTTTCTCGGCCCTCTGCCCACCTATTCGCTCATCCTGTTTCGCCGGACAATTTTTCCGCTGATGGGCATGGTGAGTGCACCCTGGACGTTCCGGCCCAACCGGGAGGTCGCCCGGGTGGTCGAAATCCCCCTGGCCTCGTTCTTTGCAGAGGAGAGTTACGGGCGCTACATTGTGACCTATACGGAGGTCTCGGGCTCAAAAGAGGAGGTCTGCCAGGATTTCCCGTGCATGATCCACCGTGAACCCGACGGAACCGAGGAAATCCTCTGGGGGGCCACCTTTTACATCATCATGAGGATGCTGAAGATCGTCTTCGATTTCGATCTTCCGGACTGGCGGAAGGGACGTCCCATTGAACGCAGCCTAAGGGCGGATTACCTGACGGGACAACGCATGGCGGGAAGGATTCCCCCGGCCGACTGATCCCCGGACAATGCCTTCACGCGCTGAAGGGGACATGACCCCGGACTCTTGAAAGCAGCCAAGATATGGAAAACAATTCCGGCCAAAAGGAGATCCTGAAGGGAGTTGAGGCGGTGGTCTTCGACTTTGACGGAACCCTGGCAGTCCTGAATATCGACTTCCCGGCCATGCGGGACGCCGTGAGGAAACTCGCAACGGATGCCGGCATTCCCGGGGAGGTTCTGGACGGTCTTTTCGTTCTCGAAACCATCGAGACGGGCCGGGAATGGCTGGCCCGCAAATCCCCGGACCACGCCGCATCCTTTCACCGGGTAGCGATGGATCTCATTTCCGGAATCGAAATCCGCGCATCCCGGGACGGTTCTCTTTTCGATGGCGTTCGTGAAATGCTCGAGGGAATGAAAGAACGGAAGATCCGGCGGGCCATCATCACACGGAACTGCGGGGCCGCCGTGACCATGATTTTTCCCGACATATACAATTACTGCGAGGTGTTCCTGCCCCGGGAATCGGTTGGGCGGGTCAAACCCCACCCGGGGCACATCCTGGAAACACTGATGAGAATGGACGTTGCCCCTGCCCGGGCGATCATGGTGGGGGACCACCCCATGGACATCCGGACGGGCCGCGAGGCCGGAACCCAGACAATCGGAGTTCTGACGGGTTCCGGAGGACGGGAGGAACTTCTCCGGGCCGGCGCCGACATCATCGTTCCCTCGGCTCCGGATCTTCTGCCGCTTCTGACATGACGCATGAAAAAGCGCGGCCTGCGACGCACCCCGAGGGGATGCTTCGACGGACGACGAACGGAAAGCACCCCCCTGCGCGGCGAACCCGGGGAGGATCCGTCATCCGGCTGCTCTGCCGTCAGGAAGGAGAACTGCCCGCCATGGTCGCAAAGACTGCGAAAACCTGCCCCGCCTGCGGACACATCGAGGAATGCTGGCGCAATCCGGTCCCTACGGTGGATATCATCATCGAACTGGAAAAAGGGATTGTTTTAATCCGGCGGAAGAATCCACCCCCCGGCTGGGCGCTCCCCGGCGGATTCGTGGACTACGGCGAGTCCCTGGAGGAGGCGGCTGTCCGGGAGGCCCGGGAGGAGACGGGACTGGACGTCACTCTCCTCCGCCAGCTTCACACCTACTCGCGGCCGGACCGGGATCCCCGACAGCATACAATCACGACCGTCTTTATCGGCCGGGCGTCCGGGAAACCAATGGCCGGTGACGACGCGGGTGAAATCGGCGTTTTCACGCGCGAAACCCTGCCGGCCCTGGCATTCGACCACGCGGAAATCCTCGCTGACTATTTCGAAGGGGAAACAGGCTGATGTCGTGAAATCGGGAAGAGGGTCTGGTAACGGATATCTCTGCCCGGTGGGCGACGGACTCCCGTTTTGTACAGGACGAGGGGAAACGGGTGTCCCGGGCCGGGACGCCGAGTTGATGCACCGCGGTTCGGAGGACGAGCGTCAGCCTCCGGCGACCTCCGCCCGGATGAGCATGCTCGACGGGTCGAGCAGCAGGGATCCTCCCTCGAGGGTCAATCCGGCGCCTTTCAGGGAACGGATGCGGATTCTCTCCTTATCGGGAGTCATTTCCAGGACCACATCGAAGAGGCTGGAAACCGGTTTCAACCGCTGGGGAATCCCGTCGGCTTCCGGCGTCTCGTAGCGATGCGTATGAACGGTGAACCACCCGTAGAAACCACCCTGTCCGGCCATTTTCTTCAGGTCGGCCAAGGCCTCCAGGCTGGTTTCCTCAAACGGAAAGCCGTCGATGATAACCATCTCCGGCCGGAAGATTCCCTGGGCAGCCAGGTCCTCCAGGCGCTCCGCCAGGCGGGGAACGCTGAATCCGTCGACACGGAACGTCATGATGAAACGGTGGGGAACCAGGGACTCCCAGAGGCGCTGCGCCCCCGCCATCCCCTGCCGCCTCGCTGCATCCTGGAACAACTCCTCGTACCAGAGGGCGACCTTCTGAACCGGATCATGCAGACTCACGTGAAGGACGTTTTTGCCCCGCAGCATGGAGCGGATCGCCAGCTGGACCATCAGGGCGGTCTTCCCGATTCCTGCATGGGCGAAAACGGCTCCGAACCGGCCCGCCTCCAGCAGGCCTTCGGCTTTCCCTGCCAGGGATTCCAGGAGTTTCTCACGAATCTGCTCTTCCCGGATCGTCATGGCTTTTCTCCTCCTCCACGGAACGATCGTTGCCGTCTTTAATTCATTCATTTCCCCGCAGACCGGGGATGTTCCTGCCGAATCCCGCCGGCGGCCGGCGGATTCAAACAGCGTCATGTCAGGCGGCGCTCTTTTTGCGCTGGGCCACCTCTTCAGCGATCTTTTCCGCTATGGAAACGGGTACCTGCCGGTACGCGGCAAACTCCATGGTGAACTGTGCCTTGCCCTGCGTGGCGGAGCGGAGCACTGTCGAATATCCGAACATCTCCGCCAGAGGTACCTGCGCCTCCACGACGCATTGGGGCCCTTCGTCCTGGGCGCCGATGATCATGCCGCGCCGCTGGTTCAGAAGACCCATGACGGCACCCTGGAATTCCGTCGGCGTCTCGACGACGACCTTCATGATCGGCTCCAGAATAATCGGCTTCGCCCTTCCGTAAGCCTCCCGAAACGCCCCCCGGGCCGCCGCCTGAAAGGCCATGTCGGATGAATCCACCGCATGGGAGGCCCCGTCGTTGATCACCACCCGGATTCCCGTCACGGGAAACTCCATTTTCGGTCCCTTGGCCAGGCACAGCCGGAAGCCTTTTTCCACGGCGGGGATGAATTCCTTGGGAATGCGGCCCTGCTTGATGCCGTCGATGAATACCGTTTCGCGCGCGCCCGCGACGCGAGGATGGCCCGTTGTCACCTCACAACCGTACTCCCTCCGCATCCGCTCGACGTAGATCTCGAGGTGAAGTTCCCCCATGCCCTCGATGATGGTCTCGCTGGTTTCCTGGTCCACATGGGTCCGGAAGGTCGGATCCTCGCGGGTGAAACGGCCCAGGGCCTTCGAGAGGTTGGTCTGCGACTTGTTGTCCTTCGGGACAATAGCCAGGGAGATCACCGGTTCCGGAACATACATGGACGTCATGGTGAGGTTCACGCCGGGAGAAATAAAGGTGTCGCCAGATGAGCATTCGATTCCGAAGAGGGCGCCGATGTAGCCGGCGTTTACGGCGTCGATGTCCTCCATCTGATCGGCGTGCATACGGACCACACGGCCGATCTTGACCTTCTTCCCGCTCCTGGCATTGATGACGGTGGTTCCGCGGGCGGCACTTCCCTGGTAGACCCGGATATAGGTGAGCTGCCCGTAGGCACCGTCTTCCAGCTTGAAGGCAAAGGCCACCGTCGGCTGCTCCGGATCGCAGGACAGGCTGACGGGCACTTCCTCATGGTCCATATCCAGCGCCGTGTTCTCGACGTCCGACGGGCATGGCAGGTAACGGCTCACGGCGTCGAGGAGCGGCTGGACGCCCCTGTTTTTGTACGCTGATCCCATGAAAACCGGCGTCAGCTGCCGCGCCAGTGTACCTCGGCGGACAGCCTCCAGGATAAGGTCTTCCGATATAGGGCCACCCTCCAGGAGAGCTTCCGTCAATTCGTCCGAAAAGAGGGATATCGCGTCGAGCATTTCCTCCCGTTTCTTTCGGGCTTTTTCCTCCAACTCAGGCGGAACTTCCTCGACCCGCACCTCTTCCCCGTGCTCACCGTCGAAATACAATGCCTTCATCGTCAGAAGGTCCACGACGCCGGAAAAATTAATCTCCAGGCCGATGGGAATCTGCATGGCCACGGCATTGTGACCCAACTTCGACTGGAGCTGCGAGATGACGCGGAAGGGATCGGCACCGCTCCGATCGCATTTGTTGATGAAAGCAATGCAGGGCACGTGATAGCGCTTCATCTGCTGATCGACGGTAATGGATTGGGACTGGACGCCGCCCACGGAACAGAGAACCAGGATCGCTCCGTCCAGAACGCGGAGAGACCGCTCGACCTCAATTGTGAAGTCCACATGGCCGGGCGTGTCGATGATGTTGATCTCGTGGCCCTTCCACTGGCAGAACGTGGCGGCGGAGGCAATGGTGATCCCCCTTTCCTTCTCCAGCTCCATGGAGTCCATAGTGGCCCCCACGCCATCCTTCCCTTTCACATCGTGCATGGCGCGGATGCGCTTTGTGTAATACAGGATTCGCTCCGTCAGCGTGGTCTTGCCCGAGTCGATATGGGCGCTGATGCCGATGTTTCTAACGTTTGCAATGTCGGTGATCATTTCCTTCACATCCCTGCATAAAATAAAAAAACCCTCCGGGAGGGTTCATCCTTGCGGGGTATCCCGCGCGGTCATTTGGATGAAGTCGGATTGACTATCCCCTCACGAAGCCATTGTCAAGGTTTATTTATCACACTTTCCGAGTCTGCGTTCATATTTTTCACCTTGCAAAAGGGAAACTCATTGTGTTAGACATTGCTGCAATATTTTCTCTCACTTTTTTCTCACTACCAGCTTCCGAAGAATCCCGCGAAACCTGTGGGATTGGGATTAAGAAACCCGAATGCGGTGATCCATTCCGCGGGATTGCCGGACACTCGCATCGCGAAGCCGTATCTGAAGCAACAGCAAAGTCATACTATTAAGGCATGAAGGGGGGGATGCCGCACCAGAATCAGGAGAGGAAGGAAACAATAGGGAGAAAAATTATTACCGGTAACAAACAAAAAAGGAGGAATCATTCATGGCGCAAGAACACAGCTTTGCAACACCGGGACCAGCTGGTCTCGCAGCTCTCGCGGTTGCGTGTTTCGGGTTTGGTTGTTCGTTTCTAGGAAAGCTTGACATTAATGGATTACCACTCCTCGCCGCGTGGTTGATCGGCGGCGGAATCGTCCAGTACACAACGGCAGTCATGGAGTTGAAAGACCACAACATCACCGGCGGTAACGTCTTCCTCTTCTTCGCCGCCTTCTTCATGTTTGCTGCGGCGATCAGCGTTTTTATGAAATGGTATCTGGTCAGTTTCGTCTTCGTGCCGAAGGCAGCCAAGGAGGCCATGGATGCAGCCATGGCGGCCGCTGGTGTGGCTGACATCAAAATGTTGACTCCGGAGCAGTTGGCAACGGCCAAGGCAGGGATCGGCAAGGCCGTGGGCGGCATGCTCGGGAAGGCCGTTCACGTTGAGGGTTGGCTCTGGATGGCCGGTGCCGGCTTTCTGACTGTCGTGACCCCCGCCTATGCCAAGAGCGCCCTGTTCATTCTGGTCGTCGCGCTCGACGTCGTCCTCTGGATGATCGTGGGTGTCGATTCCGGATGGTACGGGACTCCTGCGACATTCAAGCCCATCATCGGCTGGCTGCTCGTGGTCTGCGGTTGGTACGGTGTTTACATGGCGGGTGCCGTCGTCTGCAACACAGTCTACGGCAGAAAGGTGTTCCCGACTCTTCCGCCGCTCGTTAAATAATCAAGCTGCATGCTTTAATTGCTTCAAGGGGGCAGGCTCCGAAAAGGGCCTGCCCTTTTTTACATATTCCCAACCTATTTATGGTTGCATTTGTCATTGAATCTTGATAACAGACTGCCAGCAATCTCATTCCACCTGGTTGGGATCCTGTAACTATCGAATTATACAAGCGATTTTTCGAGTTCGTACTCAGGGGGCCTTCCGCAGCTCATGGCCTGATCAGGCAAGGAATCGGGATATTCTCGTAATAAAAAGTTTATCCTTACCAACAATATAGCTGTTTTTTCCAGCAGCCAGAACCGGTCCGGCGAAGGAGGGGGGATGGGGTTTCTCCTTCGCCATACATCATGCGATGAACCGATGACATCCATCGGTTCATCTTCTGCAGGTAGTACGTTTAAAGCCGCAGCAATAGAGTTATTGGTTTTGCGAGAGTTATGGAATGACTACACCAGTTCAACAGAAAATCAGAGACAAAAAACGGACACCGGAACAGGTCGCGGAGATGGTCAGGTCGGGCGACTGGATCAACCACGGCAGCACCGGCGGCGACTCCACGGTCTGCACCGAGGCGGTAGCCAGGCGGCTGGGCAACGGTCCCGGCCAGTTGAAAGACATTGAATTCTGGATGTATGCGATGTTCTATCCCCATCCGGAATTCCAGCAGATCGATCCCTACCAGGGATTTCATACCATTCACGAATTCTTCTTTTTCCCCTGGAACCGGAAGGCCCGGGACACGCACAACGTCACCGACTGGGCCCAGTGGGGATGGGCATACGGCATGCACGCCCACCATTACCGGTTCGCCAACGCCGTGAAAGAAAAACGCGGGATGGACTGGTGGTTCAATGCCGTCACAACCCCCGACGCACACGGCTATTTCAACATGTCCTACGGGACCAACAACTGCAATATCTTCCGGCAGACCGCCAGGAAGGTCGTCTTCGAGGTCCGCTCCGACTATCCTTGGGCGGAGGGCGGCCGCTTCAACACGATCCACATCGACGACGTGGACTACTGGGTCGAGGTGGACTGCGAAAAATACCGGTGGCCACAAATGAACGAGAGGGCTTTCCAGCCCAGTCCGGTGGAACAGCAGATCGCGGAGAACGTCATGCAGATCATGCGGGATCGTGATGTGATCCAACTCGGCATTGGCTCACTGCCCTCAGCCTGCGTGGCCGCTTTGACTGATGCAGGCTTCAAGGATCTCGGCGTCCACACGGAAATGCTGAACTTCGGCCTCATGAAGCTGATCGAATCCGGCCAGGTCACAAACGCCTACAAGACGCTGGACCGTGGCAAGAGTGTATGGACTTTCGCATTCCCTGTGGACGTGAAATGGTACTACGAGACCATTCACAGGAACCAGGCCCTTGCGGCGTATGACATCGACTATACGAACAACCTGAATGTCCTGACCCGGATCGACAACATGATCTCCATCAACAACTGCGTGGCCGTCGACCTCCTGGGCCAGATCTCCACGGGCTTCTACGAGAGGCGACCCATTTCTTCGTCGGGCGGCTTCTTCCAGTTCCACATTTTCTGCGCCCAGTCGAAGGGCGGCCGCGGCGTTGCGGCGATGACGTCCCGGAGTAAGCACGGCACTTCCCGTATCGTTCCGTTCCTGCCGGAGGGCTCGACGGTGGACGTGCCGGCCCAGTTCGCCAACTATATCTGCACCGAGTACGGAATGGTCAATCTCCGCGGCCTCAGCGGCTATGAGCGCACGGCGGCCCTGATCTCCATAGCCCATCCGGACGACCGGGAATGGCTGGAGAGGGAAGCCCGCGAGAACGGCCTCCTGCCGCCGAAGTTTCCCGTGTCCATGCTTCCCGCAGAGGGCGGCGGACGCCGATACCCGGCCTGCGAGGAGCGCAGGAATTACAAAATCCCCATGGGCAGCGCCGTGTGGGGTTATGAGTGGGATCAGGGAATCCAGAGCGGAAAGTAATCCAATCTTTCAACAGCGCAGGGAGAGCCCGGTGGCAGGCCGGTTTCTCCACGCGCCCGTTTAAAAGGAAGCCGGAATTCCATGACAAAGAAGCAATCCGTGGAAATCGAACGGGAGGAAAAACTCGATCAGGCCATGCGCCGTCGGGAAAAGCTCTCGAAGATCCGGTTGTGGGCCTATATCTTCTGGATCATTGGACTCTTCCTCATTGTGGCTAAATATATGAACTTCTTCCCCGATTGAAATGAGGAAAATTGTACTTGGTCATGAACAGGAAGATAATCCCGGATAAGGAACACACATGATGGATGAACGCATCATGAAATCGGCTGACTTAAACCAGGAAATCCTGGCAAGGTTTGTCGTTGACATGCTCTATCGGACCATGTTCCATCATGTGATGTTGTTCACGGAGGTGGAACACTAGATAGGTATGGAGAAGGCTCTGAAGGTCCTCAAGAATGCAAGGGAGAACAGTTGCAAGAACCAGACGAATCGGCCGGCCAAGGTACTCGGCTTCGAGATGAAAAACGGGGTGCTGGAGGCGCTGCTGGAGATGCCCAGGGAGGCCTTGCTCAACCTTGTGGGCAATTTGGCCGCCAAATTGCCGCCCAACAAAAGCATCTGGAAGATTACCCTTGTAAATCAGCAGGTCTTGTGGAATAGAGGGATGTCGCTGAGGCAATCGACAACCGGATCCGCACGGAATGTGTCGGCTGCACCCCGGATGCTCATCCGGAGGAGTGGTTCTGCGCTTGGCGTTTCACTCTACCCCCAGATGCGTAAAGTTTTTCGTACGGAAGAAGAGTGGTGCCCAGGTACCCCTCTTCAAAACTGCAAGCAAAACCAGCGTGCGTGCAATTCAATCAAAGGCATACAGATTGTTATGGCAATTTGAAGGCCTTTCTTCGGGTGCCACAACTGGTTTGAATTTTTTCACACTTCAATAAAAGGGAGGTAAGAGTTATGGCGTTAGATTTCACTTTCACCGAAGAACAAAGGATGTTGGAGGATCAGGTTTACCGCTGGGCCACGACCTGGCTGGAGCCGCAGATGGAGCACATGTATGAAGTGGACGAGATGCCCCCCACGATCTTCAAGGAGTTGGGAAATCTCGGCGTGAACGGAATCGTCTTCGATGAAAAGTATGGTGGAGCAGCCCTCGGCTACGTGGAAACACTGCTCGTTTACGAGACCATCGCCCGCGTCAGCAACGCCCTCTCCATGACGGTCGGCGCGAGCCAGACCCTCTGCTTCGACAACTTCCGCCGGAATGCCTCGGAAGAGCAGAGAGCATACGTCCTCCCCAAGGCCTGCACGGGTGAGTGGATCGGCTGCCTCGGCATCACCGAGCCCAACGCCGGTTCGGACGCCATGTCCATGGCCACAAAGGCTGAAAAGAAGGGTGACAAGTACATCATCAACGGTTCCAAGATCTTCATCACCAACGGCCCCGTTGCCCAGTTTATGACCTTCTACGCCAAGACCGATCCCGCTGCCGGCCCCAAGGGCATCAGCGCCTTCTGCTTCGAGTTCGACAAGGTCAAGGGCTGCAAGCGCGAGAAGATCAAGAAGTGGGGCATGAGGACCTCCCCCACGGCCCTGATCACCTTCGAGGACATGGAACTTCCGGAAAGCGCACTCATCGGCGGGCTGAACAAGGGCGTCGCGATCCTCACGAGCGGCCTCTGCACCGAGCGCATCACGCTGTCCGGCTGCACCCTGGGCGGCCAGAGGACCTGCCTCGAGCTCTCCCTGAAGTACGCGAAGGAAAGAGTGCAGTTCGGCAAGCCCATCGCCTCCTTCCAGACCATTCAGGAGAAGCTGGCGAACATGTACTGCGGCTACAAAGCCGGCAAGTGGCTGGCCTACAGCGCCGCCGCCTACACCGACACGCTGACGAACAAGTCCGGCGGCAAGGGTACGGACCTCGACCGGATGGCCGCAGCCGCGCTGCTGTACACGGGCGAAATGGGAACCAAGATCGGCCTCGACGCGATCCAGATCCACGGCGGTTACGGCTACTGCACCGAGTACGCCATTTCCCGTCACTTCCTGGATCAGAAACTGTGGGAGATCGGCGCCGGCACGTCGGAAATCCGCCGCATGATCATCGCCCGCGAGTTGATGCGCGACGATTTCAAGAGCGGTCTGTAATCGAATCCATATCCCGGCAGCTGCCGGGGTGAACACGGAAGGCCATGGCGAAAGCCATGGCCTTCTTTTTTCCACTCTTCCCTTGACCGACCGGAGTCCGTATGTTAGAGAGTACAAGATTTTATTAACGAATCTGATTCCTTACCTGAGTGGATGATGCAGCCAAAGAGCCTCCCGATAACCCGCTGGCGCCTCTCGGAAGTGGATCCCGGTATTCAGGAGAAGCTGTCTTCGGAATTCGGGCTCTCTCCTATCGTCTCCCAGATCCTCACCAGCCGGGATATCCTGGAGATCGACGACGCGAAGCGCTTTCTCTCCCCTTCCCTTACGGACCTTCACAATCCCTACCTGATGAAGGACATGAGGAAGGGCGTCAACCGCCTGATCAAGGCCTTTCGCAACCGGGAGAGCATCGTCATCTACGGTGATTATGACGCGGACGGGATCACCTCCGTTGTGCTTCTCCTGACGTTCTTCCGCCGCATCGATCCATCCGTCTCCTATCACATCCCGGATCGGATCGGGGAGGGCTACAGCCTCAACCGGACAGCCATTGACCGGTTCAAAAGCCAGGGCATAAACCTGATCGTAACGGTTGACTGCGGCATCTCTGATTCCGACGAAGTCACCTATGCGAAAAGCCTCGGTATCGACACGATCATCCTCGATCATCACGAGGTCCCGTCCACCCTGCCCGACGCCGCAGCCGTCATCAATCCCCACCGTACCGACTGTCCCTTCCCCTTCAAGGATATGGCCGCCGTGGGGATTGCCTTCAATTTCCTCATCGCGCTGCGAGGGGTTCTCCGTGAGGAAGGCTTCTGGAGCAGTCGCACCTACCCTAACCTCAGGCAATACCTGGATCTGGTAGCGCTCGGGACGATCGGGGACATATCCCCCCTGATCGACGAGAACCGCATCCTCGCCAAAGTCGGCCTGGATCTGATTACGGAAGGGCGGCGCACAGGCATCCGGGCTCTCAAGGAAATCTGCGGAATTGACAACCAGGTAGTGGACTCCACCAAGGCCTCCTATAACCTGATTCCCCGCATCAACGCCGCCGGCCGCATCGCATCCCCCCGGGATGCAGTGGATCTACTGATGACGGAAGACATGGAGGTAGCTCGGACGCTGGCCCGACAGTTGGATGTCTACAATCGGCGGCGTCAGGACATCGAGAGGGAGATTCTGGGCGAGATTCTCAGGGAAATCGAAAAT
>PHBD01000058.1 GCA_002841865.1 Deltaproteobacteria bacterium HGW-Deltaproteobacteria-19
TTCGTTGTAGTTGAGCGCCCAGTATTTCATATAGGTAAGCGCGGCATTCAGGTCCGGTGAGTTCATGAGATATTCCGGCAGGGATGTCTGCCATAACCTTTTCCCCGTCTCCGACAGTCTCATGACCAGGGATTTTGGGTATGCACGTGTGTTTGTCATTTCCGGGATTCCTCCATTTTCAAGCCACTACTTGCCCATACTTTCAATGAATGCCTGAATCCTGGTGCGCAGCTGGCCTTCACTGCCGAGGCGGTATTCACGCTCCAGTTTCAGCACCGGTATCCCTTCGTTGCGCAGGGCGCTCACGAGCGGCATGGCATCCACTCCCCAGAGGTCGCAGAATTTGATAACCTCGAGAACAACACCGTCCACCTTGTATTCCTTCACCGTATCCATGATGAGTTTAAGACGGCGCTCGAAATCTTCCATCATGCGCGGGCAGAGTGCCTTTTCAAAGGATTGTTCCGCCAGTGCCCTGAAGGGGTCACCATTGACCTTGACAGGATTGAGGCCGGGTATGGAACCGGTGCAGAAGCGGTCGGCTACCACAAGTCCGCCCTGGGACTCGATGACGCGGATGAACTCAGGGTCATGAAGATGGCCGCCTGCCAACATGAGGCGGGCACGGTATTTTTCTTTAGCATCCTGATGCTTGATTTCGTCGTACAGGGTCTCGAGGTGCGGAAGTATCAGGTCTTTTGGCGAGGCAAGGGACGCCATAACCGCACAATGAAACTCGGCCCCTGTGATGGGAGGATTCGGTCTTTTCCTTAATTCTCCGATTTTGTTCACAACGGAGCAGAAATGATTCCACTCGTCGATGGCCTTCATAAGCGCATGATCACTTGTATCGATGTTGAAATGTGCTGAAAGCTTATCTGCAAGCATATGGAGCTCTTCTGTCTGCCATGCCACGGTGGTGCTGTTCACTTTGCGCGGCACGTCGATCACATGGATGAAGGAAGGCTTCTTGAGATAGTCAAGGTTGTCCGTGAGGCGCTGCATGTGCGCGCACGACGGGACGAATACCCAACCCCTGATCAGGTCGTACCGGTCATCCATGGCAAACTCAAGGATGCTGCGGGTGTATGAGCACAGCAGGCTGGAGAGATAATTGTCGGCAAGCTCCGTGCCTGCCACTCCCATGGCATGGAGACGCACAGGGAAGAGCCTGTCCGTCATGAGAATGGGTTCGGGCACGAATGAGCAGGAATACCCGATGGGTATTCGTCCGCTCTGTACCGCCTGCTCGACCAGACGGTTCTGGGGATTTTCCAGGAACTCGTCAAACACCTTCATGATCTTTGGTTTCTCCGTATTCAATGTGTTCCCTCCAGGCCCACAGCATTATGCAATCAGATCCATCTTTTTAAGGATGTCCAGAACAGTACTCAGGTTCGGTGAATTTTCGGGCATTGATGTCAGGGGGGCACCCCTGAAATCAAAATCCCTGATGGCCTCATCATCACAGAGCCATCCGTAAATCTCCAGGTTTGTCCTTGTGCTGATGTCGTGGGCCTCTGCTTCGTTCCTTACGCGGTTGAGCACAAGTCCCATGTGTTTGAAGTCGACGGCCTTTTTATCAGAGGCCACGAGGGCTATGGTATTGGCCACGCCGATGCCCTTTGCCGAGGTGTCCGAGACAAGGACAAGGTGGTCCACGGTCTTCATGACGCGCCTGTTGATCTGTTCGATACCTGCCTCTCCGTCAATGAGCACGATATCGAACTTGCCGGCCAGATCACGGATGATATCCTTGAGCAGGTTGTTCACCTTGCAGAAGCAGCCTTCGTCTTCAGGCCTTCCGATGGCAAGGAGGGCATACCCGTCACGCTCTTCGAGTGCATTGAACACCTCATAATCGAGCAGCTCCAGCGTCTGACGGTTTCCCGGTGCATCACCGGTCTGGATCTTTTTGATGAGGTCCTTCCGGATGTCATCTACAGTCTTGCGCACGGAGATGCCCAGGGACGTTGCAAGTCCCACGGCAGGGTCCGCATCAATGGCAAGGATCCTTCTGCCGTTCGATTCGGAAAGTATTTTTACCATGAGCGCGGAAATCGAGGTCTTTCCCACGCCACCCTTGCCGCACATTGCCACTATCCTGGTGTCAGTCAACGCATGCCTCCAGTGACTTCTTCATGAGCCTGTTCCTCATGGCCTTGAGCTGGGAGGCATCGTCACATACCTCCTGGTAATCGCAGCTCTCACATTCAAAATCCATCTCCGAAGCCATCTTATTCATGGCTGCGATGATCTTTTCCGCCCCGGAGGTGATCTCCCTGAGCCGGATTACACCCTCAGGACTGGACGTGAGGTAGATGACTTCCGCGGCCTTCACAAAAGGTTTTTCAAGAAAAAGATTGATCAGTGCCGAGCCCAGAGTGCGCGCAGAGAATCCATCCCGAATTGCGGTGCTGCTGATCCTGCACCACTCTCTCATATACTGGGATACAGACCTCATCATGAAACCCTTGAGATTGATGCTGTACCGGAGAAAATCCAAATCTTTGTGCAGGTCATAGGCGTTGTCTTCCGTGAAGCCTTCCACGCCTGCCAGCACCACCTTGCCGAAGGGAAGGCTTTCTCCCATGCTTTCCGTGAAGTCGGGTCCCATGAGCGTTATCCTGCCATTTTCAATGGAAGCCAGGTCATGCGTCCACAGAAGACAGGATAGAGACTCCTTTTGCGGGCTGCCCAGTTCCAGGCCCAGGTCTTCCTTCAGCACGATATTCCGTCCGCCGCCTTCGGGCCAGGAGGATTTCTTTTCAGCTGCCCAGGATTGTCTTCCAGGTGCCTGGTTGACAAAAGTACGCACGGCTGAAATGGTATCGGTAAAGAGCTCCATGATGTTTGTCACCCGTTCCCGGCAGCTGTTTGACCGGCCAGAAGGGCGGCCCCGACAGCGCCGATGATCTGGGGGTCCGTGTCCATCCGGATCAGTTTTACTCCGAGGGCATCCTGAAGGGCGTCAAACATGCCCTGGTTTTTCGCTACTCCCCCGGTCATAGTGATCTCGCTGTCCAGTTCGATGCTCCTGGCCAGAGATGCCACCCGGTGGGACAAAGCCTTGTGCAGGCCGTTCACGATATCCGGAAGTTCCCTGCCCGCATTGATGAGCGATATGATTTCGGTCTCAGCAAAGACCACGCACTGGTTGGACAGTGAGACGGGATTCTTCGCCTGAGATGAGATATCACCCATGGCGTCGAGATCCACGCCCATGGAAGCTGCCATGATCTCGAGAAACCTTCCCGTTCCGGAGGCACACCGGTCATTGTATGCATAGCGCACCACCTTGCCCGTCTCATCAATCCTGATGGCCTTTGCGTCTTGGCCCCCGATGTCTATGACCATACGGATCTGCGGCTTGAGCCACTGGGCTGCCTTGCCATGGCAGGTGATCTCCGATTCCACGGCGCGGGCAAAGGGGATGCCGTTTCTGCCGTAACCGGTCCCCACGCAACAGGAAATGTCTTCCATGGTCAGCCCGGCCTTCTCCAGGGCACCCCAAAAACTCGCCTGGATGGTGGTGGCCCGGGCCGGGAAGATCAGTCGGGCTTCCTCCCCGGACCGCGGCCGGGCCTCTTGCCCATGATACTTGAGCAGCCCCTTGTTCCGGTTCGCAGACGATCGTATCCACTCGTCCCGCACTCCGAACCATGCGCGGATGGCGGCGGCTGCCTCCCGGGAGATGAAGGTCGTCCGGGGGTCGCCGGACTTGGTGATGTCCCCGGGGATCTCGATCCGGACCGGCTCCTCGTCGAGGTGGATATCGGCCATCGTCAGATCCAGAGTCTCCCCGATCCGCGTCCCCGAGCTAACCATTGTCAGGAAGACCGCTCGCACCTGCAGGGGCATGAACGGCAGGATCTTCTGAATCAGATCTTTGTTGAACGTCGCCTCGCGTGTCCGTGCCCGACGCCCCTTCGGCCCGCGCCGCTTTGTCATCTTCCAGAGGTCGTCGTCGATGATCACCCCGTTGAACTTGAAGAACTCCTTGGCGACAATGAGCCAGAACTGTGCTGTTTTCGGCGGAGTCTTTGCTGCGTTCAAGGACGCTGCGAACCGCTGCAAGTCAACCGCGTGGTTATACCCTCCGGTGAAATAGTCTTCGGCAAGTTCCTCGTACCGGTGCCCCTCCTCCTGAGTCGCGTGGTGCCCTTTCCGGACCGGGCCATAGACGAAATCCAGGTATCGTCGAATTGCACCCCGATATGCAGACTGAGTCCCGGGGTTCCCCTGGAGACTGACAAAATCGATTATCCGACCGCTCGCAGGCCTCATAGAGGATAGTATGCAGTCTGGTTATAATACCCTTTTCATTCAGTTAAGTGGATGGTAATCACACTTTTCATTATAGTGCTTTACGATCAAGACCGGAAGCCCATGGCGCCTATCGTGGGAGGGGTCACAGCAGACTCCGGTCGCCCGTACTCCGCAACCGTATCATTGATGATTAACGGCATCAAATACTATCCATAATCTCCTTGATAATGCTTGATGGGTCAAGTACATCTGTCAGCCTCAAGTGGAGGGTAATCTCGCAATGGGTTCTCAATGGTCAAAAGACAGCGTCTATAAAAAGGCGATGAAGGCGGGATACCGGGCACGGGCCGCCTACAAACTGCTGGAGATCCAGCAGCGCAACGATATCATCAGACCCAGTGATAACGTCGTCGACCTCGGGGCGGCGCCGGGCAGCTGGTTGCAGGTGCTCCGCGATCTGACCGGAGGGAAGGTCATCGGCGTGGACCTCAACCCGATCGCGCCCATCGGAGGCGTCACCACCATCGTCGGGGACTTTACCGATCCTCTTGTTCAGGAGCGCATCCGCGAGGAGGCCGGTGGGATCGTCAACATCGTGGTCTCCGATGCCTCACCGAAACTCTCCGGCCAGAAGACCTACGACCAGGCTCGCGCAATCGGGCTTGGCGAGGATGCTCTGGCGTTTGCCTGCACGCTCTTAAAGCCCGGCGGCAACATGGTAATAAAGTCGTTCCAGGGCGAGCTCTTCGGGGAATTGATGGCCGAGGCAAAGAAGCACTTCTATTCTGTCCGCGGGTATCGGACGAAGGCGTCACGGAAAGGGAGTGCCGAGACTTACATTATTGCAAAGAACTTCAAAGGAAGATGCGATGATGCTGAAGGACCCGTATAACCGGACTGTGAGCAACCTCCGGATCAGCCTGACCTCCCGGTGCAACCTGCGGTGCATCTACTGCCACGCCGAGGGTGAGGTGCTCCCGAAGGAGCAGATGAGTGCCGAGGATATCGCCGAGCTGATGCGTGTGGGCGTGCAGTTCGGCGTTAAAAGTATCAAGTTCACCGGCGGCGAGCCCCTGCTCCGCCGTGATCTTGTCGATATCATCCGCTCGGTGCCGCCGGGCGTCGAGTCCTCCCTGACGACAAACGGGACGCTGCTTGCCGCAAAGGCTGCAGAACTCAAAGAGGCCGGGCTTGCCCGGGTGAACGTCAGCCTCGATACGCTCCGCCCGGAGCGCTACCGGGCCATTACGGGGAAAGACTGTCTCGCGGACGTTCTCGCCGGGATCGATGCGGCGATCGAGGTCGGACTGACCCCGGTCAAGCTCAACATGGTGCTCCTCGACGGCATCAACGAGGATGAACTGGACGATTTCATGGCATTCGTCCGGGGCAAAAAGGACCTCATCCTGCAGGTCATCGAGTTGATGGAGTTCAACGAGTGCAAGTTCCACGGAGACGTGGATAGCGTCGAGCGGGACTTAAACGATCGGGCGACCCAGGTCGTCACCCGCAGGATGCACCACCGGAAGAAGTACTGCCTCGACGGCGCCGAGATCGAGGTGGTCCGCCCCCTCCACAATACGGAGTTCTGCGCATTCTGCAACCGCCTGCGCGTGACCTCGGACGGGAAACTCAAGCCCTGCCTGCTCCGGAGCGACAACCTGGTCGATACCCAGGGCAAGCACGGCAAGGAACTGGAGGACGTGGAAATAAAACCCGTCCGGGGCCTCAAGGGGATCAAAGAAGCCGAGATAGATATCGACGGGACGAAGGTAAAGGTTGCCGTGGCCCATAGCGGCGGCCAGGCAAGGGCGCTTCTCAACAAGGTGAGGGACCAGATCGCGAAAGACGGAAAATCGGAATACCAGTTCATCGAGGTCATGGCCTGTCCCGGCGGATGCGTTGGCGGCGGCGGCCAGTCCTGGGGCAGCAACATTGCCAAGCGGGCCCGAAGAGGCGAATCCCTGTACGAGGAAGACCGCAGTCTGCCGCTGAGGCGTTCCCACGAGAACCCTTCCGTTCAGGCGCTGTACGAAAGATTTCTGGAGAAACCGAATTCGGAGAAGGCCCACAAGCTTCTCCATACTCACTACTATAAACGGAGTACCGTGGACGGCAAGATACTGCCGACCAAGTGAATTTGATTGTCAGGTCACTCTAAGGGAGGGAACAAGATGTCAGAAAAGCAATGCAACTGTGCCGAGGTTCAGGAGGAAGAGCTCTACCCCCGGCTCGAAGAAATCATTATGGAACATCGGGGGAAGGGAGAGGACCTCATTATGGTCCTGCACAAGGCGCAGAACCTTTTCGGTTATCTTCCGAGAAAGGCCCAGGAAATGGTCGCCGAAGGGCTCAATGTGTCACTCAATGAGGTCTATGGCGTCATTACCTTCTATAATTTCTTTTCCACCGTGCCCCAGGGACGCAACAGCGTTAAGGTCTGTCTCGGGACGGCATGTTACGTGAGGGGTTCCCAGGAGGTCCTGGACAAGGCCCAGAAAGAACTCGGGATCAAGGTAGGGGGCACGACGGAGGACCGGCGCTATTCGCTCGATGTCGTGCGCTGCATCGGTGCGTGCGGCCTCGCGCCGGCAATGCTGGTCAATGAGGACGTTTACGGGCGGGTCAAGTCGCCGCATCTTATGAATATAAT
>PHBD01000022.1 GCA_002841865.1 Deltaproteobacteria bacterium HGW-Deltaproteobacteria-19
CTTCTGGGAAAGGAAGCGGACCTCGACCGGATCGGGCGGATCGCCTTCACCCGCCAGGCGGCGGAGGAAGGCCGGACCCTCTTGGCCCGCTTCATCCGGCACCTCCTGGGGCGGGAGATTAAATCGATCCAGGTCCTGCGCGCCGTGCGGCGCCTGGAGGGATAGCCATGGACCGGCCCACCCTGGATGCCATCGTGGACGGCGCCCCCCGGGGACCCGGCGTCTATCTCATGAAGGACCGGGAAGGGAACATCCTCTACGTCGGCAAGGCCAAGGACATCCGCAATCGCCTCCGGAGCTACGCCGGCGGAACGGACGGGCGGTTCATGATCCCCTTCCTCGTCGGCCGCCTCCACAACGTGGAGTTCATCGTCACCGCCACGGAGAAGGAAGCCCTCCTCCTTGAGAACACCCTCATCAAGGAGCACCGCCCCCGCTACAATGTCGATTTCCGGGACGACAAGGCCTACTTCCACATCCGCCTCGACACGCGGGACCCGTTCCCGCGCTACCAGCTCGTCCGCCGCCCGCGCAAGGACGGCGCCCGCTACTTCGGGCCCTTCCCGTCGAGTACCTCGGCCCGGGAGACCCTCTCCTTTCTCCACGGCCTCTTCCCCCTTCGTACCTGCCGGGACGCGGACTTCCGCGGCCGCCGCCGGCCCTGCCTGGAGTTCCAGATCCGCCGCTGTTCCGCCCCCTGCACGGGCCTCATCGAGGCGGCTCCCTATGCTGCCCTCGTGAAGGACAGCCTTGCATTCCTGGAGGGCCGGGAGCGGGTGCTCCTGGCGGACCTCCGCCGGCGGATGGAAAAGGCCGCGGAGGCGTTCCGATTCGAAGAGGCAGCCCTGCTCCGCGACCGCATCGGGTCGATCGAGCGGGTCCTGGAAAAGCAGCACGTCCTTTCCATGACCTACCGCGATCGGGACGTCTTCGGTATCCACGGGGAGGAAAGCCTGACCCAGGCCTGCGTCCTCTACGTCCGGAAGGGGAAGGTCACGGGGCAGCGCCTCTTCCCCCCGATCCGCCTCGCCCTCGATCGGGAGGAGATCCTCTCGGCCATCCTGAAGCGCTACTACGACGGGGAGACCCACATACCGCCGGAGATCCTCCTGCCTGGCGACATCCCGGACCGGGAGGTCGTCGCCGAATGGCTGAGCGAACGGAGCGGACGGCGGGTCACGCTTTCCGTCCCCCGGAGGGGGGAGCCGCGAAAGCTCGTGGAGATGGCCGTCCGGAACGCCGGGAATGCCGTCGAGACGGCGCGTTCGACCGGGTCCGATCCCCGGGCGGCCCTGGAACTGGCCATGCAGAAGCTCGGCCTGAAGAAGATCCCGGAGCGGATCGAGTGCTTCGACATCGCCAGCATCGGGGCGGAGGTTGCCGTCGGCTCCAAAGCGGCCTTTACGGCGGGGCGGGCCGGGCATCGACGACTACGGCATGATGTACGAGGTTCTCCGGCGGCGCCTCTCCGGGGACAGTGAACTGCCCGACCTGATCGTTGTGGACGGCGGGAAAGGGCACCTGCGGGTGGCCCTGTCGGCCCTTCGGGACACCGGCACGACAGGTGTGGAAGTCATTGCCCTGGCCAAGGAATCCCGGGAGCATCCGCCCGGAGGCAGAGAGGTCCGCGGCGACCGGGTATTCCTGCCCGAACGCAGGGACCCCCTCGACCCGGCCCGCTGGCCCCCGCTCCTGCACCTGCTCCAGCAGGTCCGCGACGAGGCGCACCGGTTCGCCCAGGACTATCTTCACCGGCGCAAGACCAAAAAAGATCTCTCCTCCGCCCTGGACGGGATCCCCGGCATCGGCCCGACCCGCCGCAAGGCGCTGCTTTCGGCCTTGGGCTCCGCGGCCGCCGTTCGCAAAGCCGACGTCCCGACCTTGCAAAAGGCCGGCGGGATTGGTAAGAAAACCGCTGAGAGGATCGCCGCCTTCTTCCGGGAATTGCCGGGCGGCCCGGCTGGTTCATGAGTTTTCTTTCCATCCTGATCATCGCCGTGGGTCTCGGCATGGACGCCTTCTCCGTGGCCATCGGCATCGGCGCCTCCCGGCAGCGCGTTTCCCCCGGCCCCGTTCTCCGGCTCTCGATTTCCTTCGGGGCGTTCCAGTTTTTCATGCCGATCCTCGGCTGGCTGGCGGGAAGAACCGTCGTCGAGCGGATCTCCGAGTACGATCACTGGGTGGCCTTCGGGCTCCTCCTCATCGTGGGCGCCCGGATGATCCATGAATCTCTCGCCGGGAACGGAAAGGAGCGGGAAGACCGGGGCGACCCGACGCGCGGCTGGACGCTCCTGATGCTCTCGGTGGCCACGAGCATCGACGCCCTGGCGGTGGGGATGACCATGGCCCTGCTCAAGACGCCCATCCTGTACCCGAGCGCCGTCATCGGCTTCGTCGCCTTCGGGATGACCATGGCGGGGATGCTGGCCGGAAGCCGGCTGGCGTCTCTCTTCGGCCGAAAGGTGGAACTGGTGGGAGGGCTGATCCTGATCGGCATCGGCATCCAGATCGTCATCGAACACATGACATGACCGGTCCGGGAGGTTTCCATGAGACGTGAAGGCGGATCGCACGGAGAAACGGCTGGAATCCCCAGGTTCCACCTGCTGCGCTCGGAGCTGGGCATCGCGGCGGTGGTCCGGAGCACCGGCCTCATCGTCCACATCTATCTTCCCGCTCCCCGCCATGATCTGTCCCGCAGGATCGGCCTCGACTTCCCCGAGGCGCTCCCGTCGGTGACCGGATCGAATGGAAAGATGGAAAAAGCCCTTGGCCGTCTCCTTCGCGGGGAGGCTGCCCCTGTGCCTTTCGAGGAACTGGAGATGGCCCCTCTGGCTCCCTTCCGGCGTCTGATTCTCATGGAAACGGGTCGGATTCCCCGGGGAAAGGTGAGGACCTACGGCTCGCTGGCCGCCGCCGCGGGCCGTCCCGGCGCGGCCCGGGCCGTCGGCTCTGCGATGGCATCCAACCCCTTCCCCCTGGCAATCCCCTGCCACCGGGTCGTCCGTTCCGACGGCAGCCTGGGCGGCTTCGGCGGCGGCCTGGCCCTGAAACGGGCTCTGCTGGAACGGGAGGGGATCCTGTTTGACGGGCGGGGCCGGGTTCGCCCTGAATTTCTCATCTGAGTCATCCACAGAGGTTCGCGGCGAGACGCGTACCCATGATTCCGGATGCGGGAGAACCGGGGAACCGGGGTCCCGGATCGCCAGGAAGGAGGCACCGGTCATGAAGGCATTGGAAATCCTGAGGAAAAAGAAGCAAGAACAATCCAATCAGGGCATGCACTCCTCGCCGTCCCCACCCGCGTCACCGACACCGGCCGGGTCCTACGAGCCGGTCAAACCCAAGGCCGGGGGCTGGCGAGCACTGCCCTTCCTCCTCATCCTGGGGGTCGTCCTTGTCCTTTCCGCCGCCTATGATTTCCTCCGCGAGTCTGATCCTTTCAGGCTTTGCGAGGCCTACCTGAAGCAGAACCCCCAGATCCGCCAGGAGGTGGGAGAGGTCCGGGACGTGAAGCCCTGGTTCCCCGTCAGCATCAGCACCTCCGGGCAGTTTGGACGGGCCTCCATGACCTTCCTCGTGGAAGGAACGACGGGATCAACCAAGGTCCAGGCGACCCTGGCGAAACAGCGCGGCGCCTGGAAGATCCTGACAGCCTCTTACGAGGATCGGCAGGGAAGGATGCAACCTCTCGTCGTTGAGACGCCCCGGGCGGAGCGCTCCGGCGACATCCCCGTCACCGTGCGCAAGTCCGCCGCCGCGGAGCCCCTCAGGGAGGGCCTGCTGCACCTGAAGCAGAACAGGCTGGAGCAGGCCGTCGCCTCCTTCAGCCGGGCCATCGAGGCGGATCCGACGAACGACACGGCCCACTACCTGCGGGGCCGGGCCCTGGCGAGACAGAACCAGGAAGTGCGCGCCGTGGCGGACCTCAACCGCGCGGTGGCGCTGAACCCCAGAAACGCCGACGCATATAACTGGCTGGGATGGATCCACAGCAGGAGCAAGCGGTACGACGAGGCCATCACCACACTCACGAAGGCCATCGAGCTTCGTCCGAACAACGGCTGGGCCTACTACAACCGGGGGAACTGCTACTATCGGAAGGGGGAAATCGCGAAATCCATGGAGGATGCCGGGATGGCCTGCACCCTGGGAATCAAGGACGCCTGCAAGGCCCAGGAACGGCTGAAAAAAACCTGAGCGGCAGCACGATCTCCAACGCCGGGAGGAATCAGGAAGCATGAACCTCATCACGCTCGCCGACGACAACCTCAGCCGCTTCGGCGAATACCCGTTCCTGGTCTTCGAAGGGGAGACTTTCACCAATGCGGGAATCCTCCGGGATGCCAACCGGCTGGCCGTCGGCCTGGGAAGGCTCGGCATCGGCAGGGGCAACCGGGTGGCGGTGCTGCTGCCCAACTGCCCCGAAGTCATCGTCGGCTACCAGGGAATCCTTCGGTGCGGCGCCGTCATCGTCCCGATCATCCCGTCCGTGGGGGAGACGGAGCTGCTCCACATCCTGAACGACTGCGAGGCCGCGGGGCTCATCACCAGCCGGGAGATCATCGAGCGCCACAGAAAACTCCCTGAATCCGTAAAGACCCTGCGGCACTTCATCCTCACCGGAGACGACCATCCACCAGGCACGCTCTCCTTCCGCTCGCTGCTGAAAGAAGACAGCGGCGATCCGACGGGCGTGGCGGAACAGGATCGGGCCGTCATTCTCTACACGGCCGGGACGACATGGAACCCCAAGGGCGTGATCCTGACCCACGCCAATCTATACTCCAATGCCGTCAACGCGGCCCGCGCCCACGGAACGAAGGCGTCGGACGTGACGCTGGTGGCCCTGCCCCTGTCCCACTCCTTCGGGATCACGACCATGAACAAGGCCTATCAGTACGGCAATCTGCACGTCCTGCTGCGGAAATTCCAGGCGGAGGAGGCCTTCGCCCTGATCGAGAGACACCGGGTGACCGATTTCCCGGGAGTCCCGGCCATGTTCATGATGATGCTGGCCAGCCCGGAGGCGGCGAAGCACGACCTCTCGTCGCTGAAGAAATGCCTGGCCGGGTCGGCGCCCTTTCCCCTCCCAGCGCTCCGGCGCTTCGAGGAGACATTCCACTGCACCGTGTACCCGGCTTACGGGCTCTCGGAGGCGGCGCCGGCGGTCAGCACCAATTACCAGGGCCGTCCCGTCAAGCCTGACTCCGTCGGCCAGCCGATCCCTTCCGTGGACGTGCGGATCGTCGACGACCGGGATCTGGATGTCGCCCCCGGAGAGGTGGGGGAACTGATCGTCCGTGGTCCCAGCGTTGCGGCCGGCTACCTGAACCTCCCCGAGGAGACCGCCCGGATCTTCCGGGAGGGCTGGCTGTACACGGGAGACATGGCGCGGATGGACGAGGACGGTTACCTGTACATCATGGAGCGGAAAAAAGACCTGATCATCCGCGGCGGCTTCAACATCTATCCACGCGACATCGAAGAGGTTCTCCACCACCACCCGGCCGTCCGGGACGCCGTGGCCGTCGGCATGCCCGATCCGGTCGTCGGGGAAGAGGCCGTCGTTTACGTGGAGCTGAGACAGGATGCGACCGCCACGGAAGAGTGCCTCCTTCAGCACTGCAGGGATCATCTCTCCCGGCACAAGTGGCCCCTGCGCGTGGTTGTCGTCGATCATCTGCCGCGTAATCCCATGGGCAAGATCCTGCGGAGGGAACTGCGAAAGCGGGCAGCCTCCGGGGAATGATCCCCGCCGCAGGCCGAACGGCTCATCGGTGGGGCAGGATTACCGATCGCCCGGGGGAACGCAGAGTCCTCCGGAGCACTCCAGGGAACATCATGAATACCAAAGCAAAGGAGAAATGCCCGATGCCGAAGAACAAGACGGGAAAGAAGGTGCTGGTGCTTCTGGGAAGCCCGCGGAAGAAGGGGAACACGGCGGTCCTCGCCGGGGAGATCGCCCGGGGAGCCGCCTCGAAGGGGGCGGAGGTGGAGACGGTGTTTCTCCACGGCATGAAGATCTCGCCCTGCCAGGGCTGCATGGCCTGCCAGAAAAAGAACGCGAAGCGCTGTGCCCTCGATGACGACATGCAGGCCCTCTACCCGAAACTCCTGGCCGCCGACGCCTGGGTCATCGCCAGTCCGGTCTACTGGTTCACCATGACCGCCCAGACGAAACTCTGGATGGACCGCTGCTTTGCCCTCCCCGCCTATGGGATGGACCCATTCCGGGGAAAGCGGATCGCCGTGGCCATGGCCTACGGCGGGGAAGACCCCTTCGACTCCGGCGCCGTCAACGCCCTCCGGGCCTTTCAGGATGCCTATGCCTACGTGGAGGCCGACCTCGTCGGCATGGTCTACGGCAGTGCCATGGAGGCCGGAAAGATCAAGGCCGACGAAAAGGTGATGAAGGAGGCCCGGGCACTCGGAATGAAACTGGCAGGACCGTGACGAGCCAGGCCGGCGGGGAAGCTAAAATCCGCCGCGATAACGGGTCGGTTCCGATCCGTCATCAAAAAATCACTTGACAATTTATCGGTGGTCCCTTAAGCGGAGCGAACGTTCATTCCAGACCTTTTCAAAAGGAGTTGCAGACGTTTCCATGAAAACACCCACCAAGCGCGACGAGATTCTGCAGGCAGCCTTGGAGCTGATCGCCGAGCATGGCTTCCACGGGGCACCCATGGCCATGATCGCCGAGAAGGCGGGTGTCGGGGCGGGAACGATCTACCGCTATTTCGAGACGAAGGACGTCCTGATCCGGCAGCTCTTCGAAGAGCTGAAAGCGAAGATCATGGCGGCCCTCCTGGCAGGTCACCCAACCGGAAAACCCGCCCGGGAGCGGTTTTCCCATTTATGGAAGGTGCTGTTCCGCTACCTGGTCGCCAATCCGCTCCACCACCGGTACATGGAGCAGTATCACAACTCCCCCTACGGCGTGGCCCAGCACCGGGACAGGCTCCTGAACAAGCCGGACGAACAGGACCCCATCCGATCTCTTTTCGAAGAGGGGATCGAACAGCAGATCCTGAAAGATCTCCCTATTATGGTGATGTTTTCCCTGGCCTTCGGACCCCTGTTCGGCCTGATCCAGGATCAGCTCAACGGGTTCATCGAAATGGACGACGCCCTGATCGAAAAAACCGTAGGAGCATGCTGGGACGGGCTGAAACGGTAGAAAAGAAAGAACGGGCGGGGATCTGCCCCGCGTTTCCATACCGGAAGGAATGAACATTCATTCCACGCATATGTCCGAATGGTTCGACAGGAAATGAAACCCACGCCCGGAACGGGGCGAAGAACGACAGACAAGCAACGACATCGAGGTGTGGCATGCAGATTTTCGAAAGAACAGGGCGGATGGCCGCCGCCGTGATTTTCCTGTGCATACTGATCACTGCCGGCTGCGGGCAGCAGACGGGGGGGGGACCGCCGCAGGGCGGGCCGCCGGAAGTCGCCGTCATTACCATCCAGCCGCAGCCGGTAGCCACGACGACGGAACTGGCCGGCCGGACCAAGGCCCACCAGATCGCCGAGGTGCGTCCCCAGGTGGGGGGCATTGTCCAGAGGCGCCTGTTCACGGAGGGCTCCGACGTAAGGGCCGGGCAGGTTCTCTACCAGATCGATCCGGCCACCTACCAGGCGGCGTTTGACAATGCCCGGGCCGCCCTGGCCCGGTCCGAGGCCAACCTGCCGGCGATCCGGCTGAAGGCCGAGCGCGTGCGGGAGCTCCTGGCCGACAAGGCCGTCAGCCAACAGGACTACGACGACGCGACGGCCGCCCTGAAACAGGCCGAGGCGGACGTCCAGTACTGGAAGGCTACGGTTGAAAACGCCCGGATCAACCTGAAATACACCTCCGTTACGGCGCCCATCTCGGGCCGCATCGGGAGATCCAGCGTGACCGAGGGCGCCCTCGTCTCGGCCCAGCAGCCCGCATCCCTGGCCACCATCCAGCGGCTGGATCCCATGTACGTGGATGTTCCCCAGTCCACGACCGAGCTCTTGCGGCTGCGGCGCAGCACAGAAGAGGGCCGCCTCGACCAGAACGGGACAAAGCAGAGAAAAGTCCGGCTCATCCTGGATGACGGCAGGCCCTATCCTTTGGAGGGGACCTTGGAGTTCCGGGACATCACGGTCGATCCGACGACCGGCTCGGTCGTCCTCCGGGCGGTCTTCCCCAATCCGAAGGGCATCCTCCTGCCGGGCATGTACGTCCGGGCGGTGGTGCAGGAGGGCATCCACAAGCAGGCCATCCTCGTTCCCCAGCAGGCCGTGTCGCGGGATCCCAAGGGCAATCCCCTCGCACTGATCGTGGATGCCGAAGGGAAAGTCCAGCAGCGGATGATCACGACGGACCGCGCCATCGGCGACCAGTGGCTCGTCACCTCCGGTCTCGCGGCGGGCGAGAAGGTCATCGTCGAGGGCATGCAGAAGGCAAGGCCGGGCAGCACGGTAAAGGCCGTTCCTTTTGTTGCCGAGGAAGAAAAAAGTCCCGTGGCGGCGAACGGCACAACCCCGCAGCCGGCAGCAAAGAACGGGCGGTGATCGGCAATGCTGTCGAAATTCTTCCTGGATCGTCCGGTTTTCGCATGGGTCATCGCCATCATCATCATGGCGGCGGGGGGGCTTGCGATCTACAACCTGCCCATCTCCCAGTATCCCCTCATCGCGCCGCCGTCCATCGCCATCAGCACCTATTATCCCGGGGCCTCGGCGGAGACCGTGGAGAACAGCGTCACCCAGATCATCGAGCAGAAGATGACGGGCTTCGAGAAGCTGCTCTACATGTCCGCCACCAGCGATTCCTCGGGCTCCTCCCGAATTGAGCTGACCTTCGAGGCGGGAACCGACCCGGATCTCGCCTGGGCCCAGGTGCAGAACAAGCTCCAGCTCGCCATGTCCAGCCTGCCCGACGTGGTCAAGAATCAGGGGGTCCAGGTCAGCAAGTCCACCCGGAACTACCTGATGGTCGTGGGCCTGATCTCGGAAGACGGAAGCATGGACGGCAACGACCTGAGAGACTTCGCCGTCTCCAACCTGGAGAAGGTCCTGGCGCGGGTGCCCGGCGTGGGCGAGGTTCAGATCTTCGGCAGCGGCTACGCCATGCGCGTCTGGGTCGATCCCAACAAGCTCCGGGATTACAGCCTGACGATGGCGGAGGTGGTTGCGGCGCTCAGAACCTACAACGTGGAGGTCTCCGCCGGGCAGTTCGGCGGGGCCCCGGCGGTGAAGGGCCAGCGCCTGAACGCCTCCATCGTCGTCCAGAACATGCTCAAGACCCCCGAGGAGTTCGCCGCCATCCCTATCCGCATCAACCCGGACGGCTCCGTGGTTCGCATCCGGGACGTGGGCCGGACGGAGCTGGGAACCGAGGCCTACGACATCGCGGGCGCCTTCAACGGGAAGCCCTCCGCGGGCATCGCCATCCGGCAGGCCGCCGGCGCCAACGCGCTGGATACGGCCAACGGCGTCCGGGCGAAAATGGCGGAGATGAGCCGGTTTTTCCCCGCGGGGATCACGATCGTCTATCCCCACGACACCACCCCCTTCATCCGGGTGGCCATCAATGAAGTGGTGAAGACCCTCTTCGAGGCGATCTTCCTGGTCTTCCTGGTCATGTGGCTCTTCCTGGGCAACATGCGGGCCACCCTGATCCCGACCATTGCCGTGCCGGTGGTCCTCCTGGGCACCTTCGGCATACTCGGTCTCTTCGGCTTCTCCATCAACATGCTGACCATGTTCGCCATGGTGCTGGCCATCGGGTTGCTCGTGGACGACGCCATCGTGGTGGTGGAAAACGTGGAGCGGATCATGAGCGAAGAAGGCCTTTCGCCACGGGAGGCCACCGCCAAGTCGATGGAACAGATCACGAGCGCCCTGATCGGCATCGGACTCGTCCTCTCGGCGGTGTTCGGCCCCATGGCCTTTTTCCCCGGCTCCACAGGCATCATTTATCGCCAGTTCTCCGTGACCATCATCTCCTCCATGCTCCTGTCGGTCGTCGTGGCCCTGATCCTGACACCGGTGCTCTGCGCGTCTCTCCTCAAGCCGGTGGAGGCGGGACACGAACCGGGCGATAATGCGATTCCCTTCCTCCGTCCCTTCTTCCGCCGTTTCGACCGCTGGTTCTTCCATGTCCGGGACCTCTACACGAGGCTGGTCGGCCGGTCCCTGACCCGGAAACGGCGCTACCTGGCCATTTTCATGGCGATCGTGGTCTGCATGGGATTCCTGTACCTCCGGATGCCCACGGGCTATCTTCCCGACGAAGACCAGGGGATCCTCCTTGCCCAGGTGATCATGCCGACGGGCTCCACGCTGGAGCAGACAGAGCAGGTCACCAGAAGGATCGAGCGCTATTTCCAGGAGAACGAGAAGGAGGCAGTGGCCTCGACGATGGGCATCAACGGGATCGGTTTTTCCGGAAGGTCTCAGAACAACGGCATGGTGTTCATCAAACTGAAAGACTGGGAGCTCCGCGACCGGAAAGACCTGAAGGCGAAGGCCGTTGCGGGAAGGGCCATGGGCGCTCTCGCAGGCATCCGCAACGCCATGGTGTTCATCTTCGCACCGCCCGCCGTGTCTGAACTGGGCATGGCCAGGGGGGTCGACTTCCAGTTGCTGGACCGCGGCGGCCTCGGGCATGCCGCCCTGATCGACGCACAGAACCAGCTTCTCGGGCTCGCGGCCCAGGACCGGAGACTCACCTCCGTACGGCCCAACAGCATCCCGGACGTGCCGGAATACCGGGTTGACGTGGACTGGGGAAAGGCCGGGGCCATGGGTGCTCCCATCTCTTCCATCCACAGCACGATCTCGGCGGCCTTCGGCGGTGCCTATGCCAACGACTTCATCAAGGACGGCCGGGTCAAGCGGGTGTACGTCCAGGCGGACGCCCCCCACCGCATGCTGCCCAGCGACCTGGGAAAACTTTATGTCCGGAACACACAGGGAGAAATGGTCCCCTTTTCGTCTTTCGCCACAGGCCGCTGGACCTCCGGTCCTCCCCAGTTGTCGCGCTTCAACGGCTTCCCCTCCATCAACATCTGGGGCGAGCCGAAGCAGGGGATCAGTTCGGGAGAGGCCATGCAGGCCATGGAAGAGGCCGTGGCAAAACTGCCCAAGGGGATCGGCTACGACTGGACCGGCCTTTCCTACCAGGAGCGGATGTCCAGCTCCCAGGCACCCCTGCTCTACGCCTTCTCGGTCTTCGTGATTTTCCTGTGCCTGGCGGCGCTTTACGAGAGCTGGACCATCCCCATCTCGATCCTGCTGGTTCTTCCCCTGGGCGTGATCGGCGGCGTCATCGCCTCGAGCATGCGGGGGATGACCAACGACGTCTATTTCCAGATCGGCCTCCTGACCACCCTGGGCCTCACGACCAAAAACGCCATCCTGATCGTGCAGTTCGCCAAGGGGGGTCTGGAAAGGGGCATGGGGCTGATCGAGGCCACGATGGAGGGGGCGAAGCTGCGTTTCCGGCCCATCGTCATGACCTCACTGGCCTTCGGCTTCGGCGTGCTGCCCCTGGCCATCACCACCGGCGCCGGCGCGGGGGCGCAGAACGCCATTGGCACCGGCGTGCTGGGAGGGATGGTGACTGCCACCGTGCTCGTCGTCATCTTCTCACCGCTTTTCTACGTCCTGGTCGAGCGGGTCTTCGGCAAGCGGGGGAGGCTTGAAAAAACCGGATCCGGCGGCGGGAATCGATTCCTGGGCACGCTGAAAGAGAGGCTTTTCCGGAAGCCCGGGAAACAGGGAGCGGCAGCAGTCAAGCCGGAGGACACCGGCCCGGCGGAGGAACACTGATATGAACAGAAATATCCTTCTTTTCCTGGTTGTGATCGTGGCACTGCTGTCGGGGTGCACGATGGCCCCGAAATACACGAGGCCTTCCTCCCCCGTTCCCGCTGAATGGCCGACCGGGGCGGCCTATACCGAGACGAAGAAGGAATCCCCCGTGCCGGCGGTCCCGGAGCTACCCTGGCGGGAGTTCATCACGGACGAGCGCCTGCGGAAAGTCGTCGAGACGTCCCTATCCAGCAACCGCGACCTCCGCCTGGCCGTCCTGAATGTCGACAAGGCGCGGGCGCTCTACGGCATTCAGCGGGCCTCCCTGCTGCCGGCGGTCAATGCGACCGGCAGCATGTACAAGGAGCGCGTCCCGGCCGATCTCTCGAGCACCGGAGCGGCGAACATCACCGAAAAATACAGCGTCACGGGCGGCGTTTCGGCCTGGGAGATCGACTTCTTCGGCCGCATCCAGAGCCTGAAGGACGAGGCATGGGAGCAATACATCGCCACGGACCAGGACCGCCGGAGCGCAGAGATCATGCTGATATCCGCCGTGGCGAGCACATACTATGCCCTGGCGGCGGACCGGGAGAACCTGAAACTGGCGGCCGCCACCCTGGAGGCGCAGGAGACAACCTACAAACTGATCCAAAAGCGTCACGACGTGGGGCTGGTCTCCGCGCTGCCCCTCAGGCAGGCGCAAAGCCAGGTGGAGGCGGCCCGGGGAAGCGTCGCCCGATATACACAACTGGTGGCGCAGGATGAGAACGCCCTGAATCTCCTGGCCGGTTCGCCCCTTCCGCCGGAGCTCCTGCCGGAATCGTTGGCAGGCCTCAGCCCCCCCAGGGACATCTCATCCGGCCTCTCCTCCGAACCGCTTCTGAAGCGACCGGACGTGCTGGCGGCGGAACACCGGCTCAAGGCATCCCATGCCAACATCGGCGCGGCCCGGGCAGCCTTCTTTCCCCGCATCTCCCTGTCAACCGCCATCGGGACTGCCAGCGCCGACCTGTCGGGGCTTTTCAGGGCAGGCTCCGCCACGTGGAGTTTCGCGCCGCAGATCGTGATGCCGATCTTCGACGCCCGGACATGGTCGGCCTACGAGGTGACGAAAGTAGCCCGGGAGATGGCGGTGGCCCAGTACGAGAAGGCGATTCAGACGGCCTTCCGGGAAGTGGCCGATTCCCTCGCCGTGCGGGGCACCGTAGAGCAGCAGATCGCGGCGCAGCAGTCCCTGGTTGAAGCGGTCGCGGAAACCTACCGCCTCTCCAATGCACGATACGAGAAAGGAATCGACAGCTATCTGAGTGTTCTCGACGCCCAGCGCTCCCTCTACAGCGCAGAGCAGGGGCTGATCGCCCTTCGTCTGGCCCGGTTTGCCAGCCTCGTCACCCTCTACAAGGTACTGGGTGGGGGCGTCTGACCGGCGGGCACCAATTCTCCCGCGCCGCTGCACGGATAGACCGATCCGATCTGACGCGAAGTTTGATTAAAAAAGGCCGCCATCCCTGCGAATGGCGGCCTTCTGTTTGTCGCTGCATCCTGTCAATCCTACCTCGTCCGGCGCGGCTCCTTGGAGACAGCCATGTTGTCCCGGTGGATGACTTCGTCATAGTCCTTGTAACCCAGGACCTGCTGGATCTTCGAGGTCTTGAGTCCCATGATCTTCCGAACGTCCTGGGCGCTGAAGTTGACCAGTCCCTTGGCCAGGAGCGTCCCCTGCTGATCGACGCAGATCACGGGATCTCCCACGCCGAAGTCCCCCTCCACGTCCACAACTCCCGACGGAAGCAGGCTTTTTCCTTGTTCCAGCAGGGCCTTCTTCGCCCCGTCGTCGAGGACGAGTTTTCCCCGGGAGCGGAGAGTAAAGGCGATCCAGTACTTGCGGCTGTTGAGGTGCTCGCTGGAGGGCAGGAAAAGGGTGCCGATCTCCTCCCCTTCCAGGATACCCGTCAGGACGTCCTTCCGCTTTCCCGAGGCGATGATGTATGGAATCCCGAAGGCGGTGACGCGGCGGGCCGCCAGAACCTTGCTTCGCATGCCGCCGGTCCCCACGTCGGAGGTCTCGTCCGTCGCCGCCGCCTGGATATCGTCGGTGATCTCCTCGACGAGGTGGAGGATTTTTGCCTTCTTCGATTTGGCGGGGTTTCGGTCGTAGAGCCCCTCCGTGCTGGTGAGGTTGACCAGGAGGTTGGCTTCGACGATGTTGGCCACCATGGCGGCCAGGGAGTCGTTGTCGCCGAACTTGATCTCGTCGACCGCAACGGTGTCGTTCTCGTTGATGATGGGGATAACGCCCCACTCCATGAGGGTCGTCAGGGTGTTGCGGACATTGATGAACCGCTTCCGGTCCGTCAGGTCGCTCATGGTCAGGAGGACCTGCCCCACATAGACGCCGTGCCGGCCGAAGGCGTTCGAGTAGACCCGCATCAGCCGCCCCTGGCCGATGGCGGCGGCGGCCTGCTTCTGGGGCATGCTCTTGAGGGGGGTCGTGATGCCCATGCGGTGCTTGCCGGAGGCGATGGCACCGGAGGTGACGATGACCACCTGGCAACCCTTCGCGATCAGCCCGGCCACTTCGCCTACGAGCTGCTCGATGATGTCCCGGTCGATCCCGTCCTTCCCCGTGATGACGGCCGAACCGATCTTGACGACAACCCGCTTTACCGACCCCAGGACTTCTTTCCGCATATTGTTCACCGGGTCCGCTTCCTATACTCCTCGATCTTCGCCGCCACGGCGTGAAGGACAGCCGGCAGCCCTTCTCCGGTAACTGCCGAAAAGGTATGGAGTTTTATCCCTTTCGCGGCGAAGGTGTCAATTTCTTTTTTCAGCCTCTCCCGGACGTCCGTCAGGTCCGTCTTGTTGACGGCCACCACCTGGGGCTTCTCCAGGAGTGAATGATTGAACTGATCCAGCTCGGTGTTCACCGTTTCGTAGTTTTCCCAGCCGGATGCGGCGGCCTCGCCGGAGATGTCCAGAATGTGGAGCAGGACGGCGGTGCGCTCGATGTGGCGGAGAAACTGGATGCCCATGCCGTGGCCTTCCGAGGCCCCGCGGATGAGGCCCGGGATGTCGGCAACGACGAAGGACCCCTCGTCGCCGTACCGGACGACCCCGAGGTTGGGGACCAGCGTTGTAAACGGGTAGTCGGCGATCTTGGGTCGGGCGGCGGAGACGCGGGAGATGAAGGTGGATTTGCCCACGTTCGGAAGCCCCACGATTCCCACATCGGCCAGAAGCTTCAGTTCCAGGAGGATCGTCCGCTCTTCGCCGGGCATGCCTTCCTGGGCAAATCGCGGCGTCTGGTGGGTGGATGTCTTGAAGAAGGAGTTCCCTTTCCCTCCGATGCCGCCATAGGCGACGGCAAATTCCCGGCCCTCTTCTGTCAGGTCCGCCAGGAGTTCGCCCGTTTCGGCATCCTTGACGAGGGTGCCGACGGGGACGCGGATCCGGATGTCCGGGGAGTTCCTGCCCGTCCGGTTGTTGCCGCCGCCGCGCCCCCCTCGATCGGCCGTATGATGCTGGCGGTATTTCAGGTCCAGGAGCGTCTGCAGGGCTGTCGTCGGCACAAGGATCACATCTCCGCCCTTGCCGCCGTCGCCGCCGTCCGGCCCGCCCCGGGGAACAAATTTCTCGCGCCGGAAACTGACACAGCCCTGGCCGCCGTCGCCGGCCTTAACGTAGATTTTTGCCTCGTCGATGAATTTCATGGCGGACCGCCGACAAACCCCTTTCCAGATTGTTCAAAAATGCCCTGATGTGAAGTCCCCAGATGGGGTCCTCCGAAAGGAGATGGACGTTTCCGTCCCCTGCACACCCTTGCACTCGTATTGAAAACGACCTCGCAAAAAGCCCGCAGACAAGGCGCGCAAACCATGAGGAGTGAGTCGTACTACCAGTCCGTCGCAACGATGAAGGATAAAACGCAACGCAGTATCCGGGCTTTTGCCGAGGTCGTCAGACGGCCCATTTTCAACAGCCAGGAAAAAAGAAAGGCACTTTTTAAATAAAAAGTGCCTTCCCGTAAAACTGGCCGATCCATGAACAACGGTTCTCCGGAAAATCCGGATGACCGCGCCTCAGGCGGCGGCGTATACGCTGACTTTCTTGCGTGTTTTGTCTAATTTTTCGAACGCCACGACGCCGTCGATCTTGGCGAAAAGGGTGTAGTCCTTCCCCATACCGACGTTGTTGCCCGGATGGATCTTCGTTCCCAACTGGCGAATGATGATGGTGCCGGCGGTGATCTTCTGGCCGCCGAATGCCTTCACGCCCCGGCGCTGGGAATTGCTGTCCCGGCCGTTCCGGGAACTCCCCTGCCCTTTCTTGTGTGCCATCGGGCCCTCCGTTTACAGAGAAATTTCTTTGATCTTCATTCGGGTGAGAAGCTGCCGGTGTCCCGTCTTCTTGCGGAATCCCTTGCGTCTCTTCATTTTGAAGACGATGAGCTTGGGGCCCTTTTCCTGGGCCATGATCTCTCCGACGACCTTGGCGCCCTCTACGAAAGGCTGGCCGATCCGGAGGTCTTCATCCTTCGAAACCAGGAGAACCTCGCTGAACACCACCGCGTCTCCCTTCTGCCCCTCGATCTTTTCGACCGCCAGGACGTCGCCTTCGGAAACCCGGTGCTGCTTACCACCCGTCTGGATGACTGCGTACATGATAGACATTCCTTCGCTGTCAGAAAAATTGGAAAAGGCTACCTACGCAATTCGCCGCCTTTTGTCAACCAAAATTTCTTGGCCCCCACCGCTCACGATGCTCACTCTCGTACTTCCCGGAAGAATCGTCCATCCGCGGGGGCGCGGTCGGGGGTTTCCAGAGGGAGCATTAAGGAAGCTTTTCCATCCCTCCAGGGATTCAATCCAGATATGCATGACAAGGAAAAAATTCCGCGACCAACAGAAGCCCCCGTGACAGCCCCCGCGCCCGGAATAAAATAACCGTCCATCCACAGGGGTACGGCCGTGCAAATCATCGGAAGAAGGTCTTTGTCTTGAGAATATTCATGCGGGCCGCCTCCGCCACCGGAATGTCGAAGACCTGCGTGAGGATCTCGAGAGGACGGACGGACCCCGCCGGCCCCATGGCCACGTCAACCTCGACGGCGAAGGCCTCCGACTCCACAGAGAGACGCTTCACCAGCGGACGGACGTCCCGGGTTGTAATCTTGCCCTTCGCCTCACGGGTGACGGGAAAGTGCTCCGCTGCCAGGAACACCTCGGCACGGCCGGCCAGTCGCTCCCATTCCGCCGGGGAGGTCTCGCGGGGAATGGCGATCCGGAAGGTGAAACCCTCAACCTGCTCCGTCAGGGACCACCCGAAGGGAGGAATCTCCTCCACCGCCTCGATCATGAGACCCGTCGGCAGGAAGGCATTGATCCGCTCCGGCAGGGAGGACGGGGACGGGGCCTTCTCATGAACCTGAACCTCCAGGTACTCGGCCATGCTTTCCATGCCGACGGCGGTGGCCGATGCAAAGGAGACCTTCGGGTGGGGGTGGAATCCGCCGCTGAAGACAAAAGCCAGTCCGGCCTGTTTCATGGCCCGAAGGAGGGCTGACGACAGCTCCAGATGCGAGAGAAAGCGGGAAGTCCCCCGTTTGGCGAAGGTCATCCGGTAACAGACGGGGATTGCGGCGTCGGGCATCCGGATCCCTTCCTGCGTTTCCACTTCCGGAAGCGCTTCCCCCGCGGCCTCGACAATGCGAATGACGTCATGGTCGCAGGCGCCGCAGTTCGTGCATCCCGCCGTCCGGCAGTCCGCCGTGGTCTCTTCACGCCGGGCCCGCTCCCGCTCCTCCAGGAGATATTCCCTCTCCACACCGGCATCGATCCCGTCCCAGGGCAACGCCTCGTCGGTTCCCCGCGCCCGCAGGTAGTCCGCCGGGTCGATCCCCGTCCGGCGGAGGGCCTCCTCCCAGAGGTCGAAACGATAGCGTTCCGACCAGCCGTCGAACCTGCACCCCAGGCGGAAGGCTTCCTCCAGGAGATCGCCCAGGCGGCCGTCCCCCCGGGAAAAGACACCCTCCAGGAGGCTCATCCGGGCGTCGTGCCACTTGACGGGCAGGTTCCGGTTCCGGATCCGTTCCCGGAAAAACCTCTGCTTCTCGAGGGTTTCCTCCAGGGACATCTGGGCGTCCCACTGAAAGGGCGTATGGGGCTTCGGCACAAAGGTGGAGAGGCTCACCGTCACCTGCCCCCGCTTCCCCGCCACGCCCAGCGTCCGGTATGCCAGCCCGGCGATCCCCTCCAGATCGTCCTGGGTTTCTCCGGGGAGGCCGATCATGAAATACAGTTTCAGGGATCGCCAGCCCGCCTCGAAGACCCGGGCGGCCGTCCGGAGAAGATCCTCCTCCGCGTTTCCCTTGTTGATCCGGTTCCGGAGGCGCTGGGTCCCCGCCTCCGGGGCCAGGGTGAAGCTAGTCTTGCGGACCCGCCGGACCTGCTCGATGAGGTTCCCGGTGAGGGTCTCCACGCGAAGCGACGGCAGGGCCAGGGCAACCCGGTCGTCGTAGTGTCGGGCCATCAGGTGCTCCAGGAGCGGCTCGATCCGGCTGTAATCGCCGGAGCTGAGCGACAGGAGCGAGAGCTCGTCGTACCCGGTGGCACAGAGCATTTCTCCGGCCATATCCACGAGCAGGGACGGGTCCCGCTCCCGGACGGGCCGCCAGACCATGCCGGCCTGACAGAAGCGGCAGCCCCGCGTACATCCCCGGGCAATCTCCAGATTCACCCGGTCGTGGACGGCTTTCACCAGGGGTACCACGGGCCGCCGGGGTACGCTCCACCGGTTGAGGTCCGCCACGACACGCTTCCGGATGCGTCCTGCCCGGGGCCGGGAAGGGACGTATACGCCCTCCAGTGCGGCCAGGCGATCCAGGATTTCCTGGCGTCCCTCTCCCCGTTCGCGGCCCTCCAGAACGGCCTCGGCAATCTCCGAAACGACCTCTTCCCCTTCCCCGACGGCAAAGGCGTCGATGAAGGCCGACACGGGGGCCGGGTTGAAGGCGCAGGGCCCACCGGCAATAATGAGGGGATCCTTGTCTCGCCGGTCGGCGGCCTTGAGAGGGATTCCTCCCAAATCCAGCATGCTGAGGATGTTGGTGTAGCAGAGCTCGTACTGGAGGGAAAACCCCACGAGGTCGAAGTCCCGGAGGGGAATCCGGGATTCGAGCGAACAAAGGGGAACGCCAGTCTCCCGGAGCTGGCGCTCCATGTCCGGCCAGGGGGCGAAGCAGCGCTCCACCAGGATGTCGGGCCGGGAGCCGAGGATCGAGTAAAGGATCTGGAGCCCCAGGTGGGACATGCCCACCTCGTAGGCATCGGGAAAGGCAAGGGCAAACCGGAGCCGGCAGGAGGCGGGATCCCTCCGCAGGGTGTTCACCTCGCCGCCGATGTACCGGCCGGGCTTCTCAACGGATAAAAGCAGTTCTTCCCAGTTCATCAATCCGCTGCCGCCTTTCGCGGCGTCCCTGCGGACCGTGGCGCCGCGCGGGACAGAAAGCCGGCTCGCCCGGCGGCGGCGCCGGAATCCGGGCGGTCCCTCCGTCTCCGGAAAGCATCGGCGATCGTGTGGGTTGCGGGTTTACAGGAAAGCAAGGCCGGCTGGAGGGAATGCTCGCCGCCCCGCCCTGCCTCGACCGTCATGCCCCCGTCTTTGGAAACCGCCCCGGCCTGGGACCGAAGGTGGGCGGACCCGCAAAGGCCTGGGCATACAGGAGCCATTGCTCCGTCACGGGACCGCTCCATTCGAGTCCCGTATCGTAGGGGTGGCGGCGCTGGGTGACGACGAGACAGAAATCCTCCGCCGGCCCCCGGACGGTCTCATCGGCCGCTTCGGGTCCCCAGACCCAGGTATCTCCTTCCGGGGCCAGGAGTTCCAGCCGGATCAGCTTGTCGGGCGGATCGAGGCGGCGGTTGAAGAAGCTCCAGCCGAAGGTGATGTATCCCAGCTGGGCGATGTGGCGAAGCCGATCCGTGGCGGGACGCAGGAGCCCCAGGGCGTCGACGATGTTCTGGCCATGGGCCCAGGTCTCCATCAGGCGGGCCGTGGCCAGGGTCCGGACGCTCATGGGGGGGCCGAACCATTCGATTCTGTCCTTTGCCTCCCGGCTTCCGAGAGCCCCCAGGAGGGATTCCCGCTCGCGGCGCCACCAGGCCAGCAGATCCGCCGGCGCCATCCGCCGTCCCTTGTCCAGGGTGACATCGAAGACCGTCTCGTCCGCCGGAAACGATGCCGACTGCGCCTGAAAGGCCTGCGGATCCGTCATCGCCAGGAACGCGGCACCGTCAAAGAAAGCCAGGTGGCTGATCTGATCCTGTACGGTCCACTCGGAAAACGGGGTCATGACCGACCACTGGTCATCTCGTATGTCCGCCACCAGGCCGTCCAGGGCCGCCTGTTCGTTTGCCAGGTCTGAAAGCAGATCCTTCACGTCGCGTCTCCATCAGGCAGCCGGACCGGGTATTTCCATGGGTTCTGGAGGATCTCCCGGTGCCTGTTCAGGGAAAACCGTCGGGGGAAATCGGCCCGTTCGAAATACGGGAGGGCATCCGCCCGGAAACCGTTCAGGAGCTCTGCAAAAACGGTCTCCCGGTCGGCGTTGTTCACAAAGGTCCGCTCCTTCCGGTACTCGTAAATACCTTCGGGACCAAAGACCCGCCGGGTGAGGTCAAAGTGACCGGGGTCGTCGAAATGGGATTTCTCGAAAGGCACCCTGACCCGGATGTACAGCTCCACCTTCGTCGTGTCCGCCGCGATGGGCCGCGACAGATTCCAGACCTCCAGGACAAGGCCGTTGGACAGTTGAATGTTCTCGACGATCTTGCTCATGATCTCCCCCTGTCCGCTCCGGGACCGGCTTCCCGTCGAAGGAACGCCGGCCCTCCGGGCCTCTGGAAACAGCCGCCGGAGCGGACCTCTTACCATCTTTGCCCTTGACCTGCAATTCCATTCCTCCTATATAGCCCCGGGGAGGCGTTCCATTTTCCTTTCATTCCGAACCCTTGAGGAGACGAACCATGAACGGGCCCAATGCCGTCCTGCTCCTGTCCTGTCCCGACCAGAAGGGGCTGGTGGCAAACATCTCCAACTTCATCTTCCAGCAGAACGGCAATATCGTCCACGCCGCCCAGCACACGTCCATGAGGAAGAAGATCTTCTTCATGCGCATCGAATGGGAGCTGGAAGGATTCAACATCCCCCGGGACGAAATCGGCGACGTTTTCAAGCATACGGCCCGGAAGTTCGACATGACCTGGAGCCTGCACTTCACGGATACGGTCCCCCGGATGGCCATTTTCGCCTCCCGCCACCTCCATTGCCTCTACGACCTGATGCTGCGGCACAGGATGGGGGAGTTCCGGGCGGAGATCCCCGTGGTCATCGGCAACCATGAAGAACTGCGGTCCTTGGTGGAACCCTTCGGCCTCCGCTTCGAGTGCTTCCCCATCACGCCGGACACCAAGGTCAGCCAGGAGAAGAAGGAGATCGCCCTCCTGAAGAAGGAGAGGATCGACGCCATCGTCCTGGCGCGGTACATGCAGATCCTGAGCGGCAGATTCATCAGGGAATACCCCAACCGGATCATCAACATCCACCACTCCTTCCTTCCCGCCTTCGCCGGCCCGAAGCCCTACCAGCAGGCCTACGACCGGGGCGTGAAGATCATCGGCGCCACGAGCCACTATGTGACGCAAAAGCTGGACGACGGGCCGATCATCGCCCAGGACGTCATCAAGATCAGCCACCGCGACTCCGTGGAGGACATCCAGCTCAAGAGCCAGGATCTGGAACGGATCGTTCTCGCCCGGGCCGTGCGCCTCCACCTGGAGAACCGCATCCTTCCCTACGGCTCGAAAACGGTCGTTTTCGAATAGGCCCCGTCCGTCATGAACCGGGGACCCGATTTCGTCCATCTCTGCCAGCCCGGCGGCCAGTCATGCGGCGCCTGCTGCGGCATTTACAACTACGCCGACAGCACCCGGGAATCTCTCGTCCGGCGCTTCCGGCGGCGGACCGCCCTCTATCGCCGCCTGGCCGGCCCCGATTTCGACCCGGCAGCCTTTTCGCACCTCGTCATGGAAGGCGAGGACCCGACAAAGCGCTACGAGGTCATCTACTGTTGCGAGTTCGTCGGTTTCCTCAACGACGAAGAAACGCGGGTAGGCTGCCTCCTCCACCCGATGCAGAACGGGGGTCGGGACCTGCGGGATGCTTCCTTCTACGGCCGCGAGCTCTGCGACGGCCACTTCTGCCCCAGCTACACCTACCTGGCCCCGGCGGAGCAGCGGGCTCTCGTGGATCTTCTGGACGACTGGTACCTCTATGGTCTGTGCGTGACGGACATCGATTTCGCCAAGGAGTATTTCCGCCTTGTCAGCGAGCGGGTCGGCCGTATGCCCCCGCCGCAGGCCTTCCGGGAAGGACCGATGCGGCAGGCGGCCCTCGCCTGGTTCGAGCTCAAGCTTACCTGGCCCTTCCGCTCCCCCGACGTGAACCGGCTGGGGAAATACTACTTCGACGGCTCCCAGTACATGATCTCCTTCATCGACTACGACGCCCTGGGATGCGAACGATCCCCCTTCGACCGGATCTTACTCAGTCTTTCCTCGGAGCTCCGGACCCCGGATGATCTCCGGCGGGCGGAGGCGATCCTGGAATCCCACATCGAGACCTTCGCCCGGGCCTTTGACAGCAAGGCGTGAAGAAGGATTTCGGGTTGACAGGGATGGGCGCATAAGATATGGAAAATCGGCAACATAAGGAGGGATGGCGATGGAGACCATGAGAAAGTCGGTTCTCTATTCCCGGGAAGCCATCCGGGGAAGGGTTCTCGAACTGGGGGAAGAGGTCTCCAGTGCCTACGAAGGCCAAAATCTCGTCGTGATCGGCGTCCTGAAGGGGGCCTTCATCTTCATGGCCGACCTCATCCGGGCTCTTCGCATTCCCTGCCGGATCGACTTCGTCCGTCTCGCCAGCTACGGCTCCGGCACGGAGACCTCAGGCCGGATCGAACTCACCAAGGACATCGAGACCGACATCGCCGGGAAAGACGTCCTCATTGTCGAGGACATCGTCGACACGGGCCTCACCCTGACCTACCTCGTGGAGAACCTGCAGGCCCGGAGTCCCCGGAGCCTGAAGGTTTGCGCCTTCATCGACAAGAAACTCCGCCGGAAGGTCCCCTTCGAGGCGGACTTCGTGGGATTTACCATGGACGACGGTTTCGTCGTCGGCTACGGACTCGACTTCGACGAACAGGGCCGCTTTCTTCCCGACGTCTGCGTCCTGAACGCGGAGAAGTGAAGGCGGGTCCAGGCTTCCGGCAGGCCGGAAGGAAACCACGCAGCAAGGAGGAGCCATGATCATCCGGTGCGAAGCATGCGGGACGAAATACCGCTTTGACGATACCCTGATGGAGGCCGAAGGAGCCTGGGTGCGGTGCACTCACTGCGAGGCCGTATTTTTCCAGCAGAATCCGAACCGGGAGGCGCCGCGGCCCGAACCGGAAAAGCTGGTGGAGGAACCTGAGGCACCTCCCCAGGAAATGTCCGAAGCCTCGGACCTCAAGATCCTGCTGCCCGGGAGCACACACCCCTCCGATACGGCCCGGCAGGGCGACACGGTCATGCTGGCCGCGGACCGAATCCGGGAGACCCTTCGCGAAGCGGAGCCCCGGCGCATGCCCGTGGACTATCCCCCGCCGGCCATGGACAAGCCGTCCCGGATGGAAGAAAACGAGGAAGAGGAAGAGCCGCTCCCTCCCGAGATGGAGGCCCCACGGCGTCGCCCTTCCTTCCTTCTTATTTTCATGTCGGTTCTCCTTATTCTGCTGATCGGCGGGACGGCATTCCTCTTCCTGTATCCCGACGTGCGGCGGGCTGTCATCTCGGACCTCGTCTCCTCCGTCCCCGCTCTGGAAGCCGTATTCGGCAAGGATCTCCAGTCGGCGGAGATCAACCCCGCCGATATCCGGATCCAGCAGGTCCGACGCCGCATCATGGCCAATGTCTTGCTGGGAGATCTGCTGATCGTGGAGGGAACGGCCCAAAATACCTCTTCTAACACGGTATCCCGAATCCGCATCCAGGGAAGGTTGTACGACCCGGCGGACCAGATCGTGCGCAGCCGCATTTCCTATGGAGGAAATCACCTCACCGACGCCGAACTGGCGAGCCTCACGGAAGAAGACCTGCAGAAACGCCTGTCCTTCCCCCAGATCACACCCGCTCCCAAGGACAGCCTGGCCCCCGGCGCGGCGATTCCGTTCATGATCGTCTTCGCCCTGGACAAGGCCGGAGTGGACAAAACGGGGATCATCAAGACGGGGGTTATCCCGCTGGACGCGGAGCGCGCGCTGCCGTAGCACGGGTTGGAAAAAAACAGATGACGAAGGGGGACGGATATCCAATCCGCCCCCCTCTTTTATTTTTTCCCTTTTTTTACAGAAATCAGGCGCCGATGGGGGTTCGCATGTGGAACAGGGCTTCCCTCGCGCTCAGAAGCGTTTTTTCGACCCTGCATCGCCTCGCTCCGCTGCAAAGTCATAACTCGCGCCTGGCGGCGCTCAGACAGATGACTTTGCGGGCGCTGCGCTGTGACGGCAGGGTACCCCGAAAAAGCCGCTATTCGCGCTCCGGGAAGCCCCACTCCCCGCCATCCGCGGGGGCGCGGCCGGGGGTTTCCAGAGGAGCGATTAGGACTTTTTTTCCATCCCTCCAGCCTTCCTGGCCGTCGACGAGGGATCGCGGAAAAAAAGGCCGCGACGGCGGAAGCCCCCGTGGCAGCCCCCGCGCCCTGATGCGAAGTCATAGAAAAGAGGGGAACGGATGAGATATCCGCCCCCCTCTTCCTGTCCCGAATCGGTATTACATCTTTCCCAGAATCCGCCAAATGTCCTCCCCGGCGATCGCCCCCTGCCGGAGGATGACCGGGACACCGCCGGAGACGTCCACGAAGGTCGATCCCAGCCCGCCGGCGGTGGCGCCGCCGTCCGCCACAGCATCGATGGCGTCCCCGATCTGCGCCAGGACCTCGCTCGCCGTATTGCATTCCTTTGCCCCGGAGCGGTTGGCGCTGGTTGCGGTGACGGGCTTCCCGAGGGCCGCCGCAATGGCCCGGGCCGCCGGTAAACCGGAAAGACGGATTCCGATCTTCCCGGTGCTCGCCGTCAGGACCGGCAGGATCATCCCGGAGGCCCTGAAAACCAGGGTGAGCGCCCCGGGCCAGAAGGCGTCGATCAGCCTGTGGCCCGCGGCCGGGATCTCTTCCACCAGCGGGTCCAGGTCCTCGATGCGGCCGATAATCAGGGAGACGGGGCTCTTGAAGTCCCGCCCCTTGGCGGCGAAAATCCGGTCCACCGCGACAGGATTCGTGGCATCCGCCCCGAGGCCGTAGAACGTCTCGGTGGGATAGGCGACAAGGTGACCGTCCCGGAGGAGGCCTGCGATCCGCTCGACGGTTCGCTGATCGGGTTGTTCGGGGTGGATTTCGATCCGGTCGGCCACGACCGTTCCTTTCGGGGGGAACGCTCCCGCTTCTTCGCCCCTCCCGGAGCGAACACGGGCGCTGCCTTCTTACGCGTTCAGCTTTTTCATCATGCCCTCGTGCCGGGCTTCCACGTCCTTCGCCATGCCCTCCGCAAAGGCGTCGAGGCGCTTCCGCAGGCGGGCGTCCGTGAGGGCGAGGATCCGGACCGCCAGGAGGGCGGCGTTCTTCGCCCCCGCCTTGCCGATGGCCATGGTCGCCACGGGAATTCCTCCGGGCATCTGGACCGTGGCGAAAAGGGCGTCAAGCCCCTGAAGAGACGTCGCGTCAATGGGAACCCCGATGACGGGCAGCGGGGTCTGGGATGCAATCACTCCGGCCAGGTGAGCCGCCGCACCGGCGCCGGCAATGATCACGCGGACCCCTCGCCCGGCGGCGCCGGCCGCAAATTCCGCAGTCCGTTGCGGCGCCCTGTGGGCGGATGTCAGGAAGATCTCGTGGGGCACCTGGAAGTCCCGGAGGATCTTCGCAGCCTCCTCCATCACGGAAAGATCCGAGTCGCTCCCCATGACGATGCTCACCAGCGGGGCCTTTGTCCCTTTCATGTCCCTCCGGCCTCCTTTCGGATCGTAGAGAATGCGGATCCATTACCACAGATTCACCGGGTCCGCGAGACCTCTTGACGTCGCTGCCGTTTGATATTAAAAGGACTTATCGTAATAATCCGGAATAAAAAAGCTTTTAAACACGATGGCAAGAGGGGGCCATGATCGCCGACAAGATCTTCTGGCTGGGCCATTCAAGCATCCTGATCCGGAGCGATAAGACCGTCTACATCGATCCCTGGAAGGTCCGGACGAAGGACAAGGCGGACCTCATCCTGATCAGCCACAGTCACGGGGACCACCTGTCGCCGGGTGATGTAAAGCAGATCCGGAAGGATGATACGGTCATCGTCACCACCGCCGATGCCGCACCCCGGCTGTCCGGCGATATCCGGGTCCTGAAGCCCGGGGAAAACCTCACCGCCCACGGCATTCCGGTGGAAGCGCTCCCCGCATACAACACAAACAAGGCATTCCATCCCCGGGCCAACGACTGGATCGGATTCATTGTCACGGTGGAAGGCAAGCGGATCTACTACGCCGGCGACACGGACTGCATTCCGGAAATGGAAACCATCCGGGCGGACGTCGTCATTTTTCCGGTCGGGGGAACCTATACGATGACCGCCGCCGAGGCGGCCAAGGCAGTCAACATCATCAAGCCGGAGGCGGCCATCCCCATCCACTGGGGCGACATCGTAGGCTCCGCCGCGGATGCCCGGACCTTCCAGGAACTCTGCAAGGTGCCGGTGGTCATCAAGAAACCCCTGTAGCCGTCGGTTGATAAAGGGCCGCCTGCCGCGTTCCCCTCATCCGGAACCATTTGTACGGCTCATGACTCGGGATTTCGGGAGCCTCGCATGCAACCCTTTGCGAACGGCCATGGAACAGAATTTGATTAGCGGACTGGGGCAAAAGGCCCGCCGGGACAGAAGGAGTGAGCGATGAGACGATGGAACGGCTGGGGAGACGACACGGAAGGCTACACCCTGCCCGAATCGGCTGTGAAGTTCCTGTGCAAGGCAATCGGCCCGGGGACCCCCCCGCGGGATGCATCCCTGGAAGATGTCCTCCTTCGGGTTCCTCCCTCGCGGCTGCCGTCGCACCCGATGATCTCGACGGATCCGGAGGACCGGCTGCGGCATGCCCGCGGCCAGAGCCTCCCGGACTGGATCGCCCTCCGCAGCGGCCTGATCGACTCGTTTCCCGACGGCGTCGCCCGGCCGTTCACCGGTGAAGACGTCCGGAACCTGCTCGACTATGCGAAGCGCAACTGGGTGAGGGTGATCCCCTATGGCGGGGGCACCAGCGTAGCGGGCCATATCAACCCGCTTCCCGGCGGAGAGCCCGTCCTGACAATGGACCTGTCGCGGATGAACCGCCTGCTCATGTTCGACGAACGGAGCCACCAGGCCGTCTTCGAGGCGGGAGTGGCAGGACCGGACCTGGAAGCGCAGCTCCGGTCACGGGGATACACCCTCGGCCACTTTCCGCAGTCCTTTGAATACTCCACCCTCGGCGGCTGGATCGCGACACGCTCCAGCGGCCAGCAGTCCCTTGGTTACGGGAGGATCGAGCGGCTCTTTGCGGGCGGACGGATGGAGACTCCCTCGGGCACCCTGGAACTGCCTCCATTCCCGGCATCCGCCGCGGGGCCGGACCTTCGGGAGACCGTCCTGGGCTCGGAAGGCCGTTTCGGGATTCTCACCGAGGCGGTGGTGCGGGTGACTTCGATTCCCCAGACCGAGGAAATCCATGCCCTGTTTTTCCCCGATTTCGAAATGGGCGGCGAGGCGGCCAGGCGGATGCTGTGGTCGGGCATCCCCCTCTCCATGCTGCGTCTGAGCACTGCCCGGGAGACAGAGGCCACCCTTGCCCTGGCGGGTCACGAGTTCCTCATCGGCGCACTGGAACGGTACCTCTCTGCCCGGGGCGTAACAAGACACAAGTGCATGCTCCTCTTCGCCGTCTCCGGCAATGAGCGGATTGCGAAGACGGCCCGCAGGGAAGCCCTGGCGGTCGCCACCGACTGCGGCGGCATCGCGGCGGGCAAGACCTTCGGCAAGGAGTGGCACAAGAACCGCTTCCGGACACCCTATCTGAGGAACGCCCTGTGGGAGGCGGGATACGCCGCGGACACGCTGGAGACGGCCGTTCCGTGGTCGTCCATCCCCAGGATGATCCGGGAGATCGAGCGGGCCTTGGAAGAGGCCATCGCCGAGACGGGAGAAAAGGTCCTCTTCTTCACCCACCTGTCCCACCTGTATCCCTGGGGCTCCAGCCTCTACACAACCTACCTGTTCCGGCTGGCGGAGGACCCGGAGGAAAGCCTGCGCCGCTGGCGGCACTTCAAGGACGGGGCCAGCAAGACCATCGTTGCCCATGGGGGAACCATCAGTCATCAGCACGGCGTGGGCTTGGATCACGCGCCCTACCTGCCGGCGGAGAAAGGCGCTCTGGGAATGGCCGTCCTGGGCGATCTCTGCCGCCGGTTCGATCCCTCGGGAATCATGAATCCCGGGAAACTGATCGGGTAGAAAAACCCGACACGCCCGGACGGACGAAACCGCCACCGAGGCAGCGAAGGATAACGGCGGGCCTGCAAAAAAGGGAGGAATGGACAATGGATGGAACTGCCGGGAGAGACAGGATCTGGTCGAAGCTGGGTCGTCCCTGGGACCTCTTGATCGTCGGCGGAGGCATCACCGGCGCCGGATTGCTCCGGGAGGCCGTCCGGCTGGGTCTGCAGGCCCTGCTGGTGGAGCAGAAGGACTTCGCCTGGGGGACGTCGAGCCGCTCGTCCAAGCTCGTCCACGGCGGGCTCCGGTACCTGAAGGAAGGCGACCTGCTCCTGACACGCGCCGCCGTTCAGGAGCGGCAGGAACTCATGGTGGAAGGTCCGGGCCTTGTCGATCCCCTCGGATTCCTCCTCTCCGTCTACAGGGGGGATTCGCCGGGGCGGCTCCTGTACGGGATCGGCCTCTCCGTCTACGACCTCCTGGCCATGCGTTGGGACCACACGTACCACCCGCCGGAGGAATTCCAGATGCTGGCGCCCCACATCTGCCGGGAAGGACTCCAGGGGGGATTCTGTTACGGCGACGCGCAGACGGACGACGCCCGCCTGGTTCTGCGGGTCCTCCTCGAGGCCACGGAGGCAGGAGGAAAGGCGCTCAATTACGTGTCGGCCGAGGAGCTCCTCATCGAGGAAGACCCGTCCTCCGGACGGCGGACCGTCGCCGGGGCGGTGCTCCGGGACCTGGCGGGAGAACGCCGGGCCGAGGGGCGGGCCCGGGTTGTTGTGAACGCCACGGGCGCCTGGGCGGACATCCTCCGGTCCCAGGTCCACGCCCCGCCCCGGATGCGTCCGCTTCGGGGAAGCCACCTGATTTTCCCCGCCTGGAGGCTCCCGATGGCCCAGGCCCTTTGCTTCATCCATCCAGCCGACGGCCGGCCGGTTTTCATCTTTCCCTGGGAGGGGATCACCCTTGTGGGCACCACCGATGTGGACCATCTCGAGAACCTCCAGGAAGAGCCGGCCATCTCACCGGACGAAACGGCTTATCTGCTGGCCGCCGTGGAGGCTCAATTCCCCGGCCTGAATCTGGGACCGGAGGACGTCATCTCTTCCTTTGCCGGCGTCCGCCCCGTCATCGGTACGGGAAAAGCGGATCCGTCGCAGGAATCCAGGGATCACGTCATCTGGGAGGAGGAGGGGCTCCTGACGGTGACAGGAGGAAAGCTCACCACGTTCCGCCTGATCGCCCATGACGTGCTGCGGGCAATCCGCCCCCACCTGCCGGAAGATGCAGCGCGCCGCCTGGAGACCATCGAGGACTCGCCGGCCCTGAATCCCGTCGCCATGGATATCCTGGCGGAGACAGGGCTTGAAGGAGGTACGCAGCGCCGGATCATCGGCCGATACGGTGCGGCGGCACCTCTTCTGATCGCGGGTGCGGCAGAGCAGGAGTTGGAGATCATTCCCGGAACGAATACGATATGGGCCGAACTGCGGTGGGCGTGCCGGATGGAAGGAGTGGTGCACCTGGACGACCTCCTGCTCAGGCGTGTCCGGATCGGACTTCTCCTTCCCTATGGCGGGGCGGAATTCATGGAGCGGTTCGGGTCGATCTGCCGGGCGGAACTGGGATGGGACGACGCCCGCTGGCAGGAAGAGAAAACGGCTTACCTGGAGCTCTGGAAACGCTGCTACAGCCTACCGCCCCGGGAGGAGATCCCGGACTGGAAGCAGTTTCTGGAAAAGTCCCTCCAGAACCGGGACGAAAGGAGGCGGATCAGGCGCCGCAGGCGGATCCGCAAGGCCATCATCGCCGGGATCGTCGTCGGTGCGGCGGCAGGCCTGACGGCCTGTTATCTCCACGGGAAAAAGGAACGGGACGAAGAAGAACCGGATTGAACCGACGTCCGTCCCCTCCTGCCGGTCCCATATACACAGGTACTCCGAAAAGGCGGGAGGCGCAGGCCTCGTCTCTTTCAGATAATCTGGTCCAGAAACAGGAAAAGGACTGCCGAGACCAGGGCGGAAATCGGAATTGTCAGGACCCAGGCCCAGATAATGTTGCCGGCGACCCCCCATCGCACCGCGGAGAGGCGCCTCGTGGCTCCCACCCCCATGATCGCCCCCGTAATCGTATGAGTCGTGCTGACGGGGATGCCGAAAATGGTGGCGCCGATCAGGGAGGTCGCGGCAGCCGTCTCGGCGGAGAATCCCCCGATCGGCCGAAGCTTGGTGATGCGGGTCCCCATGGTCTTGACGATTCTCCATCCTCCCGCCATCGTCCCCATGGCGATAACGAGGTTGCAGATGATGACGATCCAGAACGGGATGTGGAAGGTCGGTCCCAGGTAGCCGCTGCTGAAGAGGACAATGGCGATGATGCCCATGGTCTTCTGGGCGTCGTTCATTCCATGCCCCAGACTGTGGACCGCCGCCGAGACAAGCTGGAGCTTCCGGAAAACCGAGTCCGTCTTCGAGGCGGAAAATTTCCTGGTCACGTTGAGCACAATCGCCATGTACGTGAATCCCAGCACCAGGCCGATCATCGGGGAAAGGACGATGAAACTGGCCGTCTTGATGATCCCGTCCCAGACAAGAAACGCCATCCCCCCCTTCACCACGCCGGCGCCGATCAGGCCCCCGATCAGGGCATGGGAGGAACTGCTGGGCAGGCCGAACCACCAGGTGAGCAGATTCCAGGCAATTGCCCCCCCCAGTGCGGAGAGGATCAGGGTATTGTCGATGATGACCGGGTTGACGATGCCTGTGCCGATGGTCTTTGCGACGGGGGCGCCGATCATGAAGGCCGCCAGGAAATTGAACGTGGCGGCCCAGTAGACGGCGTAGCGGGGGGTAAGGACTCGCGTGGAAACAACGCACGAGATTGAATTCGCGGCGTCGTGAAAGCCGTTGATGAAGTCGAAGACAAGGGCGATGAGGATGATGAAAATCACCATCGCCAGGGAAGCGCTAACCATGTTTCAGGACGATGCCTTCCACAATGTTGGAAACGTCCTCGCAGGTATCGATGGACTCTTCGACACGCTCGAGAATCTCCTTCCATTTGATCAGCTCGAACACATCCCCCTCCTGCTCGAACAGGCGTGCCATCGCCTGCCGGAGGATGTAGTCCCCCTCGTTCTCCAACGTGTTGATCTCCACGCAGGCCTTCATGATCATCTCAGCGTTCTTCTTGTTCCGAAGGGCGTGGACGATCATTTTAACCAGGGCAATGGAGTTGTTGACGATGATGCCCAGTTCCCGGATCTCCCGCGAGGCGCTTTTGACCTTGTAGAGGTACATCCTCGCCGCCGCGGCCTCGATCAAATCGAGGATGCTGTCCATTTTATTGGCCAGGGCATAGATGTCTTCCCGGTCCAGTGGGGTCAGGAAGGTCTTGTGCATCTTCTCGTAGATCAGATGGGTAATCTTGTCGGCCTCGTGCTCGATCTCCTTCATGCGGGCGACCTTGCCCTCGGAGTGATCGTAGTTGTCCACGATCTCCATGAAGAGGCGGCCACCTTCTTCGATCTTGTCCGCAAGATCCTCGAAGTGATCGAAAAATTTCTCCTCTTTCGGAATGAAAATCATGGCTTGCAACTCCTTCCCGGCTTGGATAGCCTGCGGGGCGAATGCTGATTACCACAACACGGGGGTATTGTAAACAGGTTGCAGCATATTGAACGTTTCGTTAAACAGAGGATCCTTCAGATCCATGATTCAAAACATCACCATGCATGTCTGATAGATGATATCATCAATAATATCAATATAAAAATCACTTATCCGCGGCATTCACGCTTCTGGCACGAACCTTCCATGCCTCAAGGATCAAAAGACAGAAAGAGCATCCAAGGAGGTTTGCAAAATGAGAAAGAGCATGCACATCGCCATCCTGGTCGGAGTCATGATCTGCATGACTGCCTCGTTCGGATTCGCCGAATACGCCGCCGCCGGGAAGGACAATTTCCCGTATTTCCAGTTCGGGTGCCTGGTGCTGGGCGGCATGTTCATCGTTTCCCTCAAGCAGCGCTTCCCCCAAATCTACATGAAGGAAGCGGTCGGTTCTTTCGCCCTTTACACCGTGCTGGTGGCCCTCTTCACGAATCCTGTCGTGGACGCGATCCGGCTCATGGTTCAGTAATCATGAACGACCCGGGCTTTCCGCCGTCCCCCGGCGGAAAGCCCTTTCCGATCCGCCCTCGCCCCCGGGAAAAAGAAGATTTCCAACTCCAACCATTTGTGCTCTCTTAATTTCTAGTTGATCCCACAATCAATCTTGTGCAGACCCTGTCAATCTGTTACATTCTTGCTCCAACAAGTTTCGTAACTAGCTATTTTTTCAGATGAAATAAACCGCTGAAAGGGAAAAGAGATGGCTTTTTCGTTCAAGAACCTGCGGGACATGATTCAGACACAAGGGGAGCGATTCGGCGACAAGGTGGTAATCCGTTTTCACGATGAGGACGTAACCTATCGCGAACTGGACGAGCGGAGCAGCCGTGTCGCCAATGCCCTGAAGCGCCTCGGGATCCGGAAGGGCGACCGGGTGTGCCTCCTGATGGACAACGGCCCCGAATTCTACTATGCCTTCTTCGGGATCATCAAGCTCGGGGCTATCGCCGGCCCCGTCAACTGCTGGTGGCAGACCGGCGAGATCCAGTACCTCCTCAACGATTCCGGCGCGGTGGCCCTCTTTGTCGACGCCCCCTACCGGACCCACTCGGACCGGGTGCGGGGAGAGACACCCGCCCTGAAGCACATGATCGCCCGGGGATTTGAAGCGGACGGATACCTTTCCTTCGACGATTTTCTGCAGGGCGACAGCAGTTTGGAAGACGTCCCGATCGGTCCGGACGACATCTCCACCATCGTCTACACCTCCGGCACCACGGGCAATCCCAAGGGGGTTCTTCTGTCCCACGGCAATATCCTGACCAATTCCTGGCAGGCCACGAAGCTCGCCGACATCAGCGAGCGGGAAGTGGTCATGTGCTTTCTGCCCCTGTTCCACGTCAACGGCCTCGTCATCACCGGCACGGCCCCCATGGCCGTGGGCGCCCAGATCGTCCTGCGGAAGAATTTCTCCGCCTCCGACTTCTGGGACACCGTCGCCCAATACCGGGTCAACATCTTCAGCGGCGTCCCCACGGTCTACCAGATTCTCCTGAACACCCCCGGGAGCGAAAAAGTCGACGTCAGCTCGCTGCGCTACGGCGTCTGCGGCGCCGCCCCGATGCCGGTGGAAACGATCCGCCGGTTCGAGGAGACGTTCAACATGATCATCGTCGAGGGCTACGGCCTCACGGAGGGAACCGCCGGCGCCACAGCCAACCCCATCAACGGCGTCCGCAAGATCGGCTCCATCGGAATCCCCTTCGAGGACAGCGAGATCCGGATCGTCGATGACGACGACCGGGAGGTCCCGCAGGGCGAAGTCGGGGAGATCACCATCCGCGGCGGCCATGTCATGAAGGGATACTTCAACAAGCCCGAGGAGACCGCCCAGACCCTGCGCGGCGGCTGGCTCCACACCGGAGACATGGCCTACACGGACGCCGACGGCTACCTCTTCATCGTGGACCGGAAGAAGGAGATGATCATCCGGGGCGGCGAGAACATCTACCCCAAGGAACTGGAAGGCATCCTCTTCACGCACCCGAAGATCCTGGAGGCCTCCGTCGTAGGGGTCCCCGACCCGATCTACGGGGAGGAGGTGCTGGCCTGCGTCGTCGTCCGTCCCGGCGAGACCCTCGGGGAAGAGGAACTGCGGGACTGGTGCCGTGAGAACATGGCCTCCTACAAGGTGCCCCGGTACGTCGACTTCCGGGATTCCCTGCCGAAGAACATCATCGGCAAGGTCCTCAAGAAGGAGCTCCGCGGCATTCTCCAGAAGGAGGGGAGGATCCGGTAACCCATGGACGGTCCCGAGGGCGAACGAAGCAGTTTTTCCATCATCGAGGACGTGGGGAGAATCATCTCCACATCCGCCAACGCCGACCAGACCCTCCAGGAGGTGGTGCGCCTGGTGGCCCGGAAGATGGAGGTGGACGTCTGCTCCATCTATCTCCTGGAGCGGGACCGCCATTGCCTCACCCTCGTGGCCACGGTGGGCCTGAATCCAGATTCGGTCGGCCGGATCTGCATGAACATCGACGAGGGGTTGGCCGGCCTTGTCCTCGAGGAATCGGCTCCCCTCCTGGTGCAGAATCCCTCCTGCCATCCCCGGCACAAGTACTTCCAGGGCAGCGGGGAGGAGCGATACTGTACCTTCCTGGGGCTGCCGCTGATCTACCACGGCGAGATGCTGGGGGTCCTGGTGGTACAGACGGAAAGGGCGGATGCGCTGCGCGAGGCGGACATCCCCGTCTTCTCGACCATCGCCTCCCAGATCGCCGGAGCCGCGGCTTACGCAGTCCTGCTCAGGAACCTCAAGCGGACGGAAGAGGAAACGGCGGGCCTCAAGGAGCGCCTCCAGCAGGCGGAGAAGGCCCGGACGGAAAAGAAGGAAAGAAAGAAAGGCCCCCTCCGGGGCATCCCTGTCTCTCCGGGATTCGCGGAGGGGTTCGCCTATTTCTACCGGGAGACCCTCGGCTTTGCGGACATCTACTTCCGGGAGATCGACAACATCCCGCTGGAGATCACACGGTTCGAGGCAGCCCTCAAGGAAGCGGAGAACCAGATCTTTCACATTTTTTATGACTTCCAGGAGGAACTGTCGCCGGGCGATGCGGCCATTTTCCAGGCCTACCTGATGTACCTCCGGGACGGCGGGCTCAGGAAAAGGGTTCTCGACACCATCCGGAAAGGGTACGCCGCCGAGTATGCCCTGAAGGAGACGATCCTGGAATACACGAAAGTGTTCTCCCGCATCGAGGATCCCTATCTCCGGGAACGGGGCCACGACATCGAGATCGTGGGCAAGCGGATCCTCGAAAACCTTCTGGGGTTCAACGAGGAAATCCGGACGTTCAAAAAGAAAACCATCCTCGTCGCCGCCAATATCTCGCCGGCAGAGCTGATCCGCTTCCGCCAGGAGAACCTCAAGGGCATCATCCTGACGAAGGGTGGCGAGACTTCCCATGTCACGATCCTCGCCCGGTCCTTCGAGATTCCCATGGTCATCGGCGTCCCGGGCATTCAGAACGAGGTCCGGGAGGACGGCTTCATCATCGTCGACGGCACCTCCGGGTACGTCTTCCCGAACCCGACTCGCCTCGTTGTCCGGGAGTACCAGCGGATGGAGAGCGAGAAAGTCCGTCGAAACGAACGGCTCGACGGCCTCCGGACCCTTCCGGCGATGACCATGGACGGGTTTCATGTCCGCATGGGGGCCAACATCGGCCTCTTGTCGGACCTGGACCTGGTGGAGAAGTACGGCGCCGATCACATCGGCCTGTACCGGACGGAATTCCCTTTCCTGTCCCGCGCCCGCTTCCCCTCCGAAGACGAGCAGGCCCACCTGTACCGGCGGATTCTCAAGGGCGCCGGGGGACGTCAGGTGACCATCCGGACCCTCGACGTCGGAGGGGACAAGTTCCTGGCCTACATGGACTATCCAAGGGAGGACAATCCCTACCTGGGCTGGCGCTCGATCCGCGTATCCCTCGAATTGACGGACATCTTCCGGGAGCAGCTCCGGGCGATCCTCCGGGCCTCCGCTTCGGGACCGCTCCAGATCCTGTTTCCCATGATCACCTCCGTCACGGAGATCAAGGAGATTCTCTCCATCCTGGAACAGGAGAAGGAAATCCTCTCCCGGCAGGGCATTCCATTCGATCCGGACATCCCGGCGGGGATCCTGGTCGAGGTTCCCGCAGCGGCGGCGATTCTCGAAAGCCTCGTCAAGTACGTCTCCTTCGTCAGCATCGGCACGAACGACCTGATCCAGTACGTGCTGGCGGTTGACCGAAACAACCAGAAAGTGGCGTCCCTTTACAATCCCATGCACCCGGCGGTAATCGCCACGATCGCCCGGGTGGCGTCGGTCTGCCGCGAACGGGGCGTTCCCGTCGGAATCTGCGGCGAGTCCGCTGCGGACCCGCGCCTGGCTTACCTTTACATGGGCATGGGAATCGACCGGCTGAGCATGAACGCTGCGGCGGTTCCGGTCGTCAAGGATCTTCTGCGGAGAGTGAAACGGTCCGAGGCGGAGGAGGCCCTCCGGGAAGTACTCCTGCAGGAGGAGGCGACAGGCATCTCCCTCTTTCTGGACGAGCGGATCGGCCCGCTTGCGGTTCAGGCGTAGCGGGGAACCGTCAGGACTCCGGGACGGCTTCTGTTCCGGCGGACTGCTTTTCCTCCAGGCAGCGGGACACGGTGGCCATCAGCTGTTCCAGGAGTCCCGTGTCCATGCCGGGATGATACCGGGTGGGAGAGGGATCGGCGGAGTTGAGGCTGCCGACGGCCCGACCCTTCAGGATCAGCGGGGCCATCACAATGGATTTGAAGAAAAACTTCCGCCGCCGGGGGAGAAGCCGGTAGAAGGGCTTGAGCCCCTCGTTGGCCAGGACGGGTGCTGTCCCATCACCGAGAAGCTCCTGGAGCGTCTCCAGGCGAACGACGTTCAGCACGTCTTTGAGCGCCGGGGCCTGGCGGAGTTTCACAAGAAGATCCAGCGCCTCCGGGGTGTCCGTCAGGGAAATCCACACGTAGGGGATTTCAAAGGCCTCCCGGACCCCCGTCACGAGGGTCTCGAAGAGCTTCCCCTCGTCCCCGCAGGCCGGCAGGGCCTCCCCGATTCGGGCGTACTTCCTGGCGATCTCCTTGTTCTTCCTGAGCGTTTCCATCTGTTCCCGCCGGTCGGTCTGATCTTTCACGTTCTCTCCCCCTCTCAACGCTCGAATTCCGCCAGGACGACGGTGTGGTCCGAAGGCTTCTCGGCCATCCGCGGCCCCAGATCGATATCGCAGCGGACGGACCTCGCCGCCAGGGGCGCCGTGGCCAGGATGTGATCCACCCGCCAGCCAAGCCCCCGCTCCGCCGCCTTGGGCATCCGGTAATCGAAGAAACTGAACTGCTTCGGCTCGCCGGGGTGGTGCTTCCGGAAGACGTCGATGAGCCCCCAGGAGGTGACGCCCCGGAAAGCCTCCCAAACATCCGGTGCAAAGCAGACGTGTCCCAGGAGCCGCTTCGGGTCGTGGACGTCGATGGGCTCCGGCGCGACGTTCAGGTCGCCGACCCACGCGAGGGGCTTTCCCGGCGACAGGTTCCGCTCCAGGCAGTCCCGGAAGCGCCGGAACCATTCGAGCTTATAGGTAAAATACGGCGTCTCCCGCTCCCGACCCTGGGGAACGTAGGTGTTGATCACCGTGAGGCCCCCGAAATCGACGCGGATCAGGCGGTCCTCGTCCCGGGGTCCCCCGTCGTCAAGGCCGAAAGACACGTTCCGCGGCTCTTCGAGGGACAGCACCGCCACGCCGTTGTACTGCTTCCCGCCCCGGAAGGCGGCCCGGTATCCCAGGGCTGCGAAGTCGCCGGCGGGAAACCGGGCGTCGTCCACCTTGGTCTCCTGGAGACACAGGACGTCGGGGCGGTTCGCCTCGATCCAGGGAAGAAGGATGTGGAGGCGGGAACGGATGGAGTTGACGTTGTAGGTGGCGATCCGGAGCAGGGCCATTTTCCTCTTGTTTCGGGAAGATCCGGGATAGGAAAAGTGGGGTTTCTATAGCACAGAATTTTTCCCGTTGACAATAGAACGAACGTTCTATAAATGGAAGGCCATGGACGAGAGACGAACCGCCGAGACCGCCGCCCCGATCCCCCCCGCCCTCCCCGGCCGGGTGCTTCCCCTGGCGGGAGAGGTCCGGGCCGGGTTCCCCTCCCCGGCGGAGGAGGAGCTCCGGGACATCCTCTCCTTCGACGAGTATCTCGTGCCCTTCCCCGACGCGTCCTTTCTCGTGCAGGCAAAAGACGACTCCATGGCCGGCGAGGGGATCCGGAAGGGGGATCTCGTCATCATCGAGCGGGGGCGGGCGCCGAGGCACGGCGATGTCGTCCTGGCGGAGGCGGACGGTGCGTGGCTTCTCCGGTACTTCTGCCGGGAGAAGGGGCGCGTCGTCCTCCGGACGGCCGACCCGAAGGATGCACCCGTCGTCCCCCGGTCGGAGCTGCGCCTCGGCGGCGTGGTGACCGCGGTGGTCCGCAAGTATCACAAGTAAGACGCAAGAAGACTCCCCCGCCCTTCCCGCCGGGCGCTCCACCCCCGCCACTCCGCGGCGGGAAGGGCTTTTTCGGGAGCGGAGGAGAGAAACGCCGCATCCCCCGTCTCCGCCCCGTCCGGAGAACCGGCGACGCTCCCGATTTCGAGGTACGACCCGTGGCGCTCTCCGGCGGCAGAACCGACGACATTCTTTTCAGCATCTCCTCGTGGCCCCGGGCGATTCTCCACGTCGACGGGGACGCCTTCTTCACCTCCTGCGAAGAGGCCATCCACCCGGAGCTGCGCGGGAAGCCCCTCATCACAGGGGGCGAGCGGGGCATCGTGGCCTGCGCCAGCTACGCCGCCAAGCGGATCGGGATCAAGCGGGGCGTCTCCCTCCCGGAGGCGAAACGGATCTGCCCGGGACTGATCGTCCTCCCCTCGGACTACGAGACCTACAGCCTCTTTTCCCGGCGGATGTTCAACATCATCCGGCGCTACACCCCCGACGTGGAGGAGTACTCCATCGACGAGGCCTTCGCCGACCTCACGGGCATGCGCCGGGCCCTCCGGGCCTCCTACGAAACCATCGCGGACCGGATCCGCAGGGAGATCATCAAGGAGCTGGGGATCACCGTCTCCGCGGGGCTCAGCCTCACGAAGGTCCTCGCCAAGGCGGCCTCGAAGCACCGGAAGCCCGACGGGTTCACCGTCATCCCCGGCCGGGCCATCGCCTCCTACCTCCGGGACCTGCCGGTGGGGAAGCTCTGGGGCATCGGCCCCGCCACCACGAACTACCTGAACAAGATGGGCGTCCGGACGGCCCTGGAGTTCGCCCGCCTCCCCGAGGAGACGGTGAAGCGGCGCCTCACCAAGCCAGGAGTGGAGATCTGGCGGGAGATCCGGGGGGAGTCGGTCTATCCCGTCACGGCGGAGGAGAAGAGCACCTACTTCTCCATCAGCAAGACGAAGACCTTCGCCCCACCCTCGGCGGACCCGGATTACCTCTTCGCCCAGCTCCTCCGGAACGTTGAGTCGGCCTGCATCAAGGCCCGGCGCTACGACCTGGCGCCCCGGAGCCTCGTCCTCTTCCTCAAGCGGCAGAACTTCTCCCTCGCCGCCGCGGAGGTGCGCCTCACCCGCCCGTCCTCCTATCCCCTGGAGCTGTCGGAAGTCCTCCGGGACGCCTTCGGCGGCCTGCGGGAGCGGCACGTCCTCTACCGGGCCACGGGCGTCATCCTCATGGATCTCATGCCGGACGCCCAGGTCCAGTACTCCCTTTTCGAGGACGCCCTCCGGGCGGAGCGGGTCGAGCGGCTCTACGAGGCGGCCGACGCGGTGGGGGCGAAATACGGCAAGCACGCGCTCCACCTGGGTGGCTCCCACCTCATCGAGGAGCGGGGCAAGGGCCGGCGGGGCACCCCCACCGTCCGGGAGCGGACGGTCCTCTACGGCGAGACCCGCCGGAGGCACCTGTCCCTGCCGATCTTCCACGGGAAGATGGACGGACCTCCAGGAGCCGGGGAGGAATGAGACGGAGGCCGGGATAACCGTTTGACGATTTGCCCTTTTCCAAGTAAACATCATGGCGGTCGGCCTCCAGAAATCCTCCCTTTTTTATCACCGTGACCGCATGGAAAGATTTATGCCGAATCCTTCAGGAAGGTTGACGCCTTGATCGAACGCGACTTCGATATCCCTTTCATCGCCGACCTTGCCCTCCGGGAGAAACAGATCCAGCAGAATTACCGCCCGGTGATCGCCGTCCACAAATGGTTCGCCCGGCGTCCGGGTACCCTTTTCCGCGGACTCCTCCTCTCCGAGTTTGCCTCAAAACCCCTGAAGGACTGCTTTTATGAAGGAAACGACTTCCACGGACGCCGCATCGCCGATCCCTTCATGGGCGGCGGCACCCCGCTCCTGGAAGCCAACCGGACCGGTTGCGACGTCCTCGGATACGACATCAATCCCATGGCCTGGTGGATCGTCAACCGGGAGATCGAGCACCTCGATCTGAAGAAATATTCCGATGCGGCGGCGACATTGAGGAACACCCTGGAGGCGGAGATCGGTCCCCTCTATCGGACCCGCTGCACGCTCTGCGGATCGTCCAACGCCCATGCAAAATATTTTCTCTGGGTCAAGACAAGAACCTGCGCGCAGTGTCATGAAAGGTTCGATCTGTTCCCCGGGTATCTCCTGGCTGAAGACGTCCGGCATCCGAAAAATGTTTTTATCTGTCCCCAATGCGGTGAACTGACGGAAACGGAAAACAAGCAGCATCCTGGCGATTGCCTGTCTTGCCACGCACCGTTGATCAGGAATGGTCCGGCGGGTCGGAACAGTTGCAAATGCCCTCACTGCCAATCCGTCAACACATATACGGATGCCGGAAACGGTCCGCCCCGGCATCGGCTTTTCGCCATGGAGTATGTTTGCCTGGACTGCCGGGAGAACCATCTGGGCCGCTTTTTTAAGAAGCCCGATCAGGATGACCTTGAGCATGTCGAGAGTGCTGCCGGACGATGGGCGGGCATACAATCGCCATTCGTTCCCGATGATGAGATCCCCGGCGGCGTCGAGACGGATCGTCTGCACCGTTGGGGATACCGGCGTTACCGGGAAATGTTCAACGAACGTCAGCTGCTGGGACTGGAGCGGAGTGCCTGCCTGACTCGGACGATTCCTGATGAACGAGTGAGAAACGCCCTGGCCACCAATCTCTCCGACTTGCTGCGGTATCAGAACATGCTCTGCCGTTATGACACGATGGCTTTAAAGTCCCTGGATATCTTCTCTGTTCACGGATTCCCCGTCGGCCTCATCCAGTGCGAATCAAACCTGCTTGGCATTGTGGATCCGGTGAAGGGGACCTGCATCGGCAGCGGAGGATGGGCCAACATCATCGACAAGTACCGAAAGGCTAAGGCCTATTGCGACCATCCCTTCGAGGTACGCCATCAGGGAGGAAAAAAACAAACCATCCCTGTTCGGAATGAATGGATCGGCGACCGCTGGAATGGGGACGGCCGGAAGAAGCAAAGAGATGTGAATTTGATTTGCGGAGACGCGGCGGTTTCGGAAATACCCGAAGCCTCGTTGGACGCCGTCTTTACCGATCCCCCCTATTTTGGGAACATCCAGTATGCCGAGTTGATGGATTTTTGCTATGTGTGGCTTCGGCGTCTGGCAGGTCTGAATCACCCTGCCTTCAGAAGCCAATCCACCAGACACAGGAATGAATTGACAGGCAACGTCAATATGGGACGCGGCCTGGTTCATTTCACGGAGGGCATCTCTTCCGTCTACCGGCGGATGGCCAAAGCCCTGAAGCCGGGGTGCCCGCTCGCGTTCACGTATCACCATAACGATCTCAAGGCCTATTATCCCATCGCCGTGGCTATTCTTGATGCCGGCTTGACATGTTCGGCTTCATTGCCTTGCCCAGGTGAAATGGGCGCCTCTATCCACATCAAGGGGACCGGCTCTTCCATCATTGATACAGTCTTCGTCTGTAGATCGACGGGACGGATCCCTCGATCCTGGATTCCGCAATCACCGGAAGGGGTTGCAGAACTTGTCCGCAGAGACTTGGAGAAATTGAAGGCGGGAGGCATCCATCCCACACATGGGGACGCTCGATGTATTGCCTATGGTCACCTGACCCGGCTGGCCGTCTGGCATCTTCGAACAGACTGGAAGAAGAACGAGGAAACATCCAATCGGATTGAAAAAGTGGCCCACTGGCTGTTTGCCTTCGGCGGCTGGCTGGAAGTAGAAAGGTGCCTGGCCGATCAAACATCAGATCAGCCCTTTGCTTTGATGCCAATGATCGCCGAGCATGTTTCGGAATACGGGGGGCAAGATGAAATATCCTTTTGAAGCTACAATCGAAGAAATCCTGGCGCAGCCCGACCAATATATCGATGCGGTCTTTTCCTGCCTGGAGTCGGAATTCCTTGTCATGCCCAAGGGTACGGGGTTCATCGATTATCCCGTTTTCGAAAAAGGGTACGAGGCACTGAAGGCGGCAACGGCCGGATTCAGCGATCTGAAAGCCGAAAGAATCGTTCCGGTTATCAAAAGCATGCCGATTTCCTTTGTCGTTCTTCGGGCCATGCTGGGATTCACGCCTTCCGAGTGGGGGTACATCACAACCCGGCGCACTGGCATCGCTGTATCCCAGGGATATGCTCGGACCTTCGACCGGAGGGTCCGCATGAATCCTGAAGTACCGCTGAAACCGTCCGGGATGATTGCAGCAAGGCTTGAAGCGTTGGTGAAAACTGCCTGTATTCTGCTCTGCCAGGGGGTGCCGGATGTTCAGACGGATCAGATCCACAGGCTTGACAAGGCGGATACGAAACGAGGGTTGGATAGTATCCGCCACCTTGCTGCCATGGGAGCGCCCTATGCCATGCTTCTTTACGAACGGTTCCTTGGAAGACCCTTCGCCGGTCACCGGGATTCCGTGAGTGAACTAGTGGGTGACAGCCTTGAGTCAGCCATAGAGGATGTCCTCTCCCGTGCCGGGATCAGTTATCGCAAAACAAAACGGGCCGAGAAAATTGAAGGGTTCGATCAGACACCCGATTTCATCATCCCCAGTGAATTCAATCCCCAGGTTGTCATCGAAGCAAAAATCACAGAGGACGACGGGACGGCGCGGGACAAAGTAACCCGCATCCTCCGCCTGGTGACACTCAGTCACAATCAGGAAATATCGTCAAAACAGAGATATGAAGTCATTGCCTGCATCGGTGGAAGAGGATTCGGCGAGAGGCGGGAAGACATGAGACGGCTGATCGAATCAACACATGGGAAAGTCTTCACACTGAAAATGCTGGACCGTATGCTTGACCACTCAAGGCTGCGGGAATTCCGCACCCGGTGAAATGAAAGACCAATGCTGTTGCTGCTGAGAAAACGGAAAGGAGGGACGCCATGATCCTTTTCACCATCGGCTTCACGAAGAAAAACGCCCGGGAGTTCTTCACCCTCCTCCACCGGCCCGGCCTGAAGCGAGTGGTGGATGTCCGCCTGAACAACACGTCCCAGCTGGCGGGCTTCACGAAGAAGGGAGACATCGAGTTCTTCCTGAAGGAGATCTACGGCCTCGATTACATCCATCTCCCCGAACTGGCGCCGACGGCGGAGATCATGGAGGCGGGCAGGAAGGGCGGCGATATCGACATCCGCCACCTCTAGGAAATCCACGGCCCTCCGCAGCCGGGTTCCGCCCCGGGACGGCAGGAAAAATCCGAAAGGACACCGCATGGAACAGCAGATTCTCTTCTGGCTCTACCTGGTAAACCTGACGCTTCTGATCCTGCACGAGATGGACTCGGCCTATTGGAAGGAGTGGGAACTGTTCCGCCTCCCCGGGGGACTCGCGGGCTTTCTCTGGATCCACCTACCCCCCTGGCTGGCGGGCCTCTATGGCCTCGTGCTCGTGGACCGGGGGGCCGCCGCGGGGCTCGTTCTCTCCCTGGTCGTCAGCGCCGGCGGGATCTTCGCCTTCGCCATCCATCACTTCTTTCTGGCGAAGGGCCGGTCGGAGTTCGATACCGTCACATCGAGACTGATCCTCTGGCTGCTCCTGATCGGCGGCCTGACCCAGGGATTCTGGACGATCCGGATAATGGTCCGGCTGCCGGGATGAGACGGAGCCCTTCCGGTCTCCGCTCGCTCCAGGAACCTTCACCTCACGGCCTTGCCGGGAACCGGCTCATGGGCCTTGCGGCCATGGACCCGCTCATAGGCCTGGCAGAAGGGGCAGGCCCCGGCCTCGATGGTCCGGACAAAGGAATATGCAGATCCGGCCTGTGTCTTCCGGGCGCGGCGGCAAACCGGGCAGGAGGCGCAGATCCCCGCCAGGAAGCGGTCCGTTGACGTGATTTCGTGCTTTTTCATGATGAATAAACCTTTTCGGGTATTTTCCGCAGCGGATTTTCCGGTAGAGTCAACCCCGGTGTCAAGGATAAACAGAAAGGGAAAGGCTGACCATGGCGTACGACAAGCAACTGGAAGAGAGGATCCAGGGCATCGTCGACCGATGGAAGGACCTGTCGGCAAAGAAGATGTTCGGCGGGATCTGCTACCTCATGAAGGGCAACATGATGTGCGGCATCTGGAAGGATTCCCTGATCGTCCGGGTAGGGCTCGGGGGGTTCCAGGAGGCCCTGGACGCCCCCCACGCCCGCCCCTTCGACGTGACCGGCCGGCCCATGGCGGGCTGGGTCATGGTGGGTCCGCGGGGCGTCGAGAAAGACGCCGACCTCAAAGCCTGGCTCACGAAGGCGCAGGCCTTCGTCCGGACGCTGCCCGCCAAGCCGGGAAAGGAGAGACCATGAACGTGATCTTTCACGAAGACTTCTACCAGACCTACACCTCGGATCCGGCAGCGGAAGCCGGCCGGATGGAGTCGATCGTCAGCGTCCTCGACGGCCGGGTAGATTTTCTCCGTGCCGAGCCCGCCGCGGAGGCGGACATCGCCGCCGTCCACACGGACACCCACATTCACCACGTCCGCGCTTACGGCCTCTACGACCTGGCGGCCCTCGCCGCCGGCGCGACGATCCAGGCGGCCATGATCGGGCTGGAAGATCCGGCTTTCGCCTTGGTCCGCCCGCCGGGGCACCATGCCTCGGCCGGCCGCTCCTGGGGCTTTTGCTACTTCAACAACATGGCCGTGGCGGTGGCGAAGCTCAAGCGGGAGGGGCGGATCGAGCGGGCCTTCATCCTGGACATCGACCTCCACTTCGGCGACGGGACGGTCAACATCCTCGGCTCGCAGGACTTCGCAACCATCGTCAACCCCTCTGCATCCCGGGCCTCGGACTATCTCCGACAGGTGGAGGAAGCCCTCCCCTCGGAGGGAGTGGGCCTGATCGCCGTGTCCGCCGGCTTCGACTACGGCAAGGGGGACTGGGGCGGAGTCCTGGCCCCGGAGGACTACCGGGAGATCGGAAGGATGGTCCAGGAGGCGGCGATCGACTGCGGCGCCGGCTGCTTCGCCGTCCTTGAGGGCGGATACAATCACCGCGTCCTGGGGGTCAACTGCCTGGCGTTTCTCGAAGGCCTGGGCGACCTGCCCTGGTAGCCGGCGGGGTACGGTTGACGAGTGCAACGCCCCCGACGACCAGGACGGCCCCGACCAGGAGCGACAGGTCGACCGTCTCGCCCAGGAGCAGCCAGCCCAGGAGAACGCCGCTGACGGGGACGAAGTTGATGAAGATCCCCGCCCGGGAGGGTCCGATCGCCCGGATGCCCTCGTAGTACCAGAGAAAGCCGAGAACCGTCCCGAACACGCCCAGGTAGGCGATCCCCATCCAGGTCACCCAGCCGTAGCCCGGGACCTGCCGGAGCATCCCTTCCGCGACTGCCGGCGGCAGGAGGAAGAGCATCCCCAAAACACAGGAGGCGGTCACCGCAAGGAGAGGACTCATTCCATCCATGGCCACCTTCCCGATGAGCGAATAGGCCACCCAGCTCGCCACGCACCCCAGGATGTACAGCTCGCCGGCCCCGATCCCCCCGTGGAGGATCTCCGCCGGGTTCCCCCGGGTGATGACCACGACGGCCCCCGCCAGGGACAGGAAGATCCCCGCCAGCCTGCCGCCGGTCATCCGCTCACGGAAAAGCAGGGTCGCGAAGAGGGCGATGAAGACCGGGTTGTTCGCCACGATGAGGGACGCACGGCCGGCGGTCACCGTCTGGAGACCCAGGAAGAAAAAGACGTTGTAGCCGAAGACGCCCGTCAGGCCCAGGAGGATGACCCAGAAAACCTGGCGGCCCCGGAGCCGGATCCGCGGCCCCTCCCGGCGGAGGACCAGCGGCACCAGGATAAGACAGGCGGCGAAAAAACGCAGGAAGGATCCGGCAAAAGGACCCGCCTCCCGGGCGGCGACGCGGGCGGCGACGAAGGTCCCGCCCCACAGGACGGCAGTCAGCAGAAGACGGAGGTAAACGCCGCAGACCGCGGCGGACGGATTCTGCGGACCTACCATCCCGCCGCTCCCCATTCCTCCGGAGGCGCCCATCCCGCCAAGGCATCCCGGTATTCCCTGCGGAGCAGGTCCACAGGAACACCGTGATCGATGAAACTCCACGGCAAGATCTCGTCGGGGGCCTTCCGGCGGTAGACGTAGAAGTCGGGGTTGACGTTCACCGCCTTCAGGGACTCCGTCCAGTTGCCCCCGGAGCGGTGGACGGCCAGGAGGATGTCTGCCGTCCGGCGGTCTCCCAGCGACAGGAGGGCCTGCACGTAGTTCCATTTCGGCAGGTCCGAGAGGACCGTCACGGCCCTCTCCTTGCGGAAGGCCTGGACGATGCGCCGGATCCGCCGCTGGACGGTCCTGACGTCCTCCAGGGGATGCCACTGGAAGGGCGTCGCCGGCTTGGGGATAAACTGGTTGAGGCTCAGGGTGAGGCGGCGAAACCGCCGCTTTCCCTGCGAAGAGGCCAGAGCGCGATGCTGCACCGATCGTGTAAGTTCAATGATTGCCTCGACGTCGTCGTCCGTCTCGGTGGGGAGGCCCGTCATGAAGTAGAGCCGAAGGTTGGAAATCCCCCGGGCGATGAGCGCCTCCGCGGCCCCCAGGATCTGGTCCTCGTCGATCCCCTTCCGGATCACGTTCCGCAGCCGCTGCGTCCCCGCCTCCGGCGCCAGGGAAACCGTCTCCACACCGGACTTCGCCAGGAGATCTGCCATCTCCGCATCGAGCCGGTCCAGGCGGAGGGAGCCGATCGCCGCCCGGCCTCCCCGCTCCAGAATGGCCCGGCAGAGGAACCGCAGGTCCGGGTGGTCCGAGACGGCGGTCCCCAGGAGGCCGATCTTCCGGCCCTGCGCGATGCCCCGCTCGATGGAGGGGAGCAGGACCTCGGGCGGGCGGAATCGTGGGGGGCGATAGAGATACCCGGCGGCGCAGAAGCGGCACCCCCGGCCGCAGCCCCGGCTCACCTCGGTGAGGAACATCTCGCCGAACTCCGTCCCGGCGGTGGAGATGACCTGCTCCGTGGCAAACCGGCCGATCTCCCGAACCCGTCGTACGGCCACGCGCCCGGGGAGGCCGGGAAGAACGGGCTCCATGCCGGAGATCCGGGAATCCGGACCGTAGCGAACCTGCCAGAGGGATGGCACATAGGCCCCGGGGATCTCCTCCTGGATCTTCCGGAGGGTCTCCTCCCGGGACAGACGCTCGCGCCGGGCCGCACCGTAGACGTCCATGAACTCCTGCAGCATCTCCTCCCCCTCGCCGAGGAGAAACAGGTCGAAGAACGGCGCCAGCGGCTCAGGGTTGAGGGTGAGGGCAACCCCTCCCCCGATGACGAGGGGATCCCGGTCTCCCCGCTGGGAAGCGGAAAGGGGTATCCGGGCCATATCGAGGATTTTCAGGATGTTGGGGTAGTCGTTCTCGAAGGAAACGGAAAAGGCCAGGAGATCGAAATCCGTCAGGGGGCGCTGCGACTCCAGGCTGAAAAGGGGAGTAGACCCCGGGGAGAAGAAGCCCTCGTCCCCGGGGTCGGGAAGAAATGTCCGTTCGCAGATCCAATCCGGACGCTCGTTCAGAAGCGCATAGACGACCTGGTATCCCAGGTTCGACATGCCCGTCCGGTAGGCGTTGGGGTAGGCCAGACAGACGGTGGCCGCCTCCGTCCAGGCCTTTCGGATCGCCCCTTCTTCGCCGTCCATCAGACGGGCGTATTTTTGCTTCAGCGTCCAGGAGTTCATACCGGGTTCCGTCCCCTTGTACCAGATTGTTGTGGGGAACTCAAAACCCGGAGGGGAAATATCCTCCTGTTTTTCAGTCCGCCTGCCGCCTCAGGAAGGCCGGCCTCTCCAGGTCGTCGTTGTCGTCAATGAGGCCGAGCTTCACCACCTTCATGTTGTCCAGGGAAACCTGCTTCCGCTTCCAAGCCGGCTCCCTGAGAGGATCCTCTGCGGATGAGGATCCCAGGTTGATTCCGGAAAGGGGCATCCGCTTTTTCCCGAGGGATCCGTCGAACCCGGTGGCGATCAGGGTGATCCGGATCTCGTCCCTCAGGTTCTCGTCGATGACGATCCCGAAGATGATGTTGGCGTCCTCGTGGGCCTCCGACTGGATGAGGGTGGACGCCTCGTTCACCTCGAAGAGGGTGATGTCCGGGCTGCCCGTGATGTTCAGCAGGATTCCCTGGGCGCCCTGGATCGTGTTGTCCTCCAGGAGGGGCGACGAGATGGCCTTCTGGGCCGCCTCCACCGCCCGGCTCTCTCCGTTCGCCGTCCCTGTCCCCATGAGGGCCATCCCCATCCCGGACATGATGTTCTTCACGTCGGCAAAATCCAGGTTGATGAGACCCGGAACGGTGATGAGGTCTGAGATCCCCTTGACGGCGTTGTAGAGGATCTCGTCGGCCTTCTTGAAGGCATCGGGGATGGAGAGCCCCCGCCCGCCGAGGCTGAGCAGCCGCTGGTTCGGGACGACAATGAGGGTGTCCACGATCTTCCGGAGCTCCGCGATCCCGTCGTCCGCCTGGGACGTCCGCTTTTTCCCCTCGAACTGGAAGGGCTTGGTCACCACGGCGACGGTCAGTGCGCCCAGTTCCCGGGCGATGTCCGCCACGATGGGCGCTCCGCCCGTCCCCGTCCCGCCTCCGAGGCCGGCGGTGATGAAGACCATATCCGCCCCTTCCAGGTGGCGGTACATCTCATCCCGGACTTCCATGGTCGCAAGGCGCCCCACCTCGGGATCCGCCCCCGCCCCGAGCCCCCGGGTGGCCTCCGACCCGAGCTGGATTTTCACGGGTGACGCGTTTGCCCGCAGGGCCTGGGCGTCCGTGTTGGCGGCAAGAAAATCCACCCCCTGCAGGTCGTAGGAGATCATCGTGTTGATGGCGTTTCCCCCGCCGCCGCCAACGCCGACCACCTTGATTTTTGCCGCGGCCATGCTCAATGAATCTGTCATTTCGAACATTTCCTCCCCCTAAAAGTTATCAAGAATCCATCTCTTCATCCGGTCCACCGCTCGGTCGATCACCTGTCCTTTTCCCTTGAAAGACCGTTGTTGCTTGATTGCCTCCATGCCGCCGAATACCACCAATCCCACCCCCGTGGCGTACATGGGGCTGTTGACAATGTCAGCCAGTCCCACGACGTCCTGGGGACAGCCCCGGCGCACCGGGACGTTGAACACACGCTCCGCCAGTTCCGTGATCCCCTCCAGGAGGGCCGTACCCCCCGTGAGGACCACCCCCGCCGCCAGGTGGTCGTCGTAGCCGGAACGAACGATCTCCTTCTGGGCCATCATGAGGATCTCCTCCACCCGCGCCTCGATGATCCTTCCCAGGATCTGCCGGGAGACCTCCCGGGGCTCCCGGCCCCCGACGCTGGGCACCTCGATGGTCTCATCCTTGGAGATCAGCGGAGGGTAGGCGCAGCCGTACTTGAGCTTGATCTTTTCCGCCTCCGCCGCAGGCGTCCGGAGGCCCGTGGCGATGTCGCTGGTGATGTAGCTCCCCCCGACGGGCAGGACAGCGGTGTGGCGGATACTTCCTTCCGTGAAGACGGCAATGTCGGTGGTGCCGCCGCCGATGTCGAGGAGGGCCACCCCGAGGTCCTTCTCGTCCTCCCCGAGGGCGGCCAGGCTGGAAGCGAGTTGCTCCAGGACAATCCCCTGGATATCAAGGCCCACCCGGTTCACCGATTTCACGACATTCTGGATGGACGCGACGGAGCCGGTGACCATGTGCACCTTCGCCTCCAGCCGGACGCCGGACATCCCTACGGGCATCCGGACCCCTTCCTGTGTATCCACGGTATAGCTCTGGGGCAGGGTGTGGATGATCTCCCGGTCCAGGGGAATCGCCACCGCCTTGGCCGCCTCGATGGCCCGCTTCACGTCTTCATGATCCACCTCGCGGCCCTTCACCGCCACGATGCCCAGACTATTCTGTCCCTGGATGTGGGCCCCGGCGACGCCGGCAAAGACGGACCGGATCTGGCAGCCGGAGATGCGCTCCGCCTCCTCCACAGCCCGGCGGATCCCCTCGACGGTGCTCTCGATGTTCACCACCACGCCCCTGCGGAGGCCTTCCGACGGATGGGACCCGATGCCGATGATGCTCACCCCCTGCTCCGTCAATTCCCCGACAACGGCGCAGGTCTTCGTTGTCCCGATGTCCAGACCGACGATGACCGATTTTGCTTTTCCTGCCATGAGTTCTTCCCCGTTCCTCCATTACATCCGGTATTCCTTACTCGGTTCGGCATTCCCAGCCGGGCCGAGGATCTCCTTCTTCTGCACCGTCACCTTCGACGGATCGTCCAGATCCACCCCTGCATACCGCGGCCGCCCCGTCCGCCGCTCCAGGTCTGTCATGACCGTTGCGAGGCGGGCCAGTTTCTCGTCGTATTTCTCGAAGCCAAGCTTCAGGCACAGCCCCGACGTGGTCACGACGGAGAGGCCGGCGACCGGATCCAGGTGGACGCTGGCGATGTCCTGAATATTGGGATGGGTCTTGGTTTCCGCCAGTTTGTTCAGGAAGGCCACCGCCTTCATGAACCCTGCGTCCACGGCGGCCTGGTTTTCATACCCGGTCACCACCGGGAAATCGATGTCATCGTTTTTCTCCACCCGCTTGAAAAGGACCCCCGCCGGGTCCATGAAGTGCAGCCTGTCTTTCCCTTTCACGATCGCCCGGACGGTCCGCTCCTGCACCCGGATGACCATGCGGTCGGGAAGCTCCAGGCCCACCGAGACCTCGCGGACCCAGGGATTCTGCTTCACCCGCCGGGCGACCTTCTCGCGGTTCACCACCAGGATGCTCACGGAGGGCCGGAGAGCCGCCAGCGCCAGCACTTCCTGCTCGGTGATCTCCTTGCAGCCCCGGACGACCGTTTCCCTGAGTCCGAAGTAGGGCGCCTGGACGATCCCGTAAAAGATCCCGATCATGCCCGCCGTCATCAGCGCCACGATCGACAGGAGCAGCAGGGCCGAAAGCGCTTCCCGGAGGAACGGCCCCCGGGTCCTCTGAATTCTGTTTCTCCGGGTCCGGAGCTTGTTCCGAAGCGAAGTCCTCACGCCGGCCCCCCCACAATGCGAACCTCCGTCTCCAGAGTCACGCCGGTCTTTTCACGAACGCGCTCCCGGACCAGATCGATCAGGGACAGGACGTCCCCGGCCCGGGCCTTTCCCAGGTTGACGATGAAATTCCCGTGCTTCTCCGAGACCTGTGCGTCGCCGATGCGAGTCCCCTTGAGGCCCGCCTCCTCGATCAGCTGCCCCGCCGGGATATCCCTGGGGTTCTTGAAGATCGATCCGGCGCTTCGGTACTCCAGCGGA
>PHBD01000059.1 GCA_002841865.1 Deltaproteobacteria bacterium HGW-Deltaproteobacteria-19
GTTGCCTGGTCCAGGGTGGCCTGGGCCGCCTCCGCGGCGGAGCGGGCGCCCGCCATGTCTTGCTGGGCCGCATCGATCTTTTTCAGGTTCGACTTCGCCTGGACAAGGACCGCCTCGGCCTCGGCCAACCGATCCCGGTCGGTATCGGCGCGGAGCCGGAGGGTGTCCCGCTCCTTCTCCGTCACCACCCCCCGCGAAAAGAGCTGCTCGTACCGGGCGGCATTCTTCCGGCTGTCCTCCGCAGCGCTCCGGAGAGCCTTGAGATTTGCCTCGGCCCTGAGCACGTCGGCAGGCAGGGTCTCCCGGTAGATGCCATGAACCGTCCCGGCCTGTGCCTGGACGTGCCGGGCCCGCTCCAGGTTCGCCTTCGCCTGCTCCTGCCGGGCCTTCAGTTCCGACGGTTCCAGCTCCGCCAGGAACTGGTCCTTCGCCACGGCCTCTCCCTCCCTGACGGCAACCAGGACGACCCGTCCCGGGGCCTGGAAGGCCAGGTTGGCGTTCGTGGCCTCGATGGTTCCCGAATAGGAAAGCTCCTGCCGCTGGTTCCTCCACTGGCCCCAGTAGACCAGGGCGCCCACACCCACCAGGAGGACCAGGAAAACCGCGATGACAATCCGTTTCTTTTTCATGACCAGACTCCCCGCCTATCGGCGGCCCATGGCCCGCTCCAGCCGGGCCAGACCGATGTGATAATCCGCCAGGGCGCCGGCATGATCGGACCGGGACCGGGTCAGGAGCGTCTGGGCGTCCAGGACCTCTGTGGCCGTCCCGACCTGCTCGCGATAGCGTTCCTGGCTCATGCGGAAGTTTTCCTCCGCCTGCTCGATGGCCTTCTTCGTCACCGCCACCTGCTTCCGGGCCTCGTCGAGCTGGAGCCAGGCGTTCTTGACCTCCAGGGTGACCCGGTCCTTCATGCCCTCCAGGGCGTCCTGCACCTGGTTCCGGCGGCTCTTCACGGAGTCCACCCGGTACTTCGTGCGGCCCCATTCCCAGAAGTTCCAACTCAGCATGCCCCCCACGTACCAGCTCTCGGCGTCCTGGTAGGGACTTCCGGACACGCCCGGGGTGTCGCCGAAGCGTTCGTAGTGGCCGACGGCGCTGATGGTGGGGAAGAACTCGCTGCGGGCCGCGTCCACGTACCGGTCGGCCTGCTCGGTCTTCATGGCATAGGATCGGAGTTCGGGACGGTTTTCCAGGGCCTGCTTCCGCATGTTCTCAATGGAACCGTCGAAGGGACGGAGGTCCGGGATATCCTCCAGGGCGACCGGTTCATTGACGTCCCGGCGCAGGATGGTGTTGAAGTTTGCCTTGGCCATTTCCAGGACGTTCTCCGCCTTCGTCAGGTTGTACGTCCCGTTGGCCAGTTCCACCTCCGCCCGGAGAACGTCGTTCCGTGGCACCATCCCGACGTCGAAAAAATCCTTGGCCATGTTCCGGTGGGCCTGGAGCAGCTCCACGGCCTGCCGGGCCGCCCCGGCGATGCGCTGGGCCTTGAGGACGCTGAAATAGGTCGTCTTGACGTCCAGGACGAGATCGTTGACGGCGGCCTGTTCGTCCGTCCGGGCGATCTCCGCACCCAGTTTACCGGCGCGCCAGTTGGCCACAATCCCGCCGCCGGCGAAGAGAGGCTGCCGGACCTCCGTGGCCCAGGTGTAGTTGTCCCGGGTTCCCGTGCCGAAGGTCCCCAGCGTGGGCACGGTCATGGTGGGATCCTCATTGAGCCGGTTATATCCATAGGACGTGCTGAGCTTCGGCAGGAACCCTGTGAAGGCCTCACGCTCCTGGGCCTGGGCGCCCGCGACGCCCTCCCGGGCCGAATGGATGAGCAGGCTCTGCTTCAGGGCGATGTCGATGCTTTCCTGAAGCGTCATCTTCTCCCCCGCGAGGCTGGCCGTGCTCCCCAGAAACAGGAACAGCCCGGCCAGGATCATGGATGCATATGCATGGATTGACTTTTCTTTCATTATGCGCCCTCCTTATTTCCTGATCGCCCTCAGTACCATTTCCTCGACGTCTCCCAGAACGGATCCTGCAAGCTCCCGGGGCATCCGGCGGACTTCCTCGGGTATGAATTCCGCCCGCTCCCGGACCGGTGCCGCCACTTTGTAGACAATAAAGGCCCCCGCCACCATCATGTGGACGAGAAAGGGGTTGATGGGACGGAAGACGCCCTTCGCGACCCCCTCGTCCAGGATGCCGCCGATGAGCGATATCACCCGTGCCACGCCTTCCAGCGCCGACCGGGGCAGCGTAGTCCCGCCCGACGCGAGCTCCCGCATCATGATGGGCGGCATGAGGGGGTTTTCATCCAGGGTGGCGGCAAAGCGGCGCATGTAGATCCGCATCTTGTCCTCCGGCGTGCCGGCCTGCCGGATTTCTTCCTCGAGGCGCTCCGCCGTCTCGACAATAATGCTCCGGATGACCGCCTCGTAGAGGTCCTTCTTGTCGCCCACATGATAATACAGCATGGCCTTGTTGACGCCGGCGCGCCGGGCGATCTCGTCGACCCGGGCCCCGGGGAATCCCGATTCGGCAAACACCTCGGCGGCGGCGCACAGGATCCTTTCCACCGTGTCTCCCGACTTGTCGCTGTGGGGCGCTTCCTCCATGATTCACCTCCATCCATCTTCCTGGAACCCCCGAAACAACCGAACGTTAAAACTAACCGGTTGGTCTAACTGTTTGGTTAGATATCTTCGCAGCTTTCTCCTGTCAAGACTTTTTTCCGGCCGTTGCACCGCATCCGGAGGTAGGCTATAGAGAACCTTCGCGAAATACATGCAATTCGGGAGGCAGGCCATGTCCGATCAAAACAGCAGTCCCGCGCCGGTTCTTGCAACAGGCGACGTTCACGAAGGATTCCGCGTCGTCCGCGTGGAGCCCGTCGAAGATATCCGCGTCACCGCCTATCTGATGGAGCACGAAAAAACGGGGGCCCGGGTCCTCCATCTCCACAGCCGGGACCGGGAAAACCTCTTTGCCGTGGCCTTTCCCACGCCTCCGGCGGACTCGACGGGCCTCCCGCACATTCTGGAGCACTCCGTCCTGGCGGGCTCGCGGACCTACCCCGTGAAGGACGCCTTCAACGAGCTGATGAAAGGCTCGCTGCAGACCTTCATCAACGCCTTCACCTACCCGGACAAGACGGTCTATCCCGTGGCCAGCCAGACACCGGCGGATTTCTACAACCTCGCCCGGGTCTATGCGGACCTGGTGTTCCATCCCCGCCTGCTCCCGGAGACGTTCCGGCAGGAGGGGCACCACCTGGAGCCGGCGAATCCGGACTACCCCGCCGGCGGCCTGACGGTCTCGGGCATCGTCTTCAACGAGATGAAGGGGGCCTATTCTTCTCCGGAGTCCCTGCTGTACAAGGCCATCCAGGAGAACCTGTACCCCGCGACCCCTTACGTTCACGACTCCGGCGGCAGCCCGGATGAAATCCCTTCCCTGACCTACGACCAGTTCCGGGCGTTCCACCAGGCCCGCTACGCCCCATCGAACGCCTTCTTCTTTCTCTACGGAGACATCCCGCCGCAGGAGCACCTGGCCTTCCTGAAGACGATCCTCGAAGGCGCGGAACGGACCGACGCCGTAGCGGAGATCCCCAACCAGGAGCGCTGGGAGGCGCCCCGGACGGTCCGGGCCACCTACCCCATCGGCAAGGACGAGCCCCGGGAGCGGAAGTCCACCGTCAACGCCGCCTGGATGCTCACCGACGGCCGGGATTCCGAGACGGCCGTCCTCCTGGAGATCGTGGCGGGGATCCTCGTGGGCAGCGCCGCGGGCCCCCTCCGGAAGGCCCTCGTCGACTCGGGCCTTGGCGAGGACCTTTCACCCGCAACGGGCATCGAGCGGGACTTGAAGCAGATCTTCTTCTCCACCGGCCTCCGGGGAACGGATCCGGAAAAGGCCGCGGAGATCGAGAAGCTGATCCTGGACACCTTGAAGGCCGAAACGGAGAAGGGCTTCGACCGGGAACTCATCGAGGGAACCCTGCACCAGGTGGAGTTCCACGGACGGGAAATCAAAAGGAAAACATACCCCTACGGGATCACCCTGATGGGCCGGTCCTTCCATAGCTGGCTCTACGGGGGCGATCCCTTGGCGGGCCTGAATTTCCCCGCCATCATCAGCGGCATCCGCCGGAAATGGGAGGCGGACCCCCGCCTCTTCGAAAAAACCGCCCGGATGTGGCTGATCGAGAACCCTCACCGCCTCCTGGTCGTCCTCGAACCGAGCGAGTCGATGCAGGAAGAGCGGGAGTCGGCTTTCCGCGACCGGATGGCGGGGCTGCGCTCGACCCTGTCCGACGGCGACATGGAGCGGATCAGGGAGGAGGCGGAGGGCCTGCGGCGCTACCAGTCGGAGCCGGACCCGCCCGAGGCGGCGGCGACCCTGCCCCGGCTCGCGATCGCGGACATCCCCGTCGAGCCGGAATTCATCCCGACGGAAGAATCCCTGCTGGCAGGCGTTTCGACCCTGCGTCACGATCTTTACACCAATGGGATCGCGTACTGGTCCCTGGCCTTCGACATTGCGGATATTCAGGAAGACCTCCAGCCCCTCCTGCCCCTCCTCGGAAAGCTGACCCTCAACATGGGCGCCGCGGGCCGATCCTATGAGGAGATGGCCAAGCGGCTCTCCCTGAAGACGGGCGGTCTCCGCTTCTCCCTCTCGGCGGGCTTCGGCCGTAGGGGCGAAGGGACCTGGCAGAAGCTGATCGTCGAGGGGAAGGCCCTCTACCGGAATGTCCCGGACGCCGTGGCGATCCTGAAGGATCTCCTGCTGGCGGGCGACCTGGGCGACCGGACCCGCATGCGGGACCTGATCCTGGAGAAGAAGAACAGCCTCCAGGCCGCGGTCATCCCCTCGGGACACTCCTTTGCCAAAATGGCGGCGGCGGCGGCCCTCGGCCTGCCGGCCTGGCGGGACGAGCAGTGGCACGGGCGCTCCCAGCTCCGCTTCGCCGCCCGGACGGCCGAATCCCTGGAGAAGGAGGCGGAACGCCTGCAGGGAACCCTGGCCGGGCTGAAAACGGCGGTCTTCCGCCGGGCCGGACTGATGGTCGACCTGGCCGCCGACCGGGAAGGGCTTTCGCTCCTCTCCTCAGAACTGGGCGCCCTCATCGCGGAGATCCCCACGGGTAAGGCGTCCCAGCCCGTCATGACGGCCCTGAGGCCGTCACGCCCCGGCGTCGCCATCCCCGCCGACGTGAATTACGTGGCCCGGGTCCTGCCGGCGCCGGTCCACGGGGATCCGCAGGCGGCGGCCCTCCTGGTCCTGGCCCGCTACCTGTCGAGCGGCTATCTCTACAAGCGGATCCGGGTCCAGGGCGGGGCCTACGGAGGCATGTGCGGTTACGACTCGATGAACGGGCTGTTCTCCTTCCTGTCCTACCGGGATCCCCATCTCGTCGAGACCCTGGACGTCTACGACGGCGTGCCCGACGAAATCCGGCGGGGGATTGACCCGGGGGAACTGGAGAAGGCCGTCATCGGCACGATCGGCCTCCTGGACCGCCCGTCGGATCCCTCGGGGAAAGCCCACACGGCCATGATCCGCCGCATCGCCGGCGTCACCGACGACGACCGGCGCGCCCTGCGTCGGCGAATCCTCAACATGACGCCGGAGATGCTGCAGGCGGCGGCGGAGGAATTCCTGGCCGACTCGATGGGCCGGTCGTCCGTCGCGGTGTTCGCCCCGGAGGAGAAGCTCCGTAAGGCCAACGAAAGCCTGAAGGAAGCCCTGGAGGTGGAACCGCTGATCCAGGCAAAGGCCTGACGCGCAGCGGCCGATAAGGCGGCGGAAGACTGAAATTCACTCGCTACGGGCGTTCAGGCCGGCGGCGGCGGGTTCATTTCCGGATTACGGCCGAAGCGTTTTCTTTCCCCCGGAGGAAAACAGGGAGCAGCCCGCGGCAAGGGCCGCCACGGCGGCACAGACGATGAATCCGCCTTGAAAGGCCGCGACCAGCTCCGCCACCGGCAGGGCGTGCCAGCGGGAAACCGATTCGACCGTCTCCGGGAGGCCATCCCGAAGTGCCGCTTCCGCCAGGGCCACCCCCAGGGGCTGCCCAAGATAGAAAAGCAGCCGCAGGACACCGGAAGCGCTTCCCTGCCCTTCCGGCGGTGCCAGGTTCAGGATCTGCCGGT
>PHBD01000060.1 GCA_002841865.1 Deltaproteobacteria bacterium HGW-Deltaproteobacteria-19
GGTATTTTTCCCGGGAAAGGGATGACAGGACCAGGACGCCCCGCTGTCCCTCCTTCACATCGGCGATGCCGTGCTCGTCCACCTTGAGGATGAGCCGGTATGCGTCCAGCGGCGCCATCACGAAAAGCTCCTCGCCGCGCTTCACGGCGGCGCCCTGCTTCTGGCTCAGGTCGCCGCTGAGGAGGACGCCGTCAAAGGGTGCCCGGATGACGATCTGCCGGAGCTTGTTGTCCAGGAGGTTCAGCTCGGCCTGGACCTGCCCCGCCTGGGCGCTGACGATGTTCGCCTCGGCGCGGTTGTGCTCGGCCATGGCCTTCTTGTACTGCCGGTCATACTGCCCCCGTTTGCTTGTGAGGTTGATTCTCTCCAGCAGCAGCTCCCGATCGTCCAGCTGGCAGATGACGGCATCCTTCTTCACGATGTCACCCGCCCGGGCACTTGCCGTCTTGATGTACCCGTCGATGGGCGAGACGAGGGAGCGGCTGATGGAGCCTTCCAGGACCGCATTCGCGGAGAGCCGGTATTCGTCCATGGCCAGAGTGAAGAAGAGAATCAGGACCAGCAGGGCCAGAGCAGCGGCCTTCCGGACCATGTAACCCGGGCCGAACAGCCGGACCGCCTGCCGCTTCAGGGCGTCGTACATCCCGAATACAATGGGCCTGTCCTGAAGATGCTTGCTCTCCAGTACGGGTCCCGAGAGAGCGACGACGCTCTTGATGAAGGCGACGTCATCGGCGGAGAAGGGCCGCTCGTCCTGGCGCTCGAGGGTGATCGCCGCGTAGTAACGGTCCCGTCCGTAGAGGGGCAGGGTCATCATCGCCCGGGTGCCGTGCCGCTGGACCATCTGCTCGTGATCGCGAACGACCAGGGACCCGGCCTCCGGGGGAACGGGGTACAGGATCTCGCCCCGATGCATCACCGCCTCATCCATGGCGGCACCGATCGACTGCATCAGGTTCATTTTCTTGCCGACGATCGCCGTGTGGGAGATCGCCTTCACCTGGGTATGCTTCCCTTTCACCAGACCCAGGCTCACCCGGTCGCACTCCAGCCGGTTGGCAATCTCCGTCACGAAGGCCTTGGCCGCTCCGTCGAAGCGTTCCTCCGCCAGCACCCCGGCCAGGATGTCCACCGCCGACTTCATGCGCTTCAGGGTTTTCGCGTCTTCCTCGCCCCGCAGCCGGCGGATCCTGTTCTCCAGCCAGACGGACCCCCAGCGCAGCCCCTCCATGGCGGGACGAAGCGCGTCCCCGGAAACGGCCGTGACCTCCATGGCCACGGCACCGAAGAGTTCCCCGTCCACAATGACCGGATAGGCCAGGCCGTAATGGTGAATCGTATCGGCAGCGATGCCGTCGGCTTCGGACAGCTCCACGAGCATCCCTTCCGCCTCGGATATCGTGTGCTCCAGGACCGAAGCCAGGGGCTCCCCGGTGCTCCCTTCAGGCCAGGAGGCTACGGGGGCGAAGCTTTGCCGGACGGGTTCCCGGAGAACCAGGACGGACTGGATGCATCCCCGGATGAAGGCGGATTGAATGGCCAGCCAGGCGGCGGCAAAATCGTCCGGCTTTTCGGCATGTTCGAGATCGATCCAGAGTTTTTCTGTCATCCTTCTTGACCCCCTGCTCCGGCCCTGGCGCGGGATGTTTCAACCGAATCATTCATGGTTCATTCCTTCCCGAAAAAATCCGGGAGACGGACCGGGCATATACCCGGGAATCACATGAGACGACCTGGCATCGAAGGACGGCCGATACCGGGGCGCCGCTTGCAGCCGCCCGGCATGGCAGGCTCGGAAAGACGGGTGAATGGCTAAAAAAGGGCGGGCAAGCCGCCTCCCGAAGAGCGGGGACCCCTCGGGAGGCAGTCGGCGATTCCTTCCTGTTATGCGTTCTCTTCAGGCTTCTCGCCGGCTTCCAGTTGGATTTCACCGAAGCGGCTCTCGTGCTGGCGGACGATGTTCCGGAGAAGGAGCGAAAGGCGCTTGGCGGCAAATGGATTCAGGATGACGCGGTCGCTGATGTCCACCGTCAGCTCGCGCTGCTCCGGATTCCAGGTCTTGTTGATGCCGAACAGGAGCGTGAATTCCTCACGTGTGCTGGAGACGTTGCACACATTGGCGTAGGTCGTCTGCATCTTTGCGACATCCCAGCGGATCGTCGCCTTGACATTATCCGCATCGGCCCCCGGAAGGGCGGCCTGAACGGTTTTCTCGTTTTTCTGAGCCATGTTTTCCTCCTCGAAATGATTTGCAGGATTCTCTTTTTGTTGAATTTCTTATATGACTGCATACTCCATGTCAACAGGTCAAGGTGGCCCGGTCGTGCACAATTCCAAACTTCGGCTCACCGGGTGCCCGTCACAAGATGGAAGGGCATCTCCAGGTTGATTTTCCGGACCTCCACCTTCTCGAAACCGAGAGCCCGCAGTTGATCCACGTAAAAACGGGACGGGCGGAAACTATGATGAAAGAGCAGAAACGGAACCAGGGAGAAAGGAAGCGGCGTTCCGCCCAATTCCAGGGCGCCCCGCTCGAAAATGAGCATCGTCCCGCCCGGCTCGAGGGCGCCGGCGGCCCGGGCCATCAGCTCTTTCGCCGCTTCGTCCGGCCAGTCGTGGAGCATCGATTTGAAACTGACCAGGTCGAAGCCTCCCGGCCAGGCATCGACCAGCGCGTTGCCCTTCACGAAGGAGATCCGGGACGCCTCCGGCTCCACCTGCAGGTGGGCGGCTCCGATCTCGCACACAAGCGGCAGATCGAAGACCGTGGCCTCCACGCCCGGATGGCTCCTGCAGATCCGGAGAACGAATTCCCCGCTGTTTCCGCCGACGTCCAGCAGGCGCCGGCAGCCTCCGAAATCGTGGTACTTCAGGCAGGCCTGGGCCTCGTATTTCGTCAGCAAGGTCGTGACCCGCATCCACCGCCGGGCCATCCGGACGGCCTCCTCGCTCCGCTCGCTGCACCGGTCATAGGCGAACAGCCCGTAAAAATCCGATTTCTTCGCAAATTCCCGGGGGCGAAAGACGAAGTCGGGGAAATAACTCAGGACGTCGTAGGCGCAGAAGTTTGCCAGCTCCAGCTTCAGTTCCAGGAGATCCCGATAGGACAGGGCGTGAAGAAACCCCTCCGACAGCCCGAAGCGACCGTCGTGCGATACGAGGACCCGGTTGGCGAGAAGCTGGTCCAACAGAAGCGCCATGCCCCGCCGGTCCGCCCCGAACCGGTCCGCCAGCTCTTCCGGGGAGGCCGTCCCGCACTCCAGGAGAAAATCGACGAGGCCGCACTCCAGGGCCGTGCCGAGGCACCGGGCGGTCAGGATGTCCGGCAGAAAATCGTCCACGCAGAGATAATCGAACTCCCGGTCCGAACCGGGCAACGTCACTTTGTTCACCAAATCCCCGTTTCCATCATGGAGTCCGCATGATACCCGTCATTGCCATCGCTGCACCCGTCGGGGGAGGAAAGACATCCCTCTCAACGGCCATCGCATCCGGACTGGGGGATGCATCCCTCATCAGTTACGACCATTACGAACAGGCCACCCGGGGATCCGCCGGCGCCATCGAGCGCTGGATCGAAGACGGCGCACGGATCGACGACCTGGACGTCCCCGGCCTGGCGGAGGCCCTGGCCGCGCTGAAACGGGGCGAATCCGTGGCCGATCCCCGGACCGGCACCCCGATCGCGGCGGGAAAATGGATCGTCCTGGAAACGCCTTTCCAATGACGGGGGGAGAGCATGACGCCCGGGCCTTCATCGCCTGGCTCGGCGGCTACCTCGACAACTACCTCCGCATCGTGAGCCGGATGCTTCAGATGCAGCGGGAGCGGGTGCCCCTCCGCGCCGATGTCGTCCTCGACGGCCGGGCCGATTTCGACACCCTGGTCCACCAGGCCCTCGAGGCGATCCGAGAGCGCTTTCCCGATAACGACCGCCGTCGCCACGGGTGATCCACTTCTTCCGGGGCGCGGGGGCTGTCACGGGGGCGTGCCGCCGTCGCGGACATTTTTCCGCACGGGCTGTTGAAAAATACCCCTCTGCTGCGTTTCCCTCATCCTTCGCCATTCGACGTACCGAAGAGGGTACGACTCATGGCTCAGGATTTCGGGGGCCTTGCATCCGGGCATTTTTGAACAGCCCGCCACATACTCTCGCAGGGGCGTCCCAATTGCTCCTCTGGAAACCCCCGGCCGCGCCCCCGCGAACATTGGTCGGGGAGAGGGGGCTTCCCGGAGCGCGAATAGCGGCTTTTTCGGGGTACCCTGCCGTCGCAGCGCAGCGCCCGCAAAGTCATCTGTCTGAGCGCCCCCAGGCGCGAGTTATGACTTTGCAGCGGAGCGAGATGTTGCAGGGTCGAAAAAACGCTTCTGAGCGCGAGGGATGCCCCACTCCCCTCAAGGTCTTCGCTCCCCGTGGCAGCCGCGCCATCACCCTCGAAACCGCGGGCAGTGCCCGAGCGGGCTGCTCAAAAAGGGTTGAATGCAAGGCGCCCGAAATCCCGGGCCGCATTTCCCTCCCCAACCTCACATCCGCGGGGGCGCGACCGGGGGTTCCCAGAGGAGCAATTAGAAAACGTTTCCGGACCCCAGGCTCTTCGGTTTCAGAAGGCGAAGAGCGGAAACGTTTTCGCGACGGCGGGAGCCCCCGTGGCAGCCCCCGCGCCAAGACTCTCACGGAAAACAGGTCAGATTTATTTTTGCTGCACAAAAAAAAGATCTAACCTGTTCTCCGCGCCATGACTCTAGAAGATCCCGTAGTACCCGCTCTTATCGATCACAAGCTCCCCCCCCTCCATCCGGTAGTCGAACCCGACGTCGTACAGCAGGTGATCGAGGCGGGACCGGTTCTCCTCCACGAAGGAGCGAAGCCCCTGCGGATACTCCAGCCAATTCATGAAGAAAATCAACTGATCCACGGTGATGCCGGAGAAATATATGCAGTCGCTCCGCTGCTTGTTCGCCAGGCAGACGGTCCGGCAGTCCCGAAGCTCCGGCCGGTAGATCCGTTCGATGTCGAGGGCGGTCGAATCGATCTGGGCGGAGCAGGCGATCTTGGCCAGGATGTCCTCCCGGTGACGTGCCGCGTCAAAGAAAAAATAGAAGTTCTCCAGGCGGGAGCCCGACGGGGTGACGGAGTAGCAGATGCCCGAGGAAACGGTGCTGCCCGGGTTGCCGATGTACATGTGAATCTCGTCCAGATCCCGGGCCCCCGAGACCAGCGCGTCGTCGATGTCGAGGGAAAACATGAAATAATGGTGATCCTCGTTGAGAACCGCCGTCGAACGGACCAGGGGCGCCATCGCCCGGAGGACCCTCGTCGCGGACCGCTGCCGCTCCCGCCTCCGGTAGTCGTAGAAATAGTATTCCCAGCCGATACGATCTCCCGCCCGCTTCACTCCCCAGACGCTCATGGAAGGGCCGATGCCTTCACGGATCCGATCGACCAGGTCGAACATCCGGCCGTCGGCCCCGGCGTACTCGAAGGAATGGAACAGCAGGTTCGCCGACCGCATCTTCCCTTCCCAGGAGGCCTCCGGAGTGTACTCCCACAGGCAATAATTGAAGAAGGGATCCCCGGCTGTCATGATCTCGCGCCGTTCCATGGCCGTTCCTCAATCCGCTCCCCGGGACCCGGCGGCGTCCCGCCCGCCGACGGGCGACAGGAGTTCCCGCTCGTCCCCGAATTTCCGCAGGTAGGCGTTGGAGAGCCCCCAGCATTCCCGGGCCCCGCATTTCTCCCGGTGGACACAGCTCCCGAAGCCGCTCCGGCCGAATTCCTGCCAGAACCGGTTCGGCAGCACCGTCACGGGAAACCAGTCGTCGAAGACGGCCGGCGCACCGGCCGGGAGGCACTCCGGAAAGCTCTTCAGGACCAACGGTTTGCCCGAAGGTCCGACCTCCTCCAGCATCTCCGGCAGGATCTGCAGGAACTCCGGGAGTCCCACCAGGAGGTCCCGCCGGTCCGTCTCCCCCATGGGGAAAAGGTTCCACAGGTGGATCTCGCTGGTCCGGAGCCCCGCCAGGAAATTCATCAGCGGCCGGAGTTCGCGAACATTGGTTTGGTTCAGGACCGTATTGGTGATCACGTTCACGCCCTTGTAGGCCTCCAGGTTCCGCAGCCCCGCCAGGGTCTCCCGGAACGACCCCGCCACGCCGGTGATCGCGTCATGGACTTCTTCGAGTCCGTGGACGCTGACGAAGAACTCGTTCACCCCGCAGGCGACGAGGTTGTCCAGGTAGCGCCGGTCGGCGAGGCGCCGGCCGTTCGTCTGGACCTGGATCTTCCGGAACCAGTCGAAGGACGCGGCGAAGCGGACGTATCGGTCCAGCTCGTTGAAGGTCGTCACTTCCGCACCGGAGAGGATCAGGTTCTCGAAGCGCTCTTCCCGGACGACGTCCCGGATGACGTCCCGGTATCGATCAAGGCCGATGGGCGGCAGCGTCCCCCGGATGTCCGACAGCATGCAGACGCTGCAGGCATTGTTGCAGCCGAACCAGACGGAGACGACGATGTACTTCGCCAGGTCGACGCGTCCGACCGGAACCTTGCGCTCCACGATCTCCTCCGTCCTCCTTGCAGGAACGCCGGCCCAGCCCGGCGCTTCCCCCGGCTGTTTTCTCAGGGTCCACCGGGTCCGCGACGGGAGCTTCCCTTCACGCCGTAGTAGACGGTCAGGAAATCACGCCCCCGGCGATCGGTTCCGCCGGAAACGTGCCCGAAGATCTGCTTCTTCACGGGCTCGTAAATGCGGTGGAAAGCCTCCGGGTCAATCGACAGGTGCCGGCACATCATGAGCAGGAACGGGTACAGTTCGCCCAGGAGCAGGTTGGCCCGGTACAGGTTGAGGTCGAAGGACACCCTGGGATTTCCCTCCTCCTGCACTTCCACGTAGAGATGCTCTTCGGGGCGCATCCTGCGGGCGGCCGTCTCCACGATTCCCCCGACAATCTCGTATACCGGACTCCGGCCGCCGTCGTAAAAGGACTCCGACAGCCGCCGGAGAATCGTCTCCACGGACCAGGAGGGGTGGCACAGGTAGCGGGCCGTCGTGTGGCGGGCGCTGTCGCCGGCGTCCCACTTGAAGCCCCGGTGGATCACGAAAGAGACCGGGTCGTCCGGGGAATCACGGATCACGCGCCGGAATTCCGGTCCATACTCCAGGTAGGCCTTGTAGAGGGACGTGCCTTCGCCTTCTTCGAAGCCGAACAGCACGATGTTCGCCTCGGGGAGGCCCCGGATGAATTCCAGCCGCTGGGACTCCGGCATGCCGACGGCCCTGCAGAGGTCGTCCAGCTTCCCATCGAGGCCGCGCCCGGCCGCCTCCCTGTGGAAACCGGCAAGGAAGCGGTTGCCCAGGAGTGTCCCCGGCAGCATCTTGAAGGACTGCTCGAACCCGTAGTGGACGCCGAGACCGTCGATCCGGTCGATGAGCCGGCGGGCCTTTTCCCCCTGAACGGAGTCGATGATCCGCCGCCGCTCCTCCCCCGGAGAGCGGTCCGCACCCGGCTCGGGGGCCGGCCCGAATTCCGCCTCGTAGTCCTCCACGGCCGCCTCGAGGACAAGAGCCAGCCGTTTCGCGGCGGCAGGGGGCAGGATGATCCTCTTGTCGACCGGGAGGGCCGTCGCCCCATTCCCGGCCGCTTCCGGCGGCTTTCCCCGGACGAGAAAATGGAACTCCCCCGCCGGGGAGAGGAAAATGTGGATGAGTTCCGCCTTCAGGTTCGCCATCCGTTCACCCTGGGAGAGCGCCTCCGGCTGTCTGCCGGATCGAAAAACAAGCCCCGCCTTGCGGGCGGGGCTCAAGGCGGCAGAAGCCGGCCATTACTTCCAGGACCCGGCGTTCTTCCAGGTCTTGAAGCGCTTCTTTTCCTGCTTCTCTGCGAGATCCTTGAACGACTGCCGGTCGATGACGCCTCCCTTTCCGAGGTCCCCCCCGGAGATGACCTTCCAACCCAGCAGGCCCGCCATCGTCGCCCCGACTCCCATGTCAAGCCTGCGGGCGGTCTCCTCCTTCCCGTCTCCCAGGGTCGCCGAACCTGCTTCATCGGGCTCCTGATTCTGCGGACCGGCCCCGGCCTGCGGATCATTGGTCTCTCCGCCTTCGCCGCCCTGACCCTGCGCCCCCTGGCCCCCGTCGGCGCCGTTGCCCGTCTGCTGCCCGGCACCCGGTTCACCGGAGGTGCCTTCTCCGGAGGTCTGGTCGCCCTCGCCCTGCTGGCCGGAGGCATCCTGTCCGGTTTCCGAATCCGAGCCCTGGGCATTCGCTCCCTGACCCGAGCCGGAATCGCCGGACGATCCGCCCTGTGAGCCCGCGTAACTGTCGCTGTGCCCTTCCTCCTCCTGGGAGAGATCGGCGTCGCTCAGCCTCATGAGCTCCGTTCCGTAGCTCGTCGCGACCCAGACGCCCGGAAGCGTCGAACCACTCGAGAAGAAGGAGCCGAAGTTCGTGCCTCCGGTCCCCGACGACGTCATCCCGTTCTCCGTCCCGCCGGACCCGGGCTGTCCGCCCGTACCCGGGGAGGAACCGCCCCAGAGGGATTCGGACTCCGCGTTTGTGCCGTCCTCCAGGGAGGTCATGGTGTTGGTGATCAGGTCGATGCTGTCGAGGCGGACCAGGGACTGCACCCTGCCCGCTATGATGGTGACCCGGCCGTAGGTGCCGACCATGACGTCCTGGCCGAGGGTGCCGACGAAGGTGTTGCTGATCTCGCCACCGAACATGATGTCTTCGCCGGAGCCGCTGTCGAGATAGTCGTCGCCGCCGCCCGAGTGATGGTCGATCGTCTCGACGTAGAGCCATTCGCCGGAGGTCAGCGTGACCTGACCGCCGTCGCCGATCAGCACGTCGTCGCCGTCTCCGCTGTATGCCTTGTCTCTGGCAGTGCCGCCGATGAGGATGTCGCTGCCGTCCCCGCTCGTCAGGATGTCATCTCCGCCGTTATAGGGATCGATGGATCGGACGAGGGAAGGAATGCCGCTCTCGTACTGGATCTCGCCGTTGTCACCGATGAGGATGTCGTCGCCGGCGGCGGTCGTCACCGTATCGGCCCCGAAGCCCGCGATCACGTGCTTGTTCCCGTTGCCCGCGACGATCCTGTCGTCGCCGCCGCTCGCGGGAAGTGAAGACATGGCCAGGTACGCCTTGAGGTGCCCGGCGGCGCCCGTGTAGCGGATCTCTCCGTTGTCGCCGAAAAGGATGCCGCGCCCGGAGCCGACCGTGATCCGGTCCGCGCCCATGCCGCCCAGGATGTTGGCGACCCCGTCGCCCACCGTGATTGCGTCATTCCCGCCGTACCCGGGAGCGCCCTCCGTGTCGGTCGTCTTCAGCGTCATGACCATCCCGGTGGCGTCGAACGTCATGAGGCCGTTGTCGCCGATCACGTTGTGGTCGCCGGCCAGCGCCGTGATTGTATCGGAGCCGTACCCGCCGACGATGTGCTTCGCTCCGTTCCCGGCCGTGATGACGTCGTTCCCGCCGCGCGACGGGACCGTCGAGACGACCTGGTTCAGCTTCAGGAAGCCCACCGCACCGGTGTAGGTCACCATCCCGTTGTCGCCCACAATGACGTCCGTCCCGACCAAGGTGGTGATGATGTCGGCCCCCATGCCGCCCATGATCACGTTGTCCCCGTCGCCGGCCGTAATGGTGTCGGCATCGCCAAACGCCGAATCCGCC
>PHBD01000023.1 GCA_002841865.1 Deltaproteobacteria bacterium HGW-Deltaproteobacteria-19
CCGGGACGATGTCCACGCGGATTCCCCGCCCCTCGACGGCCGCCGCCGAGGCGGGGCCGATGGTGGCAATCCGGATTCCCCGGAGGTCCCGCACGTCGCCGCCCCGTTCGAGGAGGCGGTCGAAGAAGTGCCGGACGCCGTTGGCGCTGGTGAAGACGATCCAGGCGTAGGCGGACAGGTTGTCCAATGCGCGGTCCAGGCCCGATCCGTCCTCCGGCTCCGCGATGCGGATGACGGGGAAATGAACGACCCGGGCGCCCCGCTCCTCCAGGAGGGCGGCGAAGGATTCCGCCTGGGCCTCCGGCCGGGTGATGACGACGCCCCGGCCGAAGAGGGGCCGGTTCTCGAACCACGAGAGCTTCTCCCGCAGGGAGACCACCTCGCCGACGACGAAGATCGCCGGGGGCGAGAACTTCCGCTCCCGGGCCAGTTCGACGATGGTTCCCAGGGTCCCCGCCAGGGTCCACTGGTCCGGCGTCGTCCCCCAGCGAATCAGGGCCGCCGGGGTCTCCGGTTTTTTCCCGTTCTCGACGAGGCTCGCGACAATGAGCGGCAGGTTCCGGACACCCATGAGAAAAACCAATGTCCCGATGCCCGCCAGGGCCTTCCAGTCGATGTCGCTCTGTCCCTTCGTGGGGTCCTCGTGGCCCGTCACGAAGGCCAGCGTTGACGTGTATCCCCGCTGGGTCAGCGAGATCCCTGCGTAGGCCGGAACGGCCACCGCCGAGGACACCCCCGGGACAACCTCAAACGGCAGCCCCGCCGCGGCCACGACCATCGCCTCTTCCCCGCCGCGGCCGAAGATATAGGGATCGCCTCCCTTGACCCGGGCCACCACGCGGCCCTGCAGGGCCTCCTCCACGAGGATCCGGTTGATCTCGTCCTGGACAAGGGTGTGGTCGCCCCCTTCCTTTCCGGCGTAGATCAGCCTCGCGCCGGGCTTCGCATGGACGAGGATCTCCTCGTTGACCAGGTGGTCATAGACGATGACGTCGGCCCGGGCGATGCACCGGACGCCCTTGAGCGTGATCAGCCCCGCGTCCCCCGGCCCCGCGCCGACGATGTAGACGATTCCCTTCTCCGCCATCCGATACCTTCCTTTTCTTTTTTATGCGGCTCTCAGCACTGGCGGTAGACCATCTCCAGGATCGCCCGGCCGCCCCGGGAGAGGAGGTTATCGGCAAGCTGCGTGCCCGCCGCTTCGTACTCCCCGAAAGGCCTGTGCACCTCGTCCCGCACGACCAGCCGGCCATCCAGGTTGCTGATGAGCCCCTGGATGACGACGTCGCCGCCCTTCTTCTTCGCATGGGCCGCCACGGGGACCTGGCACCCGCCGCCGAGGCGCTGGAGAAAGGCCCGCTCGGCCCCCGCCTCGCCCCACGTGACCGGATCGTTCAGGAAGGCCAGGGCTTCCCCCGTCCTCGCGTCGCCCGACCGGGTCTCGAGGGCGAGAACCCCCTGGCCCGCCGCCGGCAGGATGAGCTCCTCCGGCAGGAACTGGGTCACCCGGTCCATCCAGCCCATCCGGCGGATTCCCGCCGCCGCGACGATGATCCCGTCCAGGTCCTCCGTCTCGACCTTCCGGATCCGCGTGTCCAGGTTCCCCCGGAGGGGAACGATCTCCAGGTCCGGATAGATGCTGACAAGCTGGCACTGCCGGCGGAGGGATCCCGTACCAATGCGGCTCCCCCGGCGGAGGCGCTCGAACTTGATGTTCCCTTTGGAAATCAGGACGTCCCGCGGGTCCTCCCGTGTCGGCGTGACGGAGATCGTGAGGCCCTCCGGCAGCTCCGCCGGCATGTCCTTCATGCTGTGGACGGCCAGGTCCACCTCCCCCCGGAGCAGGGACTCCTCGATCTCCTTGACGAAGACCCCCTTCCCGCCGATCTTGACCAGGGCCACGTCCTGCATGATGTCGCCCTTCGTCTTGATGACGACCAACTCCACGGTCAGGCCCGGATGGCGCTCCCGGATACGGTCGGCCACCCAGCCGCTCTGTTTCAGGGCCAGTGCGCTGCCCCGGGTCCCGATTTTCAGCACGTTCGTTTCCAGAATACCCTCCATTCTACAGGCCGCCCGCCCCTACTTCTCGCCGTCCAGGCGGAACAGGCGGCGCAGGGCCTCCGCGTACGCCGCAGCGCCGTTTTCCTGGCTCTCCTCCTTGAGGCCCGTGATGGGGTCGTGGAGAATCTTGTTCACTATCGAGGACGCCAGGATCTGCACCCGCTCCCGGTCCGCGTCGCTCAGTCCTTCAAGCCATGAAGAGACCCGCTCCATCTCGCCCTGAACGATGCCGTCCATCTTCTCCCGGAGGGAAACGATCGTGGGCACGACCTCCAGGGTGTGGAACCACCCTTCGTAGCGATCCAGTTCCTCGGCGACGATGTCCTCCGCCTTCCGGGCCTCCGCCAGTCGGCCCCGGACGTTTTCGTCGACCACTTCCTGGAGGTGGTCGATGTTGTACAGGTAGACATTGTCGATGTCGCCCGCGGCGGGATCGATGTCCCGGGGGACGGCGATGTCGATGAGGAACAGGAGCCGGTTCTTCCGGCGCCGCAGGGCCGACGCCACCATCGGGGCCGTGACGACCCAGCCGGCCGCGCCGGTGGAGCTGATGACGATGTCCGCCTCCTGGAGCGCCCGGGCCAGCTCGTCGAAGGGAACCGCCTCGCCCCGGAACTCCTCCGCCATGCTGACGGCCCGCGCGTGGGTCCGGTTGACGACGAGGATCCGCGGGGCTCCCTGGCCGATCAGGTGCCGCGCCGCCAGCTCCGACATCTCGCCGGCTCCGATGAGGAGGATTGTCTTTCCCCGGAGGCTCCCGAAGATCTTCTTCGCCAGCTCCACCGCCGCGAAGCTCACCGACACGGCGTTGGCGGCAATGCCCGTCTCGGTGCGGATCCGCTTGGCCGTCCGGAAGGCATGGTGAAGCAGCTTGTTCAGGACGGCCCCCGTGGCCTTCCGCTCCACCGACAGGCGGTAGGCGTCCTTCACCTGCCCCAGGATCTGCGGCTCCCCCATGACGAGGGAATCGAGGCTCGAGGTCACCCGGAAGAGATGGCGAACCGCCTCCCGGTCATAATGCGTATAGAGGCAGCGGTCCATCTCCTGGCGTTCCAGGTTCCCGTAGCGGAAGACGAAACCGTACAGCCCTTCGGCGGCCTCCCGGCTCCCGGCGCGGGCCAGGATCTCCACCCGGTTGCAGGTGGAGAGGAACAGGGCCTCCTCGACGCCGGGCGTCCGCAGGACCTCCGCCAGGGGATCGCTCCCGTCCTCGCAGGTGATGCTCAGGCGCTCCCGGATCTCCAGGGGGGCCGTTTTGTGGTTCATGCCGACGAGAATGAGGCTCATGGCGTCACAGGAAACGATGGACCGTGGTGAAGAAGCTCTTCTCCATCACAAAAGTCAGGAGCAGGACCAGGAGGGCCGCCACGGAGTAGAGAGCCGCCTTGCGGCCCCGCCAGCCGATGGCCAGGCGCTGGTGGAGAAGGAGCGCAAAAATGACCCACGCCAGGAGCGTCCAGATCATCTTCGCGTCCCACTGCCAGGCGCTGCCCCAGACGACGCGGGCCCAGATGGACCCCGTCAGGACGCCGAGGGTGAGCAGGGGAAATCCCCACAGGAGGCAGAGCTCGTTGATCCGGTCGAGGTCCGTCAGCGGCGGGAGAAAGCGGCTGAAGCGGCTGATCTTCTTCTCTTTGATCCGCTTGTCCTGGATCAGGTACATCAGGCCCGCCAGGGCGGCCAGGACGAAGAGGGCCTCCCCCGCCAGCGACAGGATCACATGGATCGTGACCAGGGAGTGCTCCAGCTTGGGCGACGCCGTGACCGTCCCGCCGAGGCCGGCAGAGGCGGTGACCATCACGAGAAAGGCCACCGGGGCCACGAAGACCCCCAGGACCCTGGTTTTCGTCTTGAATTGGAAGGCCAGGTACACGCCCGTCATGATCCAGGCGATCAGGGAGTGCATGTCGTGCAGGCCCACCACCGGCGCGCGCCCGATGGCCATGAACCGCAGGACCAGAGCGCCCGCATGGATGACGAAGGCCGCAGCGAGCAGCCAGGTCGCGATCCGGGCCACATGGACGCGCTTCACCAGGAGCGAGGCGATGTAGCCAAGGGCGCTGAAAAGATAGGCGGCCAGCGCCGCCTTGAAGACCAGGATATCCATGAACTCAGGGCCTCGCGTCGATCTCTTCCCCCGTCAGTTCCCGGACCAGGGCCCGGACACCTTCCCAGTCGCCGGCCCGGATCAGGTCCAGGACGGGCGAGCGGACGACGGCCTCGAAGAGGACCTTGTTTTCCCCGGAGGTCCGTCCCCGGGCGGTTACTTTTTGACGGATATCCGCCATGATATCGACAAGAACGGCATACTCGGGACCGAACCGGCCCTCCAGGTCCTCCCGAATCCGCCGGGCCAGGGCGGGACTCCGTCCGCCCGTGGAAACGGCCACCGTCAGGCCTCCCCGCTGGAAGATCGCCGGCAGGATGAAGTCGCACCGCTCCGGGTCGTCGACGATATTTACAAGGATACCCCGGCGGCGGCACTCCCGGCTGACGGCGTCGTTGACGTCTTCCCGGTCCGTCGCCCCGATGACCAGCATGGCCTCCCCCAGCTTTTCCGCTTCGTACTCGGAATCGACGTGCTCCACGGTCCCGGCGCGGGCCATCTCCGCCAGCCGGTCCGTCAGCCGACTCGACAGGACGGCGACCCGGGCGCCGCATTCCACCAGGCGCTCGACCTTGCGCTCCGCCACCTGGCCGCCTCCGACGACGACGCACCTTCTTCCGACGATGTCCAGATTGACGGGATAGTAAGCCATGAAACACCCCTCTGAGGGCCGGACCGCCCGGAAGGGCTCCGGCATGGACGGTGAAAAACCGCGTCGAGACGCTACCATGCCGGGTTTGAAAATTCAAGCTGCTTGAAATGTCATGGGAAACAGGTTATGAGGAGACACACTTCACGAAAGGGAGAGGCCATGCCGGAACAATCGTCCAAGGGGGAAAAAAAGCATGAACGATGGCTGAAGGTGTCGCTCCAGAGCCCGCCGGAGCTGTCGGACGCCCTGTCGAACTTCATGACCGAGCTCGGCGCCCAGGGAGTCTACCAGGAAGCCCCCGTGACGCAGGATGAAAACGAGGATTTCCCCGGCCTCTCTCCCGAAGAGACCATCTATGCCTTTCTCCCGGTGGACGTGCGGTCCGAAAACCGCATCGCCTCGCTGACGGCCTACCTGGAAAACCTAACGGAGCTGTTTCCCGAACTCCCTGCCGTCCGCATGAACCGGGAGATCATCGAGAACCCCGACTGGGGGGAGGCGTGGAAGAAGTATTTCAAGCCCCTCCGAGTGAGCCGCAGCATCGTCGTCAAGCCCACCTGGGAGCGCTATGCCTCCTCGGGAAGCGATATCGTTATCGACATCGATCCGGGCATGGCCTTCGGCACGGGCCAGCACCCGTCCACCCGCATGTGCCTGGAGGCCATCGAGGACCTGATGCTGCACGGCCGCCACGAAATGGCCTGGCACGTCCTGGACGTGGGAACGGGAACGGGCATCCTGGGGATCACCGCGGCCAAGATCGGCGCCGAGCGGGTTCTCTGCGTCGACGTCGACAGGAAGGCTGTCGAGATCGCCCGGGAGAACGTGGCCATCAACCAGGTGTCCGAGCGGGTGGCCGTCGTCAACCGGGACATATCGACCATCCGGGATTCCTTCACACTGATCGTGGCCAATCTGACGGCCAAACTCCTCCTCAAGCTGCGCTCCCACCTGACGTCCCTCCTGGAAGACGGGGGCTGGCTCATCCTGTCGGGAATCCTGGAACAGCAGCGAGGCACCATCGAAGAGCACTTCGTCACCGACCGGCTGACCGTCCAGCGGCTCGTGACGGAAAAGGAATGGATCTGTTTCACCCTGAGAAAGGGAGGGGGCGGCGCGTGACCCATCCGCGCATCTTCCTGGATTCCCTGCCGGAGCCGGGGGAAGCCCGGACCATCGACGAATCCCAGAGCCACTACCTGAAGAACGTCCTCCGCCTCAAGGAGGGGGAGGGAATCGTCCTCAGCGACGGCCAGGGCGCCGAGTGCGAGGCCGTCGTTTCTTTCCCCGCCGGCAGCCCGGCCACACTGAAAATCCTGAACCGCACCATTCGAAAAGCCCCGGCGGTCCCGATCATCCTCGCCCAGTCCATCCCGAAAGGCGACAAGATGGACGCCATCATCCGGCAGGCCGTGGAGTTGGGCGTCGGTCGGATCATCCCCTACCGCTCGGCCCGCAGCGTTCCCCGGCTGTCCGCCGACAAGGGGGCGGCGCGGGTTGCCCGGTGGCAGCGGATCGCGGAGGAATCAGCCCGCCAGACCGGTCGGGCCCACATCCCGGAGGTCGATTCCATTCTCTCCTTTGAGGAGATGGTCCGGATCTCGCTGCCGTACGACACCTGCCGCCTGATCTTCTGGGAGGAGGAGCGGGAGGCGGGGTTCCGGGAGACCATCAGCAGCCTCCGGAAAACCGCCGCGGCATACTGCCTGATCGTCGGACCCGAGGGCGGGCTCACCGCCGATGAGGTCCGCCTGGCCCGGGAGGCGGGGTTCCGTTCCGTCAGCCTGGGGAGGAACGTCCTCAAGGTGGAGACGGCAGCACCGGCCGTCGCGGCCATGCTGCAGTACGAGATCGGCGGGCTCGGCAGGGCCGCGGGAGAAGAAACTCCGGAGGAAAACCCTTGAATTCCCGCATTCCCTACGTCGGATTCTGGAGACGGGTTTTCGCCATGTCCATCGACTGGTTCATCCTTTCGACCATCGCCGTGTTCCTCTTCATCACGGGGGTGGCGGCCCTCAATCTTTCCTGGATCCAGGGGGGGCTCCCCTGGCCGGAGGACATCTTCGAATCCGTATCCACGTTCATGGTCCTTTACTGGCTGGCCCTCGTGTGCATGAACTGCTTCTATTTCACGTATTTCCACGGCGTTGCCGGGCAGACCCCCGGGAAGATGCTCTTCCGGATCCGGGTTGTCCGGCTGGACGGCGTACCTATGACGCCGGGCCTCGCCTTTCTCCGCTGGGTGGGCTATCACCTGTCATCCATATTCCTGCTGGGATTCCTCTGGGTGGCTGTGGATCCCCAGAAGCAGGGCTGGCACGACAAGATCGCCGGAACGATTGTGATCGGCGAGCGCCGGGAGAGCCCCCAGATGGTTCTGCCTCTCGGCCCGGCAGCGGGATAAAAAGGGCTTGACAAGGAAAAGGAGATTTACTACAGAACGCATCCCCAATCGGGGGAGCAACCGATGCAAAAACGGGCCGGTAGCTCAGTCGGTAGAGCACCGGACTGAAAATCCGGGTGTCGGCAGTTCAATTCTGCCCTGGCCCACCATGACAAGAGGGGTCACAGATTTCGGTCTGTGACCCCTCTTAGCTTCCCGGCATGAAGCTCTCAGTGAAATGATTGGCATACCTGCCAACCATGGCAGTATGTTTCCATCTTCTCAACTTCTGCATGGTATAAGGACTACCAGATTCTGTGAAAAGCCGTACGGAGACCGGCCAAGTCACCCTGTGCGGCTTTTTCCGTTTTCAGCTTTTATCGCTTACTTCTTTTGCCTGTCCTTTCTCGTGACGCTTCCTGAAATACTGCCGGATGTCCTCGAACACTCTTGCAGTAGCCCACAACCCCAAATTGTTCATGACTTCCAACTCCTCTGCACCGACTTCCACGAGGTTGGTAATCAGCTTGCTCCTGGTAATGTCACCCTTCGCCGCCAACGCTTCCAGCCGATCCACGAGCCCCTTATCGATCCAGATCGTGACGGCCTGTTTATCTCCCTTTTCTGTTGGCATGGTCTCACACCTCCTGGTTGTAACTAATGTCTATATTATGGCCTGTAGACTTATCAAGTTAAAAATGTTGACCCCAGTAAATGCCCTTTCTGTACATATTTGCCAAGTCTGACCGGTCTGGTTAAGGCAATTTCTGGTTTGCGAGAGGTATCGTCAGTTATTTCTTGACTTTTATGTTTTTTGAATTCATGTTTCAACATTATGACTATTCCCTCATATCTTTGTCATTATACCTCTCAAGAGGGTTTAATTGGTATTATAAACTATAAGAAATTATGGATGACAAATATCCTATATTTAAATGATTCAACTGAATTCACATACACTCTTAAACTAATTAAATCAGAAGCTGTTTCTCGAAAAATTAGAATAGCCGATTCTCATCCAAAGAGGGCAATTCCCATACCTCCCCTTATTGGCGATGAAAGAAAGAACGCATCATATTCAATGATCATAAGAACAATAGAAGAGGTTGAGACAGAAAGATTCCTGAACCTCTATGTCTTTTCACTCTCAGAGAAAGCTAATGATTTGAATCAGTGGAGAGGATATTGTCCTAGATCTGGAGGTTATTGCATAGTATTCAATACATCAAAATTGAAATCTTCTTTAGCTCATTCTGGAAAGGAATATGACTTCAAGTTGTGCATATATAATGAAGAAGAACAAATAAGTATTATTAAGAGTCTGTTCGATAATTTAGACCAAGAAATAGATAAAAATCCTGATAGTGATTATTTAAAAATATTATCACAACATTTGGCAATAATGTCATCTCAAGCCCCCTTTATCAAACATGATTCTTTTCAGAATGAGCATGAATGGAGAATTGTCACCCATCAAGATGAAACGATTATGTTTCGTGCCGGAATATCAACGATTACACCATATTGCGAATTAAACATTTTAGATGATAACAACTCAGTACCTATTACAAAAATTATTATAGGTCCTACTCCTCACAAAGAATTAGCAAGGAACTCGGTGAAAATTCTCCTAGAAAAAAACCATTTGGACTATGTTGACGTTGAGTTCTCTAATCATCCTTACCGTACTTGGTAACTATTTAAATATGTTGCGAGAGAATACCAATGTTCAAATGTAATTATCACGACAGATTATTTATCTCTATCCAAAGTCTAAGTAATCAATGTAAGAGTTGGGAGCAACAATTCGAAGATGGCCACATGCTCAATAGCATTACTGCAGCGCAAAGAGCTTTTTCCGAACTCCCCACATCCTATGCCCTAAACAACTCAATATTGGAGGCAAGGAAGGCCATTGAGAAACAGATTCAAGCCTCTGACGCTATCAGCGCTATCAATGCGGCAAAGAAGGCCTTCGCTGATTTTAACGTATCCTCTACTAATCTAGCCAGTTCCATATTGGAGGCAAGGAAAGTCATTGAGAAACAGATTCAAGCCTCTAGTACTGTCAGCGCCGTCTATGCGGCGAAGAAGGCCTTGGACGATTTTAACGCATCTTCTAATCTAGCCAGCTCCATATTGGAAGCAAGGAAGGCCATTGAGAAACAGATTCAGGCCTCTAGTGCTGTCAGCGCCATCAATGCGGCAAAGAAGGCCTTGGACGATTTTAACGCATCCTCTAATCTAGCCAACTCCATATTGGAAGCAAGGAGGGCCATTGAGAAGCAGATTCAGGCCGCTGGCGCTGTCAGCACTATTAATGCGGCGAAGAAGGCCTTAGACGATTTTAACGCATCCTCTAATCTAGCCAGCTCCATATTGGAGGCAAGGAAGGCCATTGAGAAGCAAATTCGGGCCGCTGGCATCTTGACTGCTGCAGAAGAAGTACAGAGGGAATTATATTGGAAGTCCAAACATTCAAGAATACCTAGCACATTGACAGTGGGAGAATGGGATCGGATTAATTTCGTCACTTCAACAATAATGCGACTCAATGATATATCTATTGGATTAGAAGATGTCGATTATGCCTTCAGTTTGGATGGCACAATAACCAGCCAAGGTACAACTTTCAAACAGAGCGACGTCCAAGGAATAATCGAATCTTGTCTTGAAGATACAATTCAATCAGATAAGATTAATTTTGAAACAGCATTTAATAAGATGCTGAATAATATAGAGAATCTTCACCCATTAGCTTCAAAGTTAATTATACATATAATATTACCCTTATTTATTCATCTTGCCATCATACTTTTTACGTCGCAAACGACATATGATTACACTAAACTTGTCAAGAACATAAAAAAAGAAGTTCAACAAGTCACTGTTTGCAAGGATGTCTATGATGGTTATCGTTTTGTCTCATCATCATCACTCACCGTCTGGAGTTATAGGAATAGACGGAGTAAGCACATTGGGAGACTATATTTCGGCTCTTTAGTTAGGGTGCTTGAAAAGAAGAAGAACTGGTCATTAATTGAATATCGAGACCGAGGGGGAGAGGTTTTAATCAGAGGATGGGTTTTCACTCGTTACATTAAGAGATTCGATTAGTCCTATTACAGCGGTGGAACTCTTACTGTAAAAATACAGTAATTCCGTTTTTATCGACTTTCTTTGAGAGAGGTCGTTCGGGAACATATGACTATAAATGAATAATTTTGTGCTGCATTAATGTTTTTATGCATCTACGAGTCCTCGAATCATAGGACAGAATTATTTTTCTTGAACAACATCTGACTATCAATCACTCATGACACTGTGACAATAACGTGACTATCGAAACGGGACTATTCATTTAGGTCTACACTTAAAAGGGGGAACAGAAAACTTAAAAGTAAGAGCTATTCTGGGAAACCAGACCAATATACGAGCAGTTACGTATCATTGCTGTTGTCTGTATCTTCTACCTGAAAATCCGGGTGTCGGCAGTTCAATTCTGCCCTGGCCCACCATGACGCAAGAAGGGGTCACAGATTGCGGTCTGTGACCCCTTTCTTTTTGATACCGGATTTCTACTTGTACGAATGGACAATAAGCAATGGAGTTACCCGGCTTTCGCTAAGGCCCATCTTAATCAAATTTTATTTTAGGTCTGCGAGGTATGCTCGGCTTGTTTCTCTTTATATCAATTGATTTATCGGTCATGATCGTTAACTCATATCCAAGTGGACTCGAGTATTGCCATCCGCGAAAGATCCATGGAAGATTCGGCAATCCAAAATTTTTCTTGAATTCTTCGACAAAATAATCTGCGTGAACATCATTTGTAAGAAAGATGTAATCGGTTAATTCTCCGCTAAAAAAAATCTCCGTAACCTTACCGTTTCCGTCATCGCCTACGATGAACCCATACCCGGTAAGATTGCCTTCTTTATTTTTCATAAGAAAGCCTTGCTTACCAAACATGCGAATCTTGTTTTTCTTGAAAAACTCCCTGTCATGCGACATCAAAGTATTGGAGTCTTCAACTGGACTGACAGTCCAGTTTTTGCCTGTTAAGTTTACACATATCTTCCGTGCTTCATTAATATCCATTCCAATACTTAAACCTTTTAATATTATTTGCTTTTCTTTTGCCTTAACGGCGCGTTGCGCTTCTGCTGCGGCAGCGTTCGCAGACAGATAAGCAACCAATAATACAATTCCAAATATAATAAATAATCGCTTTTTCATCTTAAGCCACCTCCTGCTTAAACATTCATTAATAAAGGAGTTGAGGGCTTACATTCCAAGGTATGCCTTGCGGACATCGGGAGAATCAAGCAGTTCGCGTCCCGTGCCCGACTGGACGATATTCCCGCTCTGGATCACGTAGCCGCGGTGGGCGATTTCGAGCGTCTCCTGGACCATCTGTTCGACAAGCAGGATCGTGGTCCCGGCTTTGTTGATGCCAATGACGGTCTCCATCATTTTCTCCACCATGGTGGGCATGAGGCCCAGCGACATCTCGTCAAGCATGAGCAGCTTGGGGCGCGACATGAGGCCGCGTGCGATGGCCAGCGTCTGCTGCTCCCCGCCGCTCAGTGTTTCGCCGATTTGCCTGGCGCGTTCCCTGAGCACGGGGAATATCTGCAATATCTCCTCCACACGGCGCTTGACCTCCGTCTTGGAGTCTTCGGCATACGCCCCCAGGGCGAGGTTTTGCTCAACCGAGAGCTTGGCGAAAATCCGGCGGCCTTCCGGGACATAGCTGATGCCGAGCTTGACGGTGCGGTTCGCCGGGAGAGTGGAAATATCGGCGCCCTCGAAGAGTACACTTCCTTTGAGAGGGTGCATGAGACCGCAGATTGTCCGCATGATCGTGGACTTCCCCGCCCCGTTCGCGCCCACAATCGCGACCAGTTCCCCCGGCATGACCTCCAGGGAGGCGTCAAAGACGACGGGGATGCCGTCATACCCCGCATACAGGCCGGAAACTTTCAGGATGGGCTCAGCCACCGGCTCCACTCCTCTGTTCCTTCATGCGCTGGGAGTATTTCGCCCCGAGATAGGCCTCGATGACCTTGTCATCGTTGACGATGCGTTCGGGCGCGTCTTCGGCGATCTTGAGGCCACTGTCGAGCACCACGACCTTGTCGGCGATCGGCATAATGGCCTCCATGACGTGTTCCACGATCATCATGGTGATGCCGCTGTCTTTCAGGCGCAAGATGACTTCCACGGCCGCCTTCACTTCCGTAGACGTGAGGCCCGCCATCACCTCGTCGAGCATGAGCAGCTTGGGACCCGCAGCCAGCGCCCTCGCCATTTCCAGGCGCTTCTTCCCGGCGATGGGCAACCCCCCGGCCAGCTTGTCCTGAAAAGGGGTGAGTTCGCACAGCCTGATGCATTCCGCGGCCTTTTCGAATGCCGTTTTGTTGTCATGGCATTTCAGGAAAGCGCCGACCAGCACATTGTCGAAAACCGTCATTTCCTTGAGGGGCCGCACAACCTGGAAGGTGCGCACCGCCCCTTTGCGGGCGATTTGATACGGTGTGAGCCCGGTTATATCCTTGCCGTCGAAGGAAATGCGTCCGCTGAACGGCTTGTAGAGCCCGGAAATGCAATTGAACAGGGTCGTTTTCCCCGCGCCGTTGGGGCCGATGAGCCCGACAATCGAACCGGCTTCCACCGTAAAGCTGACCCGGTCGTTGGCGACGAGCTCGCCGAATTTCATGGTCACTTCATTCAGTTCAAGGAGTGCCAATTTCCGCACCTCCCTTGCCGCGGGCTTTCGCAATCCGCTGCCGGATCCCCTGGAAAATCCCGACGATCCCGGCGGGCTGCTTGATGACCATGAGGATGATGATCAGTCCGAAGATGATCAGGTCGATGCCGCCGCCCAGTCCGCCCCAGAACGCCCGGGTGTACTCCTGCAGCGGGATGAGGACCGCCGCACCGGCCAGGGGTCCCAGGAGCGTGCCGGCCCCGCCCAGGATGGTGATGAGGACAAACTTCATCGCCATGTCAAGGGATATGACCATGGACGGGTCCACCCGCAGGTTGTACTGCACGAAGAAAACACCGCAAAGGGCTGTCAGGACCGCCGAGATGGCCATTGCCGTGAGTTTCACCATGGCGCTGTTGACGCCCAGCGATTCGGCCGTCTCCTGCCCTTCCCGCACGGCCTTCATGTAATATCCGAACCGGTGCCCTTCCAGCCAGCGCACGACTCCGAAGACAATCACAAACAGGATCAGGGCGAAGTAATAATACCCGGTCTTCGAATACCAGACCAGGTTCCAGAGCCCCTCTTCGATCACGGGATAGTCCAGCCCGATGGCCCCGCCGATCCAGTCCCATACCTGGAACATACGGAAGAAAATTTCCACGATGGCGAAGGTGGCAATGGCGAAATAATGGCCGCTCAGCTTGAAGCACGGATAACTGATGACCACCGCCACCAGGCCGGCCGCCGCCATGCCGATCAGGATGCCGGGCCAAGGCGCCGTCCCGTACGTCACCAGGGCCATTGCTGCCCCATAGGCGCCGATTCCGAAAAACACCGAATGGCCGAACGACACCTGGCCGCAGTAACCGCCGAGGATGTTCCAGGCCTGAGCCATGCTGGCGTACAACAGGATCAGAATGAAGACGTGCATGCGGAAGGAATTGTCCGCAAAACCCGGCACAAGGGGCAGGACGGCCACGACCGCAATGAACAGCAGCCACACGGCATCCTTGCCGAAGATTCTGTTTTTCGTCGGATTTACCAACCGAAAAGCCCCTTCCTTCTGAAGGCTACAACCGCAAGGTAAAGGCCGAACACGGCTACGTATTTGAAAACGGGTGCGATGTAAAACCCCGCGAACGACTCCACAACCCCCACGAGCAGGCCTGCGAACAGCGCCCCCGGGATGCTCCCGAACCCCCCCATCGCCACACAGATGAAGGCAATGAGCCCGAAAAGCGAGCCCACCTCGGGATGCACGGCAAGATACGTCGGCATGATACCACCGGCAATGCCCACACACGCCCCGCCGATACCGAAGATCAGGAGGTAGATGCGCTCTGTGTTGATGCCCATCAGCTCGGCCGCTTCCTTGTCCATGGCGGTCGCCTGGACGGCCCAGCCGAACCGGGTGGAGTTGATCAGCGCATAGACAAGCCCGATGACGAGCAGCGCGATGATGCCTGTCACCAGTTGGGGGATGGGGATGATCAGCTCTCCCAGGTGATAGGTCTTGTCGCCCAGCCATGTATCGGAGAGGATGCGGAAGTTCGGCGAGAAGCGGTTCAGGCAGAAATTCTTGATGAGCATGGCCAGCCCGAAGGTGGCCAGGAGTGCCGCGAGCGGTGGTTTACCGACGGTGTATTTGACGATCAGCTGATAAGTCAGCACCCCGAGGAGAAACACAAACGCGCCGGCGGCAAGAACAGACACCAGGGGATCAACACCGGCCAGGAACCCCAGCCAGTAGCTGACATACATGGCCACCATCAGGAACTCGCCGTGGGCGAAATTGATGACGTCCATGACGCCCCAGATGAGGCACAGGCCGGCGGCCACCAGTGCGTACAGGAGCCCGCTTAATATTCCGTCGATAAGTACCTGGAGAACCGTTTCCATTGAATGCACAAACAGGAGCCTTTGGGAACAGTGTATCGGGCTCCCAAAGGCTCCCATACGAAGTCCGCTCGATCCGTTGTCGAAGTGAGCAAACCGGATATCGGATATGACCCGGGGGGGAAACCGGCCGGCCGCCCCTCCCGGGTCACCTGCTTACCTCTTGTTCCAGGGTTTCATGGGGAACACGACCTTTGCTTTCGAATCCGCCAATTCGGCAGGATAAAGCCTTTTGTATTCTCCATTTTGAAGCTGCGTCACGATGCTGAAGGCCTTTATGTTCTGGCCCCCCTTCGCGAATTGCACTTTCCCGCCCAGGGACAGCGGGGAGTCGAACGTGCTCTCGTGGAGCACCTTGACCACCTTTTCCGGGTCGAGGCTTCCGGCCTTCTCGATCGCCTGGGCCAGCACGATCACGGCCACGGCTTCCTGAATACTGTCGCCGTCAAACGGCACGCCCTTCGTCTTGGTCTTGAATATCTTCTCAACCGCGGCAACGGCCGGCAACAAAGTCGCGAACTGCGGGGTGTAGGCGTTGGAGCCCATGAACAGGTCGGCGTCCTTGCCCAGCTGTTTGGCGATGATCGGATCCTGGTAGCCCGAGCAGTAGTTGATCGACATTCTGGGGACCCAGTTTGCCTGCTTCATGGTCTTCACCATGAGGGCGTAATCGGCACCCAGCACCGCTCCGAAGAGGGCGTCGGGGTTCTTGGTCTTGAGCGTCTGTACCTCGCTGTTGAGGTTGGTCGCCCCGGGGGTGTAGGGAACGTCCACCACGACGCTGAATCCCGCGGCGGTGGCGGCTTTCTTCGCCTCACCGGCGGCGCCCTTTCCGAAGAGGGTATTCTCGTAAATGATCCCGATCGTCCTGATATTGGCATTCTGCTTCTGGTTGAGCCATTTGAGGACTTCGACGAATTCCGCCGACTCGGTCGCGTCGGTCGGCGCCAGGCGGAAGAAGTAGTTCAGGTTGCGCTTTGTCAGAGCCGAACTGCTGGAGGCGCCGCACATGAAGATCTTTTTGGCGCGCTCGGCGACCAGGCTCGCCGGACCGCTCACTGAGCTGTTATAAGACCCGATGAGTGCCCACACGCCTTCCTGGTTGAGGAGCCGCTCGGCCTCGGCCTTGCCGATGTCCGGCTTGCCCTGGCTGTCCGCGTGGACCAGCTGGATCTTGTATCCGCCGAGCAGTCCACCCTTCTTCGCTAGGGGAACTTTCACTCCGGGATGCTGGCCGTTGACGATTTCAACCGCCGTCTGGACCGCGGCCTGGCAGCGCTGCCCTGCGTTCGCGACCGGGCCGGTCAGGGGGAAAATAGTCCCGATCTTGATCACTTTTTGCTGGGCTGCCGCCGGACCTGCCGCGAGCAACAGGCACAAGACCGCCGCTACCGCCACGCAACCAAGCAACCGTAACGATTTGCGATTCATGAGTTACCTCCTTTGGATGAATGCAGGCGAAGTATCTGAAAGCAGACGAATTGTCAATGAAAACATATTGTCCCGCAGAGAATGCGTAATAAGTACGGGGGTTGTAGCGCATAAATTGTCCGGCAGGCATAGAGCCCCGGGGAGGACGTTCATGAGAGGGACAAGGCTGCTGCAAGAGACCCGGAGGATGCGGGAAGGATGGGATCCGCGTGTCGGCCGTTCCATTCTGCCTTGGCCCGCCAACTGAGGGAATGATACATTTAAATCGTCCCAGGAAAGCTACGGCTCCCGCTTTTTTCATAAGGCTGATTGCATTTATGATTCTCTCAAGATCGGGTTACCCCGGCGGGCTTCATTTATGCGCACTCGCTATAGCCGCATATACGGCAAACCATACAGCCGCCCTCATGCTCCACAATTCCCCCACACTCGGGGCAGGCTCCCTTGAAGAGAACGCTTTTTTCCTGATAGGGAACCTTGCCGCTGCCGCCATTGGCCGACAGATGGTACTGAATCGCCTTGGCCACGGCATCCGCACAAGACAGGACCCTGTTCTCACCAAAACCCGACGGCGAGTGGCAGGAAATGCCATGAAGCTGTTTGATAACCTGTCTTGCCTGGAGTCCGCTGCGCCAGGCCAGAGACACCATCCTGCCGATTGCTTCACTCTGTGAGGCCGCACAGCCGCCCGCCTTCCCCATCGTGGTGAAGAGTTCAAAGAGACCGGAGCTGTCCTCGTTGACGGTAACATAGAGTGGCCCACAGCCGGTCTGCATCTGGTAGGTCCAGCCCTTGAGCACTTTGGGACGTTCGCGTTTGTTCGTTGATTTTTCGGGAGCCGGGATTTCCGGAATCGCCTGTCCTTCCTTGCTGCCTCTGCTCAATACCTGCTGATCCCGCGAGCCGTCACGATAGATCGTGACCCCTTTGCAATCGAGCTGATAGGCCAGCTCGTAGACACGGGCGACATCCTGAATGGTTGCACCATTGGGGAAATTCACGGTCTTGCTCACCGCGTTGTCCGTATGTTTCTGAAAGACTGCCTGCATACGAATATGCACGTCCGGTTTTATGTCATGGGCCGTAACAAACAAATTGCGGATATCTTCCGGGATGTCTTCCATATCGTGAATGGATCCTTCTTCGGCAATGCGCTTCATCAATTCCGGCGAGTAAAAGCCCCGGCGCTTTGCGACGGCTTCAAAATGCGGGTGGACTTCCAGGAGGACGTCGTTATCCATGACCTGCCGGACATAGGAGACAGCGAAGAGCGGTTCCACGCCGGAAGAGGCATTGGCGATGAGCGAGATCGTGCCGGTGGGCGCGATGGTCGTGACCGTTGCATTGCGCACGGGCGGCATCCCCTTCTGATCATAGGTCGATCCCTTGAAGTTCGGGAATGGTCCGCGGATACCGGCCAACGCCTGCGAGGCCTTGTGCCCCTCCTCGTTGATAAAATTCATGACCCTTCCGGCAAGCTCCAGCGCCTCTTCCGCATTGTATGGAATACCCAGCAGAATCAGCATGTCCGCCCATCCCATGACTCCAAGCCCGATCTTGCGATTGGCAAGGGTCATCTCGGCGATCTGCGGCAAGGGGTAATTGTTGATTTCCACCACGTTGTCCAGAAAATGAACGGCCAGGTGAACAACTTTCTTCAGCCGCTCCCAATCCACCGTTTCTCCCTTCACCATCCTGGATAGATTGATCGAGCCAAGGTTGCATGACTCATACGGCAGAAGGGGCTGCTCGCCGCAGGGATTGGTGGATTCAATCTCCCCGATGTGAGGCGTGGGGTTGTCGCGATTGAGGCGATCCAGAAATACGATCCCCGGTTCGCCGTTTTCCCAGGCCTGGGAAATGATCCGATTGAATACTTTCCGGGCATTGAGCGTTCCGGTGACATGCCCGTCACGGGGATTGATCAGCTCGTAATTTTCGTCCTTTTCCACGGCCGTCATGAAGGCTTCCGTAAGCCCCACGGAAATGTTGAAGTTGTTGAGCTGCTTCTTGTCGGCTTTACACATGATGAAATTCATGATGTCCGGATGATCCACACGCAGGATGCCCATGTTCGCGCCGCGCCGCGTGCCGCCCTGCTTGATGGTTTCCGTGACGATGTCAAAGACGCGCATAAACGATATTGGACCGCTGGAAATGCCGGTTGTCGTCAGGACAATGTCATTGGCGGGGCGCAGCCGGGAAAAGGCAAAACCGGTGCCTCCCCCGGATTTATGAATCAGGGCGGTGTATTTCACGGCATCGAAAATCTCCTCCATGGAATCACCCACCGGCAGCACAAAGCAGGCCGACAATTGCCCCAGTTCACGCCCGGCATTCATCAGAGTCGGCGAGTTGGGCAGAAATTCCATGGAAGTCATCATGTGGTAGAATTCCTTTGCAAGTTGGGATACGCCGTTTTTCCTGCTGAATTTCCGATCTGCCTCGGCGATGGTTTGCGCCACCCTTCGAAACATATCTGCAGGCGTTTCCAGAACATGACCATCCAGATCCCGTTTCAGATACCGTCTTTCAAGCACTGTGACGGCATTCTTCACCAACTCCGGCTCATCGAAAGAATCAGACATTGTTCTCATGGCAGATTAACTCCTTATAAATAGAAGAGAAAGCTCGGCAGATCAACACCACATATTGTATAAGGCCCTGCAAATAACCACAACATGTAGTGATTGTCAATGGCGACCTGCCTCCCAATAGCCGATTCATCTTTCAATCCGGGATTTTGGGATCATGAGGGATCGAAATAAGGGAGGTCAGCCGGAGAGGTAGAACACCCGGCGGAAGAAGGCGGTGGCGGATCTGACCATGGAAAACCGATCTTGAAGGAGGAGCTGGAGGGAAACGATGATGTCCCGAAAGATGCGGGCGCTGTGTGGAATCTATCCGGGTGAACCTGGAGGGATCCGGGCGGCGTATCGGTCGGGTGATCGGTCACCCGCGGACGACCCGGAGGCGGCCCGATCCGGTTCCGGATCAGGAGGATTGCCTGCGGGCGGAGACAGTCCGGCCGGCCGGTAAATGTGGTCGTTACGGCTACCGGATGATTATGTGTAAAAAATCAGGCGTCCGGCGGCTAAACAAGAAACGAAAAAACAACCGGTACCAAAACCGGGCTGACGACGATGTGCGTAAAGGTGAGCATGGTGGCCGTTTTCGCCGCGCAGTTGTACCGGGAGGCAAAAACGGGTCCCAGGATCGCGGCGGGCATGGTGCTGATCAGGACCAGGATCTGCCTGTTTTCCGCTCCCACCTGCAGGAAGCTCGAAACCGTATTGCACATCCAGGGCTGAAACAACATCTGCACGAGAATGGACACCACGATCAGCGCCCAGAAACCGCGCGGCGGCTGGACGGAAAGCTGAAGGCCGAGAATGATCGCGGAAACGACCACCGTCGCGCCCTGGGCCATCTTCAGGGCTTCCCTGAGCGTATCGACCAACGGCATTCCGTCCGGAATGCGAAGTTGGGCTCCGGCAAGCCCAAGGACGACTGCTATCAATATGGGCGACGTGAAATACTCTTTCGCCAGTTTTTTCAGGTCTTCCGTCCCCCGGAAGGTCCCCCCGAAATACATGGCCACGGCCGGGCAAAAGATAAAGATCGGCAGGCCCACACCCAGCTCGCTGATGACGATGCCTTCGGCAAGCGCCCAGGTGTTGTTCTCGAAGGCGTACTGGATGATGGGATAACCGATCAGTGCCGAAGAGCCGAAAGACGAGACGATCATCAGCGCCCCCGTGCTCTCGCGGTCGAATTTCAGAAGGACTCCCGCAAGCCAGCTGATCGCGAGAGCGGCGGTTCCCGATAGGAACATGACCAGAACGGGCGTGAAGCTTTCGCTCGACATGGGATGGGTCCACAGCTGGTAGAGGATGGTGGCGGGCAGCACGGCCTGGGTGAGCAGCCGCGCGAATAAAGCACTGTCTTCCTGTTTCAGCACGCCCCTCTTCTTCATCCAATAAGCTGCCAGGACCAGAAGGGTAAACGCGATTACCGTTTCAGCCACATATAGACCGACCTTGGACATGAGCATTGTCTCCCTTCGCGCGTGAGTGATGGTCTATCCGCATCTCCGAAGACGTGACCTTCGGATGGGGCACTATAGAAAAGCAGCCTGAATTTTCCAAGGCAGGAATGTTGACCTTCTCCCCCAAAAAACAGGCCCGCTCAAGGGGGGGATTCATGATGGCAATAACAAGGCATTTTTTTACGAATAACGAAAGGGAATGACTGTCTATCCCTTCCCCGCCTTCCTCTTTTCCTTCAGTATTTCAATCAACGGGCCCTCCTCCCGCCAGGTCCAGCAGGTGTTCATGAGAAGATCGAAATTGTTCAGGAGAAAATCGCGGGTTTTGTAGTCGTGATAGGCGCCGAATCCCTGCATGACGGAAGGTCCCATCGCGGTCAGGAGGGCCAGCAGGTGGTTGCAGCCCTTCGTGCCGCCGGCGATGTCCTTCACCTTGGCGGTGAATCCGCCGACAACCTTCAGTCCCTTGACGGGATCCAGGCAGTGGATGGTCTCCAGGCAGTCGTTTCCCGGAATGACGGGCATTTCGACCTGCAGGTCCTCGATCTCGAGGGTCGTTTTGTTCACGAGCAGACAGACAATCATCTGGTGCAGGATGCCCGGCGTCCTGTCTTCTCCCGTGGCCATCCTGAATTCCTTGAGCCGGCGGTCCGTCAGGCATCCCTCGACCACAAATCTCCGGTCGTCGTAATCGTACGCGTCCATCTCGATGGTTCTGGTGTGGTATTTTTCTCCCCTTTGTTTACCGAATACGAGCATCCCTTTTGCCTCCACGTGAGTGTGATGATGTTCAGTCCAACGATCCATCGAAATACGCCAGGTGCGTCTCGCAGCGGCATTTTTTATTCCAGGGCTCCGAGCAGCGTTTGATCAATGCAACCTTCCCGTCCCCGTCCGGTTTCGGTATCGGTCCGCACATGGAGGCGGATTCCTCTCCCGAAAAACAGTCCCAGAATACTTCCTTTGTATAGACCCCGCAGCGGTCGCAGTAAAAGAACGATTCCGTGCATTCATCGCCCATGATGCTTCCGGAGATGGAGGCAACGCAATCTTCCTTGAACGAGAACTCCCTGTTGCACTGGATGCAGTTCATGTTCCAACGCAGAAAAAAGCAGCAACACAATCAACTATCTAGAATCCTTGAACTCCAATTACATTTGGAATCGGCCATTGATGCATATTCGTGTCATCCGGACGAAAATTGGTTTCGTAACTGCCCGCGAGGTTGATGGCAATATCTTTGGTTCTGATCGACAGGCTGGCCAAGGGCCCTCCCTCCATATGCATCAACCGGACAACACCCAACCCAAGCGATCTCACCGCTTCGTTAAAATCCCTCATGGTCAACGGCGATCGGCAGAACACGAAAATAACACGTCCTTCCCTATCCATGCCCACAGCAGATTCACTCCAGCTCTTATCCACTCTACTCCAGACATTCACCCCATTCCCCTTTATCAAACGAAGATTCTGAACTACGGCATCATAGTCTTCCAGGCGCTTCATCGAATCAGGCGTGTCGAGATCGACCATGATTGCCTTGGGAATTCCGGCTTTCCTGGGTCCGAAGGCAAGTGCGGATTTGTACTTATTGTTCCAACGTTTATTCTGTATATGAGATCTGTTTCTCAGGTACCCTACATTTGTGAGATAGTCTTTATAGAACATCCCTGCATTAATCGCCGCAACCAGATTAAAATCTTTGCACCACTGAGCAGTCGAGCGGCTTTGCTTATTATGTTCGGATGCAAGGGCAAGCTTCAATTTTGCCTGTGCGGGATCGATACGAACAATATGGATTATCCCATTTCCTACATCGGGCAATTGGCGTACATTGAATACGCCATATTCAATTCCTCTTGCCAATATTTTCCATTGTTCGCGGGGTTGGCTGGTTGCCGCCGGAGGAAAAGAGACAAACAATCCCACAACAATCAAAGTGAAATGTATTAAACGTTTCGTCATTGTTTGTTTAAATAAACCGTGCAGAACGGATTTTCTATTTTACCGGACCAGCTACAATCGTTCCCAGTGCAGATAGGAACCTTCATTCGGATTGGCGCTCGGGCTTTCCGTAACAACGTATTCACCGAGGTTGTTCCCCCAGGCATGGCCGCCCACCGGCACTATGTTTCTCGGAATGGATTTCATCCATCGACATTCCTTTGATGGACCGACGCGATTTCCATACATCACCAGTGGGCAAATCACAAGAAGATGCCCGTGAGAGTAAGACTAACGAAAGAGAACTTTACAATTGGACTTTGGCAGAAGGCGCCGGTGAATACTTTTATCCGACCGGAAATCGATACGGGGTACTTATTATACGTTAATCCGATTTCCAAAATCATCTGGACATCTTGAAAGGCCTACGGTAATTCCATCAAAAGGCAGTTGTCGGTCTGGAGTGGACAACAGATCTTATAATGCATCATAAAGTCTAAACAATTGGCCCCTGAAGACAAAATGGTTAAACGACGATGAAGACCGTGTCCCTGGTACTTGGAAGCGGCGGCGCCCGAGGGTTGGCGCACATCGGCGTGATTCACCGGCTTGAAGAAAACGATTTCAGGATTCAATCGATTGCCGGCTCCTCCATCGGTGTACTGATCAGGGGCATTTTACCGGCGTTTGACCGGGCATCCGAGATGATTGAGTTAGGGTATCGAAAGGCGGGAGAGTTCCTGGCTCAAGCGAGACAGATCAAGAAGGCATGAAGATCCTCCGGCGTCATCTCTTTTCCACTGGTCACGCTTGATGATCGCGGATATCGGCCATTATTTATCTGCAGGGGACAGCGGTTACTCGGTTTTATACATCTCCCGATAAATCTGGGACTCAATGGCTTTAAAAACCTTTTTGTATTGATCCACTCCGAGGAGCCGCCTCATCTCCCATCCCTTTCCCTTTGACGTCTTCTTCTCGGTGATGATCGTGAGCGTCACTTCTGTCTCCTTCCAGTTGACCTGACGGACACGGGCTAAACTTCGGGTTCTCCATTCATCCTTGAAGACGTAGTCCGATGTCACTTCATGCGCGTCCGCATTGATCGTGGCTTTCCCAAGATCTTTTTCATTGAAGACCTTGGCGATGGCCTGCAGAACGAACTTCTCCTTGGCCTCGTAGACACGGCTGAGTTGATCCGGCTTGTCGATAGGCTCGCCTTCCTCCATGCAGGACCATAGGAACAAGCTGCTGACCGCGACAAGAATCAGGATGAGGAGAGGAAAAGGGCGAGGGCGTTTCTTTGCTTCTGAGCGACCGGGGCGATGCAGGCCGTGAATGAATTGCATTTTCATGAGCGCACCATAATTTCATCAGGACAACACGTCAAGTGAAGAGCGAGCATGGAAATCAAATTTCAAGTTGGGAGTCGGCAGTTCCGTTTTGCCCCGGCTCACCATACGCGAGATGTAAGGTGATGGGGTACATACTCGCTGTCGTAGGGAGGCTTTCCAAAATACATTTCCAGATCCTTCAACACCGCTTTCTTTGTTTTTGCCTACATGCTTTTCATGACTAACCCCTCCTGATTCGTTTAGTAATGCAAGATGTCTCAAATACTACAGATGTCCGCCCATTCAAGTTAATCCCAGTTTCCTGAGTGCTATTGTATCAGGTACTCGACCTTAATCCGGAACGGCAATAATCCGGTTGAAGATAGTTATTATTTTCTCCTGATTTTGCTGAAAACTTACGATATGTGGTCCTTAATAAATTCGTAGATCTCCGGCTGAGCGCAGACTTCATAGTATTTTCTCGATGTAATTTCGATCACATCAATGGTTTTGGGATTGACTCGAAGAACTTCGGCCTCCCGGATGACGAGGCGCTGAGACCCTCCGGACATTGTCGGCACCGTCCCTGTATAAAGTGTGACCTTTTCCTTGCCGTTCATCGGATACGCAACACTTTTCAGGCTGATTTCCCGGGACAGTTTGGCAAATCCCTCCTGGCTCAGTTCAATCCCGTTGACGTTGTATCGAAGGGACAGGTCGTCCGCCGTGGCCCTGAACTCTTCATCCGGGATGTCCTGAAACACAAACAGATTGAACAATCGATTTTCATCCTTGAGCTGTTTGCGCAACATCTTGCTGCAGCTTGACAATCGGTCTGCCAGATTGATGGCCGGGGAAATAATGATCCTGGAGTCGCCATCAAATAGAAATGAAGGAGGACTCTGGTGAAAACAGATGCCGATCCCCAACTCGAGGATCGGCAGTTTGTGCTTTTGACTCGTCACGTTATATTGCTGAACAATCTGGAGCATCCGGACCGCAAGTCCGCAGGCGCGAGCCACGCTGTACCAGCCCTGCGGCGTATCCTCGTACTCGAAGATCGACATGATGATCGCATCCCCTTCGATAAATTCCTTGGCCCCGCCGTAGTCGAAGAGGATTTCCGAAATCGGGTCGAAAAAATTGAGGCTGAAATAGGATGCCGGATTCAGTCCCCTTTCTATCATGGTGTATGTAATGTCCACCGAGCCCCTGATATCCGCTTTCATAATTACATGATTGACGATCGGTTTTTCTCCCATGACCCGTTCACTGGGAAGCAGGAACTCATAAAGGGACCGGTTTTCCTTTGACAGCATCAATTTTCTATCTTCTTTTATGAGGCTGATCGCATCCATTATGCCTCTCAGAAGCTGGTAATTGCGCAGATCCCTGTGATAACGGGAAAAATCTTTCAAAAACTGAAGGAGATGCTGTTTCCTTTTTTTGGTGGAACAGCCTCGTATCTCGCTGATCGCTTTATAAAGGAGATCAAGAGAATCTTCCTTCCTGCTCTTCAATTGTCGAGCAATGGGTTCTCTCGTTGAGGGGTCGAGCAGGAATTCCCGTAACTGGTGCAGCCGCAGAGGAGGACAGTACTTGCCGTATATGCCCTTGATTTCGTAGGCTGCCACGATTCTCTTCATCACGGGTGATTCATCGAATCTTCGATAAAAGTGGTCCAGCATGCTCTCCTGAATATTCATCTGCGACTTGATTCCATCGAGGACAGCCCGGGGCTCCTTGTTTCTTTTCAATCTCTCGTACTTGTCCTCGCTGTCAAAAAAGTTGAACATCAGGTCGATATTTTCGACTTCCGTCAGCAATCCATCGAACGTGTTTCTTCCCTCAAGCAATCGCCTTTCTGAACTTTTCACTCCGGGTTCGTCATCATCGACCGGATCCACAACATCTGCATTCCCATCATGTAAATCCGTCTGCTCCAGCAGATGGTAAATCATTGTCTTCACATTCGGGTAATTGTCCGGATCTTCTGATCGCTGACCGATCAGGACATACGCCTCGATCAGGAAGAGATCGTCCACCATGTTATCCGTGTAAAGGATTGGATTGAGGAAGATATCGTCCGGTAAAACATGATCGGAATGAAAATTCGACTCACGGAGAGTCCTCAGGTTTTTGCTGCTGATATCGGCCAGGATTCGAAACAGCTCGTCTCCTGCATGAAGAATGGTTCGTTTTTGATTGTACTTTAAATCATTCAGTTTCTCCTTGATTTTAAAAGATTCATAGGAGTCATGGTCCAGAGATAATTCATAGCTTCTGATGAGGCCTTTAAAATTCGTCAAAAATATTTCATATTGGTTCATGATTTCCTGAAGAAACAGTTTTACGAGGGAAGCCTGTCCCAGATAGTCGATTTGAACTTCAGACGCCGATTTGGCCCTGTTGAGTCCGTCCAAAAGAACATCATTACAGAGATTCCTTAAAGCATTGATCTCATTTTTCAGGTTTTCCCTTTTATAGTCCTTGAAATAGTTTTCCGTTTCGCTGTGCTTGATCATCAAAAGAGAGACGACTCGTTTGACGGCGTTTTGAACCTGGGGACTTATGTGGACATCGATGTGGATATTGTCCACCCCGCGAACGAGCCGATCCAATGAAAAATCGATCAGATTCCGCTTGAGAGAAAGTGGTTTGAGGCTTGGAAGCTTTGAGAAACGCTGTACAAAACTCAACATGGCGGCATCCTTTTGCAAGTGTCGCTGATTTCAACGGTGGGAATGATTCGAGTATGAACTTTCAACAATCCGGCAGACACATATGAACCTGCTTCCATGGCCCTCTCGGGACTAATGGTAATTACAGGCATTTAAGATTGCTGCATCCATGCTTACGGAAAAATGGGAGTACTGTCAAGCACACACAGATTACAAGGGGGGAAAATACTCAGGCTTTAACGATCATGGTTGCCGCAGGGTCCCGGGTTTGGATTTCATCCTGAAAGAAATCATGGACATGCAAGCACATATCACGTAGATTCCATGATACGATGAACACCGGAACGGAAGAAAGCCATAAGCGGAGTGCCGCCGAGCTCCAGGCCTTGCTGGATGATGTGCCATCCGACAGGCTGGTCGCATGTGTGCCGACCCATGAATCCCTCATCCTGCACGACGGCGAAAAGGAACTCGGCCGCATTCCCCTCGACGGCATTGTCGAGGTCTCACTCCGCGACGATACATCCGTTCAGAGGAGCTACCCCATGGGCAGGTTACTGTTTCTGGGTCCGCTTGCGCTCCTCTTTCCGAAAAAAACCGTTCGCGAGGCGTACCGCCTCAGCATTCAATGGAAAGATCCGGACGGCGGTTTCAATATCACCTTTCTCCGTATCCCCACGCGGACGATGGCCGACCACATGCTCTGCATGGTCGAGCGATCGCTGTACCCGGAGGTCCGGAGGGAACTGGCTCAGAAGGCGGCAAAGACAAGAGAGCGGGCCGCCGAATCGACAAAGGCACCAAGCCCCGCTGAGACCTCGCCGTTCATCACCTGCCCGCACTGCACCATGGAGTTCAGGAAATCCGACCTCCCGCCCGGCGGCAAGTGCCCGGTGTGCGGCCAGCCGCTCTGAGACCGCCCGCCGGAGCCCCTGCCCCGCATCCTACCACGCCCGGTCCTCGCCGATATGGGTGAAGTACTCCCTCCGGAACGTCTCGTAGTCTTTCTTCAGGGCCCTGTAGAGTTTGCAATTCTCGAGGGCGATCGCTCCCAGATTGGCGACTGCCCCGATAAAATACATGTCGTCGATCGTGAACTGCCGCGGCTCCGCCGTGTAAACCCGTATGACACCGACGATCTCATTCCGCAGCATCATCGGCACGGACAGGATCGACGCGATTCCTTCTTTCCGGGCTTCCTCTGGGTACTGGATCCGGTCGTCTTCGGGTGCATGGAGGACATTCACCACTTTGCCCGCCAGGGCCTCCGCAAGGCTTTTATCCGCCAGCACAGGGCCCTTCGTCCGGTAGCCTTCGCTCAGTCCATATGACGCGACATGGCTGAGCACTCGTTTGTTCCGTGAAAGGAGCATCAGCGAGCACCCCTTGGCCATGACCGTTTTGGCGACATTCTCCACGATAGAATGAAGAATGTCCCGGATCTCGCGGGATGAGTTCAGGACGGCCGCCGCTTCGTACAGGCCCTGGTAATAGATCTCGATACGCTTTTCCATTTCAGCACCTCCTTGTCCTGAAGAGGTTTTGTTCACGGACACCCTGATGCACCAATGCTTGAAAGGAACCCTTCACTGGTTGCCGTTTGCGAGTCTCGTTGAGGTGATGAACCGGGTATGCGTTGCCGGGATATCGAGCGTTGTCCGGGAGGTTATGGAAATGAACGCCGGGGCATAAGCAGCCTTTTCATAATCTTAATGCTATCCACAGCATTCGTCAATGCAACAGGCGGAGGCAAGCAACACAAGCTCCCATGATCGGCTTTCAATTCTTCCCGATCCTGCGTAAGATGCCGTCCGGGCAATTCACTTCCGGGAGGTGCGTTCATGAGAAAATGGTTTCTGATGGCTGCTGTCGCGGTTGCTGTTTCGATGTCTTTGCTGGCGGCGTCCGAATCGGCTGCCGCGTCCGGCAGCAAGAAGAGCAGATCGGGAATCGCAAAGTACGCAACCTCGGGGAAGAATGTCCCTCAAACCGTCGCCTTCACCCGCGTCGCTGAACCCCGGGAGCACGCCTTTACAATGCTGGTCCCGAGGGGTTGGATTGTGGAGGGCGGGATCTTCCGGGTGGACCCGAACAGGACCGGCGGAACCGGCAATTCCATCGAGGCGAAGTGCGACATCGCGGTCAAGAGCGATGCGGCGGGCACAATCATGCTGCGGAGGCTGCCCAAGATCAATTATGCCGATGGGCCCATGCTGCCGCCAACGCACGGTCCCGGGATGAATTACAATGGAATGACCGTCGTGCGCATGCCCGGCTGGGAAGATTACCTTCTGCATGTGTTTTCACAGACCAGAGCGGGCGCAACCAACGCCCGGGTCGTTCAGAAGGAGCCCCTGCCGAAACTCGCAGAGCTCTTCAGCCGCTTATCGGAGCCGGTCGCCCGGGCGTTGATGCAGGTGGGCATTCAGCCTCCGACCTACCAGGCGGGATTCATCATTGTCGAATACACGGAGAACGGCAGGGCCTACAAGGAGCTGCTCTACACGGTCCTGGTCGATGCCCGCCGTTCCATGGCCCTGTGGGCGAACGACTTCACGACGACGATGCGCTCGCCGGCGGGAGAAGTGGATCAATGGAAACCCGTACTGGACATCATCGGGAACTCGGTCCGGCTGAATCCGCAGTGGGTGGCGGGAGAGATGCGGGGGCAGGGAGAACGGGCCGAGATTTCCCGGAAGGTCCTCCAGGATCTGAGCAGGATCGACCGTGAGATCACTGCTCACCGTTCCAAGACCCAGCAGTCCATTCAAAAGGACCAGTATCTGACCCTCACCAGCCAGGAGGATTACGTCAATCCCATCACCGGGAAGGTGGAACGGGACACGAGCGACTGGAGCCGCCGCTGGGTCAACGCGAACGGCGACTACATCTATTCGAACGACACCGGCTACAATCCAAACCGCGATCCGAGCCTGCCCCGGCAGGATTTCAGGCTCACCAGGCCGAGACGCTAGCGGCAATCGCGAAATCCGCTCACCGACACAGGCACTTGGCGATGGCCCGCGGGACGTCATGGATGCCCTTCAGGGAGATCAAGCTTCCCCGACCCTTGGCAGCGATCTTGCCGGCCAGTTCGGGGTTTCCTCCGGGCAGGGCAATGACGTGGAGTTGCGGGAACCGGCGGGCGATGCCCAGGGGATCCTGGCCCGTGTTCTGCTGGCCGTCCGTGAGCAGGATGCCGATCCGGCTGTCGATGGTGGATCGCTGGATTTCCGTGAGGCCCGCCAGGAGCCCGATGCCGATGTTCGTCCGGCCCTCGGGGCGGATGTTCAGGACGGTGTTGATGATCTCGTCCAGGGGTTTCGCCTGGTCCACCCGCTTGCAGACGTTCACCTTCTCGGAGAACAGGACGACGCCGTACTCGTCGCGGGCATCCAGGTTCGTTGCGAGGGACGTCACGGCGATCGCCGCCATGGACAGTTTCTCTCCCTGCATGGAGCCGGACGCGTCCATGATGATGACCACCGCGTTTTTCCGCTTTTTTCTGTCCAGGACAAAGATGTTTTCATAACGCGGCAATGGATGTTCCAGCGTCGCCTCGATCGTCCGGTCGAGATCGATCTCGTCACCCGAAAAGGCGAACGGCGCCGTGGTGACGTCGCCCGTGGGCGAACCCCGCCGGGCCAGCTCGCTTCTCGACACCCGGTAGATCATGCCGATCATGAGGTGCAGGAATCGCTTCCGGATCCCCGCATCCAGGCGGTTCCAGGTCCGGGTCAGGAGTTTCCGGAGCAGCTCGGGATCGGTCTCTTCCCACTGCGCCAGGAGGATCCCGTACTTCCCCAGCATCCTTCCCACGGTCCGGGAGTATTCTTCGGAAATGTCGAGGACAGTCTTCAGATCGCCCTGCCGAAGGAGGTCGTCAATCCGGCGTTCGATGGGGAGAAAATCGGCAGGGTTCTGATCCGCCCCGATCGATGCGGTGCCCGAGTCAAGGAGCAGCCGCAGGTCCCGGAGGTTTACTTTTTTTTTTGCCTCTCCAGTTTCTCCATGATCTCTTCGATGATCTCTTCCGGCCTTCTCTCGCTCGTCTCGTAGAGCCAGATCTTGTTCCGGAAGGCCATGAAGGCCGCCTGGACCTGGAGTTCCCCGTCGTCCATTCCCCGGGAGGGGTTCCGGGGCAGCAGGTCCCTGCTGTGCTCGAACACATCCACCATGTCGATGCTCCCGCGGACGGATGCCCCCAGCTTGAGGTCCGGATGTTTTCGGGTCTCCCGTGCGATGTCCACGGCCAAGTCGACAATCCCGTCATCGGTGCAACCCGTCCGCCGCCGGACGATCTCGATCTCCTCTTCCCGCGACTGGTAGTCGATCCGGATGGAGCTGAAACGGTCCTTCAGTGCCCGGGAGATCCGGCTGATGCCGATGTCGTCCAGGGGGTTGAGCGCCGCGATGATGCGGAACCCCGGATCCGCCGCCACGGTCCCCAGCCTCGGGACGGTCAGCTGTTTCTCGGACATGGCCGTGATGAACACGTTCGTCGTCTCGTCGGGCAGCCGGTTGAACTCCTCGACGTAGAGGAACATCCCCTCCTTCATGGCCTGCAGGAGTGGGCCGTACTGAAAGAACTCGGGCCGGTACCCTTTCGCCAGGGTCTCCGCCGGGTCGAAATAGCCGATGAGCTTCGACGTCGTCAGGTCGCTGTTCCCCGTCACCAGACAGTACGGGCGGTCCTTGCATACCGAGATGGCCTGCAGGATGGTCGATTTGGACGTCCCAGGGGGACCCTCCAGAAAGATGTGCTTCCCCGCCTCGAGCGCCGAGACGATCATGAGGATCTCCAGTCTGCGCCCGATGACCCGTTCGTAAACATTCTTCAGCAGTTCATTCATGATGTTCGACCGCTCGCTTTCACATGCCACAGAACATATGGCCGTCCTATCCGATATGATGCTTTATTTTCAGAATAATCCCCAGAGGGAGAGCGAATCACTCCCCCCCTGGAAATTAGAGAAGGCGGATTTATCGAGCCGTATATCCGCCATCGATGGGAATCAGTGCTCCAGTAATGTAATCCGCATCTCCTGATGCCAGATAGACCGCGAGCTTGGCAATCTCTTCCGCAGTTACCCAACGCCCCAGAGGCGTAACATCCTCCACATACTTCTTGACGCCCTCGTCTTCATAGTAGGGCCTGCACATGGCCGTGGGGGCATAATTGGGGCAGATCCCATTCACCGTAATTTTATCCGGACCATAATCGATCGCCAATTGTCTCGTCAGATTTGCGGCAGCCCCCTTGGATGCGCAATAAGCCGGCTCATTTGCAAGTCCGACCAATCCGCCGATGGAAACAAGGTTGATCACTTTCCCGCCGTTACCCTGATTGAGCATCTGGGCAATGGCATACTTGCAGCCGTTCCAGACGCCTTTGATATTGACTCCCATGGTAAATTCATATTCATCTTCGGTACATTCATGAATTTTGGCCATCCGGGTAAATACCCCGGCGTTGTTCATGATGATATCGAGCTTCCCGTATTTCTTTACTGCGGCATCGACAAGGGCTTTCACTTCCGCTTCTTTCGTCACATCGCATTTTACAAAAATTGCGTCTCCGCCCGCCTTGCGGATGGCCTCGTCCGTCGAGAGATTGATATCCGTTTCATATCCCTCGGGCCTGGCCTCTTTCCGGACATCGCTGCAGACGACCTTGGCGCCACTCGCGGCAAACGCCTTGGCGATCGCCCGTCCAAAACCGGAACTGGATCCCGTCACAACAGCAACTTTGCCTGCCAATTTTTCCATTTCATCCCCCTTGGATATTTTCAGGGGAAGAGGCATCTTTTCCCTTGCAGGAAAAGACGTCCTCTCCCTTGTTTGGATGGCTTATTGCTTCACGCCTAGGCTTTCAGTTTGCCGCCCGGTTTTCTCATCTTCAGAAGCTGCCGCCACTCGTCGGGCTTGATGATCTCCCGCCCGAGGAGTTCCACGATCTGTTTGGTCGCGAGATACGTTTCGAGATTGTTTTTGATCTTCTCGTCGCGATGGGGCCACTTCCAGACGGAATCCTCCATGCCGACGCGGATGTGCAGGCCCAGGAGAAGCGCGAAGGTCGTGAGGTACGTTGAAGCGCGGCCTGAGGCGCAGACAACGATCTGCGAATCCTCGTCGATCTCCCGGATCCTGTTGGTGTAGTGCATCAGCACCTCCACCATGGCCTTGGGATTCTGCATGGGCGATCCGCCGGGCAGCGTGGGGAGAATGATCCAGTAATAGGGTTTCTCCAGCAGGCCTGTCTTGATGAGGTAGCGGTCCGCGTTGTCGATGTCCCCGTCACTGTACACGGCGATCTGCGGCTTGCAGCCCAACTCCTGGCAGATTCTCGTCTTTTCGATCATGACGTGGGGCGGCTTGCAGAAGAGCGTGTCACCGCAGAAAGCCGCCACAGAGTTGATCGGCGTCTGATCGAAGAGCCCGTCCTCCATGCACTCGATGAATTTCTCCCATTCGCCCGTCTGGAACGGAACCATGCAGCCGCAGACGAGCCGTTCCGGATACTGCTTCCGGATGGGGTCGATCACGTAATGGAACAGTTCCGGGTCCAGAACGTTGTAGCCGTTTTCGTCGCGCACGTGGATGTGCACGTTGGGCGCCCCGGCCTCCAGGCAGGCCAGGGCCTGATCCCGGATCTCATCGGGCTTGATGGGATGATTGGGATTTCCCTGCTTGCTGTAGAAGGCGCCGACAATGGTCTGCGACACGAAGACCTTCTGCGGGATTTTCCACTTCGGCTGGACCTCGATGCCGATGCCGAATTTGGTCCCCACGGGATCCACAACCTCGGGAAGTCCGTAAGGGATCCAGAGGCATTTGAATTCCTCTTTCATGCCGAGCGGATTCACGTCTTTCTTCCACTCGTTTACCCATTCCCAGTTTACTTTGTCTTTTGCCATCGCCAGTAAGCTCCTTTCGTTTGTATTGGCTACATCATGCTTCCGTTAAGTTCCTGAAGCTTGTTCGCTCGTCTGGGCGGCCCCCATCCTTCTTCCTTCACCCCCTTCCATGGACGTTGAGACACACTGTACTTTTTTTAATATTTTGCGTCATGCCCGAGCAAACCCGTTTCATCAATATTTTCATACATCATATTAACCACATAGAAACACTCAAAACGCACACGACGGCCCAAGGACCACAGGATTTTTTACGATTCCGTTCAGTGCCGGCCTCGATCGCAACAGATTTGATATCGTGAACCTCCCGGCCCCGGACGATGCTTTCGCAGGATGGAAGAATCTGCGCCAGGAGTGTGCTGTCGTTAATACCTGGATATCGTTCTCTATTATCAAATTGATTCATGCCTGTCCTGTCCCGTCATGAGCATCGGCCTCTCAATTGCGTCGCCTTGGACCTTGATCGGGAAGTGCTGGTCCGCCAGCCAGACGCCTTTTCTTTTTTTCAGTTTATAAAAAACGATTCGCGTGTTGTCAAGGAGATTTTTCTATGATACTCAAAATCACCGAACCCGGTAAGCGCTGGCGCAAGGCGGAGGGAGGAGCGACGTCTTCACAGCTCAAACGAAGGAGGGACTTGAATTTGGAGGCGGCAAGGCTTCAGGCTGATGACGGTGGAAGCGAGCGGCCCCTCGACACCGGAAGCAATTCTTTATCGGAGAGACTCAAAACGGCGGGATCGCTATTCTATGTTTCATACGGGTACAGACGATGGACCACCCCTTACAACAATATGACTCAACAAATAATAACGATAAAAAGAAGCAGTTCAGCCTTTTTTATGCCGAACAATGCCTCTACATACAGTTGTTACCGTCCTTCAGTTTCGTCTTTCGAAATACCGCAGGCACCTCACATAATGGCGAGAAGACAGTTAACATGAAATAATCATTGACAATATATACCAATTTTGTTATATACTGAAATTTCAGAATTGAACGCACAACGGAAAACAAGGCAGCAATCTGCCATAAAGAAAGGAACATGCATGAACAGTGTCATTGATGATAAAAAAGATCTTCAAAATGTCGGACAACGACTGAAGAAGCTGAGGACAGCCCAGGGCGTCACATTGCAGGAAGTGTCTGATAAAACGGGACTGTCTGTTTCATTCTTAAGTTTGTTTGAGAATGGAAAATCAGGAATCAGTTTAGCCAATTTGCAGAAGATCCTGAAACTTTTTGACAGTTCGATACACGACCTGATCGACACAACGGAAGATGAAAGAGTCGTTAAATACGAAGACGCAAAAGCAATTATCTCTGATAACGACGATGTTAAGATCTACTCCCTGGTAAAAAAAGCAAGGAATAAAAAAATCTGGGCAGGACTTTTCATTATGGAGCCAGGGGCTTCAATTGGTGATTTCCAGCACGACGGGGAGGAATTTTCACACGTTATTCAAGGGAAAATTGAGGTAATCTTAACGGACCCTGCATCAGGCAGAGTTGAAAAGTACATCATTACGGAAGGGGATACTATTTATCACCCAAGTACTTTCCTTCACAAGTATACAAATTTGAGTAAACAAAAAACGATTTTTCTTGCCGCCGTCACGCCGCCGACGTTTTAATCAAGGTGCAGGACCGGCGCTCTGCCCATGTTCGGGAAAAGCAGTCCGGAACATATGGAAACCGGCGGCATTGGCATAAAACGAAAGGCGGTTTTCCTGATCGTCCGATCGGCAGGCTTCCGTTCAGGAAAATTTCAAAAGACGCTCCTTCCCGGAAGCGTGCTCCCCGTCCTCCCCTTCTCCAGGTTGCTCACCCGGACCCCGATCAGCCGCACCTTCCGCCGCAACTCCACCCGCTGGAGGCATGAGAATGCCGCCCGCCGGATCAGGCCCTCGTTCCGGACGGGATCGACAAGGGAACAGCTCCGGGTGACGGTCCGGAAATCGTCGAACCGGACCTTCAGGGTCACCGTCCGGGCCAGGTAGCCCCTCCGTTCCAGGTCCGACGCCACGTCCCGGGCCTGCTCCGCGATGGTCCGGGCAATGGCCTGCCAGTCCTTCACGTCCGCCTGAAAGGTCATCTCCCGGCTGAAGGACTTCGGCTCCCAGTGGGTGACGAGCGGGTTTTCGTCCATTCCCCGGGAGGCCTCGCGGAGGTAATGGCCGTAGGAATCGCCGAAACGGCCGACGAGTGTCTCCACAGAAAGCGCGGCCAGCTGGGCGATGGTCAGGACGCCCATCTCCCGGAGGGACGCCTCTGTCTTGGGGCCGATTCCGTAGAGCTTGCGGATGGGGAGGGGCCAGATCCGGGTCTCGACGTCGCTGTCGCCTATGATCGTGAGTCCGTCGGGCTTCTCCAGATCCGAGGCGATCTTGGCCAGGAGCTTGTTGGGCGCGATGCCGATGGAACAGCTCAGGCCGGTCGCTTCAAGGATGCCCATCTTGATCCTGCCGGCGACGGCCTCGTTCGAATCCTCCAGGAGGGAGAGATCCAGGTAGGCTTCATCGATCCCGACGTCCTCCATGGGGACGTCGAGGCCCAGGAGCACACCCTTGAACATGCGCGACGCGGCCTCGTAGGCCTCGAAATCCACGGGAAGAAAGACGCCCCGGGGACAGAGGCGAAGGGCCGTCTTCAGGGGCAGGGCGGAATGAACACCGAATTTTCTCGCTTCGTAGTTTGCCGTGGAGACGACGCCCCGCCGGGTCGGATCCCCCATTCCCCCGATGATCACCGGCTTTCCCTTGAGGTCGGGGTTTCGTTTCTCCTCGACTGCGGCGAAGAAGGCATCCATATCGATATGGAGGATTCTCCTGGCCGGGGAGCGAGCCGGGGGCCTGCTTTCCTCCTGGGGGATCGATGGGTTCATTCCATGACGTTTCCACGTTTTCTTTAGGCATGCATATAGAACGTCCGTTCTAATGTCAAAGAAAAAGACGGGCCCGTCAGAAGCACCGACCCGTCTCATTACAGCGCCGCGGCAAAGTGAATGCGGGTTACGAACCGTGCCCGCCGCTCCGCATGCGGCCGGCCCGACGGCCCCGGGGCCGCGTCACGAACCTACTGCAGATTCCGATCGACGATCGCCGCGAGTTGTTCCCGGGGCAGCATGCCGATCCGCGTCTCCCGAACCTCGCCCTCCCGGATCACCAGGAGCATCGGGATGCTTCGCACGCCATACAGGAGCGACGTCTTGGGGTTCTCATCCACGTTGACCTTCACGACGTTCAGATGCCCTTCATAATCCCGGGCGATCTCTTCCAGAACGGGCCCCATCGCCCGACAGGGACCGCACCAGGGCGCCCAGAAATCGACCAGCGTCGGCCGCTCCGCATTCAACACCTCAACGTCGAAGGATGCATCGTTCACGGACTTCAAATGTTCCTGAGTATTCATTTTCCCTTCCTCCTTATGCATAAACTTTCGTGGTTTCAGTAGGACGGCTGTGTTAGAATTTCTATCCCGTTGGTTCCTCTCTACAGGAGGACGCAGAATGGGTCATTGATCTGGATCAACGCCGGCAGAGATAATTCATGGATACAGCAAAACAGATCCGGGAAGTCGCCCTGTTCGACGGGATCGGCCGAGAACGCCTGAACGCCCTGGCGGCAAAAGTCTCCCGGAGGCCCTTTCGCGGCCTATCAGGAAAATGAGCAATGAAGGTCTTCTCCGCACGGAGGGCCGGGGCATCCACCTGCTGGACCGAGCGGCTCTCGTGCAACTGGCGGAGGGAAGCTGATCCGACGACGGGTCGGTTCTCCGGCCTGGGATCGTGAAGTATCGACATGCTGCCCTTTTGATGGAGGTGCAAACCCGTGATCGACGTGGAACGAATGAAGAAGGAAATCGAGGAGCGGCTGAAGGAGATGCAGCCGTTGTTCTCCAGGAAAAAGTCGGAGCTCAGTCCGGAGAGAAGCCTCCAGCGGGCCTTCGCCCTGGCCAGGGCCATCGCCGTCTCCCATGAGGTCCGGGATACATACAAGGAAGGGCACCAGTTCAGGGTGGCCGACCTCGCCCGCGCCATCGGCGAGCAGATGAACCTGGACAAGGACCGGATCACCGGCCTCCGGCTGGCGGGCCTGATTCATGATATCGGCAAGATCGACATTCCGGGAGAGCTTCTCAGCAAACCGACGAAGCTTGACGAAAGCGAAGCCCGGATAATGCAGACCCACGTCGAGATCGGGCACGCGATGCTGAAAGGGATCCGCTTCCCCTGGCCGGTGGCGAGGATGGTCTGGGAACACCACGAGAGGATGGACGGTTCCGGATACCCGAGAGGCCTCAAGGGAAAGCGAATTCTCCTGGAATCGCGCATCCTCGCGGTTGCCGACGTAGTGGACGCGATCACGTCCAGGCGGGCCTACCGGCCGGCCCGGGAGGTTCACGTTGCCATCTATTCCATGAAGGGGGACCGGGGCGGCCTCTACGATCAGGACGTCGTGGATGCCTGCCTGCGGCTGTTCGACGTTCAGGGCTACAAGATGCTCGACCTGGACTGACCATTCATCATCCAAGGGGAAAATGCCGTTCGGGCAACCGGGCTCCCTCATCGAAAAGGATGCGAACTCATTGATCGACCGGATAATTCAATATTTCAGGACCGACATCTGGCGCATCCGCCTCCGGGACCTGCCCCGGGGGAAGGCCCTTCTCGTCGGCAACCTGAGGATCCTGCTGGCTGCCGGAAGGGGCTTCAGCAAAAATCGCGGCCCCCTCCAGGCCAGCGCCCTGACCTTTTATACCCTGCTTTCGATCGTTCCCGTCGTAGCCCTGGCCTTCGGCATCGCCAAGGGCTTCGACTTCCAGTCCGTTCTCCAGCAACGCCTCCTGGAGAAGTTTCCCGGCCAGGAGGAGATCCTGACCAATGTCTTCTCCTTCGCCAATTCCCTCCTGGCCAGGACAAAGGGGGGACTTGTGGCCGGCATCGGCGTGGGTCTCCTGTTCTGGACGATCATCAAGCTCGTCGGCAACATCGAGAACGCCCTCAACGTCATCTGGGGCGTCCGGAAAGACCGCTCCTTTTCCCGGAAGATCACGGACTACCTGTCGGTCATGTTCGTGGCCCCCGTACTCCTGGTGGTGTCCGGGAGCGCAACGGTCTTCCTCGCCTCGCAGGCGAAAATGCTGACACAGAAACTCGAGGTTCTCGGAGCCCTCCAGCCTCTTATCCTTTTAACCCTGAAATACGCACCCTACTGCGTCATGTGGGGCCTGTTCACGTTCCTGTACATGTTCCTTCCGAACACGAAGGTCCGCTGGCAGTCGGGGCTCTTTGCGGGGATCCTCGCCGGAACGGTCTATCAGATCGTCCAGTGGGCGTACATCACGTTTCAGGTGGGAGTTGCCGAATACAACGCCATCTACGGCAGCTTCGCCGCCCTGCCCCTCCTGCTGGCTTGGCTGCAGATCAGTTGGCTCATCGTCCTGGCCGGGGCCGAAGTTTCCCAGGCCCACCAGAATGCGGATTTTCTGGAATTCGGTCCCGATGCGGAGCGGGTAAGTCCCGTGTTCCGCAGGACCCTCGCCCTCTGGGTAACGAACCGCGTCTGCAGGAATTTCGCAGAACCGGGGGAGCCGCTCACGGCCGCGGGGCTCAACATCCTGACGGGAATCCCGCACAAGCTCCTGATGGCAATCCTGGTGGAGTTGACGGAATGCGGAATCCTGGTGGAAGTATCCACGGAACGGCCCGGTGAACCGGGGTTTCAGCCGGCCGTGGACCCGGACTACCTGACAATATCGTATATTCTGGACACCCTGGACAGGCGGGGGGCGGACGATATCCCGGTCCTCCGGACGGAGGCGCTGGAGGAGCTGTCCGCCAGTCTGCGGGACTTCGAAGCGACCCTCCGGAAATCCCCGTCCAATCGCCTCCTGAAAACCGTCTGAGCTGTTGTCCAGGAACCTTCCCGCCTCCAGACTGGAATCCCTTTTCCCATTTTGGAGCGGATGTGATAAGGTTCCGGCCAGTGAATCCCATCCAAGGAGGCGGACATCATGGATCGAATCGGCAAGCGGAGATACACGGCCCGCGGAGTCATGTTTTTCTCCCTTCTGCTCGCAGCGGCCTGGATGCTGGCGAGTTGCGTAGTGGCTGAAAATAAGATCTTGCTGCAGCGGCACCTGTACAAGCCGGAAATCCCCAAGGACGTCACTTCGTTTTACAGCGGAAAGACAATCGATCTGAACGATTTCGTCAACAACGACCAAAAAACCAAGAGATACGCCTATTTCAGCACCGACGCCAAGACTGCGTACGAGGTGTCCGTCCCTCTGGACTACTTCGTCATGGACTGTTTTCGCGATGCCATGTGGATGGCGGGCATGCAGGTTGCCCATGACAGCCCGATTTCTACCATTCCGGACCTGAAGCTCATCATCGACCGCTGGACGGATGAAGAGTTTGACTTCAGCATCCGCATCGAGCGGAACGGCGTCCTGAAGTACAAGAACCAGTACAAAATCAAGACGGCCCTGGTGAGCGATCCGAAAGACTTTGCGAACAGGGAGAAGAACGCTTATACCACGATCAACCAGGCCGTCGTCGCCGTCCTGAAAGACCCTGGCGTCAAGGCCGCCTTCAAATAAGACAAAACGGTCCGGACGGCGATCGCAGCGTCAAATTCATGCCGGTTTCCCTTCCAAGGGGAGCCGGCATTTCTTTATGATCCGTGTTCAGGAATTCCCCGGTGAATGAGAACCGGAGATCGGGGGGAATCTTGATGGAGTCGGGAGATGGAGTGGACTGCGTTGCCGGGAGAAGAGCCGGGCGGCCCCTCCCCGCGGCCTGCCTTCAGCCGATGGTGTGCAATTTCAGGAGAAAATCCTTGAACCGTTCCCGGGTTGTTTCCTTGATGTCGCTGATCTGAACATCGATTGCCCGGTTATAGAAAGAAAAGCCGCTGTCGATCTGTTCGGGGTTGTCGTCGTCGTCAAAAAACCGTTCCACGAACCGAAGGGCCAGCCTCCTGGCCTCGACGTCGCTTTTCGCCGTCACCAGATAGTGATGGTGCTGAATCTCATCCTCTTCCCGTTCGGTGAGCTTGACCCAGTAATCCGGCATCCCCGTCCTCCTCCGTGTGCGGCGACCTTTCTACTCTGTTTTTGCCGGGGAAGTCAAACAATTCCTTAGGATCTGCGCAAAAAGACGAACTTGGGAACAATCGCTCCGGCATTCCCTCTCAAACTGACGAGTTCCGGTATTCTCTCATGATTCCGGAGACGTATTGCCTTGTTTCCTCCGGGAGACGGTCGGGACGTCGGTCCACGTTTCCCATCCCCCAGTTGTAGGCCGCCAATGCCCGGGGAACGTCTCCACTGTAACGATCCAGGAGGGATTTCAGGTACCGCGTACCGGCAAGGACGTTTTGCTCCGGATCGTAAGCGTTCTTTACGCCCAGGTCGCGGGCCGTGCCGGGCATCAGTTGCATGAGCCCCATGGCGCCCTTGGGAGATGTGCTCTGGGGACGGAAACCGCTCTCCGCCCGAATCACACATCGAACCAGAAGAGGATCGACTCCATAGCGATCCGCAGCCTTTTCGATGATCGAGGTCAGTTCAGGCGAGGCCGCCATGCCGCCTTTCCGCTCCCCCCCGGTCCGGCGGGGACTCGATGCCGGTTCGGAAACGGCCTGGACGGCCTTATCGGGAACGGACCGTTTTTCCGTTTCCTGAATGGTCCGGGCTGCCGCTTCCAGAAGCTGCTCCAGAACCTTGCCGTCCTGTTCCTGCACCTCTCCCGCTTCGCTTCCGGACATCAGCCGAAGAAGCCGATCCGTCGCCCGGACCTGCATCCGTTCCATGAGCATCCGCGCAAGCGCCCCGGGATCCTGCATCTGTCCGGTGCCAGTATTTGTTCCCGCGTTCAGTGCCTGCTTCAGCAGGGAATCGAAGGCTGCCTCGCCCCGGAATGCAGATCCGCTGGAACCTGCCGTCGAGTCGCTGCTCGTCGGGAGGAGTTTCCCGATCAGACCCGGATCCGAATTTTTGACGAATGCGACCATGGAAACGAACTCCTTAGGATATCAACGGCAAACATACAAATTCCATGCCGCTTCCTTCCCATCACAACGTAAAGACGACTTCGCCGTCAACGTCCTTATCCTCGGTCGGTCGGACGCAGGATCGCATCGGCCAAAAGATCGTTCTGAAATCGGGGAATGAATAAAGAAAGGAGCGCGTCAGTAAAGGCTGAGGAACGCGTCAGCCACTTCCGGGTCGAACTGGGTGCCGCGGTTGCGCCGGATTTCATCCAGTGCCGTGTCGATGTCCAGCGCTTTCCGGTACGGCCGGTTGTTGGTCATGGCATCGAAGGTGTCCACGACGGAGATGATCCGGGACAAGAGCGGGATGTCCGTCCCGACCAGGCCGAATGGATACCCCCGTCCGTCCCAGCGCTCGTGGTGATGCAGGATGATCTCCCGTTCCCGGTCGAACAGGGCGATGGGCTTCAGAACGTTTTCCCCCAGGGAGGAGTGCTGCTTGATGACCTCGTATTCATCGTCAGTAAGTTTCCCCGGTTTGAGCAGGACGTTGTCCGGAATGGCGATCTTCCCTACATCGTGAAGGATGCCGGCTACTTTCAGGCACTCACGGTCCTGAAGTTCCAACCCGAGGACCTCGGCTATCCGGATAGACACCTTCGTCACGCGGCGGCAGTGCTCCTGCGTGTAATTGTCCCGCATCTGGACACAGGCGACCAATGACTGGAACGTATCCAGGACATTGGCAAAAAGGCTCTCGTAGAGAAGCTTGTTCTCCAGGTTCAGGGAGGCCCGTTTGGTCAGGCTGACGATGTAATGGACGTCCTTGCTGGTGAAGATGCCCGCATACTTCTTCCTCCGCACCGCCAGCACACCGAAGACGGCTCCCCGAATAACCAGGGGGGCGCAGAGCAGGGAAGCGGCTCCGCCGTTCCCGTTGGGCGACTGGACGACCAGGGCCTCTCGCTTGTCCACCACCTGGTAGAGAAAAGGGATGACATTGATGGCATTTCCTGTCTGATCGGGGGAACTACCCTCGGCATACCGGACCACCTGGGGATGAAACTGGTCGGACTCGGCGTCGAAGATCCAGATGGTCGCCTCCCCCCCGTCGACAACTCGAAGAGCCAGTTCCGCCATCTTTTCAAAGACCTGCTGATTGTCACCCTCGATATTCTCGAAGGATTCGTAAATGTGGCCGTGTACGGACAGTTCCTTCTTCTTCTCCGTCAGTTGGGTATTCGAGAGAGCGGACTGTCCGTCCTCCTCGGGAAGCAGATGGCGCTCCCGCAGGCAGACTTCGACCTTGTAGAGAAGATCCTGGATGTTGAAAGGTTTTCGGATGTAGTCGACAGCTCCCCGCTTCATGGCCGCCACGCCGGCATCGACCTCCGGCTGGCCCGTGACCAGGATGATCGACGAGTCGGCGCGGATTTCATGCAGCCGGTCGAGAAGCTCCATCCCGTCCATGTTGGGCATCATGACGTCCGTGATAATCAGGTCATGCGACCCCATTCGGAACTTGTCGAGGGCTTCCCGTCCATCCATCGCCTCCTGGACACTGGTGTAACCGGTCTGGAGAAGGGCGTCGACGATCATCCTGCGGGTGAGTTCGTAGTCGTCAACCACCAGGATTCGTCGGTCGAAGAGACTGCATTCGAGAGCAGCAGGAGTATTCATGGTCGTCCGATCCTTACGGCTGGTTCCGTTTGCCGACCAGGACGTCCATCAGCGAGTAGGAGATTTTCTCGAAGGCCCCTTCTTTAAGCTCATTTCCCCGGGACAGGTCGACGACGTCGGCAGACTGGTCGCGGGCGGGCTCCTCCGACTGTCCCATCCGGATCCGCTCCCGGTACTGCTTCGTGTACGCCTTGATGACGCTGTCTATCTGATAGGTTGAAATGGTCATTGGTGCCTCCTGCACCGCCTTGGTTAAGATTTCTTCTGCTCATACTATCGGCTTCCTGCCGCCTCGACTTGAGCCCCGGACCAACATTTCTAAAAAATTTTCTGGCATGAAATGTGAAGAGATACCGTTGGTCCACAACATCGGTCCGGAAAGGAATACCATGGCGGACGCAGTACGGCGGGACGACGCGGTACAGATACTCAGAAAACTGGATGAAAGCCGGATGCATATGAAAAAAGGGCATCTTCACGGATGCCTGCATCTCTTCAGGGACACCCTGGAGCGGATCCTGCGGACGCCGATGATCCCGGCAGACGAAAAGATGGTCCGGGAGGCGGTAAACGGGCTTCAGCAGGACATATCGGCATCCCGGGCATTCCTGGACGAGTTCGGCCCCGTCTCCTTCCGGGACAACGATATCAAGACCTCCCTCGACTTCCTCCGGCAGATGCTTCAGATCCAGGTGGATGAGTTGTCCACGTCCGTGACGACCCGTCAAGATTCTGACGAAAGCGACAACACGGAGAGTCCGTCGCCTGGGGCAGCAGAGCAAAAGGTGAAAGAGGCCCTGGACATGATCGAAAAGGAGGGCGCAGACCGGGCCAGGGAAGCCGTCGGGAACGACGAGGAGGCCTTGGCCATGATCCTCCAGATATGTAACACCACGGGCATCGAATACCGGAAGGCCGGCCTCTTCGACCGCGCCATCACGGAGTTCAGGAAAGCCCTGTTCTTCCACCCCCAGGACGAAGGGCTCTACTACAACCTTGCCCGGGCCTTCATGGAAAAGAAAGACTGGGGCCAGGCGGAACAAACCATCCTGGAGGGGCTGAAGACGAACCCGGACTTTCAGGAAGGGAAAGCCCTCCTCAAGTATATCCGTTTTCAGGCCTCCGCACCGGAGGCACGAGCCGAATGAACGGCCACCTGGATGCCAATCTGGCGGCTCTCCGGAAGCACTGCCCCGCTTTTTTCGCCTGGTGGAAGGACTGCCCTTCCCAACCGGGGGCGTATAACCTGCTCTCCAGCCTATCGGGCCTGCCGGATCTCGAAATCGAACAACCCGGGGGACGACGGATCATCCTGTACAATCGGGAAAACCCTTTCGAGACCGTGCGCGAAGAATTGGCCGATCAGTCCTTCCCGAATGGGGGCCTGAGCTTCCTGTTCGGCCTTGGACTGGGATACAAGGCACTTCATATCCTGGACGCCATGGACCCGAGTCACGCGGTATATGTCGTGGAGAGAAACCCGGACATCCTCCGCTGGGCACTGTCCCTTCACGACTACTCTGCGGAGATCCGCAGCGGGAAACTATCCTTTGTGGTTCCCGAGGAAGAGGAACTCCGCCGTCTGATTGAGGAGCAAAACAGTGCCATCCTGAACGGACGAATCCGCCTGTTCCTGGAGAAATACGTCCGCTTGCTGGATGCCCGGACTGCAAGGCTCCACGACATCTGCCACAGCCAATTCAATGTCCTCCTGATGAATTTCAACACAGTGGTGAAGATCGGCAGTACGGTGATCCAGAACGAGGTGGAAAATCTGCCCAAGGCCCTCCTGGGATGGAGCCCGGAGGGGCTCATGGGGGGTGACTTCCGGAACCGGCCCGCCATCATAGTAGCAACGGGTCCCTCCCTGCAGAAGAACATCTCCCTTCTCCGGGAGGCGCAGGGCAAGGCGCTAATCATTTCGGTCGGCCAGACCCTGCGCGTTCTCCTGGCATACGACGTTCGTCCCGACATCGTCTGCTCCATCGATTTCGGTGAGCCAAACTATCTGAGCATGTCGGACGCCATCGACAAGGCGAACATGCCCCTCCTGATGCATCCGCAGGTATATCCGAGAATTCCATTTGAATATCAGGCGGATTTGTTTGTAACTTTGGATCAGAGCAACCTGCTCACGCCCACCGGAGGAAATGTCTCCTCCCCCCTCGGCAACGCCATGACAGTGGCCCAGACCGCGCTGAACCTGGCCCTGGCAGTGGGGGCGGACCCGATCGTTTTCACCGGCCAGGACCTGGCTTACGGAGAATCCAGCCATATCGAGGGAGCCACATACGGGAAACAGGTAACGGTCCAGGGATCCCGGATCATCATGAAGAACGAGCAGGTGACGAAGAATCAGGAAGTCTACTGGGTTCCCGGTTATTTCGGCGGTCGGGTACCCACCAATTCGGGACTGCTGGCCTTCCTGGAGGATATCGAAGAGACGATCCGGCGCAACTCCGGCCGCCGGTTCATCAATGCCACCGAGGGGGGCGCCCATATCGCCGGTACGGAGCGAATGGCCCTGCGTGACGTTCTTAAAACTCACTGCGATCAGGAATTCCCCGTCGCGGACTACCTGGCTGCGGCACGAAGGCCCCTCGGGACGGATCCGCGCCGTCTCTGCCGGATGCTCGAAACATCGAGGAAACATGTGGATCGCCTGCTTCAACGGGTCGAGAAGCTGGAACGGACGACTGGTAAAATGAAAAGCCTGCTTCCCGAAGACGGTGAAAAATGCTCGCCTCAGCAACGGCATCAACTGGGTTCCCTGAACGGGCAGGCCTTGAAATCCTTTTCCTCTCTCCTCGAGTCCCTCGAGGAGGACCGGTTGAGCCGCCTGGCGACAGTACGGATCAAACACTTTCTGATCCGGATGGAAGAGCCATCGTCGGAGTCGGGCGAAATCAGCGCTTCCGCAGAACGAACGATCCGTTATTGCGAAGAGTTGTGTGCGGGGTTGAAGGATGTCTGTCCGTCCCTCCTGGAGAAGATCGATCGCGTCCACCCCCTTCTGGATGAATATGCGACCGTTTCCGCGGATCTCAAGTCCTCTCCGCCCGGAAGGGGGGCGGAAGCAGAGCTTCGCCTGCGCTTGGGAAATTGCCTTCAGAAGATGGGCCACCTGGGAATGGCCGCCGAAGAACTTGAACGGGCTGCCCGCTCGGAGACCTCCCGCGCCGCGGCCTTGGAGGCCTTGTTCTCCCTGCACCTGAACCGGAACCGATTCGAGTTGGCCGGTGAATGCCTGGAGCGCCTCCCCGACGGACATCCGAAACGGGATGCGTTCCGGGATCTTCTTATGAAAAAACAGGACCGGGAACGGGGCCGTCTTCTCGAACGCGCCCGCCTATGCCTGGACCGGGGAGATTTTGTCGGGTGTCTGCTCGCGTGCCGAACCCTGACCGCTCTTCACGGCGATTCCCCGGACATTCAGCGGATGCTGGACCAATCCCTGGCAATGCGGGAGGAGAGAATTCTGGAGGCCCAGCGGCAGACCCAGACAGAAAGGAAAAGAGGGGCGCTTCGGGATGAACGTGATCGCCACCTCCAGATTGCCCGATTAAGGATAAAGGAGAAGGACTACGCGGCAGCGCTCGCTCTATTCCGTGAGTTGTCCGAGTCGGACCCTCGGGATGAAGAGGCCGGGCTGGGGTGCGTCCAGGCTTATGAGAAATTGCAGAATTGGGAAGGGGCGGAAGCGGAAATCCGTCGCCTGATGCAATACCAGCCGGAAAGGGGAATGCTTTTCAGGGAATTGGGGAACATCCTGCTTCACCTGGGGAAATCGGAGGAAGCCCTGAAAAACTTCAGAAAAGCGGTGGAACTCGATACAGGCGGGAACGATCTCTGCCTGCAGATCGCAGCGATTCTTTCCAGGGCAGGGAAAACTGCCGATGCGCTTCCGTTCTATGAGCGGCACTTGAAGGAAAATCCGAACGACTATCGGGCTCTTGTCCTGTGGGGAGACGGTTTTCTCCGCCTGGGGATCGGCGCCGCGGCCAAGTTGAGCTACGAAACGGCCCTCCGCATCCGCCCCGGATACGGTCCGGCCGTAGAAAGACTGAAACGCCTCCAGCCGACAGCCTCCTCCTGACCCCGGCTCCCGTCATCTTCCTGCCCGGCCATCCTTGCCGTCCGGCGCGGGTGGAATTTTCGCCTACTTGTTACCTTCTTCTCCGGCCTCTCCGGCTTCCTCGCCGGTGGAGCCTCTCAGTCCCGCCGCCAGGTTCAGGTTGATCCGGATGAGAATATCGAGTTTCTCGGCCTTTGGAAAGGCCAGGACGTCAAAGCACCGCTTGTCGATGAAACGGCTCAGGGTCAGGATGTCCTCCCGCAATTTCACGGGCAGGGGATTGTTCGGATCGACCATTTCCCCTTGGAAGATGCTCCAGATCTTCTGGTTGTACCGGACCGCCTCGCCCAACATGCCGTTGCTGCCGCCATTGTCCCAGTTGTCCTGGCACTCCCGGAATTTCAGGGCCGCCTTCGTCAGCACGTCCGCTTCGATCTCGCGGCCCGTCATGCCCATCTTCTGGGTCTGCTGGTAGGCCTTAACTTGATTCCCGTACATGGTTCACCAACCTCTCCTCATAGTCTATCAGTTCCCGGGCCGCTTTCAGGGCCTGGTAATACTGCCCCTCCAGGATATGCTCGCTGATTGTGTCGATCAGCCCCACTGTGCTGGGAGCCGCCTTCAGCACTTCATTGACGATCTCCCAATAGGTCCGGTGGTAGGACTTCATGTCTCCGCCCCCCACGTACATCAGCTGAACGGAGAAAAAGATCCGCTTGCACGGGGTGTCCGCCTCCTCCACGGAGAGGATGTTTTTTCCCCTCAGCAGGGGCACGTTGTTCTCGATGATGAGCTCTGTCCGGGAACTGCCATTCCGGACAACGGCGCCTCCGAGGATAAACCGCTCGTGGGGTTTCAGCTCGATTTTCAGGCCCATAATGCCTCCCTGGATGACTGGGGACGGCGGAGGGATTCCCCCGCCGTCCCCGGTACCGGTTAGAACAGCTGCAACACCGACTGGGCTGCCTGGGAGGCGAGGCTCAGGGACGTGGTGCCGAGGGACTGACGGGTCTGGAGCATCAGCATGTTGGCACCTTCCTCGTTCGTGTCCGCCGCCGTCAGGTTGTCCGCACCGATGGTCAGGGCGTTGATCATGTTGGAGGTGAAGTCCTGCCGCGCCGTGATGACGCTCAGGTTCGCCGACATGGTCTGGGACTTGCTCCTGAGGGTAGCCAGGGCCGCGTCGAGCAACGCGATGGCGCTGCCGATGGACCCCGAGCTGGCGAAGTCGGCCGCGACGATGCCCAGGCCGGCCGCCTTCCCGTTGAACCCTGCCACGTCCATCGTGTTGGTGCCGTCCTCGTTGAAGGCCACCGTCAGCGTGTCGCTGTCCAGGAGGTTCATCCCGCCGTAGCTCGCATCTGCGGCCAGGTTGGTGATCTGGGTTGCCATGGCATCATACTGGGTCTCCAGGGCTGCTGCTTCCGTCGCATCGGCGGAGTAGGCATCCTTGGCGAGGCCCTTCATGGTTCCGATGAGATCGATGATCCCCTCGATGCCCGCATCGGCAGCCTTGATCGTCTGGATGGCCTCCCCCATGGCGTCCTTCAGCTGGGACAGGTCACTGGCCCGGTTCGTGTGGGACGAAGCCGTGAAGTAGCTGAGGGCGTTGTCCAGGGCGCTGTTCACCTTCTTGCCCGTGGCGAGGCGCTCCGATGTGGTGT
>PHBD01000024.1:0-48454 GCA_002841865.1 Deltaproteobacteria bacterium HGW-Deltaproteobacteria-19
GCGGGGGATCGATTTTCAGCTTCGCCCCTACCGTTACGAGGAGCATGGGGGGACACGCGTATCCGCACGGGAGCTGGGTGTCAGCGAGCACCAGATCATCAAGACGCTGGTCATGGAAGACGAGCACGGTGCCCCGCTGATCATCCTGATGCACGGAGACCGGCAGGTCTCCACCAAGGCCTTCGCCCGGCATCTGGGAGTCAAAAGCATTGCCCCCTGCGATCCGAAGACGGCGGAGCGGCACACCGGTTACAAGGTGGGGGGAACGTCTCCCTTCGGGACCCGGAAACCGCTGAATGTATATCTGGAAGAAAGCATTACCGGCCTGCCCAGGATCTTCATAAACGCGGGAGGCCGCGGGATTCTGGCGGAGATGTCGCCGGCCGACCTGATCCGTGTCCTCAACCCGGTCACGGTGCAGGTCGCCATCTGAAAGAGGGCACCATGCCGAAGCGAGAGAAGGAACAGATGATCGTCCGATGCCTCCACTGCGGGGTCAAGAACCGCATTCCCAAGGTCCGCCTCCAGGATCGCCCCGCCTGCGGAAGCTGCCATAACCCGCTGGATGAAATGATCATCCGGTGCCTGCACTGCGGCGCCAAGAACCGCATGCCGGAAAACCGGATTCACGACCGTCCCCTCTGCGGCGCCTGCAAGACCCCGCTCATCGTTTGCCACGCCCCCGCCTTCCCCGTCGACGTGAACGACCAGAACTTCTCCCGGGAGGTCCTGGGCGAGGCCTGCTCCGTCCTGGTAGACTGCTGGGCCCCCTGGTGCGGCCCCTGCAAGACCATGGAGCCCGTCATGGAAGACCTGGCGGTCAAATACGGCGGTGCGGTCAAAATCGCCAAGCTCAACGTCGATGAAAACCCCCTCACGGCCTCCCAGTACGCCATCCGGAGCATCCCGACACTCCTGTTCTTCCGGGGTGGTGTGGTGGTGCAGCGGCTGGTGGGCGCCCAGTCCAGGGAAGCCGTCGAAGAACAGCTCCTGGCGACCATCAAGACGAATTGACGAAACCCGTACGCCGTCACGTCTGCCTTCCTCCAACAAATGCATCGAGTCCCAACGGGATCTTACAAGCCAATCAGCGGATTATGGAGTGTCTGTCCATGAAAAGGTTGACTCTTTGGATCCTTGTCGCGGTGGCCGCCTCAATCCTCACGGCCTCCGGCTGCGCCCGCCTGAACTCCTTCCAGCGTGACGGAGACATCCGGCTGCAGGGATTGAAGGCCCCCGTGGAGGTGGTCCGCGACGAAAAGGGAATGGCCTACATTTATGCGGCCAATGAACATGACCTGCTCCGGGCGCAGGGTTTTGTGACGGCCCAGGACCGGCTCTTCCAGATGGAGCTGATCCGGCTTCTCGCCTCCGGCCGCATCTCCGAGCTCGCCGGACCGGCGGGCCGGGAAGCGGACATCCGCATGCGGACCATCGGCTTCCTCCGGCAGGGCAGAAAACATGCCGCCATCCTGAACGATGAGACGGCGCGCTTTCTCCAGGCCTATCTGGACGGCGTGAACGCCTTCATCACACGGACACAGGATTGGCCGCTGGAATTCAAACTGGCGGGCATCCGGCCGACACCCTGGGCCATCGAGGATTCCCTGGCCATTGCCTATTACATGGGCTGGGGATCGGCGGCGAATCTCAAGGATGAAATCATCGCCCAGATGCTGGTCGAAAAACTGGGGCCCGAGCGGGCCAAGGAGCTCTTCCCCCTGAACGTCAATCCCGACGAGGTACATGAATGCCCGACGCCGGACAGGATCCGGCAGGGCTCCCTGCCGGCAAAACACCATCTCGATCTTGCCTCCGATCCGACCCTAATGGCCTTCCCGGCGGATCAGACCGCGGGATGGCGCGTGGGGAGCAACAACTGGGCGACGGGGGCCTCCCTTTCCCCAAGCGGTAGGCCCATCGTCGCCAACGATCCGCACCTCGACGCCCGCATGCTCCCGGGTCCCTGGTATCCCTGCGGCCTGATCCTTCCCTCCTCGAGGGCGGTGATCGCTTCCATCCCGGGCGTGCCGGGCCTCGGCATCGGCCGGACCGACCGCATCGCCCTGGGGGTGACCAACTCCTACGGCGACGCCCAGGATCTGTTCATCGAGACGGTCGATCCGGGCAACCCCGGCCGCTACATGGAAGGCGGGAAGTCCCTCCCCTTCGAGGCGATCACGGAGACGCTGAAAATAAAGGACAAGAGCGCCGACGCCGGTTTCCGGGAGGAAAAGGTCGTCGTCCGCCTCACGAAGCGGGGTCCCGTCGTGTCCGGTGTCCTGAAAGGCCTCGCGAACGATCATGTCATCTGCCTGCGCTGGTCGCCCTTCGAGACGATGGCGCCCTCCCTGGGGACCGAGCGCCTGCTGAAGGCCCGGAACGTCGAGGAGGTAAGGGAAAGCCTGCGCGGCCTGACGGTCATCATGCTGAATTTCGGCTTTGCCGACATAAACGGGAATTTCGGCTGGCAGACAACGGGCCGCCTGCCCATCCGGGCGCGGGGCGAGGGGCTTGTTCCCCATAAAGTTACGGACGACCGCGACGACTGGACCGGCTGGATCCCCTTCGACAAGATGCCCCATTCTTACAATCCGCCGAGAGGCTGGGTGGGAACCTGCAATCATCATGCGGTTCCGTGCGATTATCCTCACTACTACACGTCCCATGTGTCGGCGTCCTACCGCTACCGGCGGCTGATCGAACTGCTGGACGCGCCGGGGAAGAAAACGGTGGAGGACCACTGGCGCTTCCAGCGGGACACCTTGAACCTGATGGCCCGGCGGATCGCACCGGTCATGTCGAAAGCCCTGCTCAAGCATGAGGACACGAAAGCCCTGGGCCGAATCCTCGGCCGCTGGGATTTTGTCGAGGATCCGGACCAGGCGGCGCCGGCCGTTTTCCAGGCGGTGTATCGCCGGTTTTTCTTCGCCGCTTACCGGGACGAGCTGGGAGCATCCCTGGTGGAGCTCCTGGCCGACAATCCCTACTTCTGGCAGGAATCCCTCCAGAAAATGGTTCTGGCCGGGGAATCGCCCTGGTTCGACGATGTCTCGACACCCGCCGTCCGGGAAACGAGGGACGACCTTCTGCACCGCGCCGGACTGGCTGCGATCCGGGAACTGGGTCCTTCGTACGGCAGCGATCCGGAAGGGTGGCGATGGGGCCGCATGCATCGCCTGACCCTGGTGTCTCCGATCCGCCGCGAGGGGTTTGCGGCGGCCCTTCTAGGCGGCGGGTCCCATGCCATGGGCGGCTCCCAGGAAACCCTCTACCGCGCCAGCTACGATTACAACCATCCCCATGACGTGACGCTTTCCGCGTCCCTGCGAATGGTCATGGATCTGGGGGATCCCGACAAGATCATGGCCGTTCTCCCCGGCGGTGTCTCCGGACGCCTCTTCGACCCTCACAGCAAGGACCAGGTGGAACCCTTCATGAACGGGGGAGTGCGCTACTGGTGGTTCAGCGACCGGAAAATCCGGGAAAACGCCCGGACGACCCTGCGCCTGCTCCCGGAAACACAGGGAGAGGCATCGGATTCGACGGAGACGGGGAAACGGGACACTCTTCGACTCGGCGATGACCATCGGCCGGTAAAGTGATCTGAGAGGGGAAACGCGTGAACCTCCGGAAAGGCGGGACCGTGCGGCTTATCGAGTGGTCCTGTTCCGCTGGTGAAGCTGGATTTCCAGTTCCTTAAGCAGCTTCAGGTCTTTCCTCAGCTGTTCGTTTTCCTGCTGGAGGGTCCCCAGTTCCGTCTGGAGGCGCTCCCTGACCTGGTTCATTTCCTTGCGGAGCTGCTCGTTCTCCCGCTGGAGGCGCCTGGCCCCCGCCGCCGCCTCGGAGGCCGTTTTGGCGTCCGTTTGAATCGACTCTATCAGGCGCTCCTGATCGTCGAGCAGTCGGACGATAATCTCCGCGACCCTCACCCAACGGCTCTCGGGGTAAGTCAGCGTCAGCTCCGCAAACATGTTTCTCGCCTTTGCCGGCCCCTCGGACCCTCCGCCTCCCTCCAGGGCTTTCAGTCCCGCCTCGAAAAGTTCAGCGTCGGAAGCCGGCGTCTTGGGAGCATTCGGGTCGGTCACGGTCGCTTTGGTTGAGGCGCAGGCAACAAGCCCCAGGGCCAGGAGAATGACCGCTACCGTCCGCATCCATGGTTTCATGAGACCGCCTTTCCCAAAGACTCCTGTTTCACGTAGTTGCTTCCCGGCAGGGTCTTGGCGTACTCCTTGAGCTCCGCCGCCTTTTTCGCCATCGCCAGCGGACTCGTGAATCGGCTCCCGTCATCCGTAACAATGGCCACGCTCACGGTGATCAGGGGGAATTTCTGCACCTGCCCTTTCCGGTCCTTCCCCATGATGGATCCGCGCTCCCTGTCCTCGGCGCTGTAAAAGGACTGGATCTGCCCCTCGAACTCCTCCACGAGCTGGTGGCTCATCGCTTCGGCGACAGCCGGCTCGGCGATGAGGACAAAGTCATCTCCGCCGATATGGGCGACGAATACATCCTCCTCGGCGGCAGCATCCAGATGCTGGGTCAGGATCTTGGCCACCTCCTTGATGATTTCGCTGCCCCATGCGTACCCATACTTGTCCGCAAAGGGCTTGAAGTTGTCAAGGTCCACGTGACAGAGGGAAAACATTTTTCCCTCCGCCCGCCGCCGTTCCAGTTCCCGCTCGATGGCCAGATTCCCCGGGAGCCCCGTTAGCGGGGAGGCATCGAGATTGAGGGCCTCCAGTTCCTTCAGCCGCTCCGTCATGACCCCGAAGGCCTGGGCCAGGGAGCCGATCTCGTCGTCCCGCTCCATCTGGATGGCCGGATCGAAGTTCCCTTCGGCGATCACCCCCGTGGCCTTTTCAAGTTTCCTCAGCGGAATCGATATGTTGTAAGTAATAAACAGGGCTACGATCATCCCCCCCAGCAGGCTGACGAGGCTGAGCAGGATCGTGATTCGCGAGGCCCGGAGGCCCTGTTCGTTGATCAGGCTCATCCGGGAGTCGACATCCCGTTCCCCCCGCTTCTGGCAATCCCGCAGGGAAGAGGCGATCTGGTCAAGCAGCGGCTTGCCCTCCTGCTCGGAAAGCGCCCGGGCCTCGTCGATCTTGTTCTCCTGAACGAGTGCGATCTCCTTCTGGAAGATCTCCCCGTATTGCCGGTGGAGAAGGCCCATCAGGGACACCCTCTTCGTGATGGTCGTCGAGCGGTTTTTCCCCATGGTTTCCAGGCCGGCCTTGAATTCCCGGCTCAGGCTCCAGAAGATCTCCGTCAGCTGCGGGTCCTTGAGGATCAGGTACTTCTTTTCCGCGCTCTCCTGCGCGAGGAGTGTCTCCGAGAGGCCCTTGGCCGTCTCCACCACCGGGACGTCCTCGTTGATGATCGTGTAGGCCAGATCGCTCAGCCGTCCGAGGCTGAGCACGGCGTAGAGACTGGCAAGGACCGTCAGAAGGGCCATGGCGAAATAGCCCAGAAGCAGTTTTCGGCGGATGGTCAGTTTCATGAATGTGCTCGCAAACCTTTGAAAAGAGGCAAATCCGTATCATATCCCCGCTACTTAGGCAATTGTGAAATTGCTCTTTTCCTGCCCGCCGGCCTCTGCTACAAGGGCCGCGGAGACTATGGGAATGAACGCGGCGATCCGGGACGGATTCAAAAACGGCTTGCGCAAAGGATGGGACGGTTTCGTCTGGATGATTCAGATCATCGTGCCCGTATCCTTTCTTACCTCTCTTTTGGCCTGGAGCGGCTGGCTCCGGGAGATCGACTTCATCGTCCAACCCATGATGAATGCCGTCAGCCTTCCGGCCATGGCGGCCCTGCCGCTCGTCATCGGCATGTTCGCGGGCATCTATGGCGCCATCGCGGCCATGGCCGTCCTGCCGATGAGCCAGACGGAGATGACCCTGGTGGCGATCTTCGCCCTGATGGCCCACAACCTGATCCAGGAGGGGATCATCCAGGCCAAATCGGGGATTCACCCGTTCAAGGCAACCGTCTTCCGCCTCGTCTCCGCCTGCCTGACCGTGATGGCCGTAGCGGCGCTGATGGGATACGTTCCGTCCGGGGAAGCAGCCGTCCTGGCCGGCCCGGTTCCCGTGCGGGGTCCCCTGAGCCGGGTCTTCCTGGAATGGCTGGTCGCAACGGTCAAGCTGGCGGCGATCATTTTCGTTGTGATCATGGCCCTCCTCTCCGTCCTGGAAATCATGAAAAACCTGGGCTGGATTCACCCCATCGTCCGGGCCTGTGCGCCGGTTCTCCGCCTCATGGGACTCAATGAAAAGGTGGGGATCCTGTGGATGACGGCCATTGTCTTCGGCCTTTCATACGGGGGGGCCGTCATTGTCGAGGAGGCCCGGCAGGGACACCTGACCCGGGAAGACCTGGAGACCCTCCACCTTTCCATCGGCATGAATCACTCGATGGTGGAGGATCCGTCCTATTTTATCGCCCTCGGCCTCAACCCACTCTGGCTCTACGTACCGCGGCTCGTGGCCGCGATCCTCACGGTCTGGCTCATCCGCCTGTGGTACCGTCTTTCAGGACGGACGTCCCGTTCGTCCTGAAAGGGAAAAAACGTCAGAATCCCGTGGAAATACCCGGCATAATGCGGGTTGCCCCCGCCGTCGTCTTCTGCTATTTTAAAATTCCATACGCCGGAAACGCCTGTCTTCTGAGGAAGTCCGCATGGCCCGGCACGGAAACTACTCCAGGGAGGCATGATGCATGATCTACAATGAAGAATTCGAAACGCTGCCGCGGGAGGCTCTGGAAGCGCTGCAGTTCAAGAGGCTCCAGCAGGTCGTCCTGCGGGTCTATCATACGGTCGGATTTTACCGGAAGGCCTTCGACGACGCCGGGGTGAAGCCGGAAGACGTGAAAAGCCTTGCGGACCTGAAGCGGCTTCCCTTCACCACCAAGCAGGACCTGCGGGACAATTATCCCTTCGGCATGTTCGCCGTCCCCATGAGCAGTGTTGTCCGTCTCCATGCCTCCTCCGGAACGACCGGCCGGGCCACCGTGGTGGGCTATACGAAACGCGACATCGAACACTGGTCGGAGCTGATGGCCCGCTGCTTCGTCGCCGCCGGGCTGACAAAGAACGACATCATCCACAACGCTTACGGCTACGGGCTCTTCACGGGCGGCCTCGGCGCCCACTATGGGGCGGAGCGGCTGGGGGCCAGCGTCATCCCCATCTCAGGAGGCAACACGAAGCGGCAGATCATGATCCTTCAGGATTTCGGCCCCACCGCCATCTGCTGCACCCCCTCCTACGCCCTGAACCTGGCGGAACAGGGGCAGGCCATGGGGGTCGACATGCGGTCCCTGAAGCTCCGGGTCGGCGTCTTCGGCGCGGAGCCCTGGAGCGACAAGATGCGCAACCAGATCGAAGACGTCCTGGACATCCAGGCCATGAACATCTACGGGCTGTCGGAGGTCATGGGCCCCGGCGTCGCCATGGAGTGCACCGAGGGCCGCCAGGGCATGCACATCTTCGAGGACCACTTCCTCGCCGAGATCATCAATCCCTTAACGGGCGAGGTCCTGCCGCCGGGGGAAGAGGGCGAACTGGTCTTCACCACCCTCACGAAGGAGGCCTTCCCCCTCGTCCGGTACCGGACCCGGGACGTCACGCGCCTCATCCACGACCCCTGCCGATGCGGCCGCAGCCACGTGCGGATGGACCGGGTCATGGGACGGAGCGACGACATGCTCATCATCCGCGGCGTCAATGTCTTTCCCTCTCAGATCGAGGCCGTCCTCGTCGGCATCGACGGGCTGGAGCCGCATTACCAGCTCCTGGTGGATCGGGAGGGAACCCTGGACACGCTGGAAGTCCAGGTCGAGGTCAGGGAAGAGGCGTTCGCCAACGCCGATGAAGTAAAGGTCCTCCAGCGGACTGAGCGGCGGATCGTAAAGGACCTGAAGGATTATCTCGGCATCTCCGCCAAGGTCAAGCTGGTGGAGCCGAAGTCCCTCCAGCGTTTCGAGGGCAAGGCCAGCCGGGTCATCGACAAACGGAAAATCTGACGGGAGGTGTCTTCATGAAGGTGGAACAGATCTCCGTATTTCTGGAAAACAAGCCGGGCGTGCTCGAAGAGGTGATGAAAGCGCTCAAGGAAGCCAACATCAACATCCGCACCCTGTCGCTGGCCGACACATCGGATTTCGGCATTCTCCGGCTCATCGTCAACGATGTCACGGCCACCAGCACGATCCTCAAGGCCAGGGGATTCCGGGTCAGCCGCACCACGGTGGTGGCCGTGGAGGTGCCGGACCGGCCGGGAGGGCTCCATTCCATTCTGGAGGCCCTGGGAGGCGAGGCCATCAATATCGAGTACCTCTACGCCTTCGTCGAAAAAAGCGGTGAAAACGCCGTCATCATCTTCCGGTACGACAATCCCGACCGGGCCATCGAAGTCCTTCAGAAGAAGGGATTCTCCGTCCTCTCGGGAGAGAAGCTCTACTCCATGTAAATCCGCCGAGGCGGGGCCTCGCTTCCTCCGCCGACGGGCAGAGATGAAACGGAGAAGCCGTGACAACGATCATCCCCCGCACGGCCTGCATGACAAACACGCGAAAGGAGGTCCCATGAAAGCCAAGCCCCGCTCCCTCGAACAACTGGTGAAAGAGCAACTGGACAAATGGAACGGCCTGCCGGTTCAGACCAGGAAGACGAAAGAAAGACCCGCTCCCGTCATCACCGTCTCCCGGGAACCCGGATGCGGGGGCACCGCCATCGCCCGCAAGCTGTCGTCGGCACTCGGCATGGACCTGGTCAGCGGCCAGATCATCCAGAAGGTGGCGGACAGCGCCGAGATGAGCGAAAAGGTCGTGGCCTCCCTGGACGAAAAACAGGTCACCCGCCGCGACGACTGGCTGACATCCCTTTTCGAAGTCCGCCACCTCTGGCCGGACAGCTATCTCCGCCATCTGACGAAAGTCGTCGGCACCGTCGGGCGGCACGGAAACGCGGTCATCCTCGGCCGGGGCGCCAATTTCATGCTCCCGCCGGAGGAGACCTTCCGGATCCGCCTGATCGGTCCCCGGGAGGCTCGCATCGCCCGGGTCATGAAAGACAAAAAGGTCTCCGGGAGCGAGGCGGAGGAATACGTCGTCCGCACCGAGTCGGACAGGAACGCCTTCGTGCGGAAATATTTCCATGCCGACATCGGCGACCCCGCCCACTATGACATGATCCTCGACACGAGCCGCCTCGGCATCGATGGCGTCGTAGAGAGCGTCAAAGCCGCTTATGCGGCGTGGCGGAAGATCGCCGGCTGAAGGTCCGGCCGTTTATCCCGGGTGTGACACGCGCCCTGGATTCCTCCCCGGAATCCGGGGCGTTTTCGTTTCTCCGGAAAAGCGGGGCGTCCCGAATCCGGCCGAATCCGGTTGACGGCCCGGGGGAAAAACGTCAGAATGGCGGCAACCATTCAGCGGGAAGGCCCCGGAAAGGCAGCAGGAATCCCTCGTGGCGAAGAACGCGGCACAACAGACCCCGGCGGACGAGTTGGCCGGCCTCCGGCGAAGGATTGCGGACCTGGAAAAAGCGGAACAGGTCCGCCACGCCGGCGAGGCTCTCCTGGCCAGCATCATCGGCGGCTCCCCGATTCCGACCTTCGTCATCGGTCGGGACCACCGGATCCTCTACTGGAACCGGGCACTGGAGGAGCTCAGCCGTATCCGGGCCGACGAGGTAATCGGAACGAACCAGCAGTGGCGGGCCTTCTACGCCCGGGAACGGCCCTGCATGGCGGATCTCCTGGTGGACGGCGCCCAGAAGGCCATTCCGACCTGGTACACCGGGAAATACATCCCCTCCAAGCTCATCGACGAGGCCTACGAAGCGACGGACTTCTTTCCCGAACTGGGAGAAGAGGGGCGCTGGCTGCGGTTCACCGCCGCCGTGCTCCGCGACGCCGGGGGACGTCTCGTGGGGGTCGTGGAGACCCTGGAGGACATCACGGAGCGGCGCCAGGCCGAGGAAGCCCTTCGGGCCGCCCATGAGAAGCTGGAATCGCGGGTCCGGGAGCGGACCGCCGAACTGGCAAAGGCCAACCTCGCCCTCAAGGAGACCACGGAGCATCTCTCCCTCATTCTCGAATCCCTGCCGATCGTCTCGTACAGCCGCCAGGCGGAGTCCCCCTTCTCCCTCACGTATGTGAGCACCACGGTAAAGGAAATGACGGGTTACGACCCGGAACGATTCCTGGAAGAGCCCGGCTTCTGGGAGAGCCGCGTCCATCCGGACGACCGGACCCGGCCCCCGCGGGGATCGAAAGTGCGGCGGCGTCAGGGGAAATCCGAGTACCGCTTCCGCATCGCCGACGGGAGCTATCGATGGTTCTCCGATTACTGGCGCCTGCTCCGCCACTCCGGCGGCCCGCCTCCCCAGATCGCCGGCGTCTGGCAGGACGTGACGGAAGAAAAGCGGATGCGACAGGAAGCGGAACTCCGGCTCCAGCAGATGATCCAGACCCACAAGCTCACGGCCCTGGGCGAAGTCGTGGCCGGCGTGGCCCACGAGATCAACAACCCGGTGAGTTTCATCTCTTACAACATCCCCCTCCTGGAGGAAATCTGGAGCGCCGTCGAGCCCAGCATCCACCGCCTCGGGGAGATCGACCCGCGCTGGCGGGACCGGGACGTCCGGCCCGAAGAGATTACCCGGCACATGCGGGAGATCATCGAGGCCTTCCGCGTCGCCTCCAACCGGATCAGCCGGGTCATCACGAACCTCAAGGAGTTTTCCCGGTCCGACGAGCGTTCCTCACGGATGAAGCCCCTGCAGGTTTCAGAGGCCGTCCAGGGAGCCCTTCTGATCGTCGGCGGCCAGATCCGCCGGACCGTCTCCACGATCGAGCAGCGCATCGAGCCTGACCTGCCGCCGATCCTGGGAAACATCCAGAAGCTGGAGCAGGTCCTGACGAACCTGCTCATCAACGCCCACCAATCCATGCCCGACGGCGGCAGGAAGGGCCGCCTCACTGTCTCGGCCCGTTCTGTTCCCCGCCTGAGTGCGGTCCTCCTGGAAGTGGAGGACAACGGCCGGGGCATCCCCAGGGAGAACCTGGGCCATCTGTTCGATCCCTTCTTCACGACCCGGCGGGATTCCGGAGGGACCGGGCTGGGTCTTTCCATTTCCTATGGCCTCGTGCGGGAACACAACGGCCTCATCGGCGTTCTTTCCCGTCCCGGCGTGGGAAGCCGTTTTTCCGTCTTCCTGCCCGTCGAAGGCAAGACCCTGCCGAAGATCCTGCCTTCCATCCTGTGCCTGGGAACCGATGCGGAGTTTCTCGGCACCCTGAAGGCCGCCCTGGTGGAAGCGGAAACCTGGGTCGCCGGTCCCGGGATCGGCGTTCCGTCGGTTCTGAAATACCTGGATGAACACCCGGAGGTGGACACGGTGGTCACGGAATGGATCCTCTCGAACCTGGACGGGCGCGACCTCCTCAAGGCCGTTCGCGACCGGTTTCCACTGGTGGAGGTGGTGCTCTGCGCCTCCGAGGAGGATGCCCGGCGCCTGTCCGCCGGGGGAACTGCCGGAGAGATTCTCGTCAAGCCCGCCGCTGCCGGGCAGTTGCAGAAAATCCTTGAGAAAAAGGGGAGGTTGAGACTTTGAGAATCCTGGCCGTGGACGATGAGGAGATCTCCCTCTCCTCCATCAAGAGGCTCCTGAACTGGCGAGGCTACAAGGACGTCGAGACCTGCCGCGGCGGCGCCGAGGCCATTCGCAGGCTTCGAATGGAGGACTTCGACATCGTCCTCCTGGACCTCCTGATGCCGGAGATGGACGGCCTGACCGTGCTGGAGACGGTTAAGCCCTATCTTCCCCAGACGGAATTCATCATCCTGACCGCCGTGGACGACCTGTCCACGACAGTCAGGGCCATCCGGACGGGTGCCTACGACTACCTGGTGAAGCCCGTGGACAACGAGCTTCTGATTCTTACGATCCAGCGGGCTTACGAGCGGAAAGGCCTTCTGAACAGCCTGGCGCCGACGACGGAGGGTCGGGCCGCCGACATCCCGGAGGCCTTCGCGGCCACGATCACGCAATCCCCCCGCATGAAATCCATCCTTGCCTACGCCCAGGTCATGGCCAGGAGCGGCAATCCCGTCCTGATCACGGGCGAATCGGGAACCGGCAAGGAACTGGTCGCCCGAGGCATCCATCGGGCAGGCCCTGCGCCCGGCGGCCCCTTCATCGCTGTCAATGTCAGTGCCATCCCCACGACCATGTTCGAAACCCAGTTTTTCGGACACACCCGTGGCGCTTTCACGGGGGCCGATTCGAGCTACCGCGGCTTCTTCGAACAGGCAGATGGGGGCACCCTCTTTCTCGACGAAATCGGCGAACTCCCTGCGGGTCTCCAGTCGAAGCTTCTCCGCGTCCTGGAAGATCATACCTTCACCCCTCTGGGAAGCAACCGAGCCGTCCAGGTGGACGTCCGCGTCATTTCCGCGACCAACATGGATCTCGACCGGGCCAGCCAGGAGGGGCGCTTCCGCCTCGACCTTTTCTATCGCCTCAAATCCGCCCACATCCATCTGCCGCCCCTCAGTGAGCGGGAAGGGGATATCGCTCTGCTGGCAAACCACTTCCTGAAGGAGTCCGGAAAACGATACGCCAAAGAGGTCCTCGGGTTCAGCCCCGAGGCCATGGAGATCCTTCGTCAGGGCCAGTACCGCGGGAATATCCGGGAACTGGCCCAAGTCGTGGAAAACGCAGTCCTGCTGGCCGACGCTCCCTGGATCCTGCCCCGTCACCTGGGAGCGACCCCTCCCCGGCCGGTCCCTTTCGCCAGGCGTATGGGCACCCTCAAGGAAAACGAGGAGGCCCACGTCGCCTATGTCCTCACGAACACCGGCGGCGATCGGAAGCAGACTGCCCGGATCCTCGGGATCACCGTCCGCCAGCTCCAGAGAAAAATTGCCCAGATGCGCCAGCAGACGCACTGGCAGGACTATCTGGACGACACCACTGTCCCCTGAAGTTGACGACCTTTCTGTCATAAGAGGGGCGACATAAAGGTCGCCCCTCTTTATTCCATTCTATTTCAACTACTTGGATGCTTCTCATCGCCTGTCGGACGATCGTTTGGCCTCTGGCGGCAACGACACGGACAGAAACGCCCTTCCCGCCAGGACAACCCCCGCACAAACTAATCAACAATGGTTATGGGTGCTTGCACGCAGCGACCGCTTCCTTCATCTCTGGCATGTCCTTTGCGCTGAAGAAGGGCAAAGACAAAGTCTACGAGAGGAGGTGGCGGAGATGTACATGGGAATGAAGCTGATCGACCTGGTGGAAACGCACGCGGAGCAGATCGCCCGACAGTGGGCCAAAAACGTGCGGAAGAACCCGTTCACCCCTTACTATCACGGCCTTCCGGATGAGCAACTGGTCCCGCAGGCGGTCGTTTTCTACGAGAAGTTCCGCAACCTGTTCATGGAACCAAAGCCGGTGGAGGCGTCCGAGGGATATTTCGCCCGGTATGCCGAGGAGAGCTATCGACGAGGCGTGCCCCTTCACGAGGCGCTCTACGCGCTGATCCTGATGAGGCGGCAGATCTGGCTCTACGCCGAGTTTCAGGTCCTCTTCTTCACGGCGGTGGAGCAGAACCTGGCCGTGGAAAGCATCACGCGGACGATCCTGATGTTCGACTATGCCGTATATTTCATCAGCAAAAAGTACGGGGAACTGATGAAGCTCGAGTGGTTCGAGGCCCCCAACACGTAATGCCCGCTCCACCGAGGCCCGGCATCCCGATGCCGGGCCTGGCAAACCTTCCGCTGCCATGGGCGCCGGGGGGAGACAAGGAGGGCAGGCCATGTCCGGATCGCTGAAGCTGATCACCCTGATCGAGAAGCACGCGGATCCAATCGCCCACTCCTGGGCGAAGGACGTGCGCAAGAACGCCCGGACCGCATCCTACCACGACATGCCGGAGGAAAAGCTGGTTCCCCTGGCCATCCGCTTCTACGACAACTTCCGGAAGATGTTCTACACCGACAAGCCGGCGGAAACATCCCGGGAGTTCTTTGCCCGATATGCGGAAGAACAGTACACCGCGAAGATCCCTCTCCATGAGGCCATCTACGCTCTGATCCTGATGCGACGCCACATATGGCTCTACGCCGAGTTCCAGGTCATCTTCATCACCGCCGTGGAGCAAAAGTATGCCGTGGACAGCCTGGTGCGAACCATCCTGATGTTCGACTATGCCATCACGTTCATGAGCCGGCGTTACCAGGAGCTGATCCGCGGCGAGCTCAACGACCGGCTGGCGCTCCTCAATATGATCCGCCTGGAGAGCCCCCTCGGGACCCGACTTACGCCATACAGGACCGCCATCATGACGGCACTGCTTCTCGGCTCGTTCCTCCTGACCTATTACTACCATGCGGTGATGGGATCGAACGTGATCTTCACCCACCTGTTTTACATCCCCGTCGTCCTTGCGGGCATCTGGTGGAAGCGCAAGGGAGTCGTCATGGCGGCAGTCCTGGGGATCTTCCTGATTCTGAGTCACCTTTTCTTCCTTGGAGGGACTCCCCTTACCGACGACATCGTGCGGGCAGTGATGTTTCTTGTGATCGGAACGGTGGTGGCCTTCCTGAGCGAAGGGATCACCACGGCAGAAGAGATATATAGGCTCAAGGCCATGTAGTGCCGGTTTCCGCGACGACGACGAGATCCGGCGCCGAACCCTGAAACGTGGAGGGAGCGAATCGATGAAACGGGAAACAAACGAAGGGGCTATTCTATCCATCCGGGGAAGCGTCGTTGACGCCCGGTTCCAGGCGGGTCATCTTCCGGCCATCGGCAATGTTCTCACGACCGGGGACGACGGCCGGGTCCGGATCGAGGTCATGGTCCAGCTCAATGCGGAAATCGTGCGGGGCATATCCCTGATGCCGACCCAGGGCCTGGCCCGGGGAGCTACCATCACCGACACGGGCCATCCCTTCATGATCCCCGTGGGCAAGGAGCTCCTGGGACGCGTCTTCAACGTCTTCGGCGAGCCAATTGACAACCTTGAATTTCACGGAAGCGGCGAGAGCCGGTCTCTTCAAGGAGTGCCCGTCCCGATCACCGAGCAGTCCACGGTCTCGGAGATCTTTGAAACGGGGATCAAGGCCGTCGACGTGCTCTGCCCCCTGGAACGCGGCGGAAAGGCAGGGCTGTTCGGGGGTGCCGGCGTCGGCAAGACCGTTCTCCTGACGGAGATGATCCACAATATGGTAGGACATCACCACGGCATCAGCATCTTCTGCGGCGTCGGCGAACGCTGCCGCGAGGGTGAGGAGCTCTACCGTGAGATGAAAGAGGCCGGCGTCCTCCCCAACACCGTCATGGTCTTCGGGCAGATGAACGAACCGCCGGGGGCCCGCTACCGGGTGGGCCACACGGGCCTCACCATGGCCGAATACTTCCGGGATGAGGAGCGACAGGACGTCTTTCTTCTCATCGACAACATCTTTCGGTTCATCCAGGCGGGTCAGGAAGTCTCGGGACTCATGGGACTGCTTCCGTCCCGCCTCGGCTACCAGCCCACGCTGGCATCCGACCTGGCCGCCCTGGAAGAGCGGATCTGCAACACCACCAGCGGGGCCATCACGTCCATCCAGGCCGTCTACGTGCCCGCCGACGACTTCACCGATCCCTCGGCCACCCACACCTTCAGCCACCTGACGGCATCGATCGTGCTCTCCCGGAAGCGGGCAAGCGAAGGGTTCTACCCGGCCATCGATCTCCTGCAGTCCGGGTCGAAGATGCTCATGCCCAACATCGCCGGAGAGCGTCATTACCGGATCGCCCAGGATATCCGCAAGAACCTGACCATCTACGAAGAACTGAAGGACATCATCGCCATGCTGGGGATCAACGAGTTGTCCCGGGAGGACCAGCGGACCGTCTACCGGGCCCGCCGGCTGGAGCGCTTCTTTACCCAGCCCTTCCACGTGACGGAGCAGTTCATCGGCAAGGCGGGAGTAACCGTCGCGCTCCAGGACGCCCTGGAGGGGTGCGAGCGGATCCTGAACGACGAGTTCGCGGATGTCCCGGAGAGTTCCCTCTACATGATCGGTGCAATCGACGAGGCCCTGAAGCCCAAGGAAGAAGCGGCATGAAACTGAAAGTCCTGCTCCCGGCGGAAGTGCTCCTCACCCAGGAGGTGACCAAGGTGGTGGCCGAGGCCGAAAACGGCCTTTTCTGCCTGATGCCGCAGCATGTCGACTTCACGGCGGCCCTTGTTCCGGGTGTTTTTTCCTACACGACCGGCGATGGCGCAGAGCACTATCTCGCCATCGACATGGGGACCCTTGTCAAAAAGGGAAGCGAGATCCTCGTTTCGACCCGGAACGCCTTCCAGAGCGCCGAATTGGGACACCTCAAAGAGGTGATCATCCGTCAGTTCGAGGAGATCGACGAGCGGGAGAAGAAGGCCCGCGCCGCTGCGGCCAGGCTGGAGCTCGATATGCTTCGCCGCTTTATGGAGCTGCGCCATGAGTGAAGAGAAACTGACCCCTCGGGAACGGCGCCAGAAACAGGCGGAGGACTTCACGCGCAAGGTTGGGACCAAGGAGCTGCGGCGCATCAAAGGAAAGACGCACAAGGACGAAACGGTCTGGTTCGGCCTTGGCATGATCGGGGTCGTGGGCTGGTCCGTGGCCATCCCCACCCTCATCGGGACGGCCATCGGGCTCTGGATCGACCGAGGCTGGCCGAGCCGGTTTTCCTGGACCCTCATGCTTCTCATCCTTGGGGTGTCCCTGGGATGCCTCAATGCCTGGTATTGGGTGAAGAAGGCCCGCGAGACCATCATCAAGGACTGAACGGGTCGTCCATCCCTGCAAGTCGGCCCGTGAGCCGCACAGGTGACAGGAAAGGGTGTAACCCATGGAATCCGTTTCCACGCTCCTCGTTCCGCTGATCGCCGGCGCCCTGCTCGGCCTCCTCTACTTTGCCGGGCTCTGGCAGACCCTGCAGCGCCTGCCGGGCACCCTCCATCCCTGGAGGCTCATGGCCGCCAGCTACACCCTGCGGCTGGCAGCCGCACTGGGCGGATTCTACTTCCTCATGGATGGGGCCTGGGAGCGCCTGGTTGCAGCCGTGATCGGCTTCTTCGCAGTCCGCGCCGCGATGATCCGGGGCCTTGGTCCGAAGGACGCTCTTCCCGCGAAAGGAATCCCGTCATGGAAATCGTAGCCATCAACCAGATCAGTCCCGATCAGGTCATCTTCTTCGCCTGGAAGTTCGTCACCATCAACGCCACCCTCGTGTACACGTGGCTCATCATGGGCATCCTGGTCGTCGGGTCGGTCCTTATCACCCGGAACCTGTCGACGGAACGGACCATGTCCCGGTGGCAGAACCTGATGGAGGTGATTGTCACGGGAATCCGCGGAGAGATCCGGGAGATGGCGAAGGACGGGGTGGACACGTACTTCCCTTTCATCGGCACCATTTTTCTCTTCATCCTGCTCTCCAACCTGCTCACGTTCCTCCCCGGCTATGTCGCCCCGACATCGTCCCTCACGACGACCTCGGCCCTGGCGATCCTGGTTTTCTTCGCCGTGCCGATCTACGGGATCAGCAAGCAGGGAATCATCGAATACCTGAAGGAGTATATCCGCCCGAACCCCATCTTCTTCCCCTTTCACGTCATGGGCGAGCTGTCCCGCACCCTGGCGCTGGCGGTTCGGCTCTTCGGAAACCTGATGAGCCACGAGAAGGTCGTTGCCATCCTCTTGGCCGTGACCCCCCTGTTTTTCCCGATCGTCATGCAGGCCCTGGGGCTTCTCATCGGGCTCATCCAGGCCTACATCTTTGCGGTTCTTGCCATGGTCTACATTGCGTCTGCGACCCAGACGCACGAGGAAGGGGAGCATCCTCCCAAAACGTCATCGTAACCATCAAAACCAGAGGAGGTATCGGTATGGACAGCGTGACAATCATAGCAATGGCCTCGATCATTACCGCGGGCATCTGCATGGGGATCGGCGCCATCGGCCCCGCCCTCGGACAGGGGCGGGCGGTACAGGGCGCCCTGGGATCGATCGCACAGCAGCCGGACGAGCGCAATTCGCTCACAAGAACGCTCTTTGTCGGCCTCGCCATGATCGAATCCATCGCGATTTACTGCTTCGTCATCTCCATGATCCTGGTCTTCGCAAATCCTTTCTGGGCTTACGTCATCAAGAGAGCGGGAGGCTGATTCCATGCACATCGACTGGTTCGTCTTTTTCTCCCAGATCGTCAACCTGATGATCCTGATGTTCCTGCTGAAGAAGTTTCTTTACGGGAAGATCGTCGGGGCAATAGACGCCAGGGAGGCGAAGATCGCCGCAGTCTTCGCAGAGGCCGAGCAGTCCCGATTGGAGGCCGAGAGCGCGGCGACGTCGCATGCGCGGAACCTCCGGGAGCTGGACGAACGCCACGAGTCGCTGCTCGAAAAATCGCGCCAGGACGCGGAGAGCTACCGGGAGCGGCTCGAGGAGAAGGCCCGGGAGGAGACGGACTTCCTGAAGACCCGGTGGATCGAGGCAGTGAAGTCGGAGCGGGAGAACTTTCTCCGGGAACTCCGGCATCTGGCGGGCAAGCAAACCTACGCCGTGACGCGGCGGGTGCTCCACGACCTGGCGGAAGTGGACCTGGAGGATCGGATCGTGGAGATCCTGGCGGAGCGGGTCGTCTCCATGGACGAAGGAGAGCGAAACAGGTTCCGGGAACCCCTGGAGAACGGGGGCGTCGTCACCGTTACGAGCGCTTTCGACCTTACCCCGGAAAGAAGGGAAAGACTCAACGTCGCTCTTCGGCAGCACATCGCCGCCGATATCGAGGTGGTATTCAGTCAGTCCGACGACCTGCTCTCAGGCTGTGAGCTCCGGTCAGACGGGCACAAGATCGCCTGGAGCATCAAGGACTACCTCGATACCCTGGAGGAGAGCTTCTACACGGCGCTCTATGAGAAGGCACAGGAACGGTAACAGGGCTCCAAGGAGAGGAGATCATGGAGATCATGACGGATACGACACCGGAAAAAGAACAGATGAAGACCTTTCTGGACGGAACCTTCAAGACCATGGACGCCGTCCTCGACGACCAGGAGGCGGAACTGAGGGACCGCGAGATCGGCACGGTCACGTACGTCGGGTACGGCATCGTCCAGGTCAGCGGGCTGCCGACCATCCGTTCCGACGAAGTCGTCCTGTTCCCCGAGAACTTGCAGGGGCTGGTCTTCAACATCGACCCCGACGAGATCGGCGTCATTCTCCTCGGCCACAGCGAACATCTGTCGGCGGGGGCCGAGGTGAGAAGGACGGGCCGGATCCTCGACGTCCCGGTCGGGGAATCCCTCATCGGCCGGGTCGTGGACGCCCAGGGGCGCCCCCTGGACAACGGGGGGGTGATCCGGACCGTCAAGCGCCTGCCGGTGGAGCAGGAGGCGCCCCCCGTCATGGCCCGGGATCCCGTGACGGTGCCTCTGCAGACAGGCATCAAGGTCATCGACGCCCTCTTCCCGATCGGCCGGGGACAGCGTGAGCTCATCGTCGGGGACCGCCAGACGGGAAAAACGGCCATCGCCCTCGATGCCATCATCAACCAGGCCGGCAAAGACGTCCTGTGCATCTACTGCACCATCGGGAAGAAAGCCTCCGACACGGCCAAGGTCATCGCCGATCTGAAGCAGTACAAGGCCATGTCCTACACAACGGTCGTCGTCGCCACCGCAGAAGACCCGCCGGGTCTCCAGTTCATCGCACCCTACGCCGCCACCTCCATGGCCGAGTACTTCATCGCCCAGGGACGGGACGTCCTGATCATCTACGATGACCTGACAAGCCACGCCCGGGCCTACCGGGAACTTTCCCTGCTCCTCCGTCGGCCCCCGGGACGGGAGGCCTTCCCGGGAGACATCTTTTACATCCACTCACGCCTGCTGGAGCGGTCGACCCATCTCCGGAAGGACCTCGGCGGCGGCTCCCTTACGTCGCTTCCCATCGTGGAGACAGAGGCCCAGGACATCTCGGGCTACATCCCGACGAACCTGATCTCCATCACCGACGGGCAGCTCTACCTGTCGCCCCGCCTCTTTCAGAAGGGCATTCTCCCCGCCATAGACGTGGGCAAGTCGGTGTCCCGCGTGGGCGGCAAGGCCCAGCTCCCGGCCTATCGGGCCGTCGCCGGAGACGTCCGGATCTCCTACTCCCAGTTCGAAGAGCTGGAGACCTTCTCCCGCTTCGGGACCCGCCTTGACGATGCGACCCGGAAGGTCCTCGACCGGGGCTGGCGGCTCCGGGAAATCCTGAAGCAGCCACAGTACAAGCCCATCCCCGTGGCCGAGCAGGTCGCAGCAATCCTGGCCGTCACCTCGGGGCAGTTCGATGCCGTCGCCGTGGAGGACATCCGGACCGCTGAAGACAAGCTCCGGAAGGACGTGGCGGAGAATCAGGCCGGTTTCTGCTCCCGCATCAGCGAGGGAGAGAAATTCAGCGACAAGGACCGGGAAGCGATCGTCTGCGTGGCCCGGGAAACAGCCGTCTGTTTCCGGAAGGAGCCCGAACGTGCTGACAGCTGAAGCCCTGAAGCGCAGGATCCAGAGCGCCCAGGATCTCCTGGGGGTGGTGAAGACCATGAAGGCCCTGGCGGCCGTCAGCATCCGCCAGTACCAGCGGGCCGTCGAGTCCCTGGGGGAATACAACCGGACCGTCGAGATGGGCCTCCAGGTCCTCCTGAAAGACCGCCGTGACCCCCTCTCGTCATCCGTGTCCAGGGTCCCCCGCCTAGGGGCGATCGTGTTTGGAACCGACCAGGGTCTCTGCGGCCAGCTCAACAACGTCATCGTCCAGCACGCTCTGGAAGAAATGGACAAGACCGGCATACCCAAAGAGAACCGGATTGTGATCGCCATCGGCGTGAAAACGGCGGACCTCCTGGAGGACGGGGGACAGCGGGTCTTCGAGACGCTGGCAACCCCGGGTTCGACAGCGGGCATCACGCCCATGGTCCAGGACATCACGCTCTTCCTGGAAACCTGGCGGTTCCGGAACCTCGTGGAAAACATGTCGCTCTATTACAACGAGTACCTCACCGGCGCAAATTACCGGCCGCGGACGCTGAAACTTCTTCCGATCGACAAGGAATGGCTTGCCGGCCTCCGGAAGCGGAAATGGGCGTCCCGCACACTCCCGATGTTCACCATGGACTGGGAGCCCCTCTTCCGGGCCATGATCCGGGAATACCTGTTCGTCTCCCTGTACCAGGCATTCGCCAACTCGCTGGCCAGCGAGAACGCGAGCCGCCTCGCGGCGATGCAGAACGCGGAAAAGAACATCGAGGAACGTCTTGAGGAGCTCAACGTCCAGTTCCACCGCCAGCGCCAGATGACCATCACGGAGGAACTGCTCGATATCGTGAGCGGGTTTGAAGCAATGAAGGCAGTCAAGGTCGGGGATGGCTCGGTGGCGTCCCGGAAAGGAGGGACCAGACCATGACGACGGAAAGACGGCTGTGCGTGATCTGTGCCTGGCGGGAACATTGCCAGAAGCGTTTCAGCGTAACCTACAATGGGTCGCTAAACATCCACTGCCCCGATTTTACGAGAGATTACACGATCCGGGACCTGGAGGCGGACAAGCAGGTCGTGGAGGCCGTCCTGGACAAGTGGCGCAAGGAAGGGCTGACGGGCCCCCGCCCGTGCATCACCATTTCCCGGGAACCGGCGGCCGGTGGAAGCGAGATCTCCCGGAGGCTGGCTGCCGACCTCAAGATGGACCTCATGGGCGGCCAGATCATTTCCCGCGTGGCCGAAAGCGCGGGCATGAGTGAAAAGGTCGTGGCGACCCTGGACGAAAAACGCGTCTCCACCCTGGACACGTGGCTCACGTCGCTCTTCACGGCCCGCCACCTCTGGCCCGACGTCTACCTGAAACACTTGACGAAAGTCATCGGTACGATCGGGGAACACGGCAACGCCATCATCGTCGGCCGGGGAGCCCAGTTCATCCTGCCGCTGGAGAGGCTCTTCCGGGTCCGCTTCATCGCCCCTCAGGAACAACGCATCGCCAAGGTCATGAAAGACCGGAAATACAGCAGGGACGATGCGGAAAGTTACGTGGTCAAGGCAGAGGCGGATCGGGCCGCCTTCATCAAGAAATATTTCCGGGAGGACATCGCCGACCCGGCCCATTTCGACCTGGTTCTCAACACGGCCGGGTTGACCGTCGACCAGGCCACGGAAATCGTAAAGGCCTCCTTCCGGGCAAAGTTCCCCTGATCCCGCCGGGGCTCCGCCAGCCCCGGCATCCTTTCCGGGCCGGTCGGCAACCGTCGGGGGCCCGGATCGCTTTCATTCCCGGTCGGGCCCATCGATCCGGATGGGATCCTGCCGGCTGATGCCTTCCCTGTCCGGGAAGGAACCCGGATCTCATCTCCGTTCACGTAGAAGATGGCAGTCGCTTCAAGAAAGGAGGACGGTATGAAAGGGAAAGCCGCAAAAAAACAGACATCGGGCGGGAAAGGTCCGGTGAAGAAAGAGGGTGGGGCTCCGTCGGCCTCGACGGTCTCCAGCCTTCTGCTCCATAGCATCATCCAGGGGTTTTCCATCCCTGCCTTCGTAATCGGAACGGACCACAAGGTCCTTTTCTGGAACTCCGCACTGGAGAAGCTGAGCAACATCCCGGCCGGCGAAATCGTAGGAACCAACCAGCAGTGGCGAGCCTTCTACGCCGAGGAGAGGCCCTGTATGGCCGACCTCATCCTGAACGGCATCACGGAACGGATTCCCAAGTGGTACGCCGGCAAGTACCGGAAGTCCGATCTCCTGGAGGAAGCATACGAGGCGACGGATTTCTTTCCCGACCTGGGAGAAGACGGCCGCTGGCTCCGCTTCACCGCAGCGGCTGTCCGGGACGATGGCGGGCGCCTCGTGGGCGCCCTCGAAACCCTGGAAGACATCACGGAACAGAAGGTAGCCGAGATCAACCAGCGGGAAATCGAACAGAGGCTCTTCTACGTCATCGAGGGATCTCCCATTCCCACGTTCGTCGTCGGCCTGGACCACAAGGTGATCTACTGGAACCGGGCACTGGAGAGACTCAGCAAAATCCCGGCGATAGAGATGATCGGTACGAACGGTCACTGGCGGGCCTTCTATGCCCAGGAGCGGCCCTGCATGGCCGACCTCCTGGTCAATGAAACGCCGGAGATCATTCAGGAATGGTACCGGGGGGTGGCAAAATCGAAGCTCCTCGACGAGACCTACGAGGCGGAGGGCTTCTTCCCCGACCTGGGAGAGAGCGGCCGCTGGCTCCGATTCATCGCGGTTCCCATCCGCAGTTCCCAGCGGGTCCTGATGGGTGCCATCGAAACGCTGGAGGACATCACGGAACGCAAGCGAATCGAGCAGGTGGTCATCGAGAACGAACAGCGACTCCGCAGCGTGATCCAGGGGTTTTCCATTCCCGCCTTCGTAATCGGGAAGGACCACAAGGTGCTCTACTGGAACCGGGCCCTGGAACAGCTGAGCAAGATCCCCGCCTCGGAGGTCGTCGGGACCAACCGGCACTGGCGGGCCTTCTACGCCCAGGAGAGGCCCTGCATGGCCGATCTCCTGGTGGACAGCGCCCTGGCCAAAGTCCCGAAGTGGTACTCGGGAAAGTACCGGAAATCGGACCTCATCGAGGAGTCGTACGAGGCGACGGACTTCTTTCCCGCCCTGGGCAAAAGCGGACGCTGGCTCCGGTTCACAGCCGCCGCGATCCGGGATTCCCATGGAGAACTCGTCGGGGCGGTGGAGACACTGGAGGACATCACCGAGCAGAAAACGGCGGAGGATAGCCTGAAGAAGGCGGCACGAGTGAAGAAATGATTCGGCGCTACGCTACGAAAGGCGACCCGGCAGATCCGTTATTCCGCATTCGCTTTTTACACAGAAAAAGGAGGGGCAGGCCATGACATCCTACGCCACGAAGTTGATCGAGATCACCGAGCGTCACGCCGATACGATCGCCCAGCAATGGTATAACAACGTCCGGATGAATCCCAGGACGCCGTCGTATCACAAGATGCCGGAGGAAGAAGCGAAAAAACAAGCCATGTATTTTTTCACCAACTTCCGGAAGCTGTTTTTTTCGGACAACCCCTTCGAGGAGGCGCAGACACTGTTCTCGCGATATGCGGAAGCCCGCCACAAAGAGCGGATCTCCCTCCCCGAGGTCGTATACGCCCTCACCCTCATGCGTCGCCACATGTGGCTTTTCTCCACTTCCCAGGCCGTATTCATCACGGCGGTGGAGCACCATCACGCTGCGGAGAGCCAGAGCCGCACGATCCTGATGTTCGATTATGCCATCTACATCATTGTCCAGAAATACGAAGAACTGGTGAAAAAGGAAGTCGAGGAGAAGCTGAAGTCCCTGAAGGTCAAGACCCCCCTGACGTTCTGGGGAAGCGACCGAAAATGACCCCCCTCGCCCCGGGTCGCGCCGGAAGGTTCGGCCGGCCCGGGGTCCCTCCTGTTTCTCCTATCCCTTGATGCAGCCGACGGCACGCAGGCGGGCCACCTTGCGGGCGAGGCCCGCCCGGTGAACCACGTCCACGACGGCATCCAGATCCTTGTAGGCCTCGGGAATCTCTTCCCGCAGGGTTTCCTTGCCGCTGGCCATGACCAGAATGCCCCGCTCGGCCAGTTCCCGGGCGACGGCCCGGCCGCGGCTCGACTTGACCGCCTGGGTTCGGCTCATGACCCGGCCGGCTCCATGGCAGGAGCTTCCGAAGGTCTCCGCCATGGCCCGTTCCGTTCCCGCCAGAACGTACGACCCGGTTCCCATGTCCCCCGGGATGAGGACCGGCTGGCCCACCGCCCGGTAGCGGTCCGGAAGGGCCGGATGGCCCGGCGGATAGGCCCGGGTGGCCCCCTTCCGGTGCACGCACAGGGTCCGCTCCCGCCCCTCCACCGGGAGGGTCTCGATCTTGGCGATGTTGTGGCAGACGTCGTAAAGGAGACGCATGCCCAACTCGCGGGGGCCTTTTTTCAGGGTTCGCTCGAAGGTCTCCCGGGTCCAGTGCATCAGCATCTGACGGTTCGCCCAGGCATAGTTGGCCGCGCAGGCCATGGCGGCCAGGTAATCCTTCCCCTGCGGTGAGTGCAGATAAGCGCAGGCGAGCTGGCGGTCCGGGAGGTTCAGGTCCAGGGTGCGGACGTGCTTCACAAGCCGGGCCAGGAAATCGTCGCAGACCTGGTAACCCAGGCCCCGGGAACCGCTGTGGATCATGACGGTGACCTGCCCCCGCTCCAGGCCGAACGCCCGGGCCGCCTCGGGGTCGAAGATGTCCTCCACGACCTCGATTTCCAGGAAATGGTTCCCCGAGCCGAGGGTCCCGAGCTGAGGCCGCCCCCGCTCCAGGGCCCGGGGACTCACCTTTTCAGGATCGGCCCCGGCCAGGCAGCCTCCGTCTTCCGTCGTCTCCAGGTCCGACTCGGTTCCGTACCCCCGCCCCACGGCCCACCGGGCCCCCTCCACCAGGACGTGACGCTGCTCCTTCTCGGAGAGCTTCAGGACGCCCGTCGAACCCACGCCGGAGGGGATATTCCGGAAGAGCGCCGCAACCAGATCCTTCAGGGACTCCCGGATCTCCGGGAAGGACAGGCGCGTGGCCACCAGGCGGCATCCGCAGTTGATGTCGTAGCCGACACCCCCGGGGGACACGACCCCCTCATCGAGGTCGAAGGCCGCCACGCCTCCGATGGGGAACCCGTAGCCCCAGTGCATGTCCGGCATGGCCAGGGAGGCCTTCACGATCCCCGGGAGATGGGCCACGTTGGCCACCTGACGGACCCCTTCATCGGCGGTCTTCATGAGGGCCCGGCTCGAATAGATGATCCCGGGAACGCGCATGCCGCCGGTCGGTTCGATTTTCCAGCGGAATTCGTCGATCTGCGTCAGGGGGATGTCAGACATCGAAGATCACCCTTCCCTTCCATCGCTCCCGGCCCTCGAGAGTCTCCTCCAGGGAGGCGCCGTGCCAGGTGACGGCCTTGATCTCCATCCGGATCCGGTGGCGTCCCGGATCGTACGGCTCGCCCCGCAGCTCGGCCTCCAGGGTCGTCTTCTCCCCCATCCGAACCCGGGCGGTCCGGATGAGAAATCCCTCCCCTGTATAGAGGTAGAGGCACTCCCGGAGAAAGTTGACCAGAAGATCCGCCGGATCCTCCCCCTCGACGCGAATCGCCCGGGATTCGGCATCGCGGATCCCGTCCCGCTCCGCCAGGAGGTCAAAGAGGGCCTCGGCGGCCCGGGCCATGACCTCTTCCGGCGTGTCTCCGGAGACTTCGATCCCCAGGTCTGCCGTGTGGTCGATGAGCCGGTAAAAACTCACGCCATCCCCCGCGGTGGTTCCGGTGGTTTTTTATGCCGGACGAAGCGGATGATCTCGTGCCGCCAGAAATAGGCCAGGAGAAACAGGAGCGACCCGACCCCCAGGGCGATCATCCACGGCACGTTTTCCCGGCAGGGATCCCGGGCGATCATGCCGCTGATGGACAGGCCGATGGTACCGACGAGCCGGCCGACGGTGGAAATGACCAGGAAGGGCCCTGCCTTCATGTGGCTGAGCCCCAGGATGTAGCAGAGGGAATCCTTCGGGAATCCGGGGATCAGGAACAGGAAGAAGGCCACCGCCGTCCCCTGGCGGGCCATGAATTTGTCGTACCGCTGAATCAGGGAGGGTTTGACGAACCGCTCCACCAGCGGCAGCCCGAACCAGTGGGCGAGCCCGAAGGCGAGCCAGGAACCGATGGTCAGGCCGATGGTGGAATAGACCGTGCCCAGGACGGGACCATAGAGAAAGCCGCCGATGAACCCCGTCACCTCCCCGGGGATCGGCGCCAGGATGACCTGCAGGACCTGCAGGACGATAAAAACGACCACCGACAGGGGTCCGTAGGACTCCAGCAGGCGGATCGTCTGCTGGCGGTCTCCAAAAAAGGCGGCCAGATTGAAGTGAATAAAGGCCCAGGCTGCGATGGCCACAAGGACCACCAGGAGAATCAGCCTCAACCAAAGTCGGTTTTTCATCCTGCCTCAGGGAAGGATCGGCCGGATCGCATCGACGAAAAAACGATCCATTCGGTCACGGAGGCCGACCCGCTGAAAAACAGCCGTCTTCAATCACCCGGTTCAGACGGATGACCTGGGTTGCCGTATCATGCGTCTTCCTCGGAATGGCCGTTGCCGTTTTCCTCGCTTCCGGCAAAGCTGTTCCCGTTTTCCTCGTCCTTCTCGTCACTTTCCTTGTCCGCCCTGGCTATGCCGACGAGCTTTTCCTCCGGGGCCAGGTCGATCAGCTTCACCCCCTGGGTGGACCGGCCGATGACGGGGATCTCCTCCACCTTCAGCCGGATGATGTTTCCGGCGCTGGAGATGAGCATGATGTTCTCCGTTCCCATCACCTGCAGAATCCCCGAGACGTTCCCGATCCTGGGCACGGTCTTGAGATTGATGGTCCCCCGTCCTCCCCGTCCCTGGAGCCGGTATTCGGCGATGTCCGTCCGCTTCCCGTAGCCCTTCTCGGAAACGGTGAGCATCGTACTGCCCTCGACGGGAATGTCGACGCCCACCACCTCGTCATCTTTCTCCAGGTGGATTCCCCGCACTCCCCGGGCGGTTCTCCCCATGTCCCGGACCTCGTCTTCCTGAAAACGGATGGACATGCCCCGGCGGGTGGCCAGGAAGATGTCCTGCCCACCGCAGGTGAGCTTCACGTCCATCAGCTCGTCCCCCTCATCGACGGAAACGGCGATGATTCCCGTCGAACGGGGGTTGGAGAAGGCCAGGAGCTCCGTTTTCTTGATGATCCCTTTTTTGGACACCATGACCACCGATTTCTTCTCCTCGAAGGAGCGTACCGGCAGGATCGCCGCCACCCGCTCTTCCTGGGACATGGAGATCAGGTTGACGATGGCCTTGCCCTTGGCGGCCCGGCCCGCCTGGGGGATCTGATAGACCTTGAGCCAGTAGACCCGGCCATGGGTCGAGAAGATCAGGATGTAGTGGTGCGTGTTGGCGATGAAGACGTTCTCCACGAAGTCCTCTTCCTTCGTGGCCATCCCCACCTTGCCCCGGCCTCCGCGGCGCTGGCTGCGGTAGAGGGTCGCGGCGTTTCGCTTGATGTAGCCTGACTTGGACACGGTGACGACCATGTCTTCCTCGACGATCATGTCCTCCACGTCGATGTCGTCCACACTGGCTACGATCTCCGTCCGCCGTTCATCGCCGAACCGGTCCCGGATCTCCACCAGTTCCTTTTCGATGACCTCCAGGACCTTTGCCGGATCGTCGAGAATGGCCTGCAGCTCACTGATGAGGACCATCGTCTGGTCGTATTCCTGCTGGATCTTGTCGCGCTCCAGGCCGGTGAGCCGCTGGAGCCGCATCTCCAGGATCGCCTTCGCCTGGACCTCCGAAAGCCCGAAGTTGCTGATCAGGGCGTCGGACGCCTCGGCGGGGCTTCCGGAGGCCTTGATGACGGCGATGACCTCGTCGATCCGGGCGAGGGCGATCAGGAGCCCCTCCAGGATGTGGGCTCGCTCCCTGGCCCGGGCCAGGTCGAAGGTCGTCCGGCGGATCACAACCTCCCGGCGGAAGTCGACGAAGCGCTCGAGGATATCCTTGAGGTTGAATACACGGGGCTGTCCCTCGTCGATGGCCAGGAAGATGATGCCGAAGGAACTCTCCATCTGCGTATGCTTGTAGAGCTGGTTCAACACGACCCCGGCGATTTCATCCTTCCGGAGATCCATAACGACGCGGATGCCTTCCCGGTCCGATTCGTCGCGCAGATCCACGATGCCGGTCAATTTTTTCTCTTTCACCAGTTCGGAGATCTTCTCAATGAGGTTCGCCTTGTTGACCTGGTACGGCAACTCCGTCACGACGATGCTCTCCCGGTCCGTTCGGGCGTTCCGTTCGATCAGTGCCCGGGCCCGGAGCCGGATGATTCCCCTGCCGGTGCGATACGCGTCGAGGATCCCGTCCCGTCCGTTGATGAATCCGGCCGTCGGGAAGTCGGGCCCCGGAATGATTCGCATCAGTTCTTCAATGGTCATTTCCGGGCGGGCCATCAGGGCAATGATGCCGTTCACCAGTTCCACCAGGTTGTGGGGAGGGATGTTCGTGGCCACCCCCACGGCGATGCCCGCGCTTCCGTTCAGAAGAAGTTCCGGGATCCTTGCGGGCATGACCGTCGGCTCTTCCAGGGTTTCGTCGTAATTGGGGGTGAAATCAACGGTGTCCTTTTCCAGATCCGCCAGGAGCTCCTCGGCGATCCGGGACATGCGGACCTCGGTGTATCGCATGGCCGCCGGGGGATCCCCGTCGATGGAGCCGAAGTTTCCCTGGCCGTCGACGAGGGGGTAGCGCATGGAGAAATCCTGAGCCATCCTGACGACGGTATCGTAGGCGGCGGAATCTCCGTGGGGATGGTACTTACCGATGATGTCCCCGACGATGCGGGCCGATTTCTTGTAGGCTTTGTTCCAGCGGTTCCCCATCTCGTGCATGGCGAACAGGGCCCGCCGGTGAACCGGCTTGAGCCCGTCCCGGACGTCCGGGATGGCGCGCCCGATGATGACGCTCATGGCGTAGTCCATGTAGGACTTCTTCATCTCGTCTTCGATATTGATGGGAAGGTTCTTCTGCAGGAAAGACTGTTCCATTCCTAGTTATCCTCTTGATCCTCTTGAAAAAAACGCGGCCAGAACCGTTTCGGCCCTGACCTGTCGGGAAATTCGGGCTCCGGCCCGCTACACATCCAGGTTCGACGCGTACAGGGCGTTTCGGTATATGAATTCCCGTCTCGGCTCGACCTGATCCCCCATGAGGGTGGTGAAAATTTCATCGGCCACGACGGCGTCGTCCACCCGGACCTGAAGAAGCGTCCGCTTTTCCGGATTCATGGTGGTCGACCAGAGCTGCTCCGGGTTCATCTCGCCCAGGCCCTTATAGCGCTGCACGGCAAAACCTTTTTTTCCGGTGGCCATGACGTTCTCCACCAGGGAATCCAGAGATGGAAGCTCCACAGTCCCCGCCTCTTCACCTTCCGGGGACAGTCTGAACGGAGGTTCCCCGAGGGCCGTCACCTGGCTGAGCAGGCTCCTGAGCTCGATGAACTTCGCCGATTTGACAATCTCCGGCTGGAGCAGAATGGCGTTTTTCCTTCCCGGACGGAAAATCCGGAGGCCCAGGGCGTTCTCCTCCTGTTCGGGATCGCCTACGAACGAGATGTCGCAGCCGTCTTCTCCCAGCCGGGCGCACAGGCGGTCTCCAATTTCCCGTAGGGATTCCTGGGACCGGAAGGAACCGGAGGAGAACAGGGGATCGGCTGCCAGGAGACGGATCACATCATCGTCGACTCCATCTTTTTCGAAGCGCTCGCCGATACTCTGGATCCTCATGATTTTCCGGATCATCGCCAGAAGCCTTCCTCCAGTGAAGACGGCTCCGCTTTCAGTAACCAGGTGAATCCGCTCGACGCCGTTCTCGAGGATGAAATTCCGCATCTCTTCTTCGTTGTGGATGTATATCTCCCGCTTCTTGTCGGCGACCCGGAACAGGGGTGGCTGGGCGATATACAAGTGGCCCCGCTCAATCAGTTCCCTCATCTGACGGAAGAAAAACGTGAGCAGGAGTGTCCTGATATGAAGGCCATCCACGTCGGCATCGGTCATGATGATCACCTTGTGGTACCGAAGCCGGGTCACATCGTAGTCCTCCTGGCCGATCCCGGTCCCCAGGGCCGTGATGATGACCTTGAGCTCCTCATTCTGGAGCATCTTGTCGAACCGGGCCTTTTCGACGTTGAGGACTTTTCCCCGAAGCGGCAGGATGGCCTGGTTTTTCCGGTCCCGGCCCTGCTTGGCGGACCCGCCGGCCGAGTCTCCCTCGACAAAGAAAATCTCGCTCAAGGCCGGATCCCGCTCCTGGCAGTCCGCCAGCTTTCCCGGAAGGGCCCCTACTTCGAGGGCGCTCTTTCTCCGGGTAAGCTCCCGAGCTTTCCGGGCCGCTTCCCGGGCCCGGGAGGCATCCAGGCATTTACCGAGGAGCTGCCGGCCGACGGAGGGGTTCTCCTCGAGGTAGGTACTGATCTTTTCGTAGACAATCCCCTCCACGAGGCCTTTCACGTCGCTGTTCCCCAGCTTGGTCTTCGTCTGTCCCTCGAACTGGGGAGACCGGATCTTCACACTGATGACGCAGGTGAGTCCCTCGCGCAGGTCCTCCCCTTTCAGGGATTCCTTCCCGTTCTTGAGGATGTTGCTGGCCGTTCCGTAATTGTTGAAAGCCCGCGTCAGGGCGGCGCGGAAGCCGCTCAGATGAGTTCCGCCTTCCGTTGTGTTGATGCTGTTGGCATAGGAGAAAATACTTTCCGCGTAGGTGTCGTTGTACTGAAGGGCCACTTCGACCTGGCAGTCCTCCCGGGCGCCGTCCACGAAGATCGGCTTGGTATGGAGGACCTTCTTGTGGCGGTTGAGGTATTCCACGAACGACACGATCCCGCCCTGGTAATAAAACTCGCTGGTCCGCTCGTCCCGTTCGTCCGTCAGCGTGATCCGGATGCCCGAATTCAGAAATGCGAGCTCCCGCAGCCGGTTGGCCAGGATATCGAAGCTGAATTCGGTCTCTTCGAAGATCTGAGAATCCGGCTTGAAGGTGACCCTCGTACCCCGGCTCTTGGACTTTCTCACTTGCTCAAGGGGGCTCTTGGGAATCCCCTCCGCAAAGGACTGGGCCCATAGGTAACCGTCCCGGCGAACCTCAAGTTCCAGGTATTCGGAAAGGGCATTGACCACGGATACACCAACACCGTGGAGGCCGCCCGAGATCTTGTAGCTCTCGTTGGAGAATTTAGCCCCCGCATGCAGCTTGGTCAGTGCGACCTCGGCGGCAGAGACTCCCTCCGTGGGGTGCATGTCCACGGGGATTCCACGGCCGTTGTCATCCACCATGATGCTGTTGTCCGACCGGATCTTGACGATGATCGTATCGCAGTAACCGGCTGATGCCTCATCCACGCTGTTATCCACCACCTCGTAGACGAGATGGTGGAGACCTTCCTTGCCGGTGGACCCGATGTACATGGCCGGCCGCCGGCGAACCGCCTCCAGTCCCTCCAGAACTTTTATGCTTTCCGCATCGTAATTTTCCGCCATAAACTTTCCGTTCCGCTCCTTCTGAAAAACGATATTTCTTTTATGAAATCGGAGCCTCAGAACTTCAGAGGCATGATGATGCACAGGTAGCGATCCGACTCGGCGGCCCGGATGATTCCCGGCTTTTTCGCCCCGCCGATCTCGAACATCCCGTCTCCTTCCCCGATCACCTCAATGGCGTCGATCAGGAAACTAACATTGTAGGCCACCTCCACGCTCGGATCCTGGTAGGAGACCTCCACCTCCTCGCTTGCCTCCCCCACATCCGGATTGGTGGAGTGAAGAACCATCCTGTCGGCATTCATCTTCACGATGACCCCGCTGTATCCCTCGCTGGAAATGACGCTCATTCTCCGGAGGGCATGGAGAACGCGGTCCCGCTCAAACCGAACGGGATACCCTTTCTCAACGGGGATCACTCTCCGATAATCGGGATAATCGCTGTCGATGAGCCGGACCTTCAGGATTGTATTTTCCGTCTTGAAGACGCACATTCCCTGGTGAATTCCCATCCGGATCTCACCATTCGCATCGTCCAGGAGTTTACGGATCTCTCCGAGTCCCTTCCTCGGCAGGATGACTCCCTTTTCCAGTTCCATGAATTCTTTTTCCGGGCCGAGCATCGTCCAGGCCATCGCCATCCGGTGGCCATCCGTCGCTACCATGCGGATCTCCGTCCCCGACTCTTTCTTCTGCGCCTCGAACAGGACGCCCGTCAGGTTCTTGCGAAGAGGATCTGTAGAGATGGCAAAAAATGTCTTCCGGATCAATTCCAGGAGATCCTCAGAATTTACCGTAACATACTGAATACCTTCTTCTTCTGCGACATTCGGAAACTCTCCCGCCCCCAGTCCTGGGATCCGGTAAACCGCCTTGTCGCAGGTGATCGTGACCAGTTCTTTCTCATTCTTGACGACATGAACCATATCACCCTGGGTCTCCCGAACCAGTTCATGAAGCTTCCGGGCAGAAAGGGTCACCCGGCCCTCCGTTGCGACGTCTGCTTCGTATCCCACCATCACGGCGATCTCCAGATCCGTGGCGCTGATGGTCACCTTCCCCGGCTGGGCGGTAATCAGGACATTGTTCAGGATCGGCATGGTCGTTTTCTTTTCAACGATTCCTGCGGTTTTTTGCATTCCGGCCAGGAGAAGTTCCCGCTTGATACAGAAATCCATGTCTCTCTCCCTTTCTTTTTTTTTCTCTAGTTAATTAAAATAGTAGTCTTAGTAAGGGCTGTGGATACCTTAATGAAAACGGTTTTCCTGAATGACGCCGAACGGATGGATGATCGTGACGCTGTGGATAATCCGTTGATCCCGCTGTTATGAAGACTGCTGAAGGGCATCTTCGATGTCCTGGATCGTCTTTTTCAGGTTTGCATCCTTCTCGATCAGGGCGCTGATCTTGTTGACGGAGTAAATGACGGTGGAATGGTCACGGCCGCCGATCTTTTCGCCGATGTCCGGGAAGGATGCGTTTGTCAGCCGTCGACACAGAAACATGGCCGACTGGCGGGCAAGAACGATGTTTTTGCTCTTTTTCTTGGACTTGAGATCGGAGAGCTTCACATTGAACTTTCCGGATGCGGCGCGGACGATCTCGTCCACCGTGATGTCTTCCCGTTCGTTTTGACGGATTATTTTCCGGAGAACCTCCCGGGCCAGTTCCATGTCGATGGAGCGCCCCGTCACGGAGGAATAGGCGCTGATCCGGACCAGGAAGCCTTCGAGTTCACGGATATTTGACTGGGCGTTGGACGCCACATAATGGGAGACTCCGCTGGGAAGCTGGATGTTGTTGTCCTGGGCCTTTTTCTCCAGGATGGCGATCCGGGTCTCGATGTCCGGGGGATGGATGTCGGCGATAAGTCCCCATTCAAAGCGGGAGCGGAGACGATCTTCCAGGTTCGGAATGTCTTTCGGAAACTTGTCGCTGGTCACGACGATCTGCTTTCCGGCGTCGTGGAGGGTATTGAATGTGTGAAAAAACTCTTCCTGGGTCCGATCCTTGCCGGCGATAAACTGGATATCGTCGATCAGGAGGCAGTCGATTTTCCGGTATTTTTCGCGAAATTTCGCCGTTCGGTCATAGCGAATGGAACTGATGAGCTCGTTGACGAACTCCTCCGCGGAGACATAAACGACGTTGGTGTCCGGATACAGGTTCAGGGTATGCAGACCGATGGCATTGAGCAGATGTGTCTTTCCCAGGCCGACGTCGCTGTAAATGAAGAGGGGGTTGTAATTTTTGGCCGGCATCTCCCCTACCGAAACGGCGGCGGCGTGAGCAAACTGGTTGCAGGAACCGACGACGAAACGCTCGAAGCTGTAGTTGGGGTTCAGGTTCGAGTCGTACTTCGTAACGGGGGATTTGCGGACGGATTTTCCCTCGGATTTCTTCGCTTCCGTCTGTGTTTCCGCTGCGCGGCCGTCTCCCTTGCTGACAGAAAAATGGACGCTCAGGTCGATTCCTGAGACTTCTTTCAGGCTTTCCTTGATGATGGGAAGATAATTGTCGTTGAGCCAGTCTTTGAAAAACTTGTTGGGCACGGTGAACTGGACGCTGTTCCCCTCGATGGCCGTGACCCGAACCGGCTGGATCCAGGTTTCGAAGTTCTGCTGGCTCACCTGTTTTCGAATGATATTTGTTGCTTTTTCCCAGATAATATCCACTACTTAATTACCTCATCCACAGGGTTTTAAACAGCTGTGGATAAATGATTTTGAAGGGGATTCGGGTTCCCGGGGCCGTTTCCGGATCAGGGCTTTCCGTCCAGCAGCAGGTTGATCAGCCGGTTGAGCTCTTCCTCTCCGGAAAAACGGATCTCGATCCGCCCGCTTTTTCGGCCCGGCCGGATCCGGACTGCACTGAGAAAACGCTCCGTCAGTGAATTTTCCAGATGTCGCAGATGCGGCCCACCGGCGGGTTCCTTTTTCCGGTCTTTATTCCCTTTTGTTTTCAGGAGCTTCTTGACGAGCTGTTCGGTTTCCCGAACACTCAGCGTTCGCTCGAGGACAGTCCGGTACGCCTGAAGCTGGATCGGGGGCTGTTCCAGGGAGAGAAGGCAACGGGCATGACCCGAAGAGATCTTTCTCGCCACGAGGCCGTCCAGGATCTCCGCGGGCAGCCGGAGGAGGCGAAGGGAATTCGCCACGGTGGACCGGTCTTTCGCAACCCGGAGCGCGATGTCTTCCTGGGAAAGGCCGAACTTGTCCGCCAGGATGCGGAAGGCCTCCGCTTCTTCCACCGGGTTGAGGGACTCCCGCTGGATGTTTTCCACGATGGACCATTCCGCTGCGTCGAGATCTCCCGCCTCCCGGATCACGACGGGGACTTCCTTCAGTCCTGCCTGCTGAGCCGCCCGCCAGCGCCGTTCTCCGGCAATGATTTCGTACCCTTCCGCCGCCCGCCGGACCACGATGGGCTGGATGACGCCGCTTTTGCGGATGGAGGCGACCAGGTTCTTCTGCTCCTGATCCCGAAAGGATTTCCGGGCCTGGAATCGATTGGGGGTCAGCTCCTCGACGCCGCACAGGATATAGGAGGGCCGTTCGTCGACCCGTTTGAGCAGTTCCGGAAACATGGCGCCCAGGCCTTTTCCAAGGGATGATTTTGTCGACATCAGGACCTGTTTCCTCCGTTCTCCATGACTTCCTTGGCCAGTTCCATGTAGGAGATGGCGCCCCGGGAACGGACATCGTAAAGAATGATCGGGAGCCCGTGGCTGGGGCTCTCGGAAAGCCGGACATTCCGCGGGATGACGGTCTGGAAGACCTTGTTCCCGAAGTGCAGCCGGACTTCTTCGCTGACCTGACGGGACAGAGTGTTCCGTCCATCGAACATGGTCAGGAGGATTCCTCCCAGTGCCAGAGCGGGATTGAGCCTCGCCTGGACGAGCTTTATCGTGGACAGGAGCCGCCCCAGTCCCTCCAGTGCGAAATACTCGCACTGCAGTGGCACGATGACGCTGTCCGCCGCCACCAGGGCGTTCAACGTGAGAAATCCCAGGGAAGGCGGGCAATCGATGATGATGTATTCATAATCGAGATCCGCGGAGCGAACCAGCCGGCGAAGTTTTTTTTCCCGGTCCTCGATTTCGACGAACTCGATTTCCACACCGGTCAGGTCCTGGTTGGAACCGATCACATCGAGGAAAGGAAGGCGGCTGCCCAGAACCACTTCCGCCAGGGAACCGTCTCCACTGAGCGCGGCGTAGAGATTGCGCTCCGGCAGCGCCAGAAGGTCGATGCCCAAGCCGCTCGTGGCATTCCCCTGCGGATCCGCATCGATGAGAAGCGTCTTCCGTTCCGCCGCGGCGAGAGTCGCCGCCAGGTTAATGGCGGTGGTGGTCTTGCCGACCCCCCCTTTTTGATTCGCGATGCTTATGATTTTACGCATGATTTTGGGGAAAGGAACTGGAACTTGATCACCCCCTTGACGCGACGGAAAGGTACCACAAAACAAGGTTTTTTCAAAGGAGATTTTTTTAGATAACTATCTGAATTATATAGATTTTATATAGAGAAAAATTTTTCGCCGGTCTCCCGAGAAGGGCAGCGTGTATTCGTGGATCGAAACCGGCTCGATGCAGGCTTCCGCAGGGGGCAGCGTCCGGTTGCCGGCGCCGGGCCCGGCCATGACGATGAGGTGCCCTCCCGGCCGCAGGAACGGCGAGCCCGCCAGGGCAAATACGGACGGGGGAAAGACCGCCCGGGAAATCACCATATCAAAGGAACCGGCGACGCCTTTCCGTCCGAGAAAGTCCTCCGCCCGCTCCCAGAGGACGTCGATTCCGTCCTGGCCCAGAATCCCTGCGACCCGCTTCAGGAATGACGCCTTTTTCCTGGAGGCCTCCAGCAGGCTGACTTCCAGGGAGGGAAGGGCGATCTTGAGAGGGATGCCCGGAAACCCGGCTCCGCTTCCGATATCCAGCAGGTTCCCGTCTTGGCGGGGCAGCCAGGGGATCGGCGCAAGGGAGTCGAGGACATGCCGGACGACAATCTCTTCCGGATCGGTCGTTGCAACAAGATTGTGGCGGCGGTTCCAGAGGAGGAGTTCGTCGATATACAGACGGAAACGCCACCGCTGCGCTGCGTCCAGCGGCACGCCGGTGATCCGGGCTCCGTCGGCCAGCATCTGGAGTTGGGATTCGTCCATGGGCTCTGTTGCGTGAATGGAGTTGCCTTGAATGCGTTCCCGGATAGGTTGGAGGAACACCCTTTCTTGTGCCCGATAGCAGACGACGGGGAAGCGAACAATCAAAAAATGCGTCCGTTCCGGTTTTGTGGTATCAGGGTCTCCGCCTGATTATAAAGGATACGGGGAAGAAGATGAAAGAGGAACAGGAAGTCCGGGTGCGGATGGAGAACGTGGCGGTCGTGCTCTGCCGGCCGAAATTTTCCGGAAACGTGGGTTCGGTGGCCCGGTGTGCGAAAAACATGGGGATCGGGAAACTGGTCGTCGTCGGGGGGGAGCCCCTCGACCGGGAGGAGGTACTCCAGCGCTCCACCCATGCCGCCCGGGATCTGGTGGACACGATGGAATGCCATGAGAAACTGGGGGACGCCGTGGCCGGTTTCACCTGGCTCGTGGGTACGACCGGACGCCGCGGGTCTGCCCGCGGTCCCGCCATATCCCCGCGGGAAATGGCCCGGCAGATGACCGACCTCAGCAGGAACAACCGCATCGCCCTGCTCTTCGGCCCCGAAGACAAGGGGCTCTCCAACGAGGAACTCCGCCTCTGCCAGACCATCGTCAACATTCCTGCCTCCGAAGCGTTCCGATCCCTCAACCTGTCTCACGCCGTGATGATCCTCTGTTATGAGCTGTTCGTCGCCGCCGCCCCCCCTCCCGCCGCCTTCCGGCCGCGGCTCGCCTCGTCGGCGGAACTGGAGGGGATGTACGGGCACCTGCGGGAAGTCCTCACCCGGATCGGTTTCATCAACAAGCAGAATCCCGAATACTGGATGCTTCATGTCCGGCGGCTCTTCTCCCGGGTTCAGCTTCAGGCCCGGGAAGTGAAGATCCTCCGCGGGATCTGCCGCCAGATCGACTGGGCTACGGGCCAGCCCGGACCGGAACCTGGCCGGCACTCCGGCTAAAGGGCCCGCAAGGCATCGCCAGCCTGAAATAGCGATGGAATTTTAAAAGGAAAAGAAGTAGGTTTCTTGTCCTCATCATTGGAAGAGATCCCGGGTGGGTGGAGGTATGCATGAAACAGAAAACGGTGAAGACAGGGATTGTTCTCCTGGGGCTTACGGCCCTGGCGATCTTCATAGGGCTTGCCGGAGACAGCCCGGTCGCGGCGCTGGACCGGAGCACCTATCGGAGCCTTAAGACCTTCAATGAAATCCTTGATATCGTCGAGAAGAATTACGTGGAGCCGGTTGAGACCAAAACCCTCCTCCAGGGGGCCGTCAACGGCATGATGCGGTCCCTGGACCCCCACAGTTCCTACATGACGGCAGATATGTACAAGGAACTGGAGGTAGAGACAAAGGGCCGCTTCGGAGGCATCGGCATCGAAATCACGATCCGTAAGGATGTCCTCACCGTCGTTTCGCCCATTGAAGACACGCCGGCCTATCGGGCGGGGGTCAAGGCCGGTGACGCGATTATCCGGATTGACGGCAAGTCCACCAAGGACATCACGATCATGGACGCCGTCAAGAAGCTCCGGGGACCGAAGGGAACGAACGTCATCATCACCATCATGCGGGACGAAACCTCGAAGCCCCAGGACGTCACGATTACCCGGGACATCATCCAGATCAGGAGCATCCGGTCCAAGGTCTTCGAGGACGGGATCGGTTATATCCGGATCTCCTCGTTTCAGGAGCGGACTGCGGAAGACTTGAGCAAGGCCCTGGCCGAAGTGGAAAAGAAGGCCCACCCCCTCAAGGGGCTTGTCCTCGACCTCCGGAACAACCCGGGCGGACTTCTGGGTCAGGCCGTCCAGGTATCTGAACTGTTCCTGAAATCGGGCACCATCGTGTCCACCCGCGGCCGCGTGAAATCCGTGGAGAGTTCGGCGAAGGCCCGGGACAACGGGAATGAGCCGACCTGTGCCATTGTCGCCCTTGTCAACGAGGGCACCGCCTCCGCGGCGGAGATCGTTGCCGGCGCCCTTCAGGATAACGGTCGCGCCCTTGTCCTGGGAACTCAGACCTTCGGCAAGGGGTCCGTGCAGACCGTCATTCCCCTGGACGACGGATCGGCCCTCAAGCTGACGACGGCTAAGTATTACACGCCCAAGGGCCGCTCCATCCAGGCAGAGGGAATTGTGCCGGATATCGTCATCCGCAGGACGCGGACGGTCGACGGAAAGGAAAAGGAGCAGGTCGAGGAACCCCTGCGGGAAAAAGATCTGAAGGGACATATCCGCTCTCCCCGGGAGAACGGGGATGGCAAGGACGACAAGGACGTTAAGAACGGTGCGGTCAAACCTCTGGTGGCACCGCCGCTGCTGAGACGGGATGAAATGGGGGACGTGGCCCATGACAACCAGCTCAAGAGCGCCATCGACATCCTCAAGAGCTGGGACCTTTTCCGGAAGGGAACCCGAAGCAGTTAAGGACAAGGGAAACGCCACCCGGGCGCCCCGTCCGGGGAGCTCCGGTGAGGAGGGAGCCGGAACGGACGGAACGGACGGATGGGACGCAGAAGAGGCAGGAAGAAAGGAAAGGTTCTGGCGTGGATCGCTTTCCTTGCCGCGGTCGCAGCCATTGTCGCCATTGCCTTTTTCCTCCATTCGGAGCGACAGCGGGACACACGCCGGGAGCAGGTCCCGGCGCGCAAAGTCGTCCCGAGCAAGGTTGTTCCGAAAGCCCCTCCCGCAGAAACGGGCAAAGACCGGCGGGAGGCCGGCCGAACCGTCCCGAAGCCGGAGGCACACGGTTCTCCGAAGCGGATCGTCATCATCATTGACGATATCGGGCACGATCTGGCCCCGGTCCGGGAGCTCCTTGCGCTCAAGACGCCCCTGACCTTTGCCGTTCTTCCCGACGGGGCCCGCTCGGCTCAGGCGGCCGCCATGATTCACAAGGATGGACGGGAGGTGATCCTCCATCTCCCCCTCGAACCCCGCTCGGAAACAAAAGCCAACCCGGGAACGATGGTCCTCCTGACGAGCATGAAGGACGATGAAATCCGAGACCGGCTGGAACGGAACACCCGGAACGTGCCCTATGCCAGGGGGGCCAACAGCCACATGGGATCCCTTTTCACGGAGCACCAGGAGAAAATGGTCATCGTCATGAAGACGCTCCAGGAAAAGGGTCTCTTTTTTATCGACAGCCGGACGTCTTCCCGGAGCCGGGCAGGCGAAGCCGCCCGGCAGACGGGCATTCCCTTCGCGAAACGGGACCTGTTCATCGACGGCAATCGCGATGATGAGACCCTGAACCGGATCCTCCGGCTGGCCGAAACCGCCGATCCGGCCCAGCCCCCGATCATCATCGGTCACCCCTATCCCGGAACCATCCGCACCCTCCAGCATGTCCTTCCGCTCCTCCGGCGTCACGGAATCCTGGTTGTTTCCGCGTCGGAAGCGGTCCGGCCGGTCGGCAACAGCGACAGAGCCAGGCGATGAGAAAACGAACCTTTTACATTCCCTTTCTGTGTTTCCTGATCGGCGCTTTTCTTTCCATCTCGGGATGCGCGACGGCTCCCCTCCGGGAGGGGTTTGCTGCCGTGCCGGGTCGGGGTGATGCCAAGGCGATGTTCCATTATTCCGTGGCCGTCCAGTATATGCTGGACGGGAAACTGGATGAAGCCATCGCGGAGCTCGAAGCCGCCCGGCGCTATGATGAAAAATCCGTCGACCTGACCATTGAACTGGCCGTTCTGTATGCGGAAAAAGGGAATTCGGAGAAAGTGATCGCCATCCTTCAGGATGCGACGCGCCGGCATCCCCGTGAACCCATGGTTTACCTTCTTCTCGGGGGAGCCCAAGCCGTCCGGAAGGAGACCGTCCAGGCCGAACGGTCTTTCCGGAAGGCTCTTGAGCTGGATCGGGATAACGAGACGGCCTGGCTGCACCTGGCGGCTCTTTATACGGAATCGCATGAGTATGAACGGGCTCTTGCCTGTTACGATCGCCTCCTGAAGGTGCATCCGGACCACGTGGCCTCCCTTTACTACCGGGCGCGGATTCTTCGGGAGCTGAAGCGGGACGAAGAAGCCGAGGCAGGATTCCGGAAGGTCCTGGAGCTGCGGCCTGCCTTTGAAGCGGCCTGGATCGACCTGGGACAGTTCTACGAATCCCGCAAGCAGACGGAAAAGGCGGTGGAGACGTACCGCCGGTTCATGGAACAGTATCCCCTGCGCATCGGAATCCGCCTCCGGCTGGCGGAGATGCTCATCCGGCTGCAGCGGTTTGACGAGGCCGAACAGGTCCTGCAGGACGCCTTGAAAATCGATCCGGACAATCGGGACGTGCGGCTGACTCTGGCGCTCTTCTACATGGAAAAGAAGGACAATCCCCGCGCCGTTGATCTGCTGGAGGCCCTGGTGCAGGAAGAACCGGCGGAAGCACGCCTTCGGTATCTTCTGGCGTCCGCCTATGAGGATAACGGCGATACGGCCAAGGCCATCGCTGCCTATGGCGATGTGACCGTGAAATCGGAGTTTTTCGGGAATGCCCGGGTCAGGATGGCCATGCTGCAGAGTAAAGCGGGCCGGAAGGAGGAGGCCCTGCAGACGGCCAGCCAGGCGCTGGAGAAGCGGAAAGACTACCCGGGGCTCTTCCTGTATCTGGCTTCTCTGCATGAGGAGATGAAAAACCCGGCGGCCGCCGAAAAGGTGTTGCGACAGGGAATGGCCGCCCACCCCCGCAACGTGGATCTGCCTTACAGCCTCGGGGTTCTCTTTGAGAAGAGCAGCCGGTTTTCGGAAAGCATCACCCTCATGGAGGGCATTCTCGCAATCGAGCCGGATCATGCCGACGCTCTCAATTTCATCGGGTACAGCTATGCGGAACGGGGGCTGCGCCTCGACGAAGCGGAACGGCTCATCCGGAAGGCCCTGAAAGTAAAGCCCGGCAACGGGTACATAACCGACAGCCTGGGGTGGGTGTATTTTAAGAAGAACGACCTGGGGAAAGCCATTCAATATCTCCGGGATGCCGCCCTCGCGGTTCCGGACGATCCCACCATCGCCGAGCATCTGGGAGATGCCTTCGCGAAGGCAGGGCAGAAGGAAGAAGCCCTGTCGGCCTATCGGAAGGCCCTCCATCTGAATCCCTCGAGCGCCGATCTCCCGCGCAAGATCCGGGAACTCGGCGGCGGGAATCCATAAAAAAAGGAGACTGGCGAATACGCCGTCTCCTTTGAGACCCCCTGAAACTTCTCCTTCTATTTCAACTCATTCAATTTCGTTCGGGCCGTACGGGCCGAACTCGTGTTGGGATAATCCTTGATGATCTGCTGCAGAATCATGCGGGCACTGGTCTTGTCCCCCAACTGGGCAAACGCCAGTCCCTGCTTCAGGAATGACGGGGGAACCTTGTCTCCCTCGGGATAGTTCTTGATGACCTTTTCATACTCCAAGATCGCTTTTTCGAACTTGCCTTCGGAAAAGTAGCTTTCACCGATCCAGAACTGGGCATTGTCAGACAATTCGGTGCGGGGGTACTTCTTGAGGAAATTCTGGAATTCTGCGCGGGATTTTTCGTACTTTCCCTCTTTCAGGGTGGCGTATGCCGCCCCGTAAAGGATCTCCCGATCGGATTTTCCCTTCGTTTCCTTTCCGTTGTTCCCGCCGTTCCGGTGGACGGCCTCTTTGCCGTCGTCCTTCTTGCTGATGCCCAGGTAGTTTTCAAGGAACTGGATCTTGGAGGACAGGGCGTCAACCTTCTCCTTCATCTCGTCCTGGCGACCGCCGCCAGAGGACAGATCTTTCTTCATTCCGTCCACGAGACCCCGGATCTGCCGGATCTGGTCTTTGGCCTCCGTCAGGTCGGCGCCCGTTTCCGCCTGTCGCTTCTGCAGCAGCGTAACGGATTCCGCAACGGTCCTGGCGTCGCCCTTGATGCTCTGATCGGTCTGGTCCAGAGCGGCGATTTTCTGCTCCGTCGCCTCGATCCGGGTAAGCAAATCACCCTGAACCCTTCTCAGGTCCTTCGAGGTGGCGCAACCGGACACCCCGGCCAGACCGACCAGAACAAAAAGGAGAAGAACAAGCTTCCTCATACGAGGAGACATCGCAGCGTTATTTGGGGTTGATCTCAAAGTGAGCACGGCGGTTCTTGGCCCACGCTTCTTCGTTCTGAGCCGGATCAAGGGGACGATCCTTCCCGTAGGAAATCGTCTTGATTCGTGTCTTGTCGATGCCGAGGTCGATCAGGTACTTCATGACGGATGCCGCACGCCGTTCTCCCAGCGCGAGGTTGTACTCGGCAGTTCCCCGCTCATCGCAGTGACCCTCGACGAGGACCGTGTCCGATGCATTTTCCTTCAGCCAGGCTGACTGTGCGGCCAAGCGGTCCCGGTATTCGGCCTTGACGTTATACTTGTCAAAATCGAAGTTTACGTCCGCGAACAGGGCCGCGAGCTTCTCGGCCTTCTCCCGTGCGAGACGTTCCTGCTCGGCCCTGCGGGCTTCTTCCTCCTTCAGGGCGCGTTCCCGGGCCGCTGCCTCTGCAGCCTTCCGGGCGGCGTCATCGTCTGTTGTTGCCTGAGCGGCAATCTTCTGCTCCTGCATTCCTGTGTCTTCCTTGACGGCCTTCTTGGCGCAGCCCACGGCGAACAGGAGAACCAGGCAGGAGAGAATCACCACGGTCCGAAAGAACCGGCTCTTCATAATACCAATCTCCTTTCTTGAATAGGGACTCATTGGGAATAGGGTTAAACAACAACGGCAACCAAATAACCACAATCAGCGGGGCAGGTCAATGAAAAACCGGCCATTCCCGCGGATCATCCCGTGTTGCGGGTCATTTTTGGGTTCAGGCGGAACTCGTGGAGCGCAGAAACGACAAGGCCCGGGAAATGCGATCGAGGGTGCGTTCCCGGCCGAGGGTTACCATCACCTCATCGATTCCGGGACTGACGGTCTTTCCCGTCAAGGCGACGCGCAGCGGCTGGGCGATGTCCTTGAGCTTTGCCTGGCGGGACTCCGCCAGGGCGCGAAGAAACGCCTCGATCCCTTCCTTCGAGTAGTCCATGAGATGGGGCAGCCCCTCCAGAACGGCCTCCAGGAGAACGGCGGACACCTGCGTCAGGAATTTTTCCGCTGCCTTCGGATCGTAGGCAACCTCATCGGCAAAATAGAAAGCGGCGCCGTCAATCAACTCGAGGAGCGTCCGGCTTCGGGACTGGAGGTCTCTGGCCACCCCGCGGACGAGGGCTTCCTGTGAGGGCTCGGATGCCGCCGGCCAGAGTGGCTGGAGGGCCTCCATCAGCCGGTCCGCAGGATAGGACCGGATATAGTGCTGGTTGAGCCACAGCAGCTTTTCCGGATTGAACACCGCCGGGGACTTGCCCACGGCGTCCAGGTCAAACAGGCTTGTCAGCTCGTCTCCGGTGAAGATCTCCTGGTCTCCGTGGGACCAGCCGAGGCGCACCAGGTAGTTCACCAGGGCCTCCGGCAGATAGCCCATATCACGGTAGGCCATGACGGAAGTCGCTCCGTGGCGCTTGCTCAGACGGGCCTTGTCGGATCCGAGGATCATTGGGACGTGGGCGAAGAAAGGGACGGGAAATCCGAGGGCTTCATAGAGGAGGATCTGCCGGGGTGTGTTGTTCACGTGATCGTCTCCCCGAATGACGTGGGTGATCCCCATCTGGGCGTCGTCGATAACGACGGCGAAGTTGTACGTGGGGTACCCGTCGGCCCGCTGGATGATCAGGTCGTCCAGCTCCTCGTTCTGAAAGAGGATATTTCCCTTGATGAGATCCTGCATCCGGGTGGTTCCGCCATCGGGGCAGCGGAACCGCACCACGGCTCCGGGCGTCGGGGAGAGGTGCCGTTCCCGGCAGGTGCCGTCGTATTTCGGCTTTCGGCCCTCGGCCAGGGCCGTTTTTCGTTTCGCTTCCAGTTCATCCTGAGTGCAGGTGCACCAGTAGGCCTTTCCCTCGTCCACCAGTTTCTCGACCATCTGCCGGTGGATCCCGACGCGTTCCGCCTGGAAGAAGGGTCCCTCGTCCCAGGTCAGGCCGAGCCACGTCATGGCGTCCAGGATGGCCTGGGTGGATTCCTCCGTTGAGCGGATCTGGTCCGTGTCCTCGATGCGAAGAAGAAAGATGCCGCCGTGTCGGCGGGCGAAGAGCCAGTTGAAGAGGGCCGTCCGGGCGCCGCCGATATGGAGGTAACCCGTGGGCGAAGGGGCGAATCGCGTCTTGATGGGTGTGTTCATTGGATTCAACCTTCCGTTGACGGCGTTATAGGAGCCAGGGCCGGCAATGTCAAGGGGCTTTGCTCACGGACGGAAGCAAGCTTACCCCAGTCGGGAGAGAACGTCCACCAGTTCCCGAACGGCCTCAGCCGAGCGTAAGAGTTCCGCCCGTTCCCGTTCCGTCAGCGGGAGGGTGAGGATTTCCTCGACACCGTTCCGTCCCAGTTTTACGGGAACCCCGACAAACAAGCCGTGGATGCCGTACTCGCCCTCGAGGAGAACCGAGCAGGGCAGGATCTTCTTCCGGTCTTTCAGAATGCTCTCGGCCATTTCGACGGTCGCCGAGGCCGGGGCGTAGTAGGCGCTGCCGGTCTTGAGCAGCCCCACGATCTCGGCGCCGCCGCTTCTCGTCCTGGCCACGAGGGCCTCGATGCGCTCCGCCGGAAGAAGCTCCGGCAGGGGAATCCCGGCGACGGTCGTATAACGGGGCAGAGGGACCATGGTATCGCCATGGCCGCCCAGCACGGTGGCATGGATATTGTCCACGGAGACGGAGAGTTCCCGGGCGATAAAGGCACGGAAGCGCGCGGCGTCCAGGACGCCGGCCATGCCGATCACCCGGTTCTTCGGAAACCCGCTCGCTTCATAGGCAACATGGCACATGGCATCGAGAGGGTTGCTGACCACGATCAGGACGGCCTCCGGCGCCCGGGCGACAGCCTGCCGGGTGACGGCGGAAACGATGCTCCGGTTCGTTGCCAGAAGGTCGTCCCGGCTCATGCCTGGCTTGCGGGCGATGCCGGCGGTGACGATGATCAGATCCGACCCCTCCGCCTCGTCATAGGCGTTCGATCCCGTCAGACATGCGTCGTGGCACTCGATGGGAGCCGCCTGGCTCAGATCCAGAGCTTTTCCCTGTGGAATCCCCTCGACGACGTCGATGAGGACCACGTCGCACAATTCCTTCTCCGCCAGCCTCTGGGCCACGGTGGCCCCCACATTGCCGGCGCCGATGACGGTTGCCTTCGCGCGCATGGCGTGCATCTCCTTTCCTTGCGGTGGGGAACCTGTTTATATCAAAAACGTTCGGAGCACAACGGGCTCTTTCCGATCTTCGGCGACAGGAAATCCCTGTTGCAAAAGCCATTTCGGTAGGATAGGATCGCCGCCGGTTCCCGGGCAGGAAAAGGGAACCGTTTATTTTTTCCCCCGGTGCCGCAGGCCCCGGTCCGGATGGAGGCAAAAAGCAAATCCGGACCTTCTGCTGTGGAGCCCCCGGCGGAGAAACGATCGAACAAACCCGCGAAGGGGGCCCCAAAGGCATAATCTTTCATGGACCTGATCCTTCAGTTCATCGATATCTTCATTCACCTTGATCGATACATCAGCGACATTCTCCGGATCTTCGGCCCGTGGACCTATCTGATCGTTTTCCTGATCATCTTCTGTGAAACGGGGCTCGTGGTGACGCCGATACTGCCCGGTGACTCGCTTCTCTTCGGCCTGGGGGCCTTCGCCGCCCGGGGCGATCTGGACCCGGTCCTCCTGTTTTCACTCCTGTCCGTTGCCGCCGTAGGCGGCGACACCGTGAACTATGCCGTCGGGAAATACCTTGGACCCCGGGTGTTCCACGTGGACACCTCGCGGTTCTTCAAGCGGGAGTATCTCGACCGGACCCATGCCTTCTACGAGCGGCACGGAGGCAAGACGATCATCATCGCCCGGTTCATCCCCATCATCCGCACCTTTGCGCCTTTCGTGGCGGGCATCGGCACCATGACCTACCGCCGCTTCATCTCCTACAACGTCATTGGTGGAGTCGCCTGGATCGCCACATTCGTGCTGGGGGGATACTATTTCGGGAACCTGTCCTTCGTGAAGCGGAACTTCACACTGGTTATCATGGCCATTATCATTCTGTCGGTTATGCCGGGGGTGATCGAATACGTCCGGCAGAGAAGGCAGAGCGCCTGAGAAAGGAGACGAAAAATTGATGCCTGTCCGGGAGGAACCGGTTGAATTCCGCAGGGAGGCCCGCTATGATCGCCGGGAAGCGGCCGGAGCCCCGTTGCCGGGGATACAACAGGCCTGCGGAAAGGATCGGGTCATGAAAGGTCGGATTGCCGCCTGCATCATGCTTGCTCTCCTCCTCTTTGCCTCCGCCGCCGCGGCCAGCCAGGAATCCTCAACCATTTTCAAAATCGGCAGCGACGTGACCGTCGAGGCGGATACAAAGGTGAAGCGGGTCATCACCATCGGCGGACAGGTTTCTGTTTTCGGCACGGTGGAAAAGGATGTTGTGGCCGTTGGCGGGCTGGTATTGCTGGGGAAGCGAGCCGTCGTCGACGGCGATGTCGTCTCTATCGGCGGAGATATCCTGAACAAGGATCGTGGCGCAATTGTGCGGGGGAGCATCACGGAGATCAACGCCTCCAACTTCTGGGCCTTCGTGTCCTCCGCCATCGAGGACGAAGCGGAGGGATGGTCCTGGGTCTGGGCTGTCATCTCCCTGGCGATCTTCTTCTGCCTCCTCATCATTGCCATGCTGGTGACGATCCTGATCCCGAAGCCGATCACGGTCATATCCACGACCATCCGGGAAGAAACCCTCCGCTCCTCGCTCTGGGGGCTCCTGGCCCTGGTCCTGGCGATGCCCCTGGCGATCCTTCTGGCCATTTCCGTCATCGGGATCGTCCTGATCCCCCTGGAGGTCGTCATTATGACCGTGGCGGCCCTGGCGGGATTCATCGCCATGTCGCAGCTTATCGGGAAGCAGGTGTACGCCCTGGTGAAGAGGCAGAACCAGGGCGCCGTCCGGGAGACCTTCTGGGGACTCATCATCCTCTGGTTTGCCGGCTGGATCCCCTATGTAGGGCCGATCGTGAAAGTGCTGGCGGTC